>JAXLTZ010000022.1:0-44581 GCA_046329785.1 Chitinophagales bacterium
GATTTTTATGTAAATATTGATAATGTGATTCTTGAAAAGAAATTACATAAATACATTCCTGATGTTGTTATATTTTCTAATAATAAAAAGCTAATTATTGAAATTGCTGTCACACATTTTGTTGGAAGAGAAAAAATTGAACAGATCAAAGAATCTAAAATTTCTGCTCTTGAAATAGATTTAAGTAAAATTGAAAACGATTTTAATCCTAAAATACTAGAGACATTAATTATAGAAAAAACTGACAATAAAGCATGGCTACATAATGAATATGCTCAATATAAATTATCAAAAATTAAGAGTAATATTATAAAAGATATCAATCAAAAAAACTTAAGAGATTATAAAGAGAAAGAAAAAGAGAAACGTGAAGATTGGTACAAAAATTATTACAGACTAGTTACACATCGAACAATAAACGAAAAAATTACGCATAAACAAATAGAAGATTGCCCATTAAAAAAGAGAGAATACAAAGGTATTTACTATGCTAACGTAACTGCTGATTGTACTAGCTGTGAACATTCAAGAGGACTTCGAGAAAACGAAAAATATTTAATTTGCATTTATGATTACAACCAGGTGAAGAAATTAAAAAAATAATTAGCACCAAATTAGTTAATTTTTAAATTGATATACTCGTTTTAATATTTTATATTAGAACTCAATCATTTTATTACTATGTCAATTCCATCAAATATAACGAAAGAACATCTACTTAAAGCTATTGAAAAAATAGATGCGGAAGGAATCCCAGGTTATGCTACATCTAAATTTTATGATGTTATTTATAACAATAAAAAATACCCTCCTAAACTTATAGTTTCGTACGCAAACATTTTTGCAAACGGCAAAGAATTGGATAGAAATAGTTTTACAGGAGGATTGGAAACTGATTGCTTCAAATTACTTGAAGATAATGATTTTATTATTAAACCAAAACAAATGCAAGTTACTAGAAAAGTTATTCACGACATAATAGAAATATGTAATAGGATGGTAGAAGGAAGAGCAAATGGAGAAATTACTTCTACAACATATAGTGATAAATTTAAACCATTTTTAGATCAATTTAAAAATAAGCACAATGACAGCCCAAATCTTATTTTGCAAAATATATTGAAGAGATTTTATGAAAACAATTTAAAGGATTTTAGCCCAAAGATTGAATATAAGAATTTTGGATATTGGGGCAGAACAATTTACAATTACACTTGGGCTTGTTTATATTATAATTTTGACCATGAACAAATTCCAGCTAGCTATTCTCCACAATTGTATATATTAGTTAATAGATACGGCATTAAATTTGGTTTTTGCTATGGACATCATGTTGAAAATCAAAATTTACTTGTTCAATCAGCTATAGATTCAAATAATTTAAAAATTCTTAAAAAAACCCTTAACCAAGATAAAGAACTATTATTTTATAACTCTTCAAATATTGAAGTTTCAGCTAGACCAGAAACGCTTTTTGGAAAAGAAGAGAGAATTATTATAAATACTGAAAATGATATTATTAGTAATTGGTCTAGAAATAGCCTACTTATTAAGGAGTATCCAAAAGAAAGTATTCCTGAAAACATTGAAGATATTATAAATGAGACATTATATAATTTAAAGGACTTTTACCTTAGTTTATTACCTAGAGAAAAGATTGAAACTAAGCAAAAACATTCTCCTGTAAATTTTAATTACGAATTATTTGTTTCATCAATTATAGATGCAAATATTAAATTAAGTAAAGAAATGGGTATTCGTTTTACTGCTTCTCTCCTTACTAAACCCTTTGTTATTTTAACTGGTCTTTCGGGTTCTGGTAAAACAAAACTGGCGCAAGCTTTTGCAAAATGGATCTGCGAAGATGACAGTCAGTATTGTATTGTTCCTGTTGGAGCAGATTGGACCAACCGCGAGCCATTGCTTGGTTTTCCTAATGCGCTTAAGCCAAACGATTATGCGAAACCGGACAACAAGGTGCTGAATCTTATTATTAATGCCAATAAAAATAAAGACAAGCCCTACTTTCTGATTCTGGATGAAATGAATCTGAGTCACGTAGAACGCTATTTTGCCGATTTTCTGAGTGTGATGGAATCAAAAGATAAAATTTCATTACACTCGGGTTCGGAAGAATGGAATGGTGTGCCAGCACAAATTGGTTTCCCAAAGAATTTATTCATCATTGGCACTGTGAATATTGACGAAACAACCTATATGTTTAGTCCGAAGGTACTGGATAGGGCAAACGTAATTGAATTCAGGGTTACCTACGATGAGATGAATGAATATCTGGATAATAATTCAGAGATTAAGCTGGAAAACCTGGAAGCAGAAGGAAGCAGAATGGCACAGAGTTTTGTTTCTATTGCCAAGGAAACAAACCTTCAATCCGAAAATTCGGAAGGCTTAAACAAGATTTTGTTACAATTTTTCTCTGAACTCAAAAAGACAGGCGCTGAATTTGGTTATCGTACCGCATCAGAAATTTTACGTTTTGCTGCCGTAATAAGAAAACTGGAGGTTGACTGGAATCCCAATGAAATTGCAGATGCAGCCATTATGCAAAAATTATTACCCAAAGTACATGGTTCCAGACGAAAATTAGAACCTGTGCTAAAAACACTGGGTACACTTTGCCTGATTGATCCAGGTGAAATTGAAACACTGCTTTTTAAAACTGAAATGACAGAAGAAGAAAAACAAAAAGTAAAATACCCGATATCTTTTGAAAAAATTCAACGTATGTATCAGAACTTACTAAGCAATGGATTTACTAGTTATGCAGAAGCATAGTTTTTATGGCTGTAAATAAATTAGTCATACCGGTTTATACTTCTTTTGAGAAGATCGAATTAATTCTCTATGGAGAAAATTCAGGAGAGACAATTATTGTAAAAGAAGACGCAGCAGAAAACGGTGAAGCACAATTTCAAATAAAGGAGGGTCATTTTTACGAATACAAGATATCAGAAGGTTATTCAATTTGTACATCAGAAATAGTTTCTCAGTCTAATATCAATAAATCTTCCGGAAGAATAGCACCCAATATTTATGTAGGTACCCTAAGTATTGATGTTCTGAAAACAGCAACACAGGAAAAGTGTGGTGAAGTAAAACTGGAAGTGCAGTCAGTAAAGACAAGTTATCGGGAAGATTACCGGTACATGTTGGAAGAAATCACAGAAAAGTGCACAGATTTATTGTTACAACACAGTTCCCCTGTATCTCAAAAGTTAGAAGTTGATTTTAATGCGGATGCAGCGACGTTATACCAACGTTTTGCATTTATAAAATCAATACTGGATTCAACAGAATTTAATGATGCTGTACATAAAGTGTTAACTTCCCCTGTAACCAGATGGCGAGAAACAGAAATAATTAAAGACATCAGAAGTGTCAGAAGGTTTCATAGCTCAACTATCCGACAAATTGCTACAACTACCAATAGAATTGATTTACCATCAGAACATCCTCTAAAAACGATAGTTCATTCTATACCAGCAAAAATAAATGCCAGCCATAAAACAGAAACAGTTGACACACCTGAAAATCGATTTGTAAAACATGCACTGGTATCTTTCCAGTCTTTTTGCAGTGATTTTAAAACAAAAGTCAGAAACAGCGAACGAGTAAAACAAGAGGCGGCACTTCTTGAAGATAAACTCGAGCAACAATTAAATCATTCTGTATTTAAGGAAATATCTACTCCAACAACACTGCCATTAAACAGTCCTGTACTCCAACGAAAAGAAGGCTACAGAGAAATTCTAAGAGTTTGGTTGATGTTTGACCTTGCTGCAAAAATAATCTGGAAAGGTGGAGATGATGTTTACAGCGGTAATAAAAAAGATGTGGCAGTTCTTTATGAGTACTGGTTGTTTTTTAAACTTTTAGATATACTGAAAGATATTTTTAAAATTGATTCTCGAAATATTTCAGATTTAATTGTAAAAACCGACAATAATCTGGAAATGCAACTGAAACAAGGAAAGCATTTTCCTGTACAAGGTATTTATGAAGGAGGATCAAGAAAATTAAATATTTTATTTAGCTATAACAGAGCATTTACGGGAAAAAAAGAATATCCTCATGCAGGCAGTTGGACGAAAAATATGCGACCTGATTACACCCTATCAATTTGGCCATATGGCATAGAACAATCAGAAGCAGAAATAGAAGAATTAATAGTTCATGTACATTTTGATGCTAAATATAAAGTGAAAAACATGGATGATATTTTCGGAACAACTGAAAATATTTCACAAACGGAAGAAGAAA
The DNA here is from genome assembly GCA_046329785.1 of Chitinophagales bacterium. GTDB lineage: Bacteria > Bacteroidota > Bacteroidia > Chitinophagales > JADIYW01 > JADJSS01. The sequence continues at coordinate 4,282 of JAXLTZ010000022.1, forward strand.
TTCAGAAAGAGTTAAGTGATGAAAAAGAGGAACTGAGAAAAGGTACATACAAAAGAGAAGACCTTTTAAAAATGCATGCTTATAAGGATGCCATAAGAAGAACAGGAGGTGCTTATATATTATATCCAGGTACTGATAAAAGATATACGTCAACTGGTTTTCATGAAATTATTCCCGGGCTTGGTGCATTTTCAATTCGACCTTCTAAAACAAATAGTGGAACAGAAGAACTTAAAGCATTTTTACTTGAAGTAGTTCAACATTTTATGATCAGAACATCACAACGGGAAAAGATTGCATTCAGGGCATACGATATTTATAAAAATCCACCAAACACAGAAAATATCATAAAAGAACCAATACCTGAAAATTATGGAGCCAACAGGGATTTAATACCAGATGAAACAAATATTCTGGTAGGTTACTATAATTCTCCTGAACAATACGAATGGATTAAACGGAGCGGACTTTATAATTTCAGAATGGGTTCTGGAAAGGGGTCGCTTATTCTGGACAAAGAAACAGTCGGTTCAAAATATTTATTATTACACACCGTTGGCGAAATAAGCTCTGGAGAACTATGGAAGATTATTAGTAGCGGTCCTAAAGTTTATTCTAAGGATGACATGTCTAGAAAAGGATATCCTAAATCTAATGATGAAATGCAGGAATATTATCTTGTAATTGAAATAGAAAAGGTTGCAGAACCAGAATTTGAAAATGCAAAATGGAATTTTAAAAAACTGAAAAACTATAAAAAAGGAATTGCATCCGCATTTCCTTTTATCACAACATTAGCTGAATTAATGAAGAACAAAACTACTTTTTAATACATTCTTTCTGACAAGACTTTAGCTTAGCATATCTTCAGCGTTAGTAAGCATTGCCCGTCAGCCATTCATCACAAAGTTTCTGAAAATAATTATCTTTAATTCCATTTCTTTTTACAAGAAAATAAACATCCACTTTAAAGGATGTTGGAAAATTAAATAGTTTGCATGGATAAATTTCAAACCTTTAATTTTAGGTTTATTACTCTAATTTGAAAAGCATGAGCGATATTAAATTATTTGAAAGTAAAAAAGTGCGCACCCATTGGGATGAGGAAAATGAGAAATGGTATTTTGCTATTGTTGACGTAATTGCCATTTTAACAGAGAGCGAAAATCCACAAGTGTATTGGCGAGTAATGAAGAAACGTCTTTTGGCAGAGGGTAATGAAACCGTTACAAATTGTAACGCTTTGAAAATGGAGGCTCCGGATGGTAAAATGAGGATGACTGATGTGGCAGATACAAAGCAGTTATTAAGACTTATTCAATCCGTTCCATCACCTAAAGCGGAACCCTTCAAACAATGGCTGGCAAAAGTTGGATATGAGCGTATGCAGGAAATTCAAGATCCTGAAATGAGCTTAGACAGAGCAAGGGAAAATTGGCAAAATCTCGGAAGAAGCGAAAAGTGGATTCAACAAAGAATGACGGGTCAGGAAACCAGAAATAAATTGACTGATTACTGGAAGGAAAGTGGTGTTGAAAAATCGGATGAATTTGCATTCCTGACTAATATTATTCATCAGGAGTGGACAGGCTTAACGGTGAAGAAACACAAAGATTTAAAAGGATTGAAATCACAGAACCTAAGAGATCACATGAGCGAAGCGGAATTGATTTTTACTGCGCTGGCAGAACTTTCCACCCGACAAATAGCTGAAACAGAAAAGGCAAAAGATATTAAGCAGAATGCGATAGCCGGTAAAAAAGGAGGCAAAATTGCGAAAGATGCAAGATTGGCTTTAGAGCAAAAAACAGGCAAAAAAGTAATTACAAAAGAAAACTTTTTACCACCAGCAAAAGACAAGAAAAAATTGGATAAATAATTTATTCAGTATTTTGAATTCGCACCATATATCCGGAAGCATTTTTTAAAATCATTTTTTATTTGTTGAATTTTTGTTTTCCTGCTTTATACAGATGCATTACATCATTTTCCAAATTTTAAGCAGTTACTATTTTAAAATAATTAATCATAGATTTAAGTAAGCAAAATCTTTCAGCACCGCCTAAACAAATTCAAAAAACCAATGAACGACAAGCTTCTGAATTATTTTCAAAAAATAATGCCGCTTTCCACCGAAGAAATTGAAGCGATTGTGGAAACCATGACGATAAAAAACTATAAGAAAGGAACGGTATTGTTAAAAGAAGGACAGGTTTCTGCGGAAGCGTATTTTGTATTAGAAGGCTGTGTAAGACAATATTATTTGGTGGATGGTGAAGAAAAAACCAATAACTTCTTCACCGAAGAGCAATGGGTAATTTCTATGCATAGTTTTAGTCAGCACCATCCTTCCAATCATTACCTCGATTGCTGTATGGACAGCACACTGGTGGTCGGTAACCGGGAAAAGGAAGAAAGCCTGTATAAACGATTTCCAAAATTTGAAACGGTTTCCAGAAAAGTAATGGAAAGTGTGTTTGCAGCACAACAAGAACAGATGTCGACGTACACAACGGATACGGCGGAGCAGCGTTATGTAAAACTATTAGCATCGCGCCCGGACTTATTTCAAAAAATACCGCAGTATCAAATCGCGAGTTATATTGGGGTAAAACCGGAATCACTGAGCAGAATCAGAAAAAGACTGTTTAAGAAGTAGCGTTAACCTATTGTTTGTTTAATTTAGGGTTGCTTTTTGTAACATTTGAATATTAGAATTAACCTTTGTCACTTTTTTTCTTAGTCAACCTGCCTGTCGGCAGAAAGGAAAAAGTAACCAAAAAAGACAAGGCAAAACGATCGTCCCACGCCGCATATCTACGCTTAGCTACGCGTTTTGCCATCCCACGCTTCTTTCATTGTACTTAATTCAGCTTTTATGTTTTATTATGTGCAATTTTAAAATGAATGAGCATAAAACTTATACTTACTTATACTTCTATCGCAACATTTCCTTTCTTATGTCCTTTTTCAACATAAGCATGTGCTTCGGCAATTTGCTCCAGCGGATAGCTTCTGTCAATGACCGCTTTATATTTTCCGGCTTCTATCAACTCCTTTAAAAATACGATGTCTGCTTTGGTATGACTAATTACACCGCTCATTACTTTTCTCTTACTCGTCATAGAAATCCATAAACCGTGCAGCATTTCCGGCATTCCTGCGGCACTTAAAATCAACACACCGTTTTTACTCAGTGATGGTAAAGCACGGGAAATATTTATTGTATTCACGGTATCAAAAATCACATCGTACACTTCAGCATTTTGTGTAAAATCTTCTTTCGTATAATCTAGCACAGCATCTGCACCAATGGATTTCACCAGCGCTGTATTCGCTGTGCTGCACACGCCTGTTACGATTGCACCATAAGATTTTGCCAATTGAACCACAGCGCTGCCTACTGCACCGGAAGCACCTAACACCAGTATTTTTTGTCCGGCTTGAATGTTAGCTTTTTTTAGAAAATGCAAGGCCGTTACAGCACCAAACGGAATAACGGCGGCTTCCGCGTGCGTCATACTCGCGGGTTTTATTGCCAGAGAGCCTCCTTCCGGCATACATTTGTAGGCAGCATAAGCACCCAAAATCATATCGGTATGACCAAAAACGAGATCACCTGCTTTATACTGTTTTACAGCCGAGCCGACACTTTCCACTTCTCCGGAAAAAACACTACCGAGAATCGTAGTTTTAGGTTTCAGTAAACCAAAGAAGAACCGGACTGCAAACGGGTCGGCTTTTCGCAATCGCCAGTCACCTGAGTTTACCGCAGTGGCGTTTATTCGTATAAGTACTTCATTTGCGTTTGGTGTTGGTTTAGCTACTTCCTTTATTTGAAGTACTTCCGGTGCTCCATATTGCGTATAAACTGCTGCTTTCATTTTCATATTTTTATTTTGTTTAAGAATTATATCCGGATACAAAATTATAGGCCTTATCTGCCAATCTCATTGATTTGGGTTAAGAAACAGAAATTAGCTTATTCTGAATAAAGAGAGCAAGTATCCTTGTTTTGGAAATAAAAAAAGAGCAGCGGTTGCTGCTCTCTGGGTTTTGTGTTTCTAAACTGTAGGTTGGGTTTTTGTGTCGTTCTTTGGGGTGTTTTTAGGTTTCTACACTTTAGGGTTGGGTTTCTATGTTTCCAGCCTTTCGCTGTTTGATAATGTAAAGATGCAGCGAAAGCCGTTCATATGAAAGGAAACACAACCACAAATTGTGACATGCTTATTTTTACTGTTTAAAAATGAGTATTTTAGAATAATTCCAGAAAAAAAAGTAATTTTCTGTTATGATAAAAAGTATAGGAATCACCTTTATTATTGATGAGATAAAAAGTGAAAAGCAAGCAAGATTGATAACAGACCAATTATTAAATGTGTTTCCCGAAAAGACAATACCGCAGTCAATGGAGAAATATGCTAAATTTCCGAATGCCTTTAAACTGGAATATCTGGTACCCGTTTCAGAAATACGAACAAAAGAAAAATTAATTTACAGCCTGTTGCAGCTTGCGGAAAGTATTGCCAACCCCTGGACTGTTTATATTGATGGCAAAGGAAATAATACGGAACTTATCTTCAACAGAGATCAAAATTCTAAAACAACGGTTACTGTTTTTTCCCACATTCGCTGGGCACATCTTCAATTGTTGTATTCGTAATTTTTTTGTTACACATATTTTCCTGTTTCCGAAAATAACAACCATTTCAGCATTTGAATGTTATTGATTTTAGTTGAATCAAACAACATGGGTACGGAAAAATTAACGCAACTTGTTTTACAACTTGAAAACCAAATTCCTCATGCATCATTTAGTAACCCTGCTATTTCTGCATCTACTGTCGGATGGCAAATAGAACATAGTTTGTTATCTGTAAACTTAATAACAGAACGATTAAAAAAATCAAACCCGAAAGAATATGTATGGAAATTCAATATCGGCAGATATATGATTTTAACTACCCAAAAAATACCGAGGGGCAGAGCGCAGGCTCCGGACGTTGTGCAACCCAAAGCTGATTTCAATACGGACAGTCTGAAAGCTGCAATAGAACGAGCCAAAGAAAGCATTAAGGAGCTTAATACCTTAGACAGCAATCAGTATTTTGAACATCCTTATTTTGGAAAATTAAATTTAAAGCCAGCCATTCAATTTCTGCAAATTCACACTCAACATCATCTTGCCATCATAAACGATATTATTAAAACATCGAAATAAAAGTGAAAGTCTAAGTTGTTTTCTATTTGACAACAATATCTTCATTTTACGACTCTTTTCTTTTACTTAAATTCGTAGGTGTCAACAATTGTAACCTATTTTATCGGTGGTATAGCATCGGATGAGCGCATTTTTAAACATCAGATGGTTGCTGTAGAGAACGCGGTATATCTGCCGTTTCCAAAGCATGATAAGCAGGATACTATGGAAACCTACGTTAAAAAATTTATTCCGCTGATAGATACCTCGCAACCATTTAATCTCGTTGGAAATTCCATGGGCGGTATAATGGTAATGGAATTAATAAAACATATTGATCCGCAAAAAGTAGTGCTGATTTCTTCGGTGAAAAGCAGAAAAGAGATGCCGTTTATTTTAACGCACATGAAATATACAAACGCCCACAAACTGCTGCCGGGCAAAGGTTTTATCGGGTTTATACAATTCGGCAGTTTATTTAAACGGGAAGTTTTAAAAGTTCCGGGCATGCGGCGGCTGGCTGTGAGTATGGCGAAAAACAATAATCCCGATTTTTTATACTGGTGTGTGAATGCAATTATCAAATGGAACGGGAAAGAAGATTACCGTAAAGATATTATACACATACACGGAACGAAAGATGAAATGTTTCCTTATAGAAATATACGCAACGCAATTGCAGTGGAGGGTGGCACTCATTCCATGCTGCTGATACAACACCAAGAAGTAAATCAATTATTGGCAGAGAGCCTGCATGCTTAATAAGTGGTGAAAACAATAATAAAACCAACTACCAGTAATAATAGTAATCCGGTAAAGAAAATTATATCCGCAATGTTTTCAATGCTTTTTAATGCAGCATTGCGGAGCGATAAATATGAAAAAAAACAGGAAAAAATAAACAACAGTATATCTGCTCCCAATATTTCATCCACCAGTGTTTGTTTATTTATCTGCATGATTCTGAACAGAGAAATTACTGTAATGCAAACACCAATCATAGTGGTAGAGCCGCTGAAAATATGATGCGCAATTTCTTTATCGTTTTTGAGTTTTTCTATCATTTCATTTAATTAATACAAAAACGATTCCGGATACGATATATCAATATTAAAAATTGTTAATCGCTTTCATTTTGTGCGTGGACGGAAAATTCATTTACATAAATTTTCACCATCAGCAATAAATAAGAAACCAACAGCGGTCCGAAAATCAAACCAATAAATCCAAATAATTTTAGACCTGTTATTACACCAAATAAAGTAATCAACGGATGTATATCTGCAAATGCTTTTAATAAAATCAGGCGCAACAGATTGTCTATGTTTAATACAACGATGGCGCAATATGCAGCTAAACCAATTGCTCCCGCAGTGTTTCCGCTTGCATATAGATAAACCACTAACGGCAACCAAATCATTCCGGAACCTATAAACGGAATTACGGAACAAACACAAGTAACAAATCCCCAGAGCATCGGATCGTCAATTCCGAAAATAGCATAACCAATATAAGCGGCAAATCCCTGAGCAATAGCCAGTACTGGAATTCCGATAGCGTAAGAGATAACAATATTTTTTGTTTCTGTAGCTACCAGTTTTTTATTTTCCGGTTTCAACGGGATAAACTTTAAAATAGTAGATTCAATTTTCGAGGCATTGTTCAGCATAAAGAATAAAATAAAAAACATGGTGCTGATATTAATGGCGGCATTTGCTGCCGTGCTTAAAAAATCCGGCAGAAAGGAAGAAACAATTTTCGGAATATTACTCAGGTTTTCTTTACTCAGTAATTCTATTCCCGTAGATGTTGAAATACGTTCAATAATGGCTTTCACTCCCTGAAATAAATCGTTGGCATTGTCGGTGAAGTTTTGCAATTTAGGAATCACAAAAACGGTTGCCATTCCAAATGGAATTAAGAGCGTGACGGCATCTATGAGCATCATTACAAAAACAGCAATATATCTGTTCCATTTTTTTTGATAAATAAGATGAAATAAAAATTTTCTGTTCAGCAGGTATAAAGTGACGGCACCCAAAAATCCGGGCACTAAAAATTTTACCTGAATAAATATCAGAATGCCCAATGCCAGTAAAACAGTAAAAAATACGATTTGCCTGAATCGTTCAGCAAAAGTTGGTTGCATCATTTCAGAAAGTTAAATCAAAAAACTGAATTTGTGTAAATAAAAAACGACATCTTATTAAGATGTCGTTTTTCAAAGTTGTACATTTTCAGTTCAAATGTATTTATTCTTTTGCTTTAGTAGCGGCTTTCGTATAAGGGAAAATGTATTTTACTTTTTTAGGTTTTCCCGCATCGGTAGCCGGAATAAATGCCGGTAATATTTTTATCGCAGCCAACACCGGTTCTTCACAAACTTTACAGTTAGATTTTATTAGCTTCGGCTCACTTACCATTCCTTTTTCATCTACAAAAAACTGATAGTAAACGCGTATTACTTTGTCGCTGTCGCTGTTTGATTTTGCATCTTTCGGCAAGATGATATTCTTGTCCATAAATTTTTGCAATTCAACAGGACCACCTTTAAACTCTACATTCTTGTATCCTTTTCCCAGTTTATCATACGATTTTAAAATAGAATCAGATTTTCTGAAGAAATCACATTTGAAGGCAGAATCCAGTTTAGCCTGAAATGCTTTGTTATAACATAACTTGAACTCTGTACTGGTATCCAGCGGATTTATAATTTTTGACTCAATAAACTTTTTTATTTTACCACTCGTGTCTTTGTTTATTCCTGTTTTTCCGGACTCGGCTAATTTTTTTTGAAGTTGCTCCAGTTTTTGCTGAGAAATAGAATCTTTTGAAGCTGTTTTTACAATAGTTTTTTCGTAGTGGGTTTTAAAAATTTTTATATGGTTTATATTTCCCATACCTTTTGCAGTAACAAAACAACCCAACTCACCACGGGCGAACTGTACTTTCATGCTGTCGTTGGCCATTTTGCAATAGTCAGGAGTCTGAGCCTGAGAAAAATAGGCAATCAACATAAAACAGGGGAAAATCAACGCTACTTTTTTATACATAATTTTGTTTTTAAAGATTGAAAGAGTTTTTTAGTTATCTGACAGCAATACACGATATTTCTACATTCGCATTTTTAGGCAGCACACTTACTTCTACAGTTTCGCGTGCCGGCGGATTGGTTTTAAAATATTTCCCGTATACTTCATTTACTTTTGGAAAGTCATGCATATCCGTTAAAAAGATAGAACATTTTACCACATTTGAAAAATCCATTTCAGAAGCATGTAAAATAGCTTTTAAATTTTGCATTACCTGTTCCGTTTCTTCTTCAATTCCGTTTTTTATTAAAGCACCTGAAAACGGGTCTAATGGTATTTGTCCGGATACAAATAACATACCGTTTATATATACAGCTTGCGAATATGGACCAATCGGCTCCGGTGCATCATCTGTATATATCGTTTTACGCGCCATCTCTAACTAACAAAAGTACGAAAATACTGAAATACCAAATGTGAAGATTTCTTAATTATAGCGGAAGGTGTTTTTATTTTTCTTCTTTTTTCTTGTAAACGGAATCGATGTACCACATTTCATTTTTATAAATAAAATCTACAATATGCTTTTTGGTCTCCTCATCGTATTTGGAAAATAAATCGTATCCTTTCTGCAACAATGATTTTCCCAATTTTATACCGTCGATTTCTTTTTGAGGAAATACATTTGGCTTGTTTTCCATAGTATGAATAACATGATCTAAGATATCCAGTGTTTTTGCCAGCAAGGTGGTGTTTACCATGGCACCGAAAAGGCTTTTAACGTCTTTAATGAATTTCTCTATGTCTTCTCTGGGAAGCTGATACATGGTATCTTCAAAATCGTCATCATTCATAGGCGGCAGAATACCATTTTTATTGGCAATTTCCGCCATCTGTGCTTCAAAATTTTTAGCACCTAAAAAAGAATCCAGCGAATCCATACCGGCTTTCAGTGCCGTCATAAAATGACGCCCGAATTTGAAAAGTGCTCTTGCCATATCGCCGAAGAGGTTCCACATTTTTCGGGGCTGTTTTACATAATCTGCTAAATCTTTGAAGGCTTCTTCGAGTTCTTTTCGCTCCGGTGCGGGAGGATAGATGGTGCTTAAAAAATAATTTTCAATTTCATCAATCACTTCTTCGGTGATAGAAGGAGGCAAATCAAAACGCAGCTTGAGTTCATTAAAATCATAGCGCTTTTCCACCATTTCCCGGAACTTCTCTATAATATGGTAGTCTTTTGTTTCAGACATCAAAATAAATTATGTCCAAAAATAAGTAAAATCTGTTTATCAAAGGCGGAGATTACATAATAGTTTTACTCAACTTTCTCTTTTCATACCAAATCTATATTTTGTATCGGGCGGTATCATAGTGGTGGCTGTTCAATAACAACATCACTTTTCTAAAGACCGGATGCTTTTTCATCGTTTAAACTTTGTAATTTTATTCCATGGTCTTAATTATTGACGATGAAGAAAAACTTAGAGGTTTATTATCAAGGATAATAGGATTAGAAGGTTTTGAAGTAGTTGAAGCAGGTACTTGCAAAGCCGGCTTAAAGAAATTGGAGACCTATCAAATTGATGTTGTTTTGTGCGATGTGAAATTACCGGATGGTAATGGAGTTGACCTGGTTAAAGAAATTAAAGTACTATATCCTGCTGTTGAAATTATATTGATGACTGCTTATGGCAATATTGCAGATGGTGTGCAGGCCATAAAAAATGGAGCATTTGATTACTTAATTAAAGGTGATGACAATAATAAAATTATTCCCTTACTGAATCGTGCAATAGAAAAAGTAAACCTCACCAACAGAATCAACCAATTAGAAAAACAGGTTGAACAAAATTATTCATTCGATAATATTTTAGGAAAATCAAAACCAATAGTAGCGGCGGTTGATTTAGCAAAAAAAGTAGCAGCAACTGATACCACCGTTTTGCTATTGGGTGAAACAGGTACAGGAAAAGAAGTCTTTGCGAAATCTATACACCAGGCAAGCAAGCGAAAAGACAAGCCATTTGTTGCTGTAAATTGTTCTACATTCAGCAAAGAATTATTAGAAAGCGAATTGTTCGGACATAAAGCCGGTTCATTTACAGGTGCGATAAAAGATAAAAAAGGATTATTTGAAGAAGCCCATAATGGAACTATTTTTTTGGATGAAATTGGCGAAATGAACATCGAGCTGCAAGCAAAATTATTGCGTGTATTAGAAGGGGGTGAGTTTATAAAAGTCGGTGACATTAAATCGTCAAAAGTAAATGTACGTGTAATTGCAGCTACCAACAGAGATTTAAATAGCGATATAAAAAACGGACATTTTAGAAGCGATTTATTTTACCGGTTGTCTGTTTTCCAGATTCAGTTGCCGGCTTTACGCGAAAGAATAGCGGATATTGAACTTTTGGCTAATTTCTTCACCCAGGTTTTTGCTGCAAAAACCAATAAAAAAATCAAACCGCTTTCTGTTGATTTTGTCGAGATTTTAAAGCAACATAATTGGCAAGGCAATATTCGCGAATTGAAAAATGTAATAGAACGTTGTGTCATATTAACAGAAAACAATAGTGAACTAACGCAAGCGGCATTACCTTTTGATATGATAACGCAGCAAACCAATAAAACCGTTTCAGCTTTCGATTTATCGAGTATCGAAAAACTGCATATTCAAAAAGTATTAAACTACACCAACGGCAATAAAACAGAAGCAGCACGCTTGCTCAATATAGGTTTAACAACATTGTATCGCAAAATAGAAGAATACAAAATCAGCTAAACCTTTTCAAAATGAAAATGTATGCCTTCCAAAATGGAAGGTTTTTTTATGTTATAGTTTATCGAATATTTTGTAAGTAATTAATAATCTATTGATTAGTTGGCTTTTACTTATAAGGTATACTTATTGGAAAGCAGTAAACGAACCAAAATTAAAAATTATGTTTACTATCTCACTTTTAGTCATCGCCATTCTTTGCTTTGGCATCTTTTATAAATCTATTCAATTCTTCGAAAAAATTTAACCTATGATAGCACTATTCATTATCTCTATACTCGTGTTTGCATATATGATATATGTATTACTAAAACCAGAAAAATTCTAATTATAAGTGAAATCTCAAACCTCCTTAAAAGAGAGAATCAAAGACATTATCACCATAGCATCGTTATGGATATTTGCCTTCGCTTTTCTTTCATGGGTGATTTGGAAAATAATATATCTCTTTAAACTCTAAATTATGAACACAGAAATATTCGGCGTCATTGCCATGTTTGTCATCAGCATTGTTTTAGCAATTCCTTTTGGCAAATATATGGCAAAAGTTTTTTCATATGAAAAAACAATACTAGATCCAATTTTTAATCCAATTGAAAAACTCTTTTATCGATTGAGTGGAATAGACAGCACTCAGGAAATGAACTGGAAACAACATTTACAAGCACTGCTAACCATCAATCTTGTTTGGTTTCTCGTAGGCATGTTTGTCTTGATGTGTCAGGGTTGGTTGCCGTTAAATCCGGATGGTAATCCAAATATGACACCGGATTTAGCGTTTAATACATCGATCTCATTTTTAGTAAACTGTAATTTGCAGCACTATTCCGGCGAAACAGGGTTGAGTTATTTAGCACAACTTTATTTAATGTTTTTACAGTTTGTATCAGCAGCAACCGGTATAGCCGCAGCCGTCGTTTTAATTGTTGCATTAAAAGAACGCACTACAGATAAGTTAGGTAATTTTTATGATTATTTTTTAAAATCTGCTACACGCATCTTACTGCCACTTTCTTTTATTGTTGCAATTATATTAGCTTTTAACGGCACTCCAATGACTTTTGAAGGAAAAGATACAATGGTGTCTTTGCAAGGCGACACCACACAAGTGAGTCGTGGTCCTGCAGCAGCTTTTATTGCCATAAAACATCTTGGTACAAACGGTGGAGGTTTTTTTGGAGTTAACTCTTCACATCCATTTGAAAACCCAAACTACTTCACCAATAGTATTGAAATGATTGCCCAGTTGATCATACCATTTGCCATGATATTTGCTTTGGGTTTTTATCTCAACAGAAAAAAACTATCCTGGATGATTTTTGGTGTAATGACAATTGGATTTTTGCTGTTAACTATTCCAACGATGGTCACAGAAATGAACGGCAATCCGGCAATCATAAAAATGGGCATAGATAACTCATCGGGTGCTATGGAAGGCAAAGAAATTCGATTTGGTGCCGCAGCATCTGCTTTTTGGAGTATTGCTACCACTGTAATCTCAACCGGTTCCGTGAATGCAATGCATGACAGCACCATGCCTCTTTCAGGCATGAATCAACTATTAGCTATGATGACAAATACTTTTTATGGTGGTTGTGGTGTTGGTATTCTTAATTTCTACATCTTCATCATTTTAGCAGTTTTTATCGGTGGTTTGATGGTTGGAAGAACACCGGAATTTCTTGGTAAAAAAATTGAAGCAAGAGAAATGAAAATAGCCATGATTATTGCATTGCTGCATCCATTTTTTATTTTAGCCGGAACAGCAATCGCGGCATATTTTGCTGCTAACGATACACCAATGGGTTGGTGGTTTGCAGGTAATGCAAGCGGCTGGCTCAATAATCCGGGACATCACGGTTTTTCTGAAATGTTATATGAATATACATCTGCCTCGGCAAATAACGGAAGTGGTTTTGAAGGACTTGGCGATAACAATCCATTTTGGAATATAACAACAGGAATCATACTTATACTGTCACGTTATCTTCCAATAATCGGACCGGTTGCTATTGCAGGTATCTTAGCGAATAAGAAATTTATTCCGGAAAGTGCAGGTACTTTAAAAACCGACACCGTCACTTTTGGATTAATGATTTTTGCTGTGATCGTTATTTTGGCAGCATTAGCTTTCTTCCCGGCATTGACATTAGGTCCAATTGCAGAATATTTCACTTTGAACCATTAAAATAAAAATCAATAAAATGAAATCTCAAAATACATCTTTATTCCAAAAAGACTTAGTTAATCAAGCCATTAAAAATGCATTCATTAAATTGAATCCAAAAATCATGTTTCGCAATCCTGTAATGTTTACAGTAGAAATCGGAACCTTCGTCATGTTTATTGTTTGCATCTGGATATTAGCAGGTGAAAAAACACAAGGCAGTTTTATGTATAATTTCATCGTCTTCCTGATTCTTTTGTTTACTCTTTTATTTGCCAACTTCGCAGAAGCGATTGCAGAAGCTAGAGGAAAAGCACAAGCAGACAGCTTGCGAAAAACGCGCGAAGAAACACCGGCAACATTAGAAAACGGAACCAAGGTTAATTCTTCTCAATTAAAAAAAGGCGATATTTTTGTTTGTGAAGCCGGTGATTTAATAGCAACCGATGGTGAAATTATTGAAGGCTTGGCATCAATAGATGAATCCGCGATTACAGGAGAAAGCGCACCGGTAATTAGAGAAGCCGGTGGCGATAAAAGTAGTGTAACCGGTGGTACAAAAGTATTGTCTGATAAAATAAAAGTTTTAGTAACGACCGAACCGGGTGAAAGTTTCTTAGACAAAATGATTGCTTTGGTAGAAGGTGCATCACGACAAAAAACACCGAATGAAATTGCATTAACCATCTTATTGGCAGGCTTCACTTTAGTGTTTATAATAGTATGTATAACCCTACAGCCATTCGGCACCTATTCGAAAACGCCAATTACTATTGCAGCATTCATTGCCTTGTTTGTTTGTTTAATACCAACTACCATTGGCGGCTTGCTTTCTGCCATTGGCATTGCAGGCATGGACAGAGCCTTGCGTGCAAATGTTATCACCAAATCCGGTAAAGCAGTAGAAACAGCCGGCGATATTGATGTGTTGTTGTTAGATAAAACAGGAACCATTACCATTGGAAACAGAAAAGCAACCAATTTTTATGCAGCAAACGGAGTGGATGAAAAGCATTTTATAAAATGTACGGTATTGAGTTCTATGGCCGATGAAACACCGGAAGGAAAATCCATTATAGAATTAGCGGGCATCCAACCCGTCCAGTTTCAATATCAACAACAGCACTTTATAAAGTTTACTGCAGAAACCAAGAAGTTCCGGAATTGAATTTGAAAACACACGTATAAGAAAAGGGGCATTTGATGCGATTAAAAATTTATCCGAAAAGGCCGGTAATGTTTTCCCAGAAGAAATTAGTCAGCAAGTCATAAAAATATCAAGTAATGGAGGCACACCTTTAGTAGTATCTGAAAATGAAAAAGTAATTGGCGTAATCGAATTGCAGGATATCATAAAACCAGGCATCCAGGAACGTTTTGAACGCTTGCGAAAAATGGGAATTAAAACGGTAATGGTAACAGGCGATAACCCTTTAACTGCCAAATTTATTGCTGAAAAAGCTGGGGTAGATGACTTCATTGCAGAAGCGAAACCTGAAGACAAAATGACCTACATAAGAAAAGAACAACAAGATGGTAAACTGGTTGCCATGATGGGTGACGGAACAAACGATGCACCCGCATTAGCTCAGGCAGATGTTGGTGTAGCAATGAACAGTGGCACACAAGCAGCTAAAGAAGCAGGTAATATGGTAGATTTAGATAATGATCCAACCAAGTTGATTGAAATTGTAGAGATAGGAAAACAACTTTTGATGACACGTGGAACTTTAACTACATTTTCTATTGCCAATGATGTTGCAAAATATTTTGCAATCGTGCCTGCATTATTTATAGCATCTATTCCTACTTTGCAAGGTTTAAATATTATGCGTTTGCATTCACCGGAAAGTGCTATACTTTCAGCGGTTATTTTCAATGCAATCATCATTTTAGCATTGATTCCATTGGCGCTGAAAGGCGTTACCTACAAACCAATCGGCGCATCTGCTTTGTTACGCAGAAACTTATTTATTTACGGTTTAGGCGGTGTTATTATACCATTTATCGGCATAAAATTAATCGACTTAGTAGTATCTCTATTCATTTAATAAACATTAAACGTACAAAAATGAAAACACATATTTTTCCGGCAATAAGACTTACTGTAGTCACCATAATTTTCTTTTGTGTAATATATACAGGTATTGTTTGGGCAATTGCACAACTGGCGCCTAATCACGGAAAAGGCGAAATCATTACACAAAATGGAAAAACCTATTATGCAAATATGGGCCAGTCCTTTACAGAAGATAAGTATTTTAATTCGCGTCCATCAGCCGTAAACTATAATGCAGCCGGCTCATGTGGCAGCAACAAAGGCCCAAGTAATCCTGATTATCTGGCACAGGTACAAGCAAGAATTGATACATTCATGGCGCATAATCCAACCGTAAAGAAAGCTGATATTCCGTCAGAACTTGTAACAGCAAGTGGCAGTGGATTGGACCCGAATATATCTTTAGAAGCAGCAGAAGTACAGATAGACCGCATTGCTAAAGCACGTAATATTTCTAAAGAGTTAATTCAACAATTAATTAAAAACCAGACAGAAAAACCAGTATTAGGAATGTTTGGTCCTGAAAAATTAAATGTTTTAAAACTAAACCTTGCTTTAGACAATCTTAAATAACAAAATAAAAATACTTAAATGAAAAAGATACTTACCATATTATTGGTTGTTTTAAGTACTCTTCAAATATTCAGCCAAAATATACTAACACCAGAAGAACGTAAATCAATTTTGGATGAGTTGCGAAAAGAAATTTTAGATTCACTTCGTAATAATAATATAACTACAAGTACAACTACTGATGACAGTATCAAAGAAATAAAAGCAGAACCATGGAAAGGAAATGTAGAGTTAAGTGCTTACATTGAAACGTACTATTTGTTCGATATCAACCATCCCAAAAGCGGCAATCGACCATCTTTTATTTACAGTCATAATCGCCATAACGAATTCAATGTAAATCTTGCATTGATAAAAGTAAATTATACAGCACCCAGATTGCGTGCCAATGTAGCCTTGATGGCTGGCACCTATTCTAATGCAAACCTTGCAGCCGAGCCTGGTGTATTGAAAAATATCTATGAAGCAAATGCAGGCATCAATCTTTCTAAGAAAAAACAACTTTGGTTAGATGCAGGAATTTATGCATCTCATATTGGATTTGAAAGTGCTATAGGAAAAGATTGTTGGAATATGACGCGCAGCATGCTTTCCGACAATTCACCGTTTTATCAAAGTGGCGTTAAGCTTACATATTCATCGGATAATGGAAAATTCTTAGTTGCTGCACATATTATAAACGGATGGCAAAGAATACAACGTGTTGCTGCTAGTTCTTTACCAAGTTTTGGCTGGCAAGTTCAGGGAAAACCAACCGATAAAATTCTGATTAATTCATCATCATTTATCGGAACGGATAAGCCTGACAGCACTCGCCAAATGCGTTATTTCCATAATTTTTATGCTATCTTTAATGCAACATCAAAACTTGCTTTTACTGTTGGTGTTGATGCAGGAGCAGAACAAAAAGCAAAAAAATCAAAACAATATAATGCGTGGTATTCACCCGTGTTCATTGTACGTTACACACCAATAGAAATCTTGGCGCTATCTGCGCGTGTCGAATATTACAGTGATAAAAATGCTGTAATTGTTGCAACTGGTACACCGAACGGGTTTCAAACGTTTGGTTATTCATTAAATGTAGATGTTATACCATTTCCGAATGCCATGATTAGGCTGGAAGGCAGATTGTATCAAAGCAGGAAAGACGATATTTTTGAAAATAAATCCGGTAACTTTAGTAAGTTAAATCCAACGGTTGGATTTTCTTTTGCATATGCATTTGCACACCAGTTTAAATAAATATTTTTAAAAAATTGAAAGTACGTTTAAATAGGTCAAATTGTTTAAAAGATAAGATTATATTATAAAATAGTCAAAATGTCTGATCAAACGATTACTTCATTTCACAAACAAATTACATTAGCAGGTTCTCTTATTGCCATAGGTATTGTCTTTGGTGACATAGGCACTTCGCCTTTATATACATTGAATGCTGTGTTTCATGGAAGAGTAATAACAGAAGTAGTTGCACTTGGTTGTTTAAGTTGTATTTTCTGGACATTGGTTTTTCAAACCACTATAAAATATGTAATAATTACACTACAAGCTGACAATAATGGTGAAGGTGGTATTTTTTCTCTATATGCACTAATTAGAAGGTTTAGTGGCAAATGGTTAATTTTTATTGCTATGGCAGGCGGTGCTTTTTTAATCGCAGACGGAATCATCACACCACCAATTTCTGTAGCATCAGCAATAGAAGGTATAAGAGCAGTAGTACCGGAATTAAATACAATGCCGATAATAATTGCTATTTTAATTGCGCTATTTATATTTCAACAATTCGGGACCAATAAAATTGGAAAAATTTTCGGACCCGCTATGGTTGTTTGGTTCAGTTTTATTGGTATTATAGGTGCAATTTCTGTATGCCAAAATTGGAGTGTTTTTAAAGCGTTAAATCCTTATTATGCTTATCAATTATTGGTGAATGAACCCAAAGGGTTTTGGTTATTGGGCAGCATTTTTTTATGCACCACAGGAGCAGAAGCATTATATAGTGATATGGGTCATTGTGGTAGAAACAATATAAGAATGAGCTGGTTGTTTATAAAAGTAATGTTGATATTCAGTTACGCTGGCCAAACAGCTTGGTTGCTTAATCATACAGGAATGGTAACCGGCGAAATGAGTCCATTTTATCATATTGTACCCAAAAGTATTTATTGGTTTGCATTAGTGATTGCAACCTTAGCCACAATCATTGCATCACAAGCATTAGTAAGTGGATGCTTTACATTAATTAACGAAGCAATCAGGTTAAACATTTGGCCAAAACATTTAGTCTTGTTTCCAAGTAACATAAAAGGACAATTATATATACCAGCCATCAATTGGTTTCTTATGATCGGATGCGTGAGCATGGTTTTATATTTTAGAGAAAGTACAAAAATGGAAGCGGCCTTTGGTTTAAGTGTTACGCTAACTATGCTGATGAGTACAATACTAATTAATTTTTATTTAAGGATAAAAAGAGTACCCATTATTATTAATATTTTAATTACAAGTATTTTTTTAATGATAGAACTAGGTTTTTTAATTGCCAACCTTCAGAAAGTTAAAGAAGGCGGCTGGATAACTTTAATTATTGGTTTTTCATTATTTTCCGTAATGTACATTTGGTGGAAAGGTAGAAAAGTAAAATCTACAATTTTAACGTTTGTGCGATTAGAAGAATATTTGCCAATATTTAAAAAATTAAGTTTGGATAATAGAATTCCTAAATATGCAACTAACTTGGTTTATCTAACTACATCAAAATCAGAAAAAAAAATAGAGCAAACGATAATCAACTCCATACTAAATAACGGACTTCCAAAAAGAGCAGATATTTATTGGTTTGTACATGTAAATATTTTAGATGAACCTTATGAGCAAAATTATACTGTAAACACCATTATAAAAAATGACGCCTATTTTATTTCTTTTAATTTAGGCTTTAGAGAAGAACCTCGTATCGGATATTATTTTAAACAAGTGGTAAAAGAGATGATCAAAAATAAAGAATTTGAAATTGAAGATTCAAATGAGCAAATATATCAACAAGATGTTATTGGAGATTTTAAATTTGTGATTTTAGATAGTTTTCTTTCTTATGACAATAAAATGTCCTTTTGGAAAAACTTTGTAATGAAAAGCTATTACAATCTAAGACGATTAAGCGTTAAGGATCATATATACTTTGGTTTGGACAAGAGTCACTTGTTGGTTGAACAATATCCTTTATTAGTGACGCCATTTACACAAAACAAACTGGTTAGAAAAAACGGCCAATAACATGGAAGAAACCAAAAAATCAGCTCAGGAATTCCTCGACTTGATAAAAAAATCAAGACGAGGAAAATTTAAAGTTTACATTGGAATGAGTGCCGGTGTTGGTAAAACATATCGTATGCTGCAAGAAGCGCATGCTCTTTTGAAAAATGGTATTGATGTAAAAATTGGATATATAGAGACACATAATCGTGCAGAAACACATGCTTTGTTAGAAGGGTTGCCTGTTATTCCACGACGAAAATTATTTTACAAAGGAAAAGAACTGGAAGAATTAGATGTGCAGGCCGTTATTTCTTTAAGGCCGGAAGTTGTTATTATAGACGAATTGGCACACACCAATATTGAAGGCAGCAAAAATGAAAAACGCTGGCAAGATGTCTTCGATATTTTAAATGCAGGCATCAATGTAATCAGCGCGGTTAATATTCAACATATTGAAAGTTTGTATGAAGAAGTTAGATTGATAACAGGCATTGAAGTAAAAGAACGAATACCGGACAGCGTATTAGCACAAGCCGATGAAGTCGTAAACATTGACCTTACGGCGGATGAGTTAGTGACACGTCTAAAAGAAGGTAAGATTTACCGCCAGGATAAAATAGAAACAGCACTTAAAAATTTCTTTAAATCACAACATATCTTGCAATTGCGTGAATTAGCACTGAAAGAAGTTGCTTCACAGGTAGAACGAAAAGTAGAAAGTGAAATTCCGAAAAATGCTGCACTCAAACACGAACGATTTTTAGCATGTATCAGCAGTAATGATAAAACCGCAAAAACAGTAATACGAAAAACGGCACGCTTGGCTAATTATTATAACAGTAAATGGTATTTGTTGTATGTACAGGTTCCTTCAGAAAGCGCAGATAAAATACCATTAGATAAACAACGTCATTTAATTAATAATTTTAAATTAGCAACAGAACTCGGTGCTGAAGTGATTCAAATTCAAAATGAAAATATTGCAAAAGCAATTGTAGAAGTAGCCGAAAAACAAAACATAACAACGATTTGCATTGGCAAACCTCACTTGAGTTTGTTTAAAATTATATTAGCTACTAACCTGTTCAACGAACTGCTAAATAAACTAACATCATCTGATATTGACCTGGTCATTCTATCTTAAATAAAGTTTATGCGAATTAAAACAAAACTTACTGTAGCCATAGGAACACTATTCGTTCTGATTTCAACATTATCAGTTGTGGCAATTTTTTATATTAATGCGATGTCAAATGACACGAATAATATTTTAGAAGACAATTATAATTCCTTAGATTACTCTAAAAAGATGATGGTTGCATTAGACGCTTTGCCAAATGACAGCAACGCAATTATATTATTTGAAGCAAATCTTTTAAAACAGAAAAACAACATCACTGAAAAAGGAGAAGAAACAGCCACTGAAAAATTGGTGCAAAATTTTCTGAAAATAAAGCAAAATAAAACAGACAATGTATTAGCGATTGAAATTCGAAAAAACATTGCAGAAATCATGCAGTTAAATATGGAAGCTATTCAATACAAAAATAAAATAGCATTTAAAACAGCAGACCACGCAACTTCATGGATTGCAATTGTAGCAACGTTGTGTTTTCTGGTTTCGTTTTCATTGTTGTTGAATTTTCCGCGTGGCATTGCTAACCCAATTAAAGAATTGACTGTTGGTATCAAAGAAATAGCTGATAAAAATTATAAGCGACGAATTGAATATGAAAGTCATGATGAGTTTGGCGAAGTGGCCATAGCATTTAATACCATGGCATCTAAATTAAAAGAGTACGAAACCAGTAATTTATCTGAAATATTGTTTGAAAAGAAAAGAATTGAAACATTAATTAATAAAATGCACAATCCTATTATAGGATTGAATGAACATAAAAAGATATTATTTGCCAATGAAGAAGCATCAGAAATACTGGCTTTAAAACCGGAAGATATTATTGGAAAAGATGCATTAGATATAGCGTTTTCTAATGATTTAATGCGAAAGCTGATGCAGGAATTAACAGCACATCAGGAAAACAAAAAAGTAAATAACGAACATTTAAAAATATATTTTAATAAAAAAGAAAGTTATTTCGAAAAAGAAATTATTGATATTCATTTTACGCCAACCGGTGAAAAGGTAAGTAAATTAATAGGACATGTTATCTTATTAAAAGACATTACTCCATTTAAAGAATTAGATACACTCAAAACAAATTTTATCGGAACCGTTTCTCACGAACTAAAAACACCTATTTCATCTATTTTAATGAGTTTAAATTTATTGGAAGACAAAAGGGTTGGCTCCATAAATAAAGAGCAGCGTCTAATGATACAAAATATCAAAGAAGATATTGAACGACTGCTAAAAATTACCGGTGAACTTACCAATATCACACAAGCTGAAACAGGAAATATTCAACTCTCTATACAACCATCCTCACCAAAAGAAATAGTTGAACTTGCAGTAAATGCTAACAAAAACAGAGCAACACAAAAGAATATAAACATAGAAATAGATTGTCCTGAAACGATTTCATCAGTGCTGGCTGATACTGAAAAAACCGCCTGGGTTTTGAATAATTTTATTTCGAATGCCATTAAGTATTCTGACCAAGATTCAAAAATAATGGTAACCGTAAAATCAACCGATGATAAAATAGAATTTTCGGTTAAAGATTTCGGAAAAGGAATCGATAATAAGTACACCAATAAAATTTTCGATAGATATTTCAGAATACCGGGAAATGATAAAGAAGGAACAGGTTTGGGTTTGGCTATTTGTAAAGAATTTATTGAAGCACAAAAAGGAAGTATTGGTGTAATTAGTGAACCAAATAAAGGAAGTACTTTTTACTTTAATTTAGGAGCAGCCTAAATTATACTCACAGCTTTAATACCACGCCATCAAATCTATCTAAAATACCGTCGAACGTATATTTATTTTTTAAAGAAAAAACGACTTCTTTAATTGGTTGATTGATATGATTCGTGATTTTTGAGTTGCTGAAATTTAATACAATCAGTAGTTTTTCATCGTTAAAAACACGCAGATAAGCCAGTATTTCTTTATTTCCTGTGTTGATGATTTCTATGGTTCCATTGAGCAATGGCTTGTTTTCTTTTCTTAATTTATTTAAGTTTTTAAACACATGATATAAAGAGGATTTTTCATTTTTTTGCTGAAAAACATTTCTATTATCTATGTCTTTATTAATTGGAAGCCATGTACGTTCTGCCATTGAAAATCCGACATTTTTTTCTGTGTGGTTCCATTGCATCGGTGTTCTGCACACATCTCTGTTGATGGCAACCGGCAATAAATTGGCAATAAACTGTGGCACCCAACTATATGTTTTTGCTATTGGATCTTTTCCAATTTTAATTGGAATAGTTCCGTTGGTCATACCAATCTCTTCTCCATAATATACAGTTGGTACAGCTCGCATCGTAAATTGTAACAAGGCTAATAACTTAGCTTTTTCCAGGTTGTTTCCAATCCGTTTTATGCTACGCAGCTGGTCATGATTGCTGAAAACAACGGTTGGTATATAGGGAAACGGATAGTGATGTTCGTACTCG
This sequence comes from Chitinophagales bacterium, assembly GCA_046329785.1. Lineage (GTDB taxonomy): Bacteria > Bacteroidota > Bacteroidia > Chitinophagales > JADIYW01 > JADJSS01. The sequence continues at coordinate 26,947 of JAXLTZ010000022.1, forward strand.
AGAATTTTCTTTTTAAAAAATGAGGCGTTGAATTTAAAAAACAAAATATCGAACAGGAAAATTAAATGTAAGCCATCATTATTTTCGCCTAAATATTTCTTTTTCACTTCATTTTTACCAAACACTTCACCCAACAATAATTTATCGGGAAATTCATCTACTACGTTGCGCAACTCTTTTGCTAATTCGAAATTTTCTTCCTGATTTAATGAATATTTTCTGATTTGAAAATTGCCACCCGGAAAATCTTCACTCGGTAGGATGTGTAACAATGAAAATGGATTGTTTTTAAAAGCAGCATCTTTAATGATGCAATTAAAAATATCCAATCGAAAACCATCTACGCCTTTTTGGAGCCAGAAACGGCAAACATCGAACATGGCTTTTTTCACTTCAGGATTTCTGTAATTCAAATCCGGCTGAAAAGGCAAAAAAGAAGCAAAGTAATATTGATTGCGCTCCTTGCAGTAGTGCCACCCTTTTGGTCCAACTATACTTTTCCAGTTGTTGGGTTGGTCGCGCCAGATATACCAGTCTGCTTTCGGATTTGTTTGAGAAGATTTAGATTCCAAAAACCAATGATGCTGGTCTGACGTGTGGTTCATCACCATATCAAACAAGACCTTCATGCCTCGATGATGGATTTCCTGAATCATTTGCTCTGCATCCTGCATAGTTCCATACTCAGGCGCAATATTGTAGTAATCGGAAATATCATACCCAAAATCTGCTTGTGGTGAACTATAAAAAGGTGAAATCCAGATGGTTTCAAATCCTAATTCTTTTATATAATCTAATTTTTGAATAATACCTTGTATATCACCAATCCCATCGCTATTGCTGTCGTAAAAGGAGCGCGGATAAATTTGGTAGATGGTAGTCAAAGAGAAAATTTGAAGATGAAATAATCAGTACATGAAAGTATAAAAGTAATAGATTTATTTATACCGTTTCATTCAATTAATTAAAATTCGCTTACACTGCCTGACTAAATTTAGGTGTGTTATGTTGTGGGATTAATTTGTCTTCATTCATTCTTTTGTCGAAAACAGCACAGATATTTCGTAAAAAACTCCAGCCTAAAGCGGTAACAGATAATGAATTATTTTCCCATTCTATTAAACCGTCATTTTGTAAATCATTCAACTGATTTATCATGAAGGCAGATAAGATAATTTCATTTTTCCAGTTTGTTTTTCCCTTACAGGCAATATTTAAGATGTGTTTTCGGTAAAGGATATCTTCGTCGCTTACATTAATTCCCCGATGAACAGGCAGCTCATTTTTCCCGAGAGCTTCGTAATATTCTTCTACTGTTTTATAATTCTGCCGGAATCCGTAAAACACATCACTAATGGCAGAAACACCTAACCCAATTAATACTTCGGTGTTGGAAGTAGTATATCCCATAAAGTTTCTGTGTAATGTTCCATTTTGTTTACTGGCAAGCAAACTATCACCGGTTAAAGCAAAATGATCCATGCCCACATCTGAATATCCGGCAGCAATAAACAGCTGCTTACCTAATTCGCACAAGGCATATTTATCTTTTCCTTTTGCAAATTGTTTTTCTACCAGCGTATGCGCGCTGTGATTTTTGTCCATGGTACGTGGCGCATAACTGTAAAAATGCAATACGATTAAAGAAGTGCGATGATTTTTCAATTGTTCGACGTATGCTTTCCGTTGTTTAAAACGGAAGACCATATATCAAATCAAATTGATGACTCCAACTAATTACTCGTGCCCATTCTGTAACCTGTTTGGTTTTTTCATCATTAACGCGATTAATAGCTGACTGTATCAGCGTTCAAATCGCACCCCAAAACTTACTCAGAACCTGTGCAAGCAGGAAGAGATTGCATGTTCTTGATGGTATTGTTGGGATGTCCTTCAAAAGCTGAATTCCCTGTCAGGATGTATAATCATCTTGAAAATTGCTTTCATTAAATATACCAGATTCTCAGGACTGAAAAATGTAGGAGTGCCACCGCCTAAATGTAATTCGATACTAAGTTGTCTTCCAAATATCTTTATAAAGAGCTCAATTTTCTAATAATGCATTTATATATACAGGCTCTACCGTATGATTTTTGGTAATGCGTTTATTGCAGCCGCAATAAGTACAAAGTTGCTCGCTGAAAAAAGGCAAATGAATATACAACTAATACCTTCAGCAGTTTTATTTGCGTGAATGGCTTTTTGAATCTGCTGTTTCCAGTCAATGCTGCTCCGTCAGATGCTTCTTCTGGTAGGCATTGGTTGGATAACTGGTGCATTCTAAGATTGGATGGATTATATTACCACTAATGTATACATACACCGGAATAACATAGTGCAAAATTAGTACAGCCATCATCTTTTATATGATAATTATCATCCTTTGCCCCGCATCCTTTTTCCTAATGCAATTTTCATCATCACCGCTTTCTTCCAAATGCTTTTTTACATTCAAATCGGTCTGCCTCACTTTTGTTCTGATTGGCTTTTCTTACTTTGTAATTCACTTACGATAATTTCAAAAGCGACAATACCTTTTAACAAGCCTTCTGCAATATACTTTTTATCTAAGGAGTTGAATTGCTCTATATAGTCTGCTTCTAAAAATTGCATTTGTTTGTGGAGGACGTCTAATTTTTGCTCATCGGTATTCAACAGTTGATTCCTTCCATAAGTACGTACTGAAAATATAATTCCACGTAGGGACCGTTTTGTTTTTTCATACAATTTTGGAGATATATAAGCATGCGCTCCAGAAAATAACCAGCACATTGTTTTTCAGAAAATGCTTCCATTGTTCATTGGCTTTGTTTCATGTGTGAAAGAAGAACGATATTATTTTCTCGTTCTTCAATTACAAAAAAGGTAAATGAGTAGCAACAGGAAATAGTATTTTTTACAGAAGCAAGAATTGCGAAATGTAAGTCTGCATAAAAGCAATTGTCGCCTTGTCGTTCTGCTCAAAATATTTTGGTATATACATATAGCAGTAAGTATTTTTACCAGGTAGAAATTGTTTTTATCACCAGCGCATCTCTTTTGTCCGGTGTTTTATCCTGAGTTCGAATTTTATATTTCCGTTACCTGCAAATTCAATAAGGTTTTGCCGCGAGCCAAAAACTTCTTCTTCAGGTGCTTTAAATTTTGCCAGTCTTGCCATTTCCCCGCTTGAAACTGTATAAGATAACATCGCCAACATTTCCATCCGATTTTTTACTACAATGGAAAAGTCATCGGAGCCATCTCCATCCACATCATTTTCATTGAGTACATTTACACCGACACACTCCGGAATTAAAATTTCGGCAAATCGATATTTTCAAAATGAAATTTTTTTGTTTGAGTAGATTTATAAACTCGAGGAATCTTGTTCCGGTTTTATTACAATCAAATCTTCTTTATCGCCATCGCCAAGTAAAATCTCCGGAAGATAAACTTTCGTTTTCCTGAAACTTTCAAACAAGGAAAACATACCCCGCCGATCTTGCTTTGTCGCTTTCAACAATGATATTGCCACGAACTGTCGGATTGATGTTTAAAAATTAACAAGAATGATAGACACTTGGTTTATTGTTGATGCATTACCAGTTTTAAAAACTCAACATTTATAATCGCCGGTATCAGATGCATAGATACCAATACGCCCTATAATTCTTTCTCCGCATGTGTTCGCATGTTTGATTTTATATTGCTTTAGCCTCCACGATGATTTTCGGGAAATACGTTTTTAAAACAATACAGGGTCCGAATAAAAATTTTCAAGGCTGTCTAAAAATGTATACTGTCATGAGCAGCATTCCACAAATAAACTACATCAATTACCTTCAGTTGTTCACTCGGCAACATTTTAGCATCTGCTATACTGTTGGTTCTGTCAATATTGCTTTTTCTTTTTCTTTTATTGCAGGAAGAACAGGCAGATAAAAAAATACAAAGCGTAGCAAAAGTTAACAGGAAAATTTTATTATTCACTTGGAAATTTCACACACGAAAGATAAGAAATAGTATGATGCCATATGTATATAGTGTCATTAATTTTTGAAATAAGAAGTTACCTTTTCTATGTAAATTTCTATAACCACTCACATTGTTTTTTTTAAAAATTTCTATTCAAAAACAATAGACTAAACACTTTTTTGTAAGAAAATAAGTTGTTTAAATTATCCACCAATTTGTTTTATCCACCATTTTTATATTTTTTCAGAAGCAATGAAAAATTTTTTTGGTAAAAAAAACGTCGACAGACAAAAAATAGTTTTAAAAAATTTTCTTTAAAAATATTTCTCCAACGATTTTTACTTTTTTAGATTGATTGAGAAAATAGTAGTATTTATTAATGTTTTTGAAGAAGTCGCTATAAAATAAATGAGTGTAGAATAAGTTTTTCAAAAGCAACAAGGTTAAACTTTTATCAAAATTATTTTTATAAATGGATTGACTTTTTGACCTCTAAAAATCTATTTTTACGTTATCCACAATTATCAACATTTATGAATAACTCAGGTATTGTATAAAATGAATATTGTATTACTTTTATATTGCAGAATAGTTAAAAGAGAATTTCAATCTGCATAAAAAAAATAAAGCTCTCTGACAGACACGTTTCAACTGTATAAAAATGAAACAAAAAACAAAATTTTAAAACAATGGCAAAGAAAAACAGTGCAAGCGCAAAAGCCAGCAGCAAAAAAGCTCCAGCTAAGAAAGTTCGGCTAAAAAGCAGTAGCAAAAAAGCTTCCGGCAAAAAAGCAGTAGCAAAAAAAGCTCCAGCGAAAAAAGCAGTAGTAAAAAGCTCCGGCAAAAAAGCAGTAGCAAAAAAGCTCCGGCGAAAAAAGCAGCAGCGAAAAAAAAGTAGTCATAAAAAAACGACGAAAAATAAACCCGATGTCCTAGACATCGGGTTTTGCTTATATTTTTATAAAATAAATACTTTCATCAAATATGATTCTTTTTCACTTCTTCCGATAGCTATCGGAACAGAATCACAAAAAAGAGAATCCGCTTTTACGTTCGCTTTCTTTCCACAATAACTCCTGCACATTTTTATCATACGAAATTCCGGACGAACGTTTGTCTTTGCAATTATGGAAATATTTCCCGGTGACATTTTTTACTTCATCGCTGCTTGCTAAGTAGATGTGAGAGCTCGCTCCTTTTTCTACCGTTAAGCCGAACAGTTTTGACATTGTATTCCAGACCATACCGAAAAATTTATTACCGTTTTTCTCGCCGATTGGCGTATACACAAAACCCGGATGCAAGGCATTCACCGTAATATTAAATGGTTTTGCTTTTTCTGCAAGTGAATACGTGAATAGTACATTTGCCAATTTACTTTGCTCATAGGCACTCAGCACAAAATACCTTCCTTTCTTTTGGTAGAAAGAATCAATGTCAATTTTCTTAGCGCTGTAATGTGAATCGCTGGCAACGTTGACGATGCGTGCACCGTTTGCATTTTTCAGCAAATCGAACAAATAATACGACAACCAGAAATAATTGAAGTGATTGTTTGCTATGGTCATTTCAATGCCCTCTTCTGATAATTGAAAGTCAGAAAATACGGCACCTGCATTATTCAATAATACATCCAGTTTGGAAAAATCTTTTTTGATGTTTTGAGCTGCTTGCTCTATTGATTTTTGCGAAGACAAATTGGCGGTGTATACATGTAGATTATTATTTCCGGAAAATGACTTTATTTCTGCAAGTGCAGCATCACCTTTTTCTTTGTTGCGGCATAACAAAATTATTTCATGACCTTGTTTGGATAATTGCTTGGCTGCCTCCAAGCCTAAGCCGGAAGTAGCACCTGTGATAAGAATGGTTTTTTGCATATTGTTTGTTTAATTTTTTATAATCTTTCCTGCCATTTAAACATTTCATCTCTCAATCTTGCGGCTTCCATAAAATCCATTTGCTGTGATGCACGCTGCATGGCTTTTTTCAGTTGCGCAATTTTCTTTTCAATTTGTGCCGCTGTCAAATATTCCGTTTCCTCATCTGCTGCTGCAATCATGCTTTCATCTTGTTCTCTATATTTTTTTTCTGTTTTAGTTTCAGCTGTTTGGCGTATATCTAAAATAGAAGCACGCTGCAAAATTTCTTCTTTGCTTTTATAAACGGTTTTGGGCGTAATATTATGTTGAATATTATAAGCAATTTGCTTTTCTCTTCTTCTGTTGGTTTCATCAATGGTTTTCTGCATCGACTTTGTAATGACATCGCCATAAAAAATAACTAACCCATTTGCGTTGCGCGCCGCACGACCAGCCGTTTGTGTAAGCGAACGTTCGTTACGCAGGAAACCTTCTTTGTCAGCATCTAAAATAGCTACCAGAGAAACCTCAGGAATATCCAAACCTTCGCGTAATAAATTCACACCAATCAGCACATCAAAATCACCAAGACGTAAACCTTGTATAATTTCAACACGCTCCATGGTGTCCACATCGCTGTGTAAGTATTTACATTTTATATTGAGTTTGGTTAAATATTTTGATAACTCTTCTGCCATTCTTTTTGTCAGCGTTGTTACTAAAACACGTTCATCTGCTTTTATTCTTTTCTGTATTTCGTCCAGTAAGTCATCTATCTGATTTACACTCGGCCGCACGTCAATCGGAGGGTCGAGTAAACCCGTTGGTCGTACGACTTGTTCTACAAATTCGCCATGCGTCTTCATTAATTCATAATCTGCCGGTGTTGCAGACACAAAAATTATTTGATTCAGCAAGGATTCAAATTCGCCAAAATTTAAAGGTCGATTGTCCATGGCACTTGGCAAACGAAAACCGTATTCCACTAAATTTTGTTTTCTGCTTCGGTCGCCGCCATACATACCACCAATTTGCGGAATAGTCACATGACTTTCATCTACCACCAATAAAAAATCTTCCGGAAAATAATCTAATAGACAGAAAGGTCGGTCGCCCGGATGTCGCCTGTCAAAAAATCGGGAGTAATTTTCGATGCCACTGCAATAACCTAACTCGCGAATCATTTCCAAATCGAAATTCACGCGTTCTTCTAAACGTTTTGCTTCGAGTTGTTTTCCGGTTTTATTAAAATATTCAACATGCGCTTTTAATTCATCTTGAATTTCATGAATGATGGTTTGCAATTGGTCGCGAGGTGCGATATAAATATTTGCAGGAAAAATAGCAATGTCCTGCATTTTTTCGATTCGTTTTCCCGAGACAGGATCGAATGATTCGAGTTCTTCTACTTCATCTCCCCAAAAAGTAATACGATAGGCATAATCAGCATATGCCAAAAATACTTCAACATTATCGCCAACTACCCGAAAATTTCCGCGCTGAAAATCAGCCGTAGTGCGCGCATATAAAATACTCACCAGGTCAAACAAAAACGTATTTCTGCTTAGAGTTTGTCCTTTGGTTATTCTGATAATTTGGTTTTTATATTCAGCCGGATTTCCTAATCCATAAATGCAGGAAACCGAAGCCACTACTATTACATCGCGTCTGCCGCTCATTAAAGAGGTAGTGGTACTTAAGCGCAATTTTTCGATTTCAGCATTAATGGATAAATCTTTTTCAATATAGGTATCGGTTACAGCAACATAGGCTTCCGGTTGATAGTAATCATAGTAGGATGTAAAAAACTCAACTTTATTTTCCGGAAAAAACTCTTTGAATTCAGTATATAATTGCGCTACTAATGTTTTGTTGTGAGATAGTATAAGCGTTGGTCGTTGTACTTTTTCAATTACATTGGCAATAGTAAATGTTTTACCGGAACCTGTAACACCTAACAAGGTTTGATATTTTTCATTGCCCAAAACACCTTCACTCAGTTGCTGAATGGCTGTTGGCTGATCGCCGGCAGGCTGGTAACCCGAATGAATTTTGAAAGGCATACATCAAAGATATACAAAAGATAAGAATGCACAATTGCTTATAAGTATTGCTACTACAAATTAAAAATCATACTATTTTTATATAAACACAATCAGGTATGCAAAAAGTTCTTTATTCTATATTAATAGTAGCTTGTTGTATAACATCAGTAAACGCAAGTGATTGCCTGAACGGAAGATACAAAACCAAATTATTTCCAAATGTAAAACGTACCAATAACATAGTATATGCTACTAAATTACAAAGCAACGGCTATCCTATTCAGCTCAAGTATGATGTGTATGAGCCACAAGGAGATACTGCGAGCAAACGGGCTGTTATGCTTTTGATTCATGGTGGTGCTTACTTAAAATTGTTAGATCAAAACAGTCCGGATATTGTATTAATGTGTAATTATTTTGCCCAACATGGTTATGTTGCTATTTCCATCGATTATCGTCAGGAGACTAATTTATTAGGATTACTTTCAGAAGAAATAATGGTGAAAGCCGTCTCAAGAGCTTTAATTGATACAAAAGAAGCAGTAGACCATTTGGTAGATACCTACTCTAATGGAAATCCTTACCGGATTGATACTTCAAAAGCATTTATCGGAGGTGTTTCTGCGGGAGCAGTTTCTACTATGTTTATTACCTATTTAGATAGTTTACAGCAATTGCCGATTAAATATCAGCAATGGATAATAGAGGCAAATGGTTCCAATGCAGATTCTATTCTGCGACATAAATTTGACCATATTAAACCTAAAGCTGCAATCAGTATTTCAGGAGCATTATTAGATACAACTTGGATGGTTCCGAACGGAATTGAATTATTGCTAAACCACGGGTCTGCAGACCCGATTGTACCATACAATTACGGCAAACCATTTAGTCTTCCGACTTTACCTAATTTATATGGAGGAAAGGCTATGAATTTAAGAGCACAAAATCAGGGTATTTATTGTGAATTTGAAGATTGGATTGGCAAAGGTCATGTTCCGTTTTTTAACCTGGATTTAGCTAGTATTTTAACACTGCAATTAGTCAATCAACAAGTATTAGACAGTACAGAAAGGCATATCCGTGATTTTTGTTATCGTTTGTTAGATTGTGATACGAGAACAACAGGCATAAAGGAAAATATGATTTCTGAGAAACTGACTATTTTCCCCAATCCGGCCACTGACAACTTCACAATAGAAATCCCCAAAGGCATAATGGCAAACAAATGGAATATAACCATATATGACATTATGGGAAAAGAAATACAAAAAAGAGAATTTAACGAAAATTCTAACCTTATTACCGTGAATGAAAATTTTCCAGGTGGCTTGTATTTTGTAAAAATGTCTTATGAAAAGAATAATGAGGTTTTTACTTATACAGGAAAAATGGCCATAACACGATAAGTTTCAGACTTAACATATTTTCATACGCTATTCCATAACATTTTCCTACTTTTGCATACTAAAATAAATTTATGGAATTCAGAGAAATTATTGCCGTAACAGGCATTGGAGGTTTGAAAAGATTAGTAGCTAACAGAAACGACGGTTTAATATTGAGCGAACTGAACGGAGAAAACAAAAAATTTTATTCCAATCGTCAGCATATGTTTTCACCATTAGAAAATATAGCCATTTATACAGATGAGGATACAGTTCCACTGTTGGATGTTTTTATTGAAATGAAAAACCAAAAAGCAACCAATGCGCCGGTAGATGTCAATGCCTCCAATGATGATTTAAGAAAATATTTAGGAACGATATTGCCAAATTTTGACAGAGAACGTGTAAATATTTCTGACATAAAAAAACTGATTAAATGGTTTGCTATTCTGGAAGATTTAGATGTATTTAAAAAACCGGCTGAAGGTGAAGAAGTAAAATCTGCCGCAAAATCAACACACACACAGCAGCATCATGTTCCTGCAAAAGACATGAGTGTACAGCAACAATCAGTAGCAAAACCAAGAATGACAAAAAATAAAGTATAATTTTAAAAGTTTAATTCCTTCAAGGTTTTCAAAACCTTGAAGGAATTTTTATTTAAATCATAAATATGAAGACTATTACTCGTAAAGACAGAAAATACCTTGCTGAAAACTTAGCAGTACATACCTGGCAGGATATTGAATCGTATTACAATGAATTATTAAACAGGGAAATTGACAGCAAAGAAAACTTGTTGAAATGGATTGCGGATAGAAGTGAAACAGATGCTGTGGTAGACGAAGAATATCGGTGGCGATATATTCGCCAAACCTGTGATACGGAAAATGAAACGTATACCGATGCTTACGAAGATTTTATTCAAACTATTATGCCAAGCTGGATGACGGTTACGAATCAGCTTAATAAAAAATTATCGTCTTCTACATTTATAAATGAATTGGACCAATCCAGATTTTTTGTTTATTTACGTAATTTAAAAACACAACTGCAAATTTTTCGTGAAGAGAATATTCCGCTTTCACAACAAACGCAATTGCTTGCACAAGAATATGGCTCTACCATTGGCGCAATGACAATAGAACACGATGGTAATGAATATACGCTACCACAAGCGGCTGTTTTTTTACAAAATCAGGATAGGTCATTACGAAAAATTATTTTTGAAAAAACGAACAACCGAAGATATCAGGACAGAGATAAATTAAATAAATTATTTGATGAGCTATTAAAGATTCGTCATCAAATAGCACAGAACGCAGGCTTTAAAAATTTCAGAGACTATATGTTTGCCGAAATGGGGAGATTTGATTATGATGTAACATCTTGCGAACAATTTCATGAGGCAATAAAAACGGAAGTTATTCCACTAGTAAAAAAGATTCATCAAAAACGAAAACAACAATTAAATGTCGATAAATTATTTCCATACGATTTAGAAGTAGATGCGGAAAACCTACCGGCATTAAAACCATTCAGCACACAGGATGAACTCATTGAAAAATCGGTAACATGTTTAAATAAAGTAGATCCATTTTTTGCGGAATGCATTTCCATAATGGATAATATGCATTATCTGGATTTGAATTCCCGCAAGGGAAAAGCACCTGGCGGATATAATATGACACTTCCGGAAATTGGTGTGCCATTTATTTTTATGAATGCCGCAGGCACCCACCGCGATTTGGAAACGATGGTACATGAAGCAGGACATGCGGTGCATTCTTTTTTAATGCGTACCCTTCCTTATAATTTTGATCAGGACATCAGCTCTGAATCTGCGGAGCTTGCCTCTATGAGTATGGAGTTGATGACATTTGACGGACTCGATGCCTTTTACAATGAGGCAGATAAAAAACGTGCTATAGAAACACATTTAGAAGGTATCATTACTATGTTGCCGTGGATTGCGTTGATAGATAAATTTCAGCATTGGATTTATACGAATCCAACGCACACCAGCGTAGACCGCGAAAACAAATGGCTGGAATTAAGTAAAGAATTGAGTAGTGATGAAGTTGACTGGAGTGGTTATGAAGATTTCAGGAAAGCATTGTGGCATAAACAGCTTCATATTTTTGAAGTGCCTTTTTATTACATAGAATATGGAATTGCACAGTTAGGTGCATTGGCAGTATGGCGAAACTATAAACAAAATAAGGCAAAGGCAATTGAAGATTACAAAAATGCGTTACAGCTCGGTTATACAAAACCAATTCCTGAAATGTATAAAACAGCAGGTATCGAGTTCAATTTTTCTGCAGAATATGTGAAAGAATTAATGGATTTTTTAAGTAAGGAATTGAATTCCTAATGCAACCTCTTTTCTTGGAAGACATAACAACTTTTATAAAAAAGTTTGAGGATGAGTCTTTACCTAAAGAGCAATGGACACATGAAGCACATTTAGCCACGGGTTTGTATTATGTTTATACTTATGGCAAAGAACAAGCTCTCGATAGAATACGAATTAACATCAAAAAATACAACATTGCCACCGGAGGTGAAAATACAGCAACCAGCGGATATCATGAAACTATAACGGTATTTTGGATTTGGGTAATGGATACTTTTATAAAGAAAGAGTCATCATCTCTTTCTCTGAGAGAATTATTGATACAGTTGCTGCAAAGTGAATATGCGATAACAAGCCTTCCGTTTCAATTTTATTCAAAAGACTATTTATTATCTGAAGAAGCGAGAAAGAATTTTATAGAGCCGGATTTGAAATCATTAACTTTATAAAAAAGGCATCGAAAAACGACACCTTTTTTATTTATGTATAGAGAGAATAAGATTAGTGTTATTTTTTCCATTTAACTCCACAACCAATTGCTTTTGTATTTGCTACAGCAACGGGTTGACCTTTTAATAAAGCATCTAAAGCATTTTCTACATATTTTTCTTTTACAGCTGTCGCATCTTCCCAGTTGTCATCAATTGCACCAATATATTTTACAATAAATTGCTGGTTTTCCTTTTGTACAATAAAAATATGCGGTGTTTTAATAGCTCCATATGCTCTCGCAACATCCTGTGATTCATCGTGCAGATACGGAAAAGTAAAATTCTTTTCTTTTGCGCGCAGTTTCATGCTGCTAAAATCATCTTCCGGATATTGTACCGCATCGTTCGGATTAATAGCGATTACAGGATACCCCTTGGCTGCATATTTATTATTCAGTGCAATAATTCTGTCTTCATACGCTTTCGCATACGGACAATGGTTACAGGTAAATGTTACAATAAAACCTTTTGCATTTTTATAATCGGCCATAGATACCATCTTGCCGTCAATATTTTTTAATTTAAAATCAGAAGCAACCTGACCTGTGTGTAGTCCTTCATGTGCTTTTGTATTAAAAGAAAAAGCAAACAACGTAAATAATAAATAAAATAATTTTTTCATACTTATAATTTTGAGTGAATAATCTTTTCTAATTCTTCATAAGTAGCATAATCACTTTCGTGAAAATAGACTTTTTTCCCGGCTTTATAAAAAACAGTCATAGGAATTAAACCGGACCAACTGGTATCAATTTTATCAATCCATACATTTGGGTTTCCTGCCGACAAAATAAAAGATTCCGACGTATAATTATTTTTTTTAAGAAAGTCAGCTGCATAAGACGAACGTGCTTTAGCATCCTGACTCACCAAAATGAATTTCACCATCTGTTTTGAAAATGTTTGTTTAGCCTTTTCAAAAAATGGCAACTCTTCTACACAAGGTTTACACCATGTCGCCCAAAAATTAACGACATATAATGTGTCGTTTTGTTGCAGCACGCGTTTTTCATATTGTGCAAAATCAAAAACAGGCAAATTTGTTTGAGCGTTCGTAAATATATAAAGTGTAAAAAACAGAACTGTCAGTAAATACCTTTTGTGTTCATAAAAAAACATACATCAAATTAACAAACAAAAAGATAAGATGTTTAAACAGAGATGTTAAATAGCGTGAATTAACTAATAGGGCGTGATTTTTATCTGCGGGTAAAACCATTCCCGCACTTTTTCAATTCCAAGTACATTGCCTTCAAAATGAGATGCATCTCCCAGGTTGATTAATTCAACATTACCTCCTTTTTGTTTAAATGTATTAAATGCAATTTCACTGTTATCATAAAATGCCACTTCATCACTTACACTATGATAAAAATGCGTAGGTGATTTTGGAACCCAGTCATTAATGACATCATATTTTTTTACAGCCTGCAAAAAAGTGCTATTCGGATTGGTTTTTAAATCACTCCTGAAGTCAGGCTGTAATGTATTATAGAATTTTGCCGGAAACAGAGAATTTACTAAACTAATTCCAGACTCACCATCAAATAAAACATTTGTCAAAGAATCATACGGAGAAACAAAAACAGTAGCATACGATGGAAAAATTTGTTGAGTAGTTTGTATGCTGTTTACAAGAAAAGCATAGGCGCCGGAAAAAGTATAATCAACAGAATCTTTCAGCACATTTAGTTGTCCTGATTTTTCCAATGAAAACCAGCTCGCCATGGGTGCGCTTGCTTTTAAATGAAACTGATAGGAGTATTTTGTTTCTAATTTTCGTTGCGCGGCTAATGTAGCATGGCCACCTTGAGAATATCCAAATAAAAAAACATCATAGTTAAATACTAGTGGTCGGTTAATTTTGTTTAATAAGATTTGTACGCTGCCTAACATATCCACCACTGCATTTGCTTCTTCCGTTGGTTCGTAAAAATGATGAGTGCCTTCGCTGAAACCTAAACCAATATAATCGGCGGCACATACTAAAGCACCTGTTTCGCTGGCAATAATGAATGGAACGTAATATCCTAAATCAGCACTAACAGACGGCACTTCTGTTTTTTTTATGGCGGTGCCGTGCTGATAACAAATCACCGGCAAAAAATAGTTTCTGATTTCAGGAAAATAAATTAAGCCGCTTGCAATAATCTCCTTGTTTTGATAATCGTGAGTTTTATAAAAAACGCGGTAAACCGTTACATCATATTTTGGATGTACAAAGCTATCTGCATTGGAAACAAATGAACTCAATTTTGAAACCAATTGTGTTGTGGTCAGTTTATCTTTGTAGCGGTGGCTAACATAGGTTTCCTGTAATACTTCATAAGGATTTGTATTATTTACCTTGGAACAAGAAATAAAAAATAAAATACTTCCCAATAAAAACCACCGGCAAATAAAAATTTTCTTATAAAACATTGCGTCTTATTTTCTTTGTATTACGGTCTGGAAACATTACAAAAAAGGCAATTTCACTACTTTCGCTTTTAGTAATTTCCCGCGAATATCTATATAAATTTCTGTGTCAACGGCACTGAAAATGGTATCTACATAACCCAAACCAACACCATATCCAAGTGAAGGTGATTGTGTGCCGGATGTTACATGACCAATCTCGTTTCCATTTGCATCTTTTATAAGATAATGACCACGCGGAATTCCTCTGTCAATCATTATAAAACCAACTAATTTGTGTTTTAATCCTTCCGCTTTTTGTTGCAGTAAAATGTCTTTTGCAATAAAATCTTTATTGAATTTGGTTACCCAGCCTAATCCGGCTTCTAAAGGCGAAGTGGTATCATCAATATCATTTCCATACAAACAAAAACCCTTTTCCAAACGCAAAGTATCGCGTGCACCTAAACCAATTGGTTGCAAACCGTATGGCTTACCTGCTTCTAAAATTTTTGTCCAGATATCTACAGCGTGTACTTTGTTAAAATACAATTCAAAACCACCTGCACCTGTATAACCTGTTGCCGAAATAATCACATTTTCAACACCGGCAAAATTTCCTCTTTTAAAACGATAATATGGAATAGAAGATAAACCTATATCCGTTAATGATTGCAAAGCATCAGCAGCTTTTGGTCCCTGAACAGCCAAGAGCGCCGTGTTGTCTGAAATGTTGTGCATTTCCACATTATCAGTATTGTGTTTAGTAAACCAGGCCCAGTCTTTGTCAATGTTTCCTGCATTTACGACGCACATATAATTTCCATCCTCTAATGCATACACCAGTAAATCATCTACGATACCACCTGTTTCATTTGGCAGGTACCCGTACATTGCTTGTCCTTTTTCTAATTTAGATACATCATTTGATACAATTTTTTGCAGAAGTGCAAGCGCATTTTCACCCTTCAGAATAAACTCACCCATATGCGATACGTCGAACATACCAACGGCATTACGCACGCAATGATGTTCATCTAAATCGGAGGTGTAACGTACCGGCATATAAAAACCTGCAAAGTCAACCATTTTCGCGCCCAACGCAATATGTGTATCTGTTAGTGGAGTTGTTTTCATTATGTATATTTTTACAAATGTAGAAAAGTATTTGCATAACTAAATCGTAACTTGCCATAAAATAAAAAGCTATTTTAAATGGAGCAATTTATTGATAGGCTCAACGACATAGTAAAAAATAAAAAGTATGTTTTTATCTTTTATACGATAACAACTTGTTTCGTTTATTGGTTTTGCAGAAAGGCAGGTTTTGTAACCGATTATATCGACTTTGAACAGAATTATGAGAAATGCGGATTTATTCATTATTCAGATTGTGCCGGACTAAAAAATTTCAGGTATTTACAACATGCTTTTTCATATACGTTATTTAAAACGGTTGGGTCTGGCCATTGGCTGTGGTGGTTTTTATATAGCAGCATGCATGCTCTTGCGGGCTATTTGGGTTTTTGCGTATTAGTAAAATTATTTAATAAGTTTGAAATAAAAAATGCACATCTTATTGCGTTTATATCAGCCGGATTATTTTTAATTTCACCCTACCAGACAGAGACGCTTGTCTGGAGGGTTTGCATACAATATATCGTAGTACAAATCTGTTTATTTGCAATCATTTTATTGTTTTTAAATGAAGAAATAAAGCAATCGTTTTTATATCCTTGTTTTGCATGGTTGTTGTTTTTAATTGCCTTGTTTTCAATAGAACAGGCCGTAATAATTCCCGTAATAATAATTGCAATGTTTATTTTTTTAAAAATTGGAAACAAAGCTTCCATTAAATATTCCACCCTTTTTTATTTTACGATACCTGCTTTTATTTCAATTGCCGGATTTTTTTTATTGAGTAAGATAGTAAACGGACAATGGATTACACATTATGGAAGCAGCGCTTTTAATCATTTTATTTCGATAGAAACAGGAGCAAAGTTTTATGCTTATTTTTTCAAACATATTTTTCTGCTGAGACAATTTGATTTTGACACCCAGCAAAAAATATATCATTATTTAGAACTTCCGTTTGTCTTTTTTATACTGACATGCTTTCTGTTGTTATTTTGTTTTTATGCACTTTACCGGTACAAAAAGGGAAACAATAATTACGGCATATTACTCCTTTTATTGTTATTGTATTTTATGGCACAAGCGCCGGTAATACAATTGTATTTTTCTACATTGTTGTATGTAGAAGGCGACAGATTGGGATATATTTCCTCTTTCTTTATTTTTGCATTCATTGCAGTTTTATTATTCAATAACAGGTTTTACTTTTTAAAAATAATTTTATTAGGCATAATATTGGCAAACATTTTTTATTTAGCAAAGATGATAAATTACTGGAGGCGCTCAGAACAAATGATGCACCAATATTTAGAGAACTATAATTTTAATTTCAAACCAACAGATTCTGTATTTATTTTAGGTGTTCCTGATAATTATAAAGGCATTTACAGTATGCGTACTTTTGATAATTATTCAGGGTTGCAGATGGCATTAAAATACAGAGCCAAACGCAATACATCAGAATACATGAAAGAAGTGGTACAATTTAACCAAAATAGTTTTGAAGACGGATTGAAAGTGAAGAAAGAAAATGACTCTACATTATATGTGGACTTTAGTCAATATGGATCATGGTTTTGGCGCAATGCAATTGGTGCACAAGATACATCAACACCTAACTATGATTTCAAATTAGAAAAATGGGGATATCATATTACCTTCAGGAGTCGCACAAAAAATCAGCATATTATATATCCCGACAGCCTGAAATGGAAAGAATTTGTTTTCTAAATACATTCCTTTGAAAGTATATTTGGAACTTTTAACGAAAAAAATCGGTTATAGTATATCTTTAACGAGATTATTTTAATAAATTGTATCAGATTAAAACCAAAAAATCATGGGACTGTTAGACACTTTTAAAAATGAGTTCATTGACATTATCGAATGGACCGACAACACACAAGACACCATAGTATGGAAATTTCCTCGTTTTCAAAATGAAATAAAAACAGGCGCACAACTTACCGTTCGTGAATCGCAAGTTGCTGTTTTTTTG
>JAXLTZ010000023.1:0-43951 GCA_046329785.1 Chitinophagales bacterium
ATTTATATCATGTATAAAAATGATAAAAAACACATGTTGTGGCAGAGACAAATTTTATAAAAGAATTTTTATAAATAAACTTACAGCTCCGTAAGCATCAGTATTAAATATTAATCATTGCTTTATCCTGATTCTTCACAAAAAAGTGTGGGTAATTCTTATTCAATAGCATTACAAACATATCATGAGGTACATCATGAAAAGTACCATAATCATTAAGGTATTCCATAAACATCTCTCCCTTTTTATCAAATTGCTGAAATATAGAATCGTTCACGCCATCAAACTCCATAGGCTGTACTCCTAAATGTTCACATAATTCTATATTAAACGCCGGAGTTGCTTTTACCCAGTTTCCATTTAGATATATATCAGCACATGCATGAAAAACCAAAACATCTGTTTTCAGAACCTGCACCAGTTTCTCTACACCAATATGATTTTTTACATCAAAAAAACAAAACCTACTCGGAATATTTGCAGCTCGCAAACAGGCAATCAGTAAACATGCTTTCTCTATGCAATAACCGCTCTTACTTTCCCTGTTAAATAAAGAACTTGCCTGCATAGCTTTATGCGTCAAATCAATATTATACGGATTATATCTCCAGCCATCACGAACCGCCAGATACAACTTAATGGCAATTTTTGTCTTATCTATTTCAGCACCAATTGTGTTTTTTACAAATCGCTGTATATCCGGCTGTTCACTGTCTACAAAATAAGTTGGACGCAAATACAATTCTATTCCCAAAGGCGCGTTATTTATCATAACGCAAAAATACGAAATCACACAGGCTGTTAATAACGTATCAGATTAAGTAATTAAAAAATCATTATTTTCGTAAAATATGTCAGAAGATTTAGAGCAAAAAATACCAAAAAAACGTAAACCGAACTTCATTTATGCAATTATCAGTATTGCGATGATATTATTTATCATTGGCTTGTTTTCATTCGGGGTTTTTATCGTTCAGAAACAGATTAATCAAATAAAAGAAAGTGTTCAGATAGATTTGAATTTAAAGACAGATGTAACGGAAGATCAGAAAACAGCACTTGCTGCCTATCTGAAGAAACAAAATTATATCTCAAAAATCACCTTCAAGGGTAAAGAAGCAGCTGCTGAGCAATTTGAACGGGAATTAGGGCAAAACTTTCGGGAAATTTTAGGTGAAAATCCCTTGTTTGATGCTTATATTATTAATTTAAAAGCAGATTATTCCAATCCTGATTTTGTGAAAGATGTCAAATCTGCCTTGGTGGCACAACCTGGTGTGCAGGAAGTATTTTACTCTGATTTGGCAGTAAATACAACCGGTGCCACTTTGAAACCAATAACTATTGGTATCGTTTTACTCAGTATCATCATGTTGGTTGTAGCATTTCTGATTATTGATAACACGATTCGATTAATGATGTACTCACAGCGCTTTACCATCAGAAGTATGCAGTTAATCGGTGCCAACGAATGGTTTATAATTAAGCCCTATATTCTAAAATCTATAATCTCAGGAGTTATTAGCGCACTTATCGCTATTGCGTTCCTGGCAGGTATCATCTATTTAACAATTTATAAGTTTTCACTGGAATTTGTAGGACAAGATTTTGTAACTTTGTCACTAATAGCAACAGGTCTTATTATTTTTGGTATTTTAATTTCTATTACAAGTACCTATTTTTCTGTAAATAAGTACCTTAAAATTAAATTAGACGAGTTGTATTAAACTGAGAATTATGGCTAAAAATCAACCTAAAAATACTCCCCCGACAAAAACACCACAGACACAACAGACGGTAAAGAGTGTGACAAAACCCAAAACATCTTCAGGTGGAAGCTGGTTACGTCTTCCATCAAGTCAAAATACAACATTATTATTCGACAGAACAAACTATATCATACTTGGTGTTGGGGTTCTTTTAATCATCATTGGATTTATTCTGATGAGCGGCGGCAATACAGACCCGAAAGTCTTTAATGAAGCTGAAATTTATTCATTCAGAAGAATCACTTTAGCGCCTGTTACGGTTATTGCAGGATTTGCAATTATTGTAGTTGCCATTTTAAAGAAACCGTCTTCAGATACCTCTGCGTCATAATTAATCCTGTAAGAAATTTGACACAGTTTAACAGCTTATACTCTTCTATTACATTTAATCTATTAACATGACCATTATTCAGGCAGTTATTATCGCAATAGTAGAAGGCTTAACTGAATTTCTGCCAATTTCATCCACAGCGCATATGAAATTTATGAACCCATTAATAGGTGTTCAAACAAATGCATTTACTGATTTATTTGAAATTGTAATACAATTTGCAGCTATCTTATCTGTTGTGGTATTGTTCTGGAAAAAATTTTTCGATTTTAGCAATTTCAAATTTTATCTAAAACTTATTATCGCTGTTATACCGGCACTGTTTTTTGGGGCAATACTGAAAAAACATATTGATGCCGCATTAGGGAATCTTGTTTTTATTGCTGTAGTGATGATTTTAGGTGGCATTGTTCTATTATTTGTCGATAAATGGTTTACTAAAAATGAAATTCACAACGAAAAGCAAATTGATAATATTACCGCTTTAAAAATCGGCGGTTTTCAAGTATTAAGTATTATTTTCCCGGGTTTAAGCAGAAGTGCTGCAACTATTATCGGAGGCATGAGCCAGAAACTGACACGAAAAGCAGCTGCTGAATTTTCATTTTTTTTAGCTGTACCTACCATGTTTGCTGCCAGTGCAAAAAGCCTCCTGGATGTATATCAGGAAGGCAGCTTGACTTTTACTTCAGATGAGATTATCACGTTGCTGATTGGTTGTATAGTTTCTTTTATCGTTGCAGGATTAGCTATCAAATTATTTGTACAATTTGTAAAAGATAAAGGCTTCAGATTATTTGGATTTTACCGGATTATAGTTGGAACTATAATCTTAATTATTTTACTGATTAACAAATAGAAAGTGCTTCGCTGTACCCAAAATGACCAATCAAGCAAATTATAATTTTTCAGAAGGTGAAATAATCTTAATTGACAAACCTTTAGATTGGACTAGTTTCGACGTGGTGAACAAAATAAAATTTGCACTCAAGAAACAATACGGCAAAATTAAAATTGGTCATGCCGGAACCTTAGACCCCAAAGCAACCGGGCTTTTGATACTTTGCACAGGTAAAAAAACGAAAGAAATTGAGTCCATACAAAATGCTGACAAAGAATATACCGGTACTTTCTTTTTGGGCGCCACCACAGAATGTTTTGACACAGAGAAAGAAATAAATCAAACATTTGATATTTCAGGAATCTCTGTTGAAGCAATAAAAAAATGTGCAGAAAGTTTTATCGGTGAACAGGAGCAGTTCCCTCCTATTCACTCGGCAGTAAAGATTGACGGAAAACGTGCATATGAACTGGCACGAGCTGGAAAAGAAGTAGCAGTAAAATCAAAAATCATAACAATTAAAAAATTTGATATCACAAACATACAGTTACCGCTGATTGATTTTCATGTGAAATGCACCAAAGGAACTTATATCAGAAGCTTAGCAAACGATTTTGGAATAAGGTTGAACAATGGTGCTTACTTACATGCATTACGACGTACAAAAATCGGAGATTACGGAGTAGAAGATGCTAAGGCTGTTGAAGAGTTTTTAAAATGTATTGTATAAATTATTTTTATTTGCTAATTTAAACATTTACGCTTACCAATTTTGACTTACGACTAAATTATGCAAATACATAAAGGCTTACATAACCTTCCGGATTTCAAAAATGCTGTACTTACTATCGGCACGTATGACGGTGTACATTTTGGTCATCAGCAAATAATAAAGCGTATCAATGATATTGCAAAAAATATAGACGGTGAAAGTATTTTGTTGACATTTGATCCACATCCAAGATTAATTCTACATCCAAATGATGAAACGCTGAAACTAATTTCTACAATTGATGAAAAAGAGGAGTTACTGGAAATATTTGGGTTGCACCATTTGGTGATTGCTGCATTTTCAAAAGAGTTTGCATCTATGGAAGCGGAAGAGTATGTAGAAAAAATTCTCATCCATAATTTTCATCCTAAGAAAATAGTGATTGGTTATGATCATCGTTTTGGAAAAGACAGAAAAGGAAACATTGATTTATTACGCA
This sequence comes from Chitinophagales bacterium, assembly GCA_046329785.1. Classification (GTDB taxonomy): domain Bacteria; phylum Bacteroidota; class Bacteroidia; order Chitinophagales; family JADIYW01; genus JADJSS01. The sequence continues at coordinate 4,153 of JAXLTZ010000023.1, forward strand.
AACTTTCTGTAAAATATAATTACGAAGTAGAAGAAATTCCGGCACAAACATTAGACGAAATTTCAGTAAGTTCGACAAAAGTACGCAACGCTTTACTGGAAGGTGACATCAAGCATGCCAATCAGTTTTTAGCACATCCATTTACTATTAAAGGCAAAGTAGTGCATGGAGATAAAATCGGCAGAATATTAGGTTTCCCGACTGCAAATATCGAAGTCTCCTATCCGCATAAACTGATTCCTGCATCCGGTGTATATGCCGTGAAAATAAAAATTGAAAATCAATTTTATAAAGGCGCATTAAGCATTGGCTACAGAGAAACTGTTTTTGATAACAGCAAATTGACGATTGAAGTTTTTATTTTAGATTTTGATGGTGATTTATACAACAAAGACTTGGATATGATTTTTGTAGATTATCTCCGACCGCAAATCAAATACGAAAATTGGGACTTATTGAAAGAACAGATAGAGAAAGATGTGAATGATGTGAGAAACGCTATACAATTTTAACTCATTCTTTGTATCTTGCATAAAACCATCATTATGCAACTGCCTAATACATCCGTAACATGTCCGTGGTGCAGAACGTATTATGCTGCACGTCCCACTACTATCAATTGTATGAACTGTGGCGGACCATTACCCAAAAGTGCAGGTTCTGGTAAAGGTGAAAAACCGGAAAGTGCTCCAAGGGTTTTACCAAAAAAATTTATCAACCAGGTGATGCTCTGGAAAAATACACACAGTCTTATTGGTGTAATATTTATGATTGTAGGTGTACCTACAATATTAGCTATGGGTTTTGGATTAATTTTTGTTGGTGTTGGATATTTTTTATATAAGCACGGTAAGAAAGTAGGACAAGAAAAAATAGATGCTTTGACCAATGGTATTCCTGCAGAAGGAAAAATTATTGACATAACACCGGACACCAGTCAAAGTATTAACGGACGAAATCCATATATTATTACTTATACATTTGAAACAAAAGGCGGTGTGCAACAATTAGACAAGGTTGTATGCTGGGATGACAGCAATATGTTCAGACAAACTAATGAAGAAATATGGGTGGTTTATATTCCTGAAAATCCACAGATAAGTTCTCCGTGGCCACCAATCGTTTAATTAAATATCGTTAAAATTTTAGGAAAGTTAATTATGTATCATTGCAATATGTGGGATATCATCTTCCATATACCACTCTCCCTCTGCAACAAAGCCATAGCTTTCATAAAATTTTTGTAAGTATTTTTGTGCGGAAATTTTTATTGGTGAATCAGGATATAAATTTTGCATTTGAAGCATTGCTTCTTTCATTAATATTCTTCCAAAACCTTCTTTCCTGTATTTTGGTTTGCTAACTACCCGTCCTATTGAAACATATCCTTCATATGAAATTCCTTTTGGAACAATTCTGCTATATGCCACTAATTCATTTGCTTTATAAAACAGCAGATGATAGCACTCTTTATCTTTGTCATCAATATCTTTATAAATACAATTTTGTTCAATCTGAAAAACTTCTTCTCGCAATTGCAATAAATCGTACAATTCATGTACAGTTAAATCATTGAAGTGTTTTAGAACAAAAAGCATTTTTTACTACAGAATTAGACGAAGATACACAGAGTACACAAAGTAAAAAAACAAAGTCTTATGATTTTCAACAATAAAAGCTAAGTTCTCTGCAAACCATTGGCTATTCACCAAAATATTCAGCATAAATATTTTCAGTTTCCTGCAATTTTATACTATGCAACTGGCAACCTTTTATATGTGGTTCGAGTTGCTGCCAAATAATTTTAGTCAGATTTTCAGTTGTAGGATGAACAGATGAGGGAATAAAGGCGACATCCAGGTTTAAATTAGTATGGTCTAATTTATCTACAACTACTTCCTTAATAATCTGGCTTAATTCTTTTACATTAATAATAAATCCTGTTTCTGGATCCGGTTCCCCCTTAACAGTCACAAATAAAATATAATTATGGCCATGCCAATTTCTGTTGGCACATTTGCCAAAAACAGTATCATTTTGCTCTTCCGACCAATGATTGTTATACAGCCTGTGAGCTGCATTAAATGTTTCCCTGCGTGTTAAATAAATCACGGTACAAAAATAGTGATGAGTGACGAGTGGTAAGTGATAAGTGAAGTTATTTTTTAATTAAAACTCTATATTTGTCTTTTTACAGGTAAAATCTGAAATATTATGTCTGAAAAAATAACTATCGTAGCCGCTACCAAGCTTGAATTACAGCCATTATTTACTAAGTTTCAACCTAAATCAGGTGATTTTACAGGTTTATATGTTATAAATGATAATTTACATTTCTTAATAACAGGAATGGGAATGATGAACACTGCCGCACATCTGGCATTATATGCATCGAAATATGAGCGTGATTTTTATATTGATGCAGGTATTTGCGGTGCTTTTAACAGGCACTTTCAGGTGAGCGAGGTAGTCCAAATTGCATCGGAAACTTACGGTGATTTTGGTGTGGAGAATGATGAAGATTTTCAGGATTTCTTTGACCTTGGCTTTATTGATAAAAAAGAAGATGCGTTTCAGTATGGTTTATGCGAACCGATAAATAGTGATTTTCATACTAAAATAAAGCTACCAAAAGCTACCTCTATAACGGTAAATAAAGTTCATGGCAATGAAAAAACAATCAAAATCATTCAGGAAAAATACAAAGCTGATACAGAAAACATGGAAGGCCTGGCATTTTATTATGTAATGAAATTACTAAAAAAACCAAGCATAGAAATCCGGGCAATTTCTAATTATGTGGAAAAGCGAAACAAAGATAACTGGAATATAAAAGACAGCATTGAAAACTTAAATGCAGTGTTACAAGAAATAATTACTTTATAGCAATATCCGGAACATTACTTTCACGAACTATATATAAAGGACGTTGTTTCACATTATCCATTATTCGACCTAAGTATTCACCAATAATACCCAGGCAAATTAACTGAACGCCACCAATAAATAAGATACTAACCATTAGTGAAGACCAACCCTGAACAACATCCAATCTGAAATACTTTTGATATAGAGTATATAAGATAAAGAGAAATGAAATTCCTGAAACAATAAATCCCAAATATGTTGCTAATCTCAGCGGTAAATTTGAAAAAGCAGTAATACCGTCAAATGCAAATGCAAACATCTTTGCATAAGAATAATTTGTTTTGCCGGCGTAACGTTCATCGCGTTTATAGGAGATAAATGTTTGGTTGAAACCTGCCCAAGCAATTTGACCACGTAAGAATTTATTTCTTTCAGGCATTGCTACTATTATATCCTTTATCTTTTTGGAGACGATACGAAAATCTCCTGTATCTAATGGAATAGCAACTTCTGACAAACGATTAATAAAACGATAGAATAATTTTGCGGTCATCTTTTTATGCCACGATTCCCCTACTCTCTGCTCACGTTGCGCAAAAACAACATCATATCCTTGTTGCAATTTTTTGTAAAGTTCATTTATTAATTCCGGAGGGTCTTGTAAATCAGCATCGATAATAACAATAGCATCTCCCTGAGCATTCTCTAGCCCTGCAAAGACTGCTAACTGATGTCCGAAATTTTTACTGAAATCTATATATTTTACCTGACTGTTTTTCTTTGCTAATTCCTTAAGAATATTTAGTGAATTATCCTTACTTCCGTCATTTACAAAGATGAGTTCGTAATCATTAGATGAAGACGTAATTGAATTTACTAATCTTTCATACAATACTAAAAGATTATTTTCTTCATTAAAAACCGGAATAACAACTGAAATATCCACAAGACAAATTTAAGATTTTAGATTTTAGATTTTAGATTTATTTTGGATTTAATGCCGGATTTTTATATAAAATCATATCTATCTGATTACGGTTAAAGGAAGCAATACTGGTCCAGTTTTTCAATTGATTGATTTGTTTATCAGAGAAGTCATTACCGACATTGGAATACAAGATAAATGGGACAGAGTCTATAGTTTTACCGTTTACATTAATTAATCTTACTGTATCACCATTCATATTTGTTTGATACAGACTTGTATTCATTGGAAATACCGTGCCGACTTTCGATTTATCAATTCTAAAATCTCTGGCATTCAGGTTATCAAAATCATCTTTTGCGCTTATATAAGACAAATAAACTAAAGTACAATCCCAGCCATTAGATATTGGAACAGGATATATTTGAAAATGGCCAAACAATAAAATCAATGCTGTAAAAACAGTATAAATTATTTTCCTTTCTGATAAAAATTGTATAACAGGCAACAACATTAATACATAAACAATTAAAAAATAACGGTGATTAATCGGATTCCTGAACGGTAAAAATGCAATAGAAAATAGTAATGCAGGTATTATCCATAAATATGTGTAAGCATCCGGTTTTCTTTTTTGAGCAAGAAAGAAAAAACTTAAAGCCAATAACACAACAACACCTAAATCAAAAAAACATCTGGCTAATGAAATACAATTCTTAAAACTACCTTTAAAATCAGTAAAACCCCTTTGTTCACTCCAGCCTGAAGATGTAGTTGCAAACAACCAACCTGTTTGTGTATAATGATAATAGTACCAACATCCACAAATTATAATTGCCGGAAGAAATAAGAAATTCCATTTTATCCATCCATTAATATTTCTTTTTTCAAGAAAATATATAGTTACAGAAAGTGAAGCCATGCAAAACAAACCTCTGAGTGTAATACATGCAATGCCAATCAATATAAACGAAAATAAAATTTTATTTAGTTTTAAATAATTAACTAATGCTGCTAAATAAAGACTCAGCAACACAACGTCATAGCTTACCAATGTATTTTGTGTGATAACTGCAGGTATTGAAAAGAATAGTATAATACCAATTATTTGTTGTTTCTTATTAAAAGAAAAAGAAATCATTAGCTGAATAAAAGAAACAATTCCTAAAATGGTAAACGGCAGTATAGCTAAATGAGCTGTAAATAAACTTTTTCCTAAAAGATGATATAAAACCGTCACATAAACATAGAATAACGGCGGATGGCCTGCATCCAGTTCTGTTGGAATAATAAAATTTTGGAAACCATTATTGTAGAAATGTTGTGTAATGGTAGATGTTAAAATGGTGTCCCAGAAAAATGGTAAATCACTCGAAATACCAATTATTAAAATTGCAAAAACTATTGCATATAAATAGATGTTATTAATTTTTAGCACCTTCACTTATCAAAAATAACATTTTCAATCTATATTTACATGATGCAAACGCTTACACTTGCTATTTCACCTTGCCCGAATGATACGTTCATTTTTGATGCTTTAATACATCATAAAGTCGATACAGAAGGCCTTAGTTTTAAATTAGTTTTCGCTGATGTGGAGCAACTTAATCAGGCGGCATTTCAGCAGCAATTCGATATAACAAAATTAAGCTATCATGCATTTGTATATGCTTCTGAAAATTATGTTTTGATGCGCTCGGGTAGTGCACTTGGAAATAATTGCGGACCATTATTAGTCAGTAGGCAGATATTATCTGATGATGAAATAAATGAAAGTAAGATATGTATTCCTGGAAAATATACTACCGCCAATTTATTGTTTTCGTTAAAATATCCAAGTGCAAAAAACAAGTCATACATTTTATTTTCAGAAATTGAAACTAAAGTACTAAGTGGAGAATTTGATGCCGGTGTAATTATTCATGAAAACAGGTTTACGTATGAACAAAAAGGATTGAAGAAAATCATTGATTTGGGAGAATACTGGGAGCAACAATTCAAAGTACCAATTCCTCTGGGTGGCATAGCTATAAAAAGGAATATTGATCCGGAAATTCAGCTTTCTGTAGAACGTAGTATCAGACGCAGCATTGAATTTGCGTTTGAGAACCCCGCATCTTCCAAGGAGTTTGTTGCAAAACATTCACAAGAAATGAGTGAAGATGTTTGCAGGCAACATATCGATCTGTATGTAAACAAGTACAGCCTGAATTTAGGTTTCAATGGTGAATATGCTGTCAATACATTATACAAAATTGCACAGGAAAATAAGATTATACCCGCATTAAACGAACCAATATTTATCCGTTAATTTTAGCGGCTTGTAAATTCTTTTAAATTTGTTAAACGCTCTGCAACGTTTAGATTCCATTCTGACTGCTTTTTCTCATCAATGCTATGATTTGTCTCCTTATCGTAATCATTTTCTTCCTGCTGCCATTCTTCAATTATTTGTTTGCTGATTTTTTTCAGTTTTTCAATATCTTTTACTGACTTAACATTCTCAGACAAACGCTGGCGAAATAAGCGTGCGTATAATTCAGTAATATCAAAATGCAATTGTTCATGCTTTAACACATAATCAGATTGCATATCTTTTTTACTCCATGAAATCTTAGGGTAATATTTTGGTGTTACTATCCAGGTAATTTCATTGCCTTTAACTGCATAAGAAAATTCTATAGAAGATGCTGTCATAGCCGCTTCCGAAGCGTTAGCTATTGCTTTACCTTGAAAGTCCTGCCAGTTAAGTTTTCTGTTTTCATCCCAGACAAAAAATGTTTTATACATTTTAGAGCCATAAGGAGGTAACTCTGCATTTAAAAACAGTGAAAATAAAAGGAAAATAAAAACCAAATGAACCTTCATACTGTCGTAAATGCAAAAAACATACCGAATATTGTATAATAATAGTTAAGAAAGCTGAATAATAAGAAATTGGTTATTGTATAAATCAAACTCTGCAATTAATTCATCTATAAATGACTTCCCATATTTAGCATAATAAACAGAAAAATTATCTGTTCTCTCCTGAAGTGAATTATTCGGAAATAGTTGCGCCTTTATTTTTTCAATCTGATTTAGTTCTGTTTCATTTCTTTGCTTGAGTGATTTCATTAATCGCTTTTGAATATTTTCAATACCCTGCAGTGATTTCTGTAATTCAGCGCCAACGGTATTTACAAGACTTGCATCAATACTTTTTGTGAGTTCCTGCAATTTTATAAATACACTCTCAATTTCAGATTTGTATATTGAAACATCAATATCGTCTTCTGTATTTCGTGTAATAAATTCTTTCTTTAATTCTTCCGTTTCTTTAAAAAAATCCTGAATTTCAAATCCTAACTTTTCAATTTTTTTACCCATTGTTTCATTTAAGAGCAAAGCTGAATTACGTACTAAAAGTTGAGGAAAATTTACGTTGTAGAAATCAAAAACCGGCTTGAGCTGCAGCCAATAACTAATTTCTCCGCCGCCGCCGATATATGCTAATGATGGTAATATTTTTTGCTGAAATAAGGGTCGCAAGATTACATTCGGAGAAAAACGCTCAGGATGATTTTGAAGTTCGTTTAATATTTCTTCTTTGGTAAAGGAATAATTAGTATTAAGTACTGAGTATTTAGATGTATTTACGTCAAACTCAATTCTTTCACGGGAATTTTTACTTAAATAAAATAAATTAATCTGACGTGGAAATGCCTGTTGTTTATAACCTTTTGTTTCTAATTCATTTAATTTGGCTGTAACAAATCTATATGAATTCTGATTTAATAACTCATCTTTTATAACATCAGCATATTGTTGCTTAAACACAGCATCATTTCCATCAACTACTATTAAACCATATTCACCAAATAAAATATTTACTAAATATCTTGTTGCTTCTGTTAAATTGGTTTTTGAATATGCTTCCTTATAAATTTCAATTAATTCAACGGAATTTTGTGTTTGTCCTAAGATGGCTTCCAGTTCATCAATCAATGGTAAAATAGACTTCGTAGAATATTCCCCGGTAGCTCCTTCTTGTTTGTCTGTCCATTCAATCTTTTTATTGTACAGGTAAATGTGGTTTATCTCTTCAAAATCGTGATCTTCACTGCCCATCCAGTATACCGGAACAAAATTATACTTTGGATAATTGTGTTTTAATTGTTTACAAGCTGAAATCGTTTGCGCAATTTTATAAATATAATAAAGCGGTCCACCAAAAATATTTAACTGATGTGCAGTAACAATACAAAAAGTATTATCTGATTCAAGTAAATCAATATTATTTGTTACTTGTGGCTGAATCACAACATCTGAATATTGTTTTTTTATGTTTTCAGATAAAATTCTTCTATCAATATTTTCTTTTTGTTTATCTGCAATTATTTGTTCAATTGCATCAATATTAATTTCATAATTGTAAAACTCCTTTACATGTTCATTTTGTGAAATATAATCTAAAATAAGTTTAGAAAAGAAATTGGTTTGTGAGAAAGGAATATTTTGTATTTCCATAAATTAAAATTAGCAAATTAGCTAATCAGTTGTTATTTATTACTTCAGCATATAAATCAAAATCAGTTGCATCGCTTATTCTTACTGAACAAAAATCACCAATTCTGCAAAAACATTTTTTAGCGTCAATCAATACTTCATTATCCACTTCCGGTGAATCGTATTCAGTTCTTCCAACAAAGTATCCTCCTTCTTTTCTATCAATTAATACTTTATACTCTTTTCCTATTTTTTCTTCATTTTTCCGGAAGGAAATTTCTTGTTGAATTTGCATTAATATACTTGCTCGTTCTTCTTTAGTATCCGTATCAATATCATCTTCAAAATCAAATGCCGCTGTATCATCTTCGTGCGAATATTGAAATACACCTAAACGCTCAAATTCCATTTCTTTAACAAAATCACATAAGTCTTGAAAATCTTCTTCTGTTTCACCGGGAAAACCAACCAACATGGTAGTCCTGATAGCAATATCAGGAATCTTGGTTCTTATCTCTTGGATAAGTTTGCGCGTTTCTTCCTGTGTAATTTGACGCTGCATACGTTTCAAAATATTATTGTTTGCATGTTGCAGTGGCAAATCCAGGTAATTACATACTTTATCACAATCTTTTATCGCATCTAAAATATCTAAAGGAAATTTGCTTGGATAGGCATAATGCAAACGAATCCACTCAATGCCTTCTACATCATTTAATGCATATAACAATTTAGACAATGAACGTTCTTTGTAAATATCTAAGCCATAATACGTCAGCTCTTGGGCAATCAACATAATTTCTTTCACCCCTTGTTTTGCTAGGTTCTTAGCTTCTGTTACAACTTCTTCTATTGATTTTGAAACATGCTTTCCACGCATCAAAGGAATAGCACAAAACGTGCAGGTACGGTTGCAACCTTCAGAAATTTTCAAATATGCATAATGCTGTGGTGTTGTTAAAAAGCGTTCACCTATTAACTCATGTTTATAATCTGCTTTTAGTTTTTCTAGTAATTGCGGCAATTCTAAAGTGCCGAAATAAGCATCTACCTGCGGAATTTCTACTTCTAAATCATCTTTGTAACGCTGTGACAAACAACCTGTGACATATAGTTTATCAATGTTACCCTTTTCTTTTTCTTTAGCATATGATAAAATAGTATTAATGGATTCTTCCTTGGCTCTGTCAATAAAACCACATGTATTGACGATTATGATGTTCGCATCTTTGGTCGACGATTGATGATCGACATCAAAATCATTATATTTTAATTGAGAAACCAATACCTCGGAATCCACCAGATTTTTGGAACAACCTAAAGTAATAACATTGTATTTATCTTTTGTATGTGACTTTGTTTTCATTTATATGTACAAAGGTACGAATTCCGAGTTTACTGGATAATTAAATCAGTATTTCATTAGCCATTTTATTGTCTCGTTTGCATCAGCAATGGACCACGAATGAGGATGTTTCATATTTAACAATTTTCGAATTCCTTTATTTTGTGTGAGTATTAATTGGGCATTTTGATTACCATTCTTTTTCAATTCATTGATAAAACTTACATTATCTACCACATTCAAATCGTATGCATTCCAGTGTTTTTCATTAATTGCCCAGTTGAAATCGGGTTCACAATAAATAGTAACTGGCATATTCTCAAATAAACGTACACCAAATTTATCTTTATCATCATAGCAATAGGGTGATAAACGTAGATAGTTATCATAAGATGTGCTCAAATCGCCGCGAAAATAGGTGCGCATTTTTTCCAGCATCATCTTATACAACGGTTTATTTGCATTAAAAATTGAGGTGTCATTCATCCAATTTTCATATACTTTATACAAACGCATAAAATCTAATGGTGGATCAATCGCAAACACCGCTTTGGGTTTGGGTTTGATATCATATATGTTACAATGCTGCACATATTTTATTACACCGGAACCGCCTATCGAAAATCCACCGAGGTAATACGCATCATCCGGTATATCATACTTTAAAAGCAGGATTGGAATCATAGTGTCTAGATAGGTTTGAGCACTCGCATCAATATGAAAAGAAGAATTTCCATCGTTGTTAGACAAAATAACTGTAAGGATTCCATTAATAGCAGCTACCGTTGGTATATTTGTTTCTCGCTCTGCCAACATGGGTGATTCACCAAATGCAGTTAATAAAATCAATAGTTTTTTGGCAGGGGCATTAGGACGGTAAACAATGGCAAAATTTTTGGTACTATCTTCTTTATCATAATAATCTACCGTGCGGAAATAAGTTGCAGATTTTTGGGAATAGCCTGTTGTATAACAAAGAATAAAAGATAGTATGAATAATATTCTTTTCATTAAATAATTAACGTTGCAAATATTATACTTTAAATCCAATTCTTCTTCTTTCCTTATGCTCAATTTCTTGTTTGTCTTTTGTAATTAGATAATCCAATGCTTCATATACATCTGAAAACCGCTTATCATGTTCTATCAATTTTTCTGCGAGTTCTTTATAATTCAGCACATATTGCCTGATTTTCACGAAAGTACGCATAATAGCAATATTTACTTCTATAGCTTTGGAGCTACTTAAAACACTACTTAACATTGAAACTCCTTGTTCTGTAAATGCATATGGCAAATACCTGGTTCCTCCGTGATTCTGACTTGAGGTTTCAGTTTGCAACCTCAAGTCTGTAAATTCTTCTTTTGTCAACTGAAACATAAAATCTTCGGGGAACCGATTTATATTTCTTTTAACTGCTAAATTTAGATTTTTTGTTTGTACTTCATATAATGCAGCCAAATCATAGTCTAACATTACTTTTACTTCTCTGATCGTGTGAATTCTGCTTTGGATAATTTGTAATTCCATATTTGTATTCTTTATCCATTGAGATACAAAAACTGTACAAATTCCATAAATTTTTATAAACAAAAAACTTGAGGTGCAAAAATTGCACCTCAAGTTTGTATTGAATAATTTAAAGGTTGCAAACTACAACCTTAGAATTTACTCAAACAAGGTTTCAATAAAAGCTTGTCTGTTGAACACTTGCAGCTGCTCCATCTTCTCGCCTAAGCCAATATATTTGATAGGAATTTTAAACTCATCTGCAATGCTTAAAACAACACCACCTTTTGCAGTGCCGTCTAATTTCGTTAATGCTAATGCCGTTACCTGCGTTGCAGCAGAGAAATGCTTGGCTTGTTCAAGCGCATTTTGTCCTGTAGACGCATCTAAAACCAGTAATACTTCGTGTGGGGCATCCGGAATGACTTTCGACATCACTTTTTTTATTTTAGAAAGTTCATCCATTAACCCTTGTTTATTATGTAAACGACCTGCAGTATCTAAAATAATTACATCTACACCTTTTGCTACGCCGCTTTGAACGGTATCAAATGCCACAGCCGCCGGATCTGAACCCATTGCCTGTTTTACAATCTGCACACCAACTCGCTCGCTCCAAAGATTTAATTGTTCTACTGCTGCTGCTCGAAATGTATCGCCGGCACCCAATAACACTTCCTTTCCTGATTTCTTTAACTGATACGCTAATTTCCCAATCGTTGTTGTTTTCCCAACTCCATTAACCCCAACCACCATAATGACATATGGCTTTTTATCTGTATTCGGAATAAAATCAAGTAAATCTTTCGTATTATTTTCTGCTAAAATATTGCCGATTTCATCCTTTAAAATCCTATTTAACTCATTTGAATTCAAGTATTTATCTTTGGAAACGCGTGCTTCCAATCTATCAATAATTTTAATGGTAGTTGACAAACCAACATCAGAAGAAATCAAAATTTCTTCCAATTCATCTAAAAACTCAATATCAACGGTAGATTTACCTGCAACAGCTTTCGATATTTTATAAAAAAAGCCTTGTTTTGTTTTGTCTAAACCTTCATTAAGTTGTTTTTCCTCAATTTCCAGCTCTTCTGCAGATTTCGTTTTACCGAATATTTTATCAAAAATTCCCAAGATGTAAATATTAAATGGTTAATGATAATGTCAAAATAGAAACAAATATAAACAAAAAAGCCTCTCGATTCAGAGAAGCTTATATTTAGTTGATTTAAAATCAATTACATACTTTTTACAGTATCCTGTAGCAAGTCTTTGTGTACTACTTTTTCACGAGTAGAATATGCACCTGATTTATCAGAACGTACAAATTTGATGATTTTTACCATGTTTTTGGATTCACCCACATTCTTACCTCTGTCAACTTTCGCGTTTTTGGATACTTTTGCCATGACTTATTATTTTATTTCTTTGTGAACAGTTACTTTTTTCATAATCGGGTTGAATTTTTTCAACTCAATTCTCTCAGGTGTATTTTTTCTGTTTTTAGTAGTAATGTAACGGGAAACACCTGCTAAACCTGATGTTTTGTGTTCCGTACACTCTAATATTACCTGAATTCTATTGCCTTTCTTCTTTGCCATTGTTGCTTAATTTAAAAACCTAATTGAATTTCACCTTTTTTCTGTAATTCTTTTAAGTAGGTGTAAATACCTTTTTTGTTGATAGTTCTGATAGCTGAAGTAGATACTTTCAACTCAATCCATCTGTCTAATTCAGGAATGAAAAACGTCTTTTTCTGTAAATTAGGATAGAATCTTCTCTTTGTTTTGATGTTTGAGTGAGAAACACTATTTCCTGACATTGGACCTTTTCCTGATAAATCACAAAACCTTGCCATAATTTTTTCTTTTAAGAGGTGCAAATATCGGAAATATTTCTATTATTTCCAAACAGCTTACACACAATTGTTTACAATCAAAAAACTAAATTTAGTGAACCTGAAGGGAGTCGAACCCCTAACCTTCGCATCCGTAGTGCGATGCTCTATCCAGTTAAGCTACAGGTCCAGCTAAATTTGGAGTGCAAAGATAGAGATTAATTAGTTAATTAGCTAATCAGCTAATTTGAAAATGGTGTTAATTGTTTATTATCAAACCATCTTTCATCACAAATTTCTTGTCGGCTTTTTCTGCAAGATGCTCATTATGAGTTACAATAATGAAAGTCTGATTAAATTCTTTCTTTAAATCAAAGAATAACCGGTGTAATTCCTCGCTTCGTTCCGTATCCAAATTTCCGGTCGGTTCATCTGCTAAAATAACCAAAGGATGGTTCATCAAAGCTCTCGCCACCGAAACGCGTTGCTGCTCACCGCCTGATAGTTCATTTGGTTTATGGTGTATTCTGTCTTTTAAGCCGAGAAAATCTAATAGCTCTGCTGCACGCTTTTTTGTTTCAGTTTCTCCTTTTTTTGCAATAAAAGCGGGAATGCACACATTCTCAATAGCTGTAAATTCAGGTAATAAATGATGAAATTGAAACACAAAACCAAGGTGCTGATTCCTGAAATCAGATAATTCTTTATCCTTTAATACAGAAATATCCTGATTGTTGATAGTAACAATACCAGAATCTGCTTTATCCAAGGTACCAATAATGTGCAATAAAGTAGATTTCCCTGCACCTGATGGCCCAACAATACAAACTAAATCGCCTTTGTTTATCTCTAAAGAAACCCCTTTTAGAACCTGAAGTTGTTCGTAAGATTTATAAATATTCTGACAGGAAATCATAGTCTGCATTTAATACAATAAACCCAGGCTTGAGGATTTATATCTGTTTTAATTTTTTGTAAAACAGTGTCTGACTCAGTATTGTCTAACTTAATTGCAGTATGAAACAATTTTTCAGAATTACCTTTTATAATATTCACTGAGAAACCTTTTTTTTCAACTTCTTCCTTTAATTTCTCAGCACGAGCGACTGTAAAAAAAGCTCCGACTACCACATATGTATTTTCTATAGATAAGTTATTCAAATTAGTTTCGACTATCGCAGTGCTAACTGTATCAATTTTCATTGTTTCTTCTGCAATAACTGTATCTTCCGCAACCGGCATTGGTTGTTGTAAAGATGCAGTAGAAGGTGCCTGACTTAATACCGGAACAAATGATGCCTGATCTACATTCTTGCTGCTTCTTTGCAGGTTTACGATTACAGTAAAACCTATAAAAACAATAGCTAAAACAGCTGACATCCAATAAGAAAATAAAGATGGTCTTCGCTTTGGCGTTACAGCATCTTCCATTAACTCCGGATGTAAAATGCGCTGATAGTTTTCTTTTATAATGCTTTCCGCATCTTTTAATCTTTGAACAGGTTGTAAGTTCATAACAGGCAATCCGAAACTATCTAACAAATAGTTCTTGGAAAAATAAGGTTGAAACTGAATATTATTTTCATTATCAACAACTAATCTTCCAATATCATTTAAAATAAAACTTTTATTCTGAGATAATGAATCATTGCATTGTTTTACAAAATCAGCAACCTGAATTTCCGCTTCGTGATATGAAACAGAAAAATGGCGTGAAACTGCATTTATTAAAATACCGTCATTATTTTGCAACGACCGGTTAAAAGCAATCATCTTGTTGGGTGGAAATATTTTACTTTCCATCAAGTGGATTTCTGCCGGATTATAATTTCCGATAAATGCACCGAAATTTGGAATAATAACACAGTTATGTGTTAGCAACAACTGTTGAATCAACTCTACCATTGAAGCAAAGTTAATTTTTTTTGCGAATAATTCAACAGATTGTGTGTAAATCTAAAATGTTCATTTATTCAACCGGGCAACACTATGTCCGGGATGGCGATTTAATCACTAGAAACTTAACTTTACACCGGCAATAACCTGAAAGCTGTAGGTTGGATAACGGTAAAAACGCTGCCATTTCTGGAACCCAAGATTATTTAAGTCCACAAAAATACCTATGTTTTTGGTGATGAAATAATTAGCAGATAAGTTCACATCAATTAGTCCTTTAATTGGTATCAATGTTTGTGCATCCGGATTAATTCCGCCAAAATCATTGCGAACAGCATTTACTTTGCTTTGTCCTGTGATATCTACATTCACATACAGCTTCTCTTTCCAATTGTAGAATGCAGAAAATCCGGCTTTAATTTTTGGAACGTATGATAATTCAAAAGCAGTGTTTTTATTATAGATAAAATAATCAAACCACGCTTTTGCTCCAAACTGGTTGCCCTTATTGTAAGAAAGTCCAAAATGAGGATTCCATGCTTTTAGATTATATACAGACTGTACATCAAATCCGAGATCAGCAGTAGAAGTGGTTAACAGATAATTATGAACAAACTGCGCATTTGTACGGGAAACCAACTGACTGAAACGTACATCATATCCAAAACCTTTTACACTTCCACGTAAACCTGCAATAGTACGTATTTCATCAATGGAGTTTTCGTAATTATCCGTCACTATAAATGGATTTTCCAAAGAAAGGTTATTCAAGCTGTTAATCTTCACCTGTGTTTTCCATTCGTTATACATTACTAAATAGTCTTTGTAAATCTGCAGCTGGTTTTCAATTTCCGGTAAAATGTAAAATGTTCTGTTGGTTACAATCAAATTAGGTCCTGCTTTTAATTGCCAGATGTAAAATTTAATTTTTCCGTAAGGAATTGCCTGTACGGTAAAATGATTCTGATTATTTAAGAAAGCAAAGAACGTAGTATCTTTGTAATTGTCTTTATAAGATACGTTTGTCACATTTACTTTTGCACCAAGCCAGTAATTCTTTTTAAAATTATAACCACCTTCGGCATTTACTCCGATAGTAAGTTCTTTTGGTTTATGAAATACATTTTTATTGATTACAGATGTAAAATTCACTTCACCATTGTAATAATAATCTGACTCTTCTATACCGCGTAATTTTATAGCACCACCAAAACGATTAAAGTTTGTTTTTAAAGAATCCTTTTCAGCGATTACATCCGAATAACCATAAAATTTATTTTGGTTGAGACGATAGAACAATTCACCGCCAATAGCTGCTTTCTTCTTGATAAAATATTCCCCGAATCCTTTAATTTTTAAGTCTGTAAAATTCTTGTATTCTTTTTTATCTTTAAATGTAATCATAAAATCAGCATCCAAACCGGCACGGTATTTTGTTTGAACCGGATTTGTAATAATTATCTTAGTCAAAGCTGACAATGGATATCCTGCACCGATTTTTGCATAAAAGAACTGATTCTTTTCCGGCTTCTTCCCTGCTGCCTTTATTGGTCTGATATCTTCAGGTGAATAATTGATTTTTCCTTTTACATCAGAATAAGTATATGTTTGCGCATCAGGCTTGGTTTTTACTATGTTCGGTAAATTCGGACCAAACGGAACTTTGTTAGATGATATTAAAATCGGCTCATATGCTTTTACAATATCTACTTCATCCAATTTGGGTAAAGTATCTACATTATTTTGAGCGTAGGCTGAAAAGACTGATAAGCTGATAAATGCTAAAAGTATATTTTTTGTTTTTTTCATTTTTTTAATTTTAAGTGTCACGAATAAATGCTGATAATTCAAATTTATTTACCACTATCAAATTGCATTTGTGTTCCGTTGTCCTGTAGTTTTAATTTTGAACCATCTAATTCGCTTGCTAAAATAGCGTCCAGTTTTTGCTGTGCTTCCGCTTTAACATCGTCTTCCTGCGAATAATTATCCAGCAAACTCTGTAAGGTTGCTTTTGCCTGCAATAGTTTGTTATCGTCTTTATAAATATCGCTCAACAAAATAAATGTCTTACCTAAATAATATTCATAAGAAGGAAACTTATCCAGGTAATCATTGCAATCTTTCTCCGCCTGTTTTTTATTGCCTTTCAGGTAATATATTTTAGCCACTGTATATTTCGATTCTGCCGCCTGTTCATTATTTGCATTTTTTACAACATATTCCAACTCCTTCAATGATTTGTCGTAGTCTTTCTGAGCATTTAAACTCATGCCTTTATAGTAAGCCATTTCCGCTTTATAAAACTCAGGTAAAGCAGGCAATACAGCCACTTTTGTAATATTATCCAGGCACTCCTGATATTTTTTCAGGAAGAAAGAAGTTCGCATCAAGCCAATAAGCGCCTCTCTTTTATTCTCATCCAACGTTGCAATCGTTTGAAGTTTTGAATACAACTCGTATGAACGAACATAATTCTTCAAGTCGTAATAATTAATATTTGCTGCACGAGCTGTTGAACGTTCCGTAAATCTGTTTTGTGACTGATTTATCACATATTCATATCCTTTCAAAGCATTTGAAAAATCCTGTTTTGTAAACAAACATTCCGATTTATAAAAATTCGCCTGCAATGCAAAATATCCATTCGGGAATTGTGTCAGATAATTAGTAAATCCTTGCAAGGCATTATCTATGCTTCCATTAAAAAATTGTTTTTCCGCAGATAAATAAATCAATGAATCCTGTTCTGATACCGTTACTTTTGAGCCCGGATATTTATTTGCATACGTGATATATCCGCTCGGATCACCTTTGGCAATATATATTTCTTTTATAGCAAGCATCGCTTCGTTAGATGCAGGAGTAGAAGGATAATTTTGTACAACTTTTTGATACCAGCTCAATGATTCATCATAACTGTCACGGTTAAAATAAATTAATCCCAGTTTTAAATAAGCATCCGGAATCTGATCTGATTTTGGGTTTTTGGAGAATAGAGATTTGAATGTCTCGATTGCCAAATCATCTTTATCCTGCGCCATGTATGCATTTCCTGTTTGCATGATTGCATCATCTGCAAATGCAGAATTGGGAAAGCGTGCAACCAAGGTTTTCATACCGGCAATTTTTTCATTATAGTTACCACCTAAACCATCAATAATTGCTTTCTGATACAAGGCATAATCAGCACCCTGCGCATTGGCTTTTATTACTTCATCGTAATATTGTGAAGATGATTTATATTGTTTCTGCATGAAGTAGCAATCTGCTAAACGAATCATAGCATCCGGCAATACATTTTGTTTGTTGGTAATGTTGTTGTCATTCTTCAAAGCAGCAACTGCTTTCAGAAAATAATCATCCGCGTTTTTATAATCTTTCTTTTTATAATAATTATAACCTTGTAAATAATTGGCAGTTCCGGCATTTACTTTATCCGAATGTTCGATGCTTACAGAAGGTGACATCGGTAAAAATTTATTTACAAGTGTAATTGATTTATCATATTCAGATTTCTGATATGCCATATCTGCTTTCCAGTAATAACATAATGCTTCTATGCTTTTAGAATTCGGGTATTTCAGTGATTTGTCAAAAAATATTTCAGCATTATCGAATTTATAATCATTATAATTCTCTACCCCGCGATAGTATGCCATTTTTTGATACGCATCTTTGAGTTTATCCGATTTAGTTGGCAGATTATCAATGATGGCCATGGCTTCTTCGTAATTGCGCGTCATCAAAAATAAATCAGCAAGTAGTTCATTGGCTTCTAAATTATATTGTGATTTCGGATAGGCGGTAATAAAGTTCTTTAAAGAAACCAATGCATCATTGGTATAACCTAATTCATAAGAAAGCTTCGCATACTGAAACCAAGCTTCTTCCTGAATGGCTTTATCAAAATTCATTCGTGCTGCCTGCAAAAATGCAGTGCGGGCATCTGCTTTGTTTCCTGTTTTTTCATAGCACTGTCCAAGTAAAAACATAGCATTCTGTCCGAGTGCTGTTTGTAACGGTGATAACTGCAACAAATTTTCAATGGCTTTGTCGCATTTCCCTCTTTGTGATTGGACATATCCCAATGCATAATAATCTTCAGGTGTAACCTTGGAAGCACTTTGTGTGTATTTTTCCAGATAATACAAAGCCTTATCGTAATCTTTCAACTCATAATATGAACTTCCAAGCAAGTGAGTAATTTCATTCTGATAATTTACATTTTCTTTTAATTTAGGTTCAGCATACTCTACCACACCTTTATAATCCTTATTAATGAATTTAATGGAAGCAATATAATAAGGTACAATTTTTCCATATTTTTTAGAGGTTTCTAATTGCTGAAAATTTTTGTACGCTGCATTATAATCTTTTAAATAATAGCTTGAAAGGCCTGAATAATAATGACCTTCTTCGTTGTAAGGATGTTTTTTATTTGCTGCGATTTGATTAAAGTACATTCTTGACTGGCTGAATTTCTTTAACGCGAAATAGGAAAATGCCCGTTTGTACTGAAACTCTGTTACATCTTTTCCTGTTAAAGATTTTTCATCTACTTTATCAAAAAATGCTAACGCATCATTATAATTAGCTTTCCCGAATGCAATATCTCCTAAATGAAAATAGGCGTTATTAGTTTTTGGATGACCTTTAAAGTTATCTGCGAAATACTGTAAATCCTTTTCCGCTTCCGGTGAAGCGGTTTCTTTTTCACACAAGGCTTTCAGGAAAATGGCATCTGCATAAATAAGGTTGGATTTATCCAGAGTTTTATTTTCATATTTCTGAATAAAATCCTGCAGAAAAGGCTGAGCTATTGCATACTTCCCTAAGTTCACCAGTTCTTCGGCTTCTTTGTAAGATTTTAAAATATCGATTTGTCTAAATGTTGCTTGCGCAAAAACAGAAGCAGAAAGAACAGTTAATAAAATAAATAACGAAAAGATTTTTCGCATAACGGCTATTTAATTATGAATGATAACGAATAATTACAAAAATTATTCCAACTTAAAGATGAAATATTTTTAGCTGGTAAAAAACGGAAGTTTATACACTTTTGTGAGGAAGTATTCAGTTAATTGTTTACAATTAATCTTTTCCCTCGTCTAGTTCAAAAAGCCCTTTAGTTGCTTTCTTTATTTTCTTGATATTGTGAGAGATAAGCAATCCGTCTTCGGTAGTATCTTTTTTAAGTTCCTGTATAGAATTCAACTCAATATTAAGTGAATGCACAGAAATCAGAATTTCGCGGGCAGCTAACAGCATAGAATAAATCAGAAATATCAAACTCAACCCGAAAATAATAAAGCCTGCGTTTTGATTTCCCAGATAAATAAATACCATAGAAAATGCGCTTAATATCAACGAGATGATGCCCGTAAGTTGCATATTTCTGATTAACAAGACTCTTGTACGTAAATTTTTGATTTGCTGCAATACATCAACTTCGTGTTCTTCTTCAAAACGTGTTTTCAATGTTCTGATTAAATTGGAAATAGCCACAAAGCGTGTCGTATAAGCAACATATAACAAAGAAACTGTTGAAAATAAAATTGCGGGTGTGGTCAGTGTTATTTCCATATATCAATAAGTAACAAGTTATTTTTGTTTTTAGTTCAAAAAAGAGATGGCATCACTTAAAGCGATGCCATCTCTTTCTTATATTTTTTTGAACAGATTGCCATGCTTCACTTTATTTCGTTCGCCATGACATTTAAATTCAATATTATTTTCCCGGTCGTAAACTGCGTACAACCTTACCTGTCTGCCACATCTCAGAGTTTCTGATTTCTGCTAATTCAGCTTCCAGTTTTTCCCTGTAATCAGGCTGTGAGTTCGTATCGATAGAGCGTTGTGCTTCTTCGCCTGCTGCAACTTTTGCATATAATTCTTTAAATACAGGCAAAACCGCTTCACGGAAAGGACCTTTCCAGTCTAAGGCTCCACGTTGTGCTGTGGTTGAGCAATTTCCGTACATCCAATCCATACCGTTTTCTGATACTAATTTGATTAATGACTCTGTCAATTCTTCAACCGTTTCGTTGAATGCTTCAGATGGTGAGTGACCGTTTTCACGTAATACTTTGTACTGTGCTTCCATGATACCTGCCAAAGCACCCATTAAAACGCCACGTTCACCCGTTAAATCAGAATATACTTCTTTTTGGAACGTAGTTTCAAATAAATAACCTGAACCGATTCCGATACCTAAAGCAATCGTTCTGTCGTGTGCCTTTCCTGTGGCATCCTGAAATATTGCATACGATGAATTTAAGCCTTTGCCTTCTAAAAATAAACGACGTAAAGAAGTTCCTGAACCTTTTGGTGCCGTTAAGATTACATCGACATCAGCAGGTGGAACAATACCGGTACGTTCTTTATAAGTAACTCCAAAGCCGTGAGAAAAATAAAGTGCTTTACCCGCTGTTAAATGCTTTTTCACGGTTGGCCACATTTCTATTTGAGCTGCATCAGAAAGCAAGTACATAATAATAGTACCTTTTTCTAATGCTTCTTCCGGTTCGAATAAAGTTTGTCCTGCAATAAAACCATCTTTTTCTGCTTTGTCCCAGGATTTTGAAGGTTTCCGTTGACCAACGATTACATTAAAACCATTATCGCGCAAGTTGAGTGCTTGTCCCGGACCTTGCACACCATAGCCTATGATGGCGATTGTTTCATTTGCTAATACTTCTTTTGCTTTTGCTAACGGAAATTCTTCGCGAGTTACCACGTTTTCATCTGTTCCGCCAAAGTTCATTACTGCCATACTTTTTTATTTAAGATTTGAGATTTATAATTATGATTTATGATACTAATTTAGCTTCAAAAATATCGATTTGTTTTTGGATTTGTTTCAACAGATTTTCGGCAGCCCATTCTTCTGCGTTGAACTCAATAGTAAACTCGCCGTCATTTTCATCTATTTTTCTGAATGAAAAATTTGTTACATCTACTCTCCTGCGCGAAAAAATCAACATAAACCTGCCAATTAAGACTGGTTGATTATACGATACAAATTGAATTTTATATGGTTTCATTTTCTTATTACGGTTCTAAAATTACATCGCTGCAGGCCTTTCCGCTTGGTACCATTGGAAATAAGTTTTCTTCTTTCTCTACTACTACTTCTAAAACATAACCGCCTTTGTGCGCAAACATCACATCTAAAGCAGCACTTAACTCTCCGCGTTGCTCTACTTTGGCACTTTCCAAACGGAATCCTTTGGATATTGCCACGAAATCCGGATTTTTCAATTCTACAGAAGAATACCGGTTATCGAAGAACAACTGCTGCCACTGGCGTACCATGCCTAAATAATTATTATTGAAAATTACGATTTTGACATTCAAATCATTTTGCCAGATGGTGCCTAATTCCTGTAAGGTCATTTGGAAACAACCATCACCTACAATTACCACCGTTGTTCTGTCGGGTGCAGCCATTTGCGCACCGATAGCTGCCGGAATAGAGAAACCCATTGTGCCTAAACCACCACTGCTCACCCAGGAATTGGGTTTTCTGTAATTGTAGTAACGCATAGCGTACATCTGATGCTGACCAACATCGGGAACGATAATCGCTTCACCTTTGGTTTTCTCGTCAATCAGATGCATGATTTCGCCCATTTTGATACCGCCAGTTGTTGGGCGAATAGCATGACGGATAACTAAAACATCTTCCTGTTTATCTAATTCCTTGAAGGTTTGAATCCAGTCAGTATGAGTATTTTCTTTTACCAATGGTAGTAAAGCATTTATTGCTTCTGTTGCATCCGCCAAAATTCCTACTTCTGTTTTTACCACTTTATTAATCTCAACAGCATCAATTTCTATATGAATAACTTTTGCTTGTTTCGCAAACTTGGTAACATCACCTGTTACACGGTCGTCGAAACGCATACCTATGGCAATCATTACATCACATTCATTCATTTTGATATTCACCGAGTAATTTCCGTGCATACCAGGAATGCCAACATAATTCTTATGATCCGGATTAAAACCACCTAATCCTTGCATGGTGGTGGTTACCGGAATACCAGTCTTTTCAGAGAATTGCTCTAAAGCTTCTCTCGCTTTTGAAATAATAACTCCCTGACCAGCAATTATTAAAGGCTTTTTAGCTGAATTTATAATTTCAGCAGCTTGTTGAAGTTTTGTTGCATCCAAAGTTGGTTTGGAGGTATACCCACGAACGTTTTCACAAGGTGTATAACCATTCCATTCCATCAACTCGAACTGTGCATTTTTAGTAATATCAATTAAAACCGGACCAGGTTTGCCGGAATTGGCAATATAAAATGCTTTGGCCAAAACCGACGGAATCTCCGCTGCTCTTGTCACCTGATAATTCCATTTGGTAATCGGCATGGTGATGCCCACAACATCTGTTTCCTGAAAAGCGTCTGTACCCAATAAATGCATAGGTACCTGACCGGTGATACACACCATAGGAGTACTGTCCATAATTGCATCTGCAATACCGGTAATTAAATTGGTTGCACCCGGCCCGGAGGTTGCAAAACAGACGGCAGCTTTGCCTTTTACACGCGCCCAACCTTCGGCTGCATGTGTAGCACCTTGCTCATGTCGAGTTAAAACATGATTGATTTTATCTTTGTAATGCCATAAAGCATCATAAATAGGCATAATTGCTCCGCCCGGATAACCAAAAATAACTTCTATTCCTTCGGCAATCAATGATTTAATGACTGCTTCGGAACCTGTAATCTGATTTTTATTTGCTTCTGACATTGACTTGCTACATGCTATTCTTTACAAATCTACTAAAATTGAGTTTTTATCAAAAATGAGATGCAAATATGCTTATAATAATAGTGATTTCTTAATGTTTACCTGAAATCATAATTTATTTTGTATTTAATAAGAAATCTAGCAGGATAATAAGTCCATAAGGTGCTTCCATTCCTGATTAATCGTCATAAAATGTTTGCCGGATAAGTTTAAGGGGGTTTGCAATACTTTGTTATGATGAATTCCTACCATCACATTATAATTTCCCTCTGTCAAAGCATCAACTGCAGCGACACCTAATCTGGATGCCAGTATCCTGTCATTAGCAGATGGATTTCCTCCACGTAGTAAATGACCCAATACCAATGTTTTTATATCATATTCAGGATGCATCTCTTTAAATTGAGCAGCAATTTCCATTACACCTCCCGCATCATCCCCTTCTGCAACAACAATTATATATGATTCTTTTTGTTGGCTGTTTTTAAGCTTATCTGAAATTTCATTCAAATCCGTTTTAATTTCCGGAATTAAAATATCTTCAGCACCGGATGCTAAACCTGATGCCAGTGCAATAGTACCTACATCTCTTCCCATTACTTCAATAAAAAATAATCTTCCCAATGCATTTGCTGTGTCTCTTACTTTATCAATCAGTTCTACTGCAGTTTGTACAGCTGAATCAAAACCAATTGTATATTCTGTACCAAAAAGATCATTATCAATGGTTCCCGGAATGCCAATAAAGGGGATAGCATATTCTGCCGTGAATTGTTGTGCACCTTTAAAAGTACCATCTCCTCCTATAGCTATAACACCATCAATATTTCTACTTTTCAACTGTTCATATGCAGCTTTTCTTCCCTCACTTGTGGTAAATCGTTTGCTACGTGATGATTTTAAGATAGTACCACCACGATGAATAATATTACCGACAGAACGTGAATCCATCCCGATAAAATCTCCGTCTATCATTCCTTCATATCCATTCAGAATACCATATACTTTAAGTCCTTTCTGAATACCTGCACGTACACAAGCGCGTATACATGCGTTCATACCCGGTGCATCCCCACCTGAAGTAAAGACGGCTATATTTTTTACTGACATAGCTGATTATTTATCTTTAAAAATACAATTACTTTCTTAATTAAGATATTTTAGGATAAACGTTTCTGCACAGTAACATAATCTAACATATACTAACTGAAATACAATATACTTTTACAAAAAAATTAACAGCTAAAATCAAATTATATATGAGTAATTTTTCTACATGGGTAAAAACATCACACACCGTAAAGTTTGCCGCCGTTGGCATTTTGGTATTATTGTTACTTATACCCACTTATATGATACAAGGATTAATTTCCGAGCGACAAACACAAAGCCAAAGTGTCATTAATGAAATCAGCAGTAAATGGGGTTATGACCAAACCATTGCAGGACCCATTATCAATGTACCTTATAAAGAAACCGTTGCTTCACAAAATGATAAAGGACAAACAGTTTATACCAACACCATCAGTACCATGCACTTTTTGCCTGAGCAATTAGATATTAATGGGAACGTAAAAACAGAATTGAAGCACAGAAGTATTTACGATGCAGTTGTTTATTCAACTGAATTGAAGATAAAAGGAAGTTTTAATAAGATTGCGACAGAAAAACTTGGCATTCCTTCGGAAAATGTACTGTGGGAAAAAGCATATGTATCTTTTCATATTCCGGATTTGCGTGGGATTAATAAACGTGTCGTATTGAACTGGAATGGTGATACGGTAGAAATGAGTCCGGGGATTGATGATAATGATATTTTAATTTCATCAGGTAACAAATATAATTCCGGTGATAATTACAACAGGTATGCGGTTGAAACTATTCCTGTAAAAAACAGCGGCAACGGTTCATCAGGCTTAAGTGCAAAAGTAAATGTAAAAGATGCAGTTAAAATAGATTTTGATATGACACTGGATTTAAACGGTAGTTCTTCTTTGTATTTTATTCCAATCGGAAAAGAAACTAATGTAACATTAGCATCTGCCTATAAAACACCCAGTTTTGACGGTGCTTTTATAACCGACAGCAATACTGTAAATGATAAAGGTTTTACTGCTAACTGGAAAGTCCTGAATTTAAACAGAAACTTTCCGCAGGAATGGACAAATAGTGCTTATAATATTAGCGAAGCGGCATTTGGTGTAAATTTATTAATTCCGGTAGATCATTATCAAAAAAGTATGCGCTCTGCAAAATATGCTATTATGTTTATACTGCTTACATTCTTAGTTTTCTTATTTACAGAGATATTAAACGGATTTAAAATTCATCCGGTACAATATTTACTGGTTGGTTTAGCTTTGATAATTTTCTATACACTACTGCTTTCTATCTCAGAACAGTTAGGTTTTACAACAGCGTATTTAATTTCAAGCGGTGCAATTATTTTACTTATTTCGTTGTATTCAAAAACAATATTTAATGAAAACAGATTGATGGCATTGCTGGCTGGTATCTTAATCATTCTGTATGGATTCTTGTTTGTGATACTGCGCTCAGAAGATTATGCCTTATTGATTGGCAGTATAGGCTTATTTATTGTGCTGTGTGTTATCATGTATTTGTCGCGGAAGATAAAATGGTACGGCGATGATGTAAATGAGCAGTTGGGTTAATTTCTTAATCTCATGCTAAAAAAGACCTGATAATGATATTATCAGGTCTTTTAGTTTTATAATTCTTTTGTTTGAATCATTCGAATATATAATATAAGCCTGCAAAAATAAGAACTAAGGCAATGCTTGTTAAACCATATAACATAAAACCCCGAAGTTCAGGTATTAAGTCCAGCATGGTAAAAAGACAACTTAAAAAACCAATAAATGCTCCTATTCCGGTAAGTACAAACCCTATGTTTTGCTTTTCATCATTTCGTTTCTTTTTGCAAAAATCCAATATCTCCACAATCTGCAAACTATCCAAACCATTTTGACGTAATTCATCAATAAATACTTCTTCGGTGAGATTCTTTACCTTCCAACTGTAGTAGAAATCTGAATAGGAAATGTTAAGATTATTCATATGTTGACTTTAGATTTACCTTTAACTAACTTAAAATTAAACTAAAAATCAGAAAATGAAAAGAAATTAAATAAAAAAAAGCCACTACGGTGTGTAGTGGCTATTAAAAAATATTACAAACTTGAATTACTTAATCAATATAAGTTTATTTACAATTGACTTTCCTTCCGCCGTTTCCAGTTTATAAAAATAAATACCGGACTCCATACTGTTATCTGTATTCACCTGTAACTGATATTCAACATTTGCTTCTGTCGCACCATTATACAATAACTTCAATTCTTTACCTTCCAAATTGAATATGGTTACTTTTACATTCTTATTATATTCAGGAAGCGTAAATGATATGGTTGCATTGTGTTTAAACGGATTTGGATACGCATTTATTTTTATACCATCAGATATGACTGAAATTTGTTTCACATCAGGATTGTTTTCAGGTGTAACTCTGAAGGTCACTGAGCCTGAACCTGTAGAACAAGGACATGCTGTACTTTCATACCAATTTGTATAATCACCACTGCTTATTTTCTTACCGATAAATTTACCGGTCATCTCATTTGGTGACGGTGCAGAAGCATTTTCTACTTCAATCAATGCATTTAGTGCATAGATGGTTGCGGTAACAGCAGCACTCTTCCTAAACTTAACACTTCCACCATTTATATGGAAAATAACCTGTTTGCCGTCCGGATTGATAACAGGCTTATCATCCGTTATCAAGTCTCCTTTTATTCTTACTTTTGAACAAGCCTGTACGAACTTGATTACAGAGCGTTTTTTCAATTCCAACTTATCGGTAATATTCAACACATCGGCAGTAATAATCAATGTAGCGTTATCTCCTACTGTAACTTTACGTCTTAATGTGTCTGTTGCAGTTAAAGTAACAATTGAATTATTCGGAACATTTAAATCATTAGTACTTAAATAACTAATGTTACCTTCAAATGGTGTGGTCACCGGTGATGCGATTCCGAAATCAATATCATTTACTGTACTTAAAGCGTTAATATTGATAATTGGCGCTCTTACCACAGAAATATCGTCTTCAACAGATGAATTCTGATCGATACTTATATTTCCATTCACATTTGTAATACCTACCGATCCGGTCAGTACAGAGTCGTTCTTGCCAATTTTAATTTCATCCGATGCCAATAGCGTATAGGTGAATATTACAACTGATGCATTTACTGTAGTTGTTGAACCCAATGCATCTGTAACCAGTACAGAGTAAGTTCCTGCTCCAAGGTTCGTTGCAGTTGCAGATGTCTGACCATTACTCCATAAATAAGTATATGGCGCAGTGCCACCTGTTGCCGTTACCGTTATAGAACCATTTGTTGCACCATCACAATTAATATCTTTATTATTGGTAACTTTTGCTGACAAACTATTTGTTAAGGAACATTTTCCGCACTGTGTATTTGCATTCCAGTCTGTATAGTCTCCTTTTCCTACTTCTGTACCTACAAATAACCCGGTCATACTTGTTCTGTTATTTTCTTTTCCTTTCACATCAATCTTTTCTAAAGAATATATAGTAGCATACACTTTACAACCTTCTTTTACATCTACATGTTTCTGTGCAAACAAGGTAACCCCTAATCCATCTGGATTAAATAATGAATTACGTTTCAGATGCAGATGCTCTTTTATTCTTAATTTAGTGCATTGTGTGAATTTTATTTCAGCAAAATCCTTCGCTTCCAGTTTTTTGATATCAACCACAGGTTGTGTGAAAATTACAGTTCCGTATTTTTCCACTTTTATCTCATTATAAAGCGAACTGTTTAAAGTTACAGTTTGACCACTGGCCACTGTTACATTATTGTTGCTTGTAAATACATTATACTCAAATGGTGGAATTGGAGCAACAGCAACAGAATGATATTGTGTGGTAACTATCGCACCGCTATTAATATCATTATGCATAGACTGAACAAAGGTTCCAGGAGCAGTTACCAATGTATTCTTTTCAATTTCCGCCTCGCCGGATGCAGTCGTAAGACCTATTCCACCACTCATTACATTACTGTGATGTAAGTCGACTTTTTTACTTGCTAAGATTACATAGTTAAATAATGCTCCTCCTGTAACTGTAACAACAGATGTACAGGTAGCTGAATTACCATTAGCATCCGTAACTTTTAATATTAACGTATTAGTTCCGGTATTTGTACAGTTGAAAGTTGCTAAGGATGTGGAATTAATGGTTAAACTTGCTATTCCGCACGCGTCTGTTGATGCATTGTTGATTTGTGCCGGTGTAACACTTGCATTTCCATTAGCGTCTAATGCTACCGTTACATTTTTACATAATGGAACCGGTGCTATCTGATCTCTGACTGTAACAACAGCTGAGCAAGTGGATGAATTCCCATTTACATCGGTTACTGTTAATACTACTGAATTTGTACCCACATTGGAACAATTAAAGCTATTTGGAGTAACACTCAAACTTTGAATACCACATGCGTCGTTGCTGAGATTATCAACCTGTGCTGCTGTAATACTTCCGGTTCCGGCTGCATTCAAATTTACTGTAACAGGCTGGCATATGGCAACCGGAGCTACTAAATCCCTTACAG
This sequence comes from Chitinophagales bacterium, assembly GCA_046329785.1. Taxonomy (GTDB): domain Bacteria; phylum Bacteroidota; class Bacteroidia; order Chitinophagales; family JADIYW01; genus JADJSS01. The sequence goes on from JAXLTZ010000023.1 coordinate 33,466, forward strand.
TTACGGTAGCTGTACAAGTACTGGAATTATAATAAACATCTGTTACTGTTAATGTAACAACGTTATTCCCAATATTACTACAATCAAATAATCCGTTATCCAGCATTAAACCTGACAAGCAGGTAACCATAGGTCCAGATGGAGTACATTGAGGCAACAAACCACATGCGTCAGATGAACCATTACTCACAGCTGATGCTGTAGTACTTCCATTGCCTGTATTATCCAGGTTCACCGTTACATTTCGGCATATTGCGGTTGGCAAAATATTATCTTCTACCGTAATCGTAGTTGTACATGTATTAGAGTTTCCATTTACATCGGTTACTGTTAGTACTTCTGTATTCGGTCCAACTTCACCACATGTGAAGGATGTTTGGCTTAACACTTTACTTGCTATTCCGCAAGCATCTGACGAACCATTATTGACAGCATCTGCAGTAGTTGTACCACTTCCCGTATTGCTTAACTGTACCGTTACATTTTGACATTGAGCTACCGGAGCTATTAAATCTCTTACTGTTATGGTTGATGAGCAGGTAGAGCTATTTCCGTTAACATCTGTAACTGTCAATATAACAGTATTGCTATTGCCTACATTTGAACAGTTAAAATTACTGTTATTCAATATCTTACTTGATATTCCACAAGCATCACTTGAACCATTATTTACCTGCTCAGCTGTAATACTTCCTGCTCCTGCTGTATTTAAATCAACTGTTAATGGTTGACATAGGGCTACCGGTACAACTAAATCCCTTACTGTTATGGTTGATGAACAGGTAGAGCTATTTCCATTAACGTCCGTAACAGTCAATATAACAGTATTGCTATTGCCTGCATTTAAACAGTTAAAACTACTGTTATTCAATGATTTATTAAATATTCCACAAGCATCACTTGATCCATCATTTACTTGTTCAGCTGTAATACTTCCTGTTCCGGCTGCATTTAAATCAACTGTTAATGGCTGACATAGGGCTACCGGTGCAACTAAATCTCTTACTGTTATGGTTGATGAGCAGGTAGAGCTATTTCCATTTACATCTGTAACTGTTAAAACAACTGCATTGCTGCTACCCACATTTGAGCAGTTAAAACTACTGTTGTCCAATGATTTATTAAATATTCCGCAAGCATCGCTTGAACTATTATTTACCTGATCCGCTGTAATGTTTCCTGTTCCGGCTGCATTTAAATCAACTGTTAATGGCTGACATAGGGCTACCGGTGCAACTAAATCTCTTACTGTTATCGTCGATGAACAGGTAGAGCTATTTCCATTTGCATCTGTAACAGTCAATATAACAGTATTGCTATTTCCTACATTTGAGCAGTTGAAACTACTGTTGTCCAATGATTTATTAGATATTCCACAGGCATCGCTTGAACCATTATTTACCTGATTGGCTGTAATGCTTCCTGCTCCTGCTACATTTAAATCAACTGTTAATGGTTGACATAGGGCTACCGGCGCAACTAAATCTCTTACTGTTATGGTTGATGAGCAGGTGGAGCTATTTCCATTTACATCTGTAACTGTCAATACAACAGTATTGCTATTGCCTACATTTGAACAGTTAAAACTACTGTTATTCAATATCTTACTTGATATTTCACAAGCATCACTTGAACCATTATTTACCTGTTCAGCTGTAATACTACCGGTACCGACTGTATTTAAATCAACTGTTAATGGCTGACATAAAGCTACCGGTGGAATTAAATCCCTTACAGTTATAGTCGATGAACAGCTAGAGCTATTTCCATTTACATCAGTAACTGTTAATACAACAAGATTATTACCAAATGCCTGGCCATTATTTACAGTACCCGGTGTCTGAGTAGTTGATACTGTCCAGCTAAACTGGCCTCCACCTGTACCTAAACCTGAACGTGCAATAGATGTTCCGTTTGCAGATCCACTTTCTGTAACTCCAACATCTGTAGAACTTTGTCCATTCGCAATGCCTCCAACTGCAATCATTGTACCTCCATAACTCAAGAATTCAATTACTCCTGTAGAAGATACCAATGCAATACCATCCGGATTGCCATTTTGTAATCCAACAGCAGAAAAACTTAAAGCACCAAAACCTGAACCAAAATTTGGAATAATTCCTGATAATGGAATCGTGGTATAAACTGCTCCTCCTGAACCATTATAGAGCAATAATGAGTTACCGGCAAGATTAATACCCGCATTACCCGCTATTTCTATAAATTCATTTACATCCACACCCGCATTGTCATAATGGAATTCATTAATCCAAATTGACGGTGTAGTTGTTGCCATAACATTTACACAAGTGAAACTATTGTTATTCAATACTTTAGTTGAAATACCACATGCATCACTGCTACCATTATTTACTTGTTCAGCAGTTATACTTCCACTACCGGAAGCATTTAAATTAACAGTTAGAGGTTGACATACTGCCAAAGGTGCTACTAAATCTCTTACGGTTACTGAAGCAGAACAAGTAGAAGAGTTAGTATTAACATCGGTAACCGTTAAAATAACGGTATTAGGTCCTGCAACATTGGCACATGTAAAGTTACTATTGTTTAAAGAGTACCCTAAAATTGTACAATTATCTGTTGACCCGTTATTTATATCAGAAGTAGTTATACTTCCAGCTCCTAATGAATTTAAGTTTATTGTTACATTCTTACATATTGCAGTAGGAACTGTTACATCTCTCACTGTTATAGCAGATGCACAAGTACTTGAGTTACCATTTACATCTGTAACGGTTAATACTACTGTGTTACCACTTCCTACATTAGCACAGCTAAAGCTGCTGTTATTGATTGAAGTAGTTGAAATTCCGCATGCATCGCTTGAACCATTATTTACCTGATTTGCTGTAATGCTTGCTGCTCCTGCTCCTGTCGCTGCACTTAAGTTCACTGTCAGATTCTGACATACGGCTGTTGGTGCTACTAAATCTCTAACTGTTACATTTGCTGAACATGTGGCTGTATTTCCATTAACATCTGTAACTGTTAAGGTAACCGGATTTAATGCCGGTACTGTGGTTATAACAGGTGCCGGTGAGAAAGTGTGTGAACCTAAATTTGCACTATTATCCGTAGCAAACCCATCCCATTCGGTCGATGGATCAAAGTTGTCTCCTCCGTTTACATCTCCACCGGTTATGGTTGATTTTCTTCTGATTGTATTATCAGCAGTTGAAGCAACTCCGCTTCCCCATTCTGTACCCGGATCTAAACCAATCTGTCCAATTACATCAAGCGTAGTGCTTCCTTTAACCAAAGCTATAGCATCATCTCCATTCCATAAACTTGTACTAGTAACCTGATCTGCCTGTGCAAGGATAGCAGCATTTGCCGTAGAAGCAGCAAATACAAATACGTCTCCTGCCCCAATCGTGCCAGTTAGTGGAAAGTCTGTGGAACTACCTGAACCATTAAAATACACTTGTAATTTATAACCTCCAGTACTCAGATTGACAGCTGCACCCGTCCCATTATATATTTCGACGGCCTTATTATTAGAAGAACCTTCTATATATTCAGTAAAGAACAAATCAGCGGCATTTGGTATAGTTGGAAAGGTAGATGACACATTTGAACAATTAAATGTACTCGGTGTAACCGATAAGCTTGGTGTACCGCATGCATCTGATGAACTGTTGTTCACTTGTGATGCTGTGATACTTCCGGTTCCTGCTGCATTTAAGTTTACGGTTACAGACTGACATACTGCTGTTGGAGGAGTAACATCTCTTATCGTAACTGTACTTGAGCATGTGCTCGAATTAGTATTGACATCAGTCACTGTTAAAACGACATTGTTACTTCCTACATTAGAACAATTAAAACTGCTGATATTCAATGATATGCTTAATATTCCGCAAGCATCACTTGAACCATTATTTATCTGAGAAGCTGTTATGCTTGCACTGCCCACAGAACTCAAATTAACTGTCAATGGCTGACATATAGCAGTTGGTGGAGTTACATCTCTCACTGTAATAGTTGCATTGCAGGTACTGCTTAACCCCAATGGGTCAGTAACTGTAAGTATAACTGGTGTACTTCCTAATGCATAAGGGCCGGCTGGCAAAATACTATATGTGAGCACATCCCCATCAGGGTCGTTGGAACCATTGTTAACCATTGCCGCTGTTGCAGTACCCTGACAACTTGAATTGGTATTGACCGTTATATTCTGACATACTGCAACCGGAGGACGATTACAAGTACCGACGGTGATAGTAAAAGTACACGTTGCAGTATTGCCAGAAGCATCCGATACCCTGTAAGTAACGGTATTAATGCCTTCCGGGAATAAAGAACCACTTGCCAAACCACCAATTAAAATTGTTGTTGCTCCCGGGCAGTTATCGGTTCCCACAGGAGCAGTATATGTAGCTGGTCCTTTGCATGGTGATGCACCGGAAGTGCCCGGTACAGAAAACGATGAGGGACAAGTAATTGATGGTGATTGATTATCTGTTACAGTTACAGTAAATGAGCAGGATGAACTTGCACCATTAGCAGCAGTTACCCTGAATGTATTTGTGGTAATACCTACAGGGAAAGTTGAGCTACTGGCTAAACCGCCTGTTTGTGTAGTTGATGCACCAGGGCAATTATCTGTACCTACTGGAGCAGTATATGTGACTATCGCACCACAAGTACCTGCTGTATTGTTTACAGGTATGTTTGCCGGACAATTAATAGTTGGTGCCTCAGCATCTGTTACGGTTACTGTAAATGAGCAGGATGAACTTGCTCCATTGGCTGCTGTAACCCTGAATGTATTGGTGGTTACACCAACAGGGAAAGTGGCACCACTGGCTAAACCGCCTGTTTGTGTAGTTGATGCACCAGGGCAATTATCTGTACCTACTGGAGCAGTATATGTGACTACCGCACCACAAGTGCCTGTTGTATTATTTACCGGAATATTTGCAGGACAAGTAATGGTTGGTGCCTCAGCATCTGTTACGGTTACTGTAAATGAGCAGGATGAACTTGCTCCATTGGCTGCTGTAACCCTGAATGTATTTGTGGTTACACCTACCGGGAAAGTTGCTCCGCTGGCTAAACCGCCTGTTTGTGTAGTTGTAGCACCCGGGCAATTATCTGTACCTGTTGGGGCTGTGTAAGTAACTACAGCACCGCAAGTACCTGTTGTGTTATTTACAGGCATGTTTGCCGGACAAGTAATGGTTGGTGCCTCCACATCTGTAACGGTTACAGTAAAGGAGCAAGAAGAACTTGCGCCATTAGCCGCGGTAACTGTAAATGTGTTTGTTGTTATTCCTACCGGGAAAGTGGATCCACTTGCCAGTCCATCTGTTCTTGTGGTTGTTACACCCGGACAGTTATCTGTTCCGATAGGAGCTATATAGGTAACTACTACTCCGCAAGTACCCGTTGTATTATTTACGGAGATATTATCCGGACATCCACTTCCGTTATAAAAAGTTTGGAAGGTATAATCGAAACTCGGAAAAGGCATATAACCTGAATTAGCATAAACCTGCCCGTTTGGATAACCATTCCCCGTATTTCCTGCTATACATTGACTAGTATTGGAGCCAGAAAAGACAAGATAATATGTATTTCCGGGAGTAACAGAAACACTTGGCCAGGTAACCTGTGCCCATGAATTTGAGACAGCTCCATTAACTGTTCCAGAAGCCAATAAACTGCCGCCGGCATTTGGCAGATTGGAATATAGCTGAATAGTTATATTTCCTGAGCCAGCACTATTATTCGTCAGGAAAATTGAAGCTCCTGTGATAGTACTTTGCGATGGCTTAAAAGATTGTGCAAGATTAACCTGGCCAAAAGTAGCCATACAAGTGTTATTTGCTAATGCCTGTTGATCCGGAGTAAGTGGAAGAATAAATGATGGTGCCTCAACATCTGTAACGGTTACAGTAAAGGAGCAACTTCCGGTATTACCCGATACATCTGTTGCAGAAAAAGTATTGGTAGTTACACCAACTGGAAAAGTTGCTCCGGATGGTAATCCTAAGGTTTGTGTAACAGAAGGATTGGTATTTTGGTTCCAGGAAATTATAACTTGCCCATCTCCTGACTGAAATCCTTGTGTATGGACAACCCCAGAAGCAAGAGGATTTGTATAACTACTTCCACCTCCTGCACCCTCAAAGCAACCAGAACCACCACCATAATATCCACCACCACCACCTGTTCCATATCCATTAAGAGTATTTGAACCTCCTTGTCCTAGTGCTCCATTTTGATTTCCTCCACATGAACCATGTCCAGTCGGACCTGCAATACCACCAGCCACCTGTGATCCACCCGATCCTGTATATTGGCAATCCGAACATGACCAAACACATCCACTTTGACCGATTAAGCCACCGCCATTACCACCTTCCGCAGTCCATGTTCCACAATTGCTACCAGAGCCGCCGCCGCCGCCAGCAACAATATATCTGTTTCCTAAAGCAGTACCACCCCTTCTAATATCTGAAGCACCTCCACCACCTCCATAACCAAAGTTTGAACCAGCATTTCCCCCACCGTTAAATCCACCGGTGGTCTCCGTTCCAGCACCACCTACATTTATTTGCAATGACTCACCAGGAGTTACAGGAATTGTCGCTTGAACTCTACCACCCAACCCTTGCAGTCCATAACCAGCAGCACCTTTTACATCAACTGTAATTGATGTAACTCCTGATGGAACTATAAAAGTTTGAGCTCCTCCAGTATAATTGAAAGTTTGACTGCCTGAAACAACTACAGAGCAATTATCTGTTGCTGTTGGTGTGGTATAAGTTGCTACTGCACCGCAGGTATTTGGTGTATTATTTACAAAAATATTTGCAGGGCAGGTTACCACCGGTGGAGTTAAATCTATGGTTACACTTGTACCAAGATCTGTTGTTATTACAGGATTACTACTTACTACTCTTATAAGGTAACCGGCTCCACCAACTGTACCGGGAGGTATAGTGGCTGAAATTGTGCCACTTGAAGTACTTGTTAATGTGCCTATATTAACCGGACTTGCAAAACTACCGCTTGAATTACTTAACTGAGCAGTGAAAACATTGCCTGAATTATAAGTTCCAGAAATGGTATATGGGACCGAGACAGCTGTTCCTGCACAATATGTTGATGGTGAAATAGTACCTGTTGTAATTGAATTTGCACCATACATAAAATCACCAAAGAGTTCATCATCTGCGCTAATACTGTTAATCTCCACCCATTCAAGCCTGTCAAAAGTTCCTGTGATATTATAAGTATTTTTCAGACCTGTTCCAGGTGCCGTGAATGTATGTGTTCCAACCTGCGTAACTCCCAGATAACTATCAATCCTGAATGTTTCCGAGGAACCAGCAGGTCCTGAAACAGAAAATTGAAATTTAATTATGGGAGAACTGAAAACAAGGCGCTGATTTTCATTCGTAGAAGAATAACTAAGTGTGTGATAATTGGTGAAAGAAGCCGAACTCCCTGCTCCGCCATATGATACTGACCCGGGTGCGTAAATTCCACCTGAAGTTGGACAAGGACAACATTGTGTGCTTGCAAAAGAAAAAGTTGCCGTGACACCACCGCTAAGAGTTGCTATACTGCTCCCATTTGCTATGCAAACAGGCGAAAAGGGAATCAGGCTCACTCCAGATACAGGGCCGGAAGAAAGGACTGTTTGACCATTTACTCTAATCAATACCGCAAAAAAAGCGAGTAAGAGAATCACCTTTTTTGAAGTAGTATATTTTTTAATCCCTTTATGTATTGGGGAAAAGCAATTACATAGAATGATTGCATGATTCAAGAAAAATCCAGTACGTTTTTTCATAGTTTTCTATTTTGGTTATCGTATAATTTTACAGTTATCTAATAAATAATGAATGAATGTTATAATAAAAATGATGTATTCTAAAATCTATTAGTTCCCCAACTAATTTTCTACTAATCCCCTGATATCAAATAAAGTATCTTATAGTTTGATATAAATCAAATATAAGGAACACTTATTTCAATTCAATACCAAGATTTAAGGAATTAAAAGAGAAGAAAAGTTAGTTAGCTACCCGAATCTAAGGAGAGAAAATCAACATTTTATTGACATTCCTGCTCTTAAAAAAAAAGATGCTAATTCAGTAAATTGTAAGAAATGATACCCCTATTTTTTCTGTTAAAACCCCTTTACTAAACCAATAAAAACATATTCAAATGAATCAATTGATTTAAGTCAAGCTAATTTAATGTTAAAAAATGTTATTTGCAAGTATTTTGAAAAGAATATCTAAAAAAAAAAAATAAGTGAGAACTAATTTTTGAATGACAGATATCTGTAGAGTACCTTAAAGGAAGCTTTAGTTTATTCATTTGCCAGTTCCAATAGTTTATTCACGGTTTTCCAATTTCTTGTGGTAGCTGTTACTTTTAGTTTATTTTCAAAAAAATTATTATTGAGTTTTGTATTGCCATAAGACGATACGGATAAAAAGATTTCTTTATATATAATTTCGAATTTATCCGGCAGAAAATTTACATTATCTAATTTCTCCAAATTTATCTCATTGGGTGAGTTTGACAAAAATGTTACATACAAACTGTCTATCTCCTCTTTAACGAATGGATTTGCAGAAATAATATCTTGTAATTCTTTGAGTGTTCTTATAATTACGGGAACCTGAAAATTATAGGTTGCAACAATTTTATCTTCGATTAGCTTTGCGAGTTTCACGTTTGTAAACTTTTTATCGGTTTTAAATATGACATTACCACTCTGAATATATGTTACAACATCTTTAAAGCCCAAATCTTCATATAGTCTTGCCAGATCTGTCATCAGCATCTTCTTTTGACCGCTAACATTGATGCCGCGTAATATTGAGATATAAGTTTGCATTTATACAATTATGGTTCTGAATGTTAAATTTATTCTTGGCTTGTTTATGAGTTTTGATTTAGGTAAACGGTGCCACCAGTTTTCCTGTGTTGCATCTTTCATTACCAGTAAACTTCCGTTTTCTAAAATTAAAGAAACTTTCTGATGGTTGGTTTTATGTTTAAAGGAGAACTTACGTTCTGCACCAAAACTAAAAGATGCAATGCTGTTGTATCTTCCTAACGTTTTTTCATCATCACTGTGCCATGCCATGCTTTCCTCACCATTATGATACAAATTAAGCAAACAGGAATTGTATGTCGTTTCCGTAATTCTTTCAGCTAAATTTTTCAACTCCAATAATTCTTTTATCCATGGCAATGCTTGCTTGGTAATATTTGAGTAGGTATATGAAAAATTACTATCACCGTACCATGCCACTTTTCTTTTTGTAATCATGTGTTTTCCAAAAATTACAGCTTCATCGTTTTTCCATTCAATGGTATGAAATAAAGCATCAAAATAATGTAAAGATGCATTATGATTCAGCACTTTTCCGTAATAAATTACTGTGCCATCAAACGGTAATAAATTAGATAATGGTTCTGTGGAAAATAGATTCATTTAATTTCAAATATAGAATTATTTCGGTTGGTGAAGACATCGACCGATAGTTGAATAAATCCATTTAATCCTTTTAATCTGTCTTAAATCGTTTATACTGGTCATAAGCATAAAAGCTAAGGTACTCACCTGCTTCGATGCGTTTTTGAATGTCGCGCCAGTATTTCGGATCGAAAATTTCGTTGTGTTCTGCCAGAAAAATTTCTCCTATAGGACCGTCCGGTGCCATGAATGCTTTAAATTCTTCCGGAAAAATATCATTGGGTTCTGCTGTAATCATTTCATAATTTCCGCGCGTATCATCTTCATCATTCTGTACGGGAATTCTGCGGAAACGGCAATCTGTCACTTTCGCAATTTCATCATAATCATAAAAAATAACGCGACCATGGCGGGTGACACCAAAATTTTTCAACAATAAATCCCCGGGGAAAATATTAGCTGCTGCTAATTCTTTCACACAAAAACCATAATCTAAAATTACACGGCAGGTGTTAATCGGATTGGCTTCTGTTGCCAGATATATATTCAGCGGAGTCATTCTACGTTCAATATATACATGCTTAATCAATACTTTATCACCCTTAAACTCTACTGTTTCTTTGCAGGAGTCCGTTAATTCTTTAATCAATTCATGTGTAAATAAATTACGCGGGAATTCCAGATTTTCAAACAAATGGGCATACGCCATTCTTCCAACTCTGTCGTTAATTTCTACTTCTTCGTATTTTTTAATAACGAAATCGCGTGTACAGTTTTTAGGCGCCTCAAACTTGTCGCGTATAATCTTAAACACAAAATTGTAATACTTTAACGTAAACACCGCCATTACCATTCCTTTAATACCGGGTGCTATGATAAATTTATCATCGTGATTATGAATATAATTCATCAAATCACGGTAAAGGATAGTTTTACCATGACGGTAATAACCTATCGAATCGTACAACTCTCCTACAGTTTTATGCGTCAGCATCGCTTTCAAGTAATCAATGA
>JAXLTZ010000024.1:0-42978 GCA_046329785.1 Chitinophagales bacterium
GAGAGATGTTTATGGAATATCTTAACGACTATGGTACTTTTCATGATGTACCTCATGATATGTTTGTAATGCAGCTGCACAAGAATTACCCGCACTTTTTTGTGAAAAATGAGGATAAAGCAATGATTAATATTTAATACTGATGCTTATTAGGCTGTTAGTTTATTTATAAAATTCTTTCCTGAAATTTGTTTCTCCCACAACATGTGTTTTTTATCATTTTTTTACATGATATAAATCATGGAATTTCAAAACTGTTATAAGCAACTTTACAGAAATAAAATTAACTATGCAAGAGCAAAAATATTTAACTGAATTACATCATGACCATAACGAATGGAAGAATGTACTTTCTTTTTACGAAGAAGATGTAGAAACTATGAAAAAACGTTTGGAAGAAGTAGCTGCTAAAAACAGTGACCGTGAAGTACATGGCTGGGTGGAACGATTTCAAAACAAGCTAATTATTCAAACGGAGCAGATAGATATATTGAGACATGATATTAATATTTGTGAAGATGCTATTGTAAAGAATGTTACAGATAATCCTATCGCTTCAGACAGAAGAAAGACGGACGATCATTTAGAATTAAGAGAAAGGATTCAGACGTTTGAATTACTATTCAATAAATTGAGAAAAGATTTAAATGCATTTGTTGCAAAATGGATGTAATTGATTGTATGGCTTCATTTGAAACGGCAGCAATGCCGTTTCTTTTTTTTTAGGAATACTTATATCACTGAAAATTCACTAGTTCAATATCAAAGATGAGTACCGTATTTCCCGGTACGCCACCATATCCGTTACTTCCATATCCTAATGCTGAAGGAATTAAAAGTTTTATTTTACCGCCTTTTCTGATTTTAGGAACACCTTCTGTCCAGCCCGGAATCACACCATTTAACAAGAATGTTTTTGGTAAACCAGCCGGATTCTGATCAAAAATAGTTCCGTCAGTAAAATAACCTTTGTAATAAACTAAAACGGAAGATGTAGAAACCGGATTTGCTCCAATGCCCGAATCTGCAATAACATAAAATAATCCGGATGCTGTTGAATCCGCCACAAGGGAACTGTCTGCAATATATTTTCGAATAATTTCTCTGTCAACTTTAGCCTGATCAACATCACTTTTTTTACAGGCAAAGATTACAAAGGGAATTAATAATAGGGTTAGTTTTTTTAAATAATTCATTTATGTGATTTTAATTTTTTATTCATTACACCTGCAAAACACCTACATTAAATTTTTCTACCGGTGCATTATCAGCGGCTTCAATGCCTTTTGAAATCCATTTTCTGGTATCCAATGGATCAATAACGGCATCCACCCAAAGTCTTGCGGCTGCATAATACGAAGTTGTTGTCTTATAATAATGATCTCTTATTTTTTTTAACGTTTTTTGTTTTTCTTCTTCAGGCATTTCTATATTTCCTTTTGCTTCCAATGCACCTAGTTGCATTTGTAAAATAGTATTCGCTGCCTGATCGGCACCCATTACAGCAATTTTTGCAGTAGGCCACGCTACAATTAAGCGAGGATCGTATGCTTTTCCGCACATTGCATAATTTCCTGCTCCATATGAATTGCCGGTTACAATAGTGAATTTTGGTACTGTTGAATTAGCAACGGCATTTACCATTTTAGCGCCATCTTTAATAATTCCACCCTGTTCACTTCTGCTTCCCACCATAAAACCGGTAACATCCTGCAAAAATACCAATGGTATTTTCTTTTGATTACAAAGCATAATGAAACGGGCAGCCTTGTCAGCAGAATCAGAGTAAATAACACCACCAATTTGTACCTCACCTTTTTTACTTTTTACAATTGAACGCTGATTGGCAACTATTCCAACACTCCAGCCATCAATTCGTGCATAACAACAGACAATTGTTTGTCCGTAATCTTCTTTGTATTCCGTGAACTCAGAATCGTCTACTATTCTTTTAATAACTTCTTTTACATCGTATGGTTTCGCGGTAGAGAAGATGCCATATATTTCCTTTTCATTTGACTTCGGTTTTTTAGATTTTATTCTGTCAAAACCAGCGTTTTCAAACTTTCCGTATTTATTAATAAGTTTTTTTACAGTATCCAAACACTCTTTATCATCTTTCATTTTATAGTCACAGACACCACTTAAGGCTGTTTGTGTTTCAGCACCACCAAGCGTCTCTTTGTCAACAGTTTCTCCGATTGCTGCCTTTACAAGATATGGACCAGCCAAAAATATACTCCCGGTTCCTTCCACAATTAAACTCTCATCACTCATAATAGGTAAGTAGGCACCACCAGCCACACAACTACCCATAATAGCCGCAATTTGCGGGATTCCCATAGATGACATCTTTGCATTATTTCTGAAAATTCGCCCGAAATTTTCTTTATCGGGAAATATTTCATCCTGCATAGGCAGATACGCACCTGCGCTGTCCACCAGATAGACAACGGGCAATCTGTTTTCCATGGCGATTTCCTGTGCACGTAAATTCTTTTTTCCCGTAATAGGAAACCATGCACCTGCTTTTACAGTTGCATCGTTTGCAATAATCATGCATTGTCTGCCAGAAATGTAACCAATTACCGCGATTACACCACCACCAGGACAACCGCCCTGTTCAGGATACATTTCGTCACCAGCAAAGGAGCCAATTTCAATAGATTCTGAGTTTTTATCTAAAAGATATTCGATTCGTTCTCTTGCGGTAAGTTTTCCTTTTTTGTGTTCGGAATCTATCTTTTTTTGTCCGCCACCGAGATATACTTTTTGCAATTTAGCTTTGAGTTCATCCACTGCCAGACGCATAGCGTCTTCATTTTTGTTAAAATCAATATCTGTCATGCTGTAAAAGTAAGAAGTTATAAACGATTTGCCAAAACTAAAGAATTAGAAATTTGGCAAATTAAAACAAAGGAAAAAAGATAATTTCTTAGTTTACAGTAACAGTTCCGCTCATGCTGAGTCCATGAACAGTACAATGATATGGAAATGTACCCGGAGTGTTGAATGTATATGAATAGGTTTGCGAACTACTTAGATTGCCACTATCAAAAACTGCGGTATTGCTGGTGACAGTGTGGTTAGTCCCATCGTTGTTAGTCCATTTTACTATAGTTCCTTTTGAAATAATTAAAGAAGCAGGATAAAAAGCGGAGCTTTGTATAGATACATTTGCAGTCACAGGAATTACGACTACCGAACCGTTCATTCCGCTGTGAGTAGTGCAGTGGTAATTAAAAACACCTAAGCTATCGAACAAATGAGTAAAAGTTTCATTCAGATTTTTATCGCCACTATCAAATAATGCGTTATCACTTGTGACGGTATGTGTCATATCGTCTTTATTTGTCCATTTTACAGTACTTCCTTTTGTTACTGTAATAGAAGAGGGTGTAAAGGCAGTTCCCCGCATAAAAACTTCATTCTTTCCGGGGGTACTTGTGTCGTCTGTTGTTCCTTTTGAGCAGGAAAAAATAAATACAGAAAGCAGTATAATAGGTAATGAGAATGCTAATTTATTCATAGTAATTTATTTTTTTGCAGAAATTTAAATTTATACAATTAAGACGAAATTGGCAATTAATTAGTTGTATGCGTAGGAACAGTATTTTTAACCTAATTTTTAAATTAAACCCCGTAATAAATGTGTATCTTTGCATCCGGGCAAGTCTTATACGACCAGCTCCTGACAAATCCTCCAGGGTCGGAAGGCAGCAAAGGTAGTTGGTTGAGCGGTGCGCTGTAAGTAACTTGCCTTTTTTATTTAAAAGAATTGATGATATATATATGTAAATGCCCCTGATATACAGGGGCATTTATTTTTTATCTAAAAGAAATTATCTATCTAAAATCTAAAATTGTTTATCAAAACTAAGCAATTGTCACATCTTTATCTAAGTATACGTCTTGTATAGCATTTAATAACTCAACGCCAACTTTCACATCTTTTTGGAAGGCTTTTCTTCCGGAAATTAATCCCATACCGCCTGCGCGTTTATTAACGATAGCTGTTTCCACTGCTTCTGCCAAATCTGTTTGTCCTTTGCTTTCTCCACCGGAATTAATCAGTCCGTTTCTACCCATATAACAATTAGCTACCTGATATCTGCATAAATCAATCGGATGGTCAGTTGTTAATTCAGAATAAACTTTTGGATGTGTTTTTCCGAATTTTAGTGCATTATATCCGCCGTTGTTAGTTGGTAACTTCTGTTTAATAATATCGGCCTGTATGGTTACACCTAAATGGTTAGCTTGTGAAGACAAATCTGTAGATGTGTGGTAATCCACTCCGTCTTTTTTGAAATCGTTACTGCGTAAATAGCACCATAAAATGGTAGCCATACCCAACTCATGTGCATATTCAAAAGCTTTTGCTACTTCCACTATCTGTCTTCGTGATTCAGGAGATCCAAAATAGATAGTAGCTCCAACAGCTACTGCTCCCATATTCCATGCATCTTTAATCGTTCCAAACATAATCTGGTCGAAAGTATTTGGGTACGACAAAAATTCATTGTGGTTTATCTTTACAATAAAAGGAATTTTGTGCGCATATTTTCTGGATACAGAACCTAATACACCATATGTAGAGGCTACTGCATTACAACCACCTTCTATAGCTAATTTTACAATATTCTCTGAATCAAAATAAATGGGATTCGGAGCGAAACTGGCACCTGCAGAATGCTCGATACCTTGGTCAACCGGTAAAATAGATACATAACCAGTATTCGCTAATCTTCCAGTTCCATATAGTTGTTGTAAGCTACGCAGCACCTGAGGATTACGGTTGCTTTGTATCCATACTTTATCAATAAAATCTGTACCGGGTAAATGCAATAAAGATTTATCAATGGTCTTGCATTGGTGTTCTAATAAGTATTTTGCTCTCTCTTCGCCTAAAAGGTCGGTGTATTTACTCATTTTGGATGATTTTTCGTGCGCAAATATACAAATTAGAGATGAGTTTAAAAAGATATACAAGGGCAAATTATCATTTAAGACCGAATTCTAATTGAAACAGCACTACTACTCATTTTAGATTCGATTGACTAGGTATTATCTTTTGAATAAATAAACATTCTATATAAAAGCGTTTACTTATTAAAATACCGATGAATGATAATTTTTGCTTTCTTCCTGTAAAAAGAAAAGACTAAATTTTGTAGTATTTAACAGGTAATATTTACAAACAAGTAACAGAATATAAACTCGTCAGAAATTATAACAGTTCAATTACAACGCGTAATTTTAAAATAAGCTACGCTTGTAATTAGATAATCATTTACTTAAAATTTGAAATCTAATATCTTTGATGTAGTTAAATAAGCAACCAAAGAAACGATACCTGTAAGAAAAGTTCCCCAAGCAATATCTACCAATACTACGACAAGTGGCCATTGTTTAATAGTAGCCATATTTGTTAAATCGTATGTTGCATAACATAAGAAACCCAGAATGGCACCATTTAACATTACCATTCTCCAGCTATCAGAATGAATACCCGGCAGGATAGCGAAATAGATAATACCTGCAATATAAATCAGGTAAAATATAACGGCGGCAATCCAGTTGACTTCACCTGTAAATATAAAACTTAGTTTTTCGCGGTAAAAATTTTTAGCTATAACACCTAACCAAAGCATATCTATTGCAAAGAATACAACTGTGGTTATAAAGAAGAGAGCAATGTACTTCATGATTTCCTTAACAGAATCCGGATTAAATAGTTCATTTTAAACAATCAGTACTCATTTTGGATAAATAATAATTTACTGTTCTATATACCATGTACTCATTAAAAATACCGTTTACTCTTTAGAATAATAGTGTTTTGTTTTTCAGATTCATATTTGTGGTATTAAATAACTTGCAAAAACTAAAAAAATGAAGAATCTAATTAAAACAGCATGTGCAATAACAATACTATTTGCTATTTCATGCACACAAGAAAACACACCGGGCCCGGTAATTACGCCTGGAACTTCAGGTAACGTCGGACCTCGTGATAGTATCAGAATACATCAAAATGGTACAAACGGAACAAACGGAACAAACGGAACAAATGGAACAAATGGAACAAATGGAACAAATGGAACGAACGGAACTAATGATACCTCCGGAACACAAGTATTATATTCTGACTGGTTGACTCCGGGAACAACGAGTACTACCACTACAACCGGAGGCGGTGGCTCAGGAACAGGTAATCCAACATCAGGAGGCACACCAACACCGGGCATTATAATTACTACACAATATTTTACCGTAAACGCACCGGCTATTACTCAGGAAATTCTGGATAAAGGAGTCGTACTTGCTTTTTGCAGATTAAGCGGTGATAACAACAATACAAGATCACTGGCTACTACTACTATGGTTTCCGGCTTTTTGAGCATCTGGGATTATCTTTTGTCTGTAGGAAGAATTCAGTTTACACAGTTTTCTGCAAATCCTGCAGGAATACCGGCAATTAGCAGTGCCAATAAATTCAGATACGTAGTAATTCCGCCAACAAAACATGTTCGTCTAAGCAAACCTTTAAAAGGTATGAGTTACGATGAAGTTTGTAATCTGTTTAATATACCGAAATAAAAAGTATGTATTTGTTTTTGAAGGCTGCTCCACGGAGTAGCTTTTTTCGTTTTTGTTACGGAATACTAATTAAAACATTCAGAATACTTATTCTTCTTGATTTAAATTTGATTATCTAAAAATCCTTTCTCCCTCATCCAATCATCGTTAAAAAACTTTGCTACATAACGGGAGCCATGATCGTGTAAAATAATGACCACTAAATCATCTTTTGTTAAAGGAAACTTTTCATGCAGTTGTAATAAGCCTTGTACGGCAGAGCCTGCAGAGTTGCCGGCAAAAATTCCTTCTTCTTTTGCGAGCCTTCGTTGCATTAATGCGGCATCTTTATCGGTTACTTTTTCTACAAAATCAATTAAACTGAAATCGTAATTTTCAGGAATAATGTCTTCACCTATCCCTTCAGTAATATAAGAATGTATTTCATTCGGGTCAAAAGTGCCCGTTTCTTTATATTGTTTTAAGATAGAGCCATAAGTATCAATGCCCCATGTTTTTATTTTTGGATTTTGTTCTTTTAAATATTTGGAAGTACCTGTTACCGTGCCGCCTGTTCCTATACCTACAACGAAGTGCGTGATTTTTCCGTCTGTCTGCTGCCATATTTCCGGCCCTGTGCTTTCATAATGTGCCTGCCTGTTCGATAAATTATCATATTGATTCATCCATATCGAATTAGGAATCTCTTTAGATAATCGTTTTGCAACTGAATAGTAAGAGCGTTCATCGTCGGCTGTAACATTGGTAGGACAAACAATCACTTCAGCACCCATGGCACGCAGCATATCAAATTTTTCTTTAGATTGTTTATCGGTAGATGTAAAAATACATTTATATCCTTTTACACAAGCTGCCATAGCTAATCCCATACCTGTATTGCCGGAAGTACATTCAATAATAGTGCCGCCTGGTTTTAGTCTTCCATCTTTTTCTGCATCTTCAATCATTTTCACGGCCATTCTGTCTTTAATAGAATTACCGGGATTAAACGATTCAATTTTTACAGCAACTGTTGCAGGAATATGTGCTGTTATTTTATTTAAGCGAACTATAGGTGTGTTGCCAATCGTTTGTAAAATGTTGTCGAATATGCGCATTTAGGCAAAGATAATAAAAATAGTGAAAGAGAAATTCTACTCATCGAACTTTAATGGGCGATTTACGCTTTCCTGCAATGAGATAAAAGTTTCGGTACGGGTGATGGCTTCAATTTTTTGAATCTTTTCCATCAATATTTTGCGTAAATGGTCGGTGTCTTTGCACACTAATTTCAAAAACATGGAGTAATTTCCTGTAGTATAATGTAAGTCTACAATCTCAGGAATTTTTTCCAGTTCTTTAGCCACGGTATCATATTCAGAACTTTTACTGAGATATACACCTAAGAAAGCAGTAATATCATATCCAAGTTTATGATAATTAAGTTGCAAATTAAAACTCTTGATAATACCCATTTCTTCCATCTTTTTCATTCGAACGTGCACCGTACCGCTTGAAACAAATAATTGCTTTGCAATATCTGTGTAAGGAGTCTTCGCATCTTTCATTAAGATGGATAAAATTTTTAAATCAATATCATCGAGTGTTAACTGCATGTTGAATTTATCGTCATTGCGAGGAACGAAGCAATCTTTTACTTTCGTAAGAACTCCTTTAAAAATAATACAAAAATATATAAATCATCCCAGAAATAACGTTTGAACGTACGTTTTGGCTCAGATAAAAAACGATGCAGCCATTCCATCCCGATATTTTGCATCCAGATGGGTGCGCGACTTTTCATGCCGGTATAAAATTCATAAGATGCGCCGAGATTAAAGAATAAAGGCATTTTCAGATTAGCGGATTTTATTTTATCATGCAGATTTACAATCAGCATTTCCTGTTTAGGATAGCGCAATCCGAGAAAGACAAAATCAGGTTGATGCGATTGTATCAACGGAAACAGATTGATTGCTTCCTTTTCTACTTCATCTTTTGTTGCATCAAAAAATGGTGGAATATAAAATTGCGCAGCAGGATATTCTGTAGCTAATTTTGATTTGACTGCTTCATTTGGTAACACTAAGAAGACTTTTTTCTGATGATGCATGGCAGCACGCCAAACCAATGGAAATAAATCGCTCCCTGCTAATCTCTTTTTTAGTGGTTTTCTTAATAGCTTTGAAAACCAGATAATAGGAGCACCGTCGGGTAAAATAAATCTCGCATTTTGAAAAACAGGTAAGAGCTCTTTATTTTTATTCAAATGCACCGTCAAGTCTACATTGGGTGTAATTACTACGGGAAAATGGGAGGCGTCTGTTTCTTCAATTATTGAATGGATGATAGCATCAAAATTATCTTCAGCGGCAAAATTTAAATTGAATATATGTTGCGTATTGATCATGATTTCAATTCCGTTAATTATTAAATTATTTCATTCTTCGTTTTAGTGTTTCCACTATATTTTTCATGCGGTTTAAGTTCAGTAATAGTGCGAGAATGATTTTTACTGGGAAGCTGACATAATAATACAACAAATAAAAAATATTCGGACGGATGTTTTCTGCTTCAAAGTGATTTTGCTCCATATTTTCAGCACACATGGTTTGACAAATCCATCGTTCCGTAATATTCAAACCGCCTTGTTTCCAGTTGCTTGCCCTTTCTTTCTTGAACCCAATTTCTTTAGAATCTTTCTCTAATGAAGAACTTTCCTGTGTAATATTCAGCATGCTTTTATCAAAATCCACTTCTACATGTTTGCAAACAGACTGCAAAATATCTTCCGGGTTTTCGAGTAAATCTTCAAAACGGACTGAAATGATACGTGCATCTTTCTTAAATAAATTTGCAGCATTTAAAGCTGCATTCCATAATTTACTTAAAGTAATAGGGTGGTAGTTGATACGCAAACGAAATGCTTCTCTTCGCGTCATATAATTACCACCCAAGTTTCTACGGTTCCATTTGTTTTTTTGTGATAACAATATTGCCCGCGGGTCGCGCACCATATTAATAACTTTCGCATTCGGATACAATTCAAAAATCTCTTTTAAATAAAAAACATTTTGAGGTGTTTTTTCACAAACAATAGTCTTCCCATTCAGTAAAACTTCACGTTTTGTAAAATGATTAAAGACATCTTCCGCACAAATCCGAGTTGCGGAAATTTCATTCACTAATTGCTTTGCTTCTTCATCGAACTTTTTGAAATCCTGATCGTGAGTCATATAACCAACACGTTGTGTTAGCAATAATTTTGAAGCCAATTCAATTGCAGATTCATTTGATATTACCTTTCCTTTATCCTCAGGCGACCATAATTGTTCAAAGAAATGCAATTCGTTCAATACCATCAATTGCGGATGATTATTAAAAATGCGTAACATCATGGTAGTGCCGCTACGGGAGTTACCGACTATGAAAATTATTTTATCTAAAAACGCCAAATTTTGTAGATTTATGCAAAAGTAAGCATAAGTGATAAGTGATAAGTGATAAGTGATAAGTTTTTTTATTGATATGGTATAAAAATGAATATAAAAGGTAAATACGAAAAGAATACTACTATCCGGGTTTCCCCTCCCTGGAGGGGATTAAGGGGTGGGTTATGTATGTTGATGTTGTTGTTAAGTTTTAATTCCTACTCTCAAACGATTATAGCAGGGCCAATTGTTGGTGCGGTGTCTGATTCATCTGCTGATTTGTTATTTCTTGCAGATGCATTTACAGATGGTCTTATCAAGATTTCTAATTTGCCAATTTTAGACGAAAATGGAAATATTAATCCGGCTGTAAATACTTCAAATTCTTTGGTTATAAATTTTCAGGGAAAAGATACAAGCAATAAAATTAACGTCTTAAAACTGGATTTTTTATTGCCGGATACAAAATATTACTATCTGGTGAGTTATGGTAAAAGTGAAAAGACAGGCTCTTTCAAAACCTTTCCCAAACAAAATATTACTTCTAATTTTACTTTCACCTTTGGTTCCTGTAGTGAAAATTTTCGCGATGACTCTGTGTTTATAGAAATGCAAAAACATCATCCTGATTTGTTTCTGCATCTTGGCGACTGGACCTATCCGGATCATGCGTATTATCCGGGATTACCTACACAAAACAATCATCGCTTTTTTGTTGCTAATGAACAACAAATAGATGAATCTTATCGGATACGATATAATTTACCGAATCTCAAAAATTTTCTTTCTACCACAGCAGTTGATTATGTGTTTGACGACGAAGACGGCGTCTGGGATGATTTTTCTAAACATAGTTATTTCGATTTGAAACTCATTAATGGAAAAACCATTATGGCAGAAATTCCATTTCCCGACTCACTGCGAACAAATTTACTGACTTCTTATCATCAGTATTTTCCTGCCTATATAAATTCTGTACAACCCAAAGAAGCCTATCATTCTTTTGTGTATGGCAATACTGAGGTCTTCTTTTTAGACACACGGAGCACACGCTCACCTAACTCTGAAGTGTTTCATCAGAATAAAAAAGGAATTTGGAAGTTTAAAGCATCTGCCAACCATCAGATACTTGATTCAGTTCAATTAAACTGGTTATTGGATGGTTTAAAAAATTCAAAAGCTGATTGGAAGATTCTTGTAAGTGGTACATCGTTCAACAAAGACTATAAAAAAATACTGGATATCTGTATATTGAAAGGTGCACAGAACCGTTTTTTACCAAACAAATTAACTGGTATGTATGTAGCAGCATCTATGAGTGCGATGTGGTTTTCTTTTCCTGCTACACAAGGAAAGATTATTAATTTTTGCCGGGAAAATAAGATAAAAAATGTTTTTGTATGCAGCGGCGATGTTCATACATCCAGTATTGATGATGGCAAACACAGCGGTTTTCCTGAAATTGTGAGTGCTAATTTAGGACAGGAAAATACCAAACTGGCATCTATTGTACACAATGATTTACGATTGAATTTATGGAATCAGGGCGGGCAAGGGATAAACAATAAAAATTTCAACGATGCCTTCGGTAAAGTCGAAGTGATGGGGAAGGATTCTGTAAAATTATCTTGTATCGATAAATACGGAACAACGATTTGCAGTTATACATTAAAAGATGGTTTTATTCCGAAAAAATATAATATCAAACGGCATTCAAAAATCACCTTCGGACAAAAACTGAGAGCCGTAAAGAATGCGGTGAAGATTGCGATACATCATAAATAGTTTTTACCATTTATTGAATACATCTTCTGCAAACCCTAAGAATCGTTTCAGTTTTATAGGAGTACCATCATCTAAAATTACTGTTCCTGTAAAATAACCAAATACCTGATGTTGTTTGGATTGTAACAATACTAAATTCGTATTGGAATATCTGTCAATGGTAGGTTCAAAATCCAGTTCAAAACGCCCGTCATTGCTGGTAAATTTCCATGGCTGCATATAGTCACTGGTATTGATGATGAATTTCACCTTATCCAGTTTATGCGCTACGCCATTATAGAACAACATGTTTTCTGTTGCTGCTGATGTATCTCCAAAACCATAACCTATGTTGAAACCAAAGGGTTTCCCATCCACATATCCTGAAGCGGAACCCCAGTACCAGCGGTTTTGATAGGTCCACACACCGCGTCCCCAATCCAGCACACCTGATGCATTGTCTGGTTCAAAAGTATATTTTTCACCACCAAAAATAAAATCACCTTTTGCTGCCAGACAATTAATTTTCTGATTGTAATAAAAGGCGAGTTTGTCTTCTTTCCAGGGAGTAGCTATCACCATTGGGTCTTTGTTTAGTGCTTCCAATTCGATATGCCCTTTTATTCCTTTTGCGTTATTGAATTCAGGAAAATTAAAATCCAGTATACGTTTACCATTTGCATGTTTAAAATGCATCTGCACTTTTTTGTGATTAACGATAGTATCTCCATGTGCAGAATGTTCCGGTAAATTCAGTTTACCCATCGTAAATGGAATCATCACCACATCAGTAATTTCTTTATTGGCAGTAAAATCATACACATTTATAGCATACAGAGCCATATAGGAATTGTCTGCAACGGTGAGTGCAATGCCATAGTCTTTTTGCAGAATGCAGTAGTAATCCCATTCTTTAATTCTGAATGCAGATGCTTTGATATCACTACGTCTGTATGTAAGTAATAAATCCTTTGCCCAGCCCTTCTGTGCGAGGCTGCCGTCTTCATTCAATAAGGAGCCTGATTGTGTAATTTCGTGTTGCAAGTGTGAAGATTTTAAAAAATATGTACTGTATATTTCATAAATATAATTAATAAAATTACTTTTATAAAACACAAAGATACAGTCATGAATATCAATTCCATCACACATGAATATGTCACGGTAAATGGCATTAAACTGCATATAGCCAAACAGGGAACAGGAAAAAAGTTAGTGGTTTTACTGCATGGCTGGCCGGAATTCTGGTATACCTGGCGCTATCAGATACCTGTGTTGGCAGAGCATTTTACAGTGGTTGCTCCTGACTTGCGTGGTTTTAATTTAAGCGATAAACCACACGGCGTGGAAAATTATAAGACGGATGTAGTGGCAAGTGATATTGCTGAGTTGATTACTAAATTAGGCTTTAAGAAAGCATTCGTTGTTGGTCATGACTGGGGCGGTGCCGTTGCCTGGACATTTGCTGCCTTATATTCTGAACTTACAGAAAAACTGGTGGTCTGCAATTGTCCGCATCCAAAAATTATGCTGAAGAGTTTTAAATCGAATCCTTCACAATTATTGAGAAGCTGGTATATGTTTATGCATCAGATTCCCTTATTGCCGGAGATAATGTATCAGTTTACTTTGCCTTTGTTTTTTAAACAGTTTGTTCGGGGCTGGATGTTTAATAAAGAAAATTTTACCGATGATGATTTAAAAGAATTTGTAAAGGCATTTAAACAGGAAGGTGCATTAACCGGTTCTATAAATTATTACCGGGCGATGTTGCAGACGAAACCAAACAGAGCTATTTTTAAAAACAAAATTCAATCACCAACGTTATTGATTTGGGGTGAGGGTGATAAAGCATTGGGAAAAGAACTGACCTATGGTACGGAAGAATACATCGATGCAACTTATGAAGTAAAATATATATCTAACTGTTCACATTGGACACAAAATGATTGTCCGGACGAAGTCAATGCGTATTTACTTGACTTTTTCAAATAAATTGTATAAAATTGAAGTAGAAACATAAATGCTCTTAGATTCCCCCATATTGAAATCCCCAAAGTGGCTTTATACAAAGCATCTGCAAACTATTGTTCCAAACATATATAGAAAGGTTGAAGGTGTAGTATATAATCGTGAGCGTATTGAAACGTGGGATGATGATTTTCTGGATTTAGATTGGAGTAAGACAGGTAGCAATAAACTAATTATTATTTCTCATGGCTTTGAAGGTAGTTCTGACCGCGTGTACGCACGTGGACTGACGAAAATATTAAACGCTAACAGTTTTGATGTATGCGTATGGAATTTTCGTGGTTGCAGTGGCGAAGATAACCGGCAATATTTCGGGTATCATTCAGGAAAGACAGAAGATCTGGATTGGGTTGTTCAGCATATTGTTGAAAATAATAACTACGATGAATACTATCTGATAGGTATTTCGATGGGTGGCAATTTGACTATGAAATATTTAGGTGAAGAGAAATGGAATTCTGCGAAACAAATTATTTCTGCTGTTGCTGTTTCAGTTCCAATACATTACGAAACTTCTTTTCAGCATTTGTGCAAGGGCTGGAATCAGATTTATGAAAGAAGATTTACAAAACAGGTAAAAGAAAAAGTATTAAAAAAGCAAGCACGTTTTCCGGATAGTATGAATTATAAACATATTATGGCGGCAAAAAATTTATGGGAATTTACAGAGCGATGTACTGTGCCAATGCATGGTTTTAAAAGCATAGATGATTATAATAAAAAAGTGCAGGCATCTACTTATATTAAGAGTCTGAAAACACCTGTTTTATTAATTAACGCAGATAATGACCCGCTTTTAACTAAAGAATGTTATCCAACACATCTGGCAAAAAAATCAAAATATTTTCATTTGGAGATACCGATTGGCGGTGGGCATGTTGGCTTTTGCGAGGATATAAAAGCAGAACATAACTGGCTCGAGAAACGCCTTGCTAATTATTTTCTTAAAGGGGCTTGATGTTCTCCGATTTCTTGTTTTCTGAAAAATAATAAATGGTTTCTGTTGTTACGACACTATCTTTTATGTTTAATTCATGAGGATAGTGGGTGGAGATAATTAAGTTATTCGAATGGGTTTCATTTTTGAATTTTAAGATATCATCATAAGATATGAAATAGAAATTTCCCATTTTTTCATACGTATAAAATTCAATACTATTATCATGTATTTTATCCATTGACCGAAAAGTTAAAGGTTCTATATGGCAATAAAATAAAAAATAAATGTATGGCTGGTTGCCTGATTCTTCAAAGAAAATAGTGTCGTATTTTTTATAGCATGTATTTAATCTTTGAGAAAGTTGTACTAAATTATTTTGCTGATCATTGTCATATGCTGTTTGGTTATGTTTGTACTTATTATACTGAATATTAAATGATATAATAATGGTAATTATTGCTGAAAGTATAACTCCATTTCTTATTAAATCATTTTTTATTTTGATTACGAAAAAGTGAAATCCTGCGCCAATAAAAATTGGACAAACTAATAGCATACAGGATAATCGGAGCGCATTTGGGTTGTGGTCTGTTAGAGAACAGGGGACAATAGTAGTAATTAAAAGCAGCACTAAAAAAAGTGCTATTTTCCTGTTCTGGCTTTTATTTATTGTAAAAATGGATATCAATCCTGTATAAAAGAAAATAGATTCAATTTCCAGGAATCGTGAAATAGAAATTGAATTTGTCTTTCCAAATCCAAAAAATAGAAATTCAGGTGATAAATCCGTATAAATATTATTAATGAATGTGTACACATTCTCAAACGCATCACCTTGATTTATTTGTACAGAATGATATCTTCCATAAAATAAATCAGGATAAAAAATAAAGATATAGATCTGAGGTGCAGCTCCGACAAAACACGCAATAATAAATAAAAATATTTTTTTGTTTTTTTGTTCTATCGTTTCAAAAACCAGAAATATAAAAACAAGAAATGCTACTAGAAATGCAATTAATCTCGATGACTGATATGCATTTGTGCTGAATCCTATTGTAAAGCCAAGTAAAATAAAATAGAGATATTGATGATGTTTTTCTTTGTATACTCTAATAAATAAATATAAAGTTGCAGCGATAAATAAAGATGGAAGCATTGCACCTTCATGCGCAATTCTTGCAAAGAACCAACTCCAAGGGGAAAAAATAAAGATTATACTTGTTATAAATGCAGTTGGTTTTCCAAACAAGAGCAAGGAAGATAAATACAAAAACAGCACGCAGCCAATGAAACAAATAACAGAAATACTTCTTCCGCTTGTTACAGACAAACCTCTAATTTTTATTGGAATAACAGATAGCCATGCATAAAGTGAGGGACGGTAATCTGCTTTTCCGAATCCTTCTAAAACAACAGGATATTTATGTCCAAATCTGTCACTACCTGTTTTACTGATAGAATAAGCATCGTAAATATTACTCAGTTCATCCTGATTAACAGGTAACGGACGCTCACCAAGTTTATAAAAACCTAATAACGCTGCAATAAATAAAAGCAAAAATAATTCTTTGTGTGAACGTAAAATATTATTCCGGCTTATGTTCATTTGTCTTATGATTGTTATCTTTCTCTTTTTGATATGGACAATGCTTGCAGTCATTGTTACAACAATAACCACGTTTTAAATGATAAGCTTCCGTGAAAACCATTCTGCCTAGTTTGTCAAAATAAAAATCAATATTTTCCTGCAGGTTATTTTTCATATCTTCTTTTTAACTCATCCATCAGAACGGAAACTCCTTCGGATGTTTTGGTTGTTGCTGAATTGGTAAAGATAATATAGCCTTTCCCGATTTCTTTTATTATTTCTACTTGTGTGATGAACGCACCTGCATTTCCGGTATTGTATGCAATATGATGTTGAGTAGCACTGTCTACTTTAGTAAACCATCCGAAAGAAAACACAGGTAAGCCAAATAGTAATTGATTATAAACTTCTGCTGATAATAAATCCGATTCACCTTTTAAGCCGATTAGTTGTAATTGTATAAAATTCGAATAATCCGGTAAGCTGACGTTTATATTTCCTGCTGTTAATAG
This sequence comes from Chitinophagales bacterium, assembly GCA_046329785.1. Classification (GTDB taxonomy): domain Bacteria; phylum Bacteroidota; class Bacteroidia; order Chitinophagales; family JADIYW01; genus JADJSS01. The sequence goes on from JAXLTZ010000024.1 coordinate 16,852, forward strand.
CCAGTTTAATTTATAATTTTCTCCGGGTGGTACAATGTTTAAATCAATATCATGTCCGTATGGTTGCAGAGTATCAATAGTATTTGGATAATTAAAACCAAATTTTGCATCAATTAAATCACCTAAATCATTTAGCAACTGCTCATATGATTTTCCGGATGCTTTTTCTATCATCAAGCCTGCTAAAATATAATCTGCATTAGATAGTGTTAATCCATTTTCTTCTGTCTGTGGTTTCTGAGATAGAAAATACTGTGCCAGCTGATATCTTTGCGCAGCAATGTCTTCTCCTTTAATTTGTTTTTTAGATGGTTTTTCAGAATTATAAGAATATGCAGGAAGTTTTCCTCTCATCGTAAGTAAATCTTGTAACGTAATTGTATGATAAACTTCTTTACTCTTTTCTCTCAATTCCGGAAATAAATCAAAGAAATTTGTATCCCACTTAAGCTGACCTTGCTGTACCAATAATGCTGCTAAATATGCAGTGATTGCTTTAGTATTTGAGCCAATGTGAAATTTATCATTTGATTTTACATAGTAATTTGTACTTACCCTGCGAACACCCAAAACTTTTGATTCAATAATATTATCTGCAGTAACAACTGCATAGCCTAATGCAGGTATTTGATACAATTTTCTAATGCTATCTGCATAAGAGATTAGGGATTGAGCATTTGCAGCAAAATATGTATTGATTAATAAGCATGCAAATAAAAAAGTTCTGATTATGTTAGCACTCATGTTCTTTTGTTTTTATTTTGATGTATCCACTTCCTTATACAATAAATATGCCTTAAAGAATCCATTTAAATCACCATCTAAAACATTATCCGGGTTGGTGACTTTATAACCGGTTCGCAAATCTTTTACCCAACGGTCGTCCAGTACATAGCTGCGTATTTGAGAGCCCCATTCATTTTTCATCTTTTGTGCTTCAATAGCATCTCTCGCTTCCAGCTTTTTTTGAAGTTCCGCTTCATATAATTTTGATTTCAGCATCTTTAATGCCGTTTCTCTGTTTTGGATTTGAGAACGCTGTGTCTGGCATTCGCAGACAATTCCGCTTGGTAGATGTCGTACACGTACTGCAGATTCTGTTTTGTTTACATGCTGTCCGCCGGCACCCTGCGCACGAAAAACATCCCATTCCAAATCAGCAGGATTTATTTCTATTTGTATGGAATCATCTACAACAGGATGTACAAAAACCGAACAGAAAGAAGTCATGCGTTTGCCTTGAGAATTAAACGGGGAAACGCGTACTAATCGATGCACCCCATTTTCACCTTTCAGCATACCAAATGCAAAATCACCGGTGATCTCCAGGGCGACAGATTTAATTCCCGCAACATCTCCGGCCTGATAATCCAGTTCTGTAATTTTATAGCCGTTTTTGTTTGCCCACATCGTGTACATACGCATCAGCATGGCTGCCCAGTCACAGGCCTCTGTACCACCTGCACCTGCATTAATTTCTATTATGGCACTTAAGTTATCTTCTTCATTTTTAAGCGTAGACTTGAATTCATTTTCATCTAATTCATCTACAATAGTTTGATATTGCAAGTCTATTTCTTCATCCGTCGCTTCACCAATTTCCTGAAATTCGCGCAATACATTTAAATCATCGAATTTTTTTTCAATATTTTTATATAAAGAAATCCAATGCTTGTTTTGCTTGATTTCTTTCATCAATGCCTGTGCTTTGAGCTGGTCATCCCAGAAATTTGGTGCTAAGGTTTTAGCTTCGTCGTCTTTTACTTGTTCAATTTTGTTAGCGACGTCAAAGATATCTTCCGAAAGAGGCGACTCTTTCCAGAAGTGTTTTATATTGTTCGTTAGTCATAATGCAAAGTTACAAAAAACAGCTTATTTAATAAAATGCATCTTCAAAATGGGTAATCTTATTATTCTTCTCAATAGAAATAATATCAAAACGCAGTTCACCGTGCCAGTCAAATTGCTCAATATAAGCTTCTGCAGCTTCCTGCATTTTTTTCATTTTCCGCTCATTTACAAAATTTTCAGGGTTGCCAAAAGACAGATTGGTTCTTGTTTTTACCTCTACAAATACAATTACTTTACCATCTTGCGCAATAATATCAATTTCGGAGTGCTTGTGTCGCCAATTCGTAAATAAAATCTGATAATTTTTGGATTTCAGGAATTCCTGAGCCAAAATCTCACCGTTTTCACCCGTCTTTGCAGTCTTTTGCATAAAATTAACGTCTGTAAAGATAATTGATTTTTGAGTTATGGTTAATTTTTCGTTTTTTTACACCGTAAATTTAAACACACAGTCATATAGATTAATGAATTTATTCATTTCTATGTTTTCTGTTGTTTTGATTTTATAAAAATTATTTAATAAAGTATAAGGTTACATAGATTCGCTAACGCGATTATAGCTTAAAAACTATAAACCTATGTGTTTAAAATGAAAATTAATTATGAAGATGGACGATTTAATACAAGGTTTTACAGCACAACTGAAACGTGCTATAGAAATTGGCGAAGGTGCAAAAATCGGCAAAAATAAATTCCCAATCAGAAACGTATTAATCTCAGGCTTAGGCGGTTCCGGAATTGGAGGTACTATTTTGTCGAATGTATTGCGTGATGATGTTGCTGTTCCGATAATTGTAAATAAAGAATATCAGATTCCTGCATTCGTAAATGAGAATTCTCTGGTTATTATTTCATCTTATTCAGGAAATACAGAAGAAACTCTTTCAGCCTTGATGCAGGCATTCAAAAAAAGCGCTCAGATTGTGTGTATTACTTCAGGCGGTTTGGTACAGGAATACGCTGAAACCAATGATATTGATTATGTGCTGATTGATGGAGGCGCACCGCCTCGTTCAGCATTCGGACAATCATTTGTTCAGTTGCTGTATATTATGTTTCATTTGGGTTTACTTGAAGATGGCTTTAAACAGTACCTGCAGGATTCGATAACACTATTAGATAATGAAGAAGAGGAAATAAAAAAACAGGCAAAGGAAATTGCACAAAAACTGAATGGTAAAATTCCGGTGATTTATTCTGATGCAAAGTTTGAAGGCGTTTCTATTCGTTTTCGTCAGCAAATAAATGAAAACTCAAAGATGTTGTGCTGGCATCATGTTGTTCCTGAAATGAACCACAATGAATTGGTTGGCTGGCGTGAAAAGAATGAAAAAATTGCAGTAGTATTTTTGCGTAACAATAAAGATTTTGAAAGAAATCAGGAGCGCATGGAATTCACTAAAGAAGTGGTGAGCCAGTACACAAATGAAGTGGTGGAAATTTATTCAAAAGGAGATTACGATTTAGTACGCAGTATGTATCTGATACATCTTACAGATTGGGTATCTTATTATCTTGCTGAAATTAAAGGCGTAGATGCCGTTGAAGTGGATGTAATCAGCAAATTAAAAAATAAATTGGCTGAAAATCCTTTCTAGTTATAAGTTATAAGGGATAAGTAATAAGTAATAAGTAAAAGTTACAAGCAATCTACTTACACCTTACTACTTACTTCTTATTACTAATTTATGCAAAAAATAAATATTATTGATTTAGGTTTGATAAAGTATACAGATGCTTTAGCAATTCAAACCCAGCAATTCAACAAACTTATAGATAATAAAATCAATGAGCGTTCAAATTCGGATGCTCATTTTTTGTATTTATGCGAACATGAACCCGTAATTACTCTGGGAAAAGCAGCTAATGAACAAAACATTTTATTGTCAAAAGAATTTCTAAATGAAAAAGGAATAGAGGTTGAGCATATCAATAGAGGTGGAGATGTTACTTTTCATGGTCCCGGCCAAATTACAGGTTATCCGGTTCTGGATTTAGATTTTTTTACTTCGGATTTGAAAGTATATATGCGTATGCTGGAAGAAGTAATTATTCAAACAATTGCAGCTTACAACCTCGTAGGTTATAGAATTGAAGATGCTACCGGTGTTTGGGTAAATTCAAAAATTGATAATCAACCAAAAAAAATTGCAGCGTTTGGCGTTAAAACATCACGCTGGATTACCATGCATGGTTTTGCTTTAAACGTAGATGTTGATTTGAATTATTTCAATTATATCAATCCCTGTGGATTTACGGATAAAGGAGTTACAAATATGATTCAGGAATCAGGAACCGGGGATCACGATATTAAAATGAATGATGTAAAGCAAGTTTTATTGGATAACTTTGCAAAAGTTTTTAATGTTGAAATGATACTATCTTGAGCCAGTCAGAAGAGATACAAAATACAGAAGAAAACGAAGACGAACTCTACGAACATCATCGTTTTACTATTGATAAAGGACAGGAGCCACTGCGTATTGATAAATTCCTGACAGTTCGGATTGTCGGCATATCACGAAATAAGATACAAAATGCCATAGATGCAGGAAATGTGCTGGTGAATGGTAAGCCTGTTAAAGCCAATTATAAAACACGACCACTGGATTTAGTACAGGTAGTTTTGCCAAATCCTGTCTGGGATTATACTGTGGAGCCGGAAGATATCCCGTTGGATATTATTTATGAAGATGACGAAGTGCTGTTGGTTAATAAAAAAGCCGGTATGGTTTGTCATCCGGGACATGGAAACTTTCATGGCACACTCGTACATGCGCTCATGTGGCATTGTAAGGATTTGCCGCAAATTTCAGGTTCAACACGCCCGGGTTTGGTACATCGTCTGGACAAGAATACTTCCGGTATAATTATTATCGGTAAAACAGAACACGCACTGGCACATTTGTCGAAGCAGTTTTTTGACAGAACTATTAAACGCCATTATATTGCTTTGGTATGGGGTGATATAAACACACCAAAGGGAAGAATTGAATGTAATGTTGCCCGCAATCCGAATAATCGAAAAGTGTTTATGGCAGTGGAAGATGGCAGCATCGGAAAATATGCCGCCACAAATTACGAAGTATTGAAACGTTACGGATATACCACACTGGTAAAATGCAAATTAGAAACAGGTCGCACGCATCAGATACGTGTACACATGAAATACATTGGTCATACATTATTTGGTGATTACAGTTACGGCGGTGATCAGATTTTAGCAGGCACCGTTTATGGTAAATACAAGACGTTTATTGAAAACTGTTTCAAACTGATGCCATACCATGCACTGCATGCGCAAAGCCTAGGTTTTATTCATCCGGTGACGAACGAAGAAATGTATTTTGAAATGCCATTGCCTGAAAACTTTCAGCAGGTAATTGATAAATGGGAAAACTATACGAAAGGGTTTCAGTTGTAATTAATAATTAGAAGAATAAAAAAGGTCGAAACATTGTTTCGACCTTTTTATTTGTACACTATGCTGAATACACCGGATAATCTGTATATCCCTTTTCATCAGGAGTGTATAATGTTTGAAAATCTACTTCGGCCAATGGATATCCTTTTTCCATACGTTCCACAAAATCCGGATTGGAGATAAATGGTTTGCCAAAGGCAATCAAATCACCTTTACCGGCATTCAAATCAGCATCCGCTCTTTCCTTATCGTATCCACCACTCAAAATCAGGATGTTTTTGAATTTTTCTCTCGCTGAAATCTTAATAGAATCAGGCACTACCGGCGCACCGCCACTGCTATGATCCACTAAATGAACATATAAAATTCCAATTTCATTCAGTCCTTCAAAGATGTTGTTATAAACCGCATCCATTGCCGCATCATCATAAGGCATATCGTTGAAAACACCATACGGCGATAAACGGATACCCGTTTTTTCTTTACCAATCGCATCAGCAACGGCTTGTGCAACTTCCAATACAAATTTTGTGGGGTTGCCATATTCGTCTGTTCTGTTATTGCTAGTAGAACGGATAAACTGTTCAATTAAATATCCGTTGGCACCGTGTAATTCCACGCCGTCAAAACCTGCTTCGATTGCGTTTTTTGAAGCAGTTACATATTCCTGAATCGTAGCTTTTACTTCTTCTGTTGTCATTTCAGCAGGAACCGGATGCGGCTGCATCCCTTGTGTATCTGTCCACATTTCACCAGCAGCAACAATAGGAGATGGTCCCACTATTTTAGCACCTTCGGATAAATTAGCGGCATGACCCACTCTGCCAGTGTGCATCAACTGAATAAAGATTTTTGATCCTTTTGCATGAACAGCAGCAGTCGTTTTTTTCCAGCCATCGATTTGTGCCTGATTGAAAATGCCCGGAATACGAGCATAGCCGAGACCGTTAGGAGAGGGCGAAACACCTTCTGTAATGATTAAGCCTGCACCCGCTCTTTGTTCGTAATACGTTGCGACTAAATCGTTTGGTATATTTCCAATAGATCTGGAACGTGTCATTGGAGCCATTACCACTTTGTTTTTAAGTGAAAGGCCATTTTTGCTAAAAGTTTCTAATAAGATTGACATAATTTGAATTTTATTTGTTAATTGTTGTATATACAAATATTAGTCCGTTTTGTTTTGGGTATGATTTTTTGAAAGGGATATGACGAAAAGTCAGTTGTTGAATTGTATTATGAAATGCTTTAACCCGATAACTTCAAAGCTATCTTTGAGAAATGGGAAAATTATAGGAAGGGGTTAAGTTGTAAGCACTATACGTTATTGTGAACGTTGTTAATTGATTTTTTATTTAAATTCAAATAAAATTGGCATATGGTCACTAATATTCAACCATTTATCCGAATCTCCAATTTCAATTTTCTTTAAATTGTCTAAGAATCTTTGAGCACCAAAAATATAGTCAATATGATAAGGTCTTGTTATTTTACGTTGAAAATATAAAGTTGGTTTACTTTCTTTTCCTTGCTGTTCTCCTGTGAATTTGTGATAAATACTTTCTATCCCAAGAGCTTTTAATTCATTTACTACATCAGAATGATTCCACCATCTATCCCATTCATCCCAATTGGTATTGCTGTTAAAATCCCCTGCAATTATTGTTGTACTTAGTTCACTCTTATTTATTTGTAGATATTTCCATAGTTGACCAATATATCCAAAATTCGGTGAGTTGTTCCGGTGCGTCCAAACAGCCAGTAAGTCAAAATCCTGATTGATTTTACACGGCAAGAAATACTTTACTTGATGGTCATTAAATTGATTGCTCCAATTTAATTTTTCTAATTTAATTTCTGGTCTTGCAAAAACTGCTAAACCTTTATTTTTTGTATCTCCGAGCCATATATAATTACTTGCCCATTCCTTATATTTTTTGTGTAGAGATTCGGCTGGATTCTCACATTCCTGAATAATATATAGATCTGCACTATAGTTTGATATATTTTCAAACTTATTTCTAAATGCACCGTTGCAATTCCAAGTTACAATCTTCAATTTCAGTTTCTTTATATCGTAGCCAAGTCAATTACAAAACGATATTTAACATCGCTTTTTATTACACGTTCATATGCTTCGTTGATGTAATTGATATTGATGACTTCCACATCCGAAACAATGTTGTGTTCGGCGCAATAATCCAGCATTTCCTGTGTTTCCGGTATGCCGCCAATAGAAGAAGCGGAAATACTTCTGCCATTTGAAAGTAAAGAAAATGCACTGAAATTTATTGGTGTAGATGGAATACCAACCAGCACCTGTACACCATTTGCTGCCAGCATTTTCAGGTACATATCATAATCGTGCTCGGAAGAAACGGTATCAATAATAAAATTGAAATAATTATTGTATTCTTTCACCTGGGCTTTATCTTTTGTATTGCAAAATTTATGTGCTCCGAGTTTATATGCATCCGTTTCTTTGTTAGGTGATGTACTCAAAACAGTAACCTCCGCACCAAAGGAAACTGCAAATTTTACTGCCATATGTCCTAAACCACCTAAACCCAGTACCGCCACTTTATGTCCTTTTCCTATGTTCCATTTGCGGAGCGGAGAGTAGGTGGTGATGCCTGCACACAACAAAGGCGCAACTCCGTCTAAAGGTAATTTATCAGAAACATGTAATACAAAATCCTGATGCGTAACAATTTTATTGGAATAACCACCATACGTTGGTGTTTTACCATCTTTTTCAAATCCATTATACGTGAAAACAGTTTTGCCTGTTTCACAAAATTGTTCATATCCTTTTTTGCAATTATTACACTCCCTGCATGAATCAACCATGCAGCCAATACCTGCGAGGTCACCTTCTTTAAACTTGGTGACATTACTGCCCACTTTGGTAATTCGGCCAACAATTTCGTGTCCTGGTACCATCGGATAAATTCCGGGAAACCACTCGCTGCGTACCTGATGAATATCTGAGTGACAAACACCACAATACAGTATATCTATTAAAATGTCATTTTCATTTAGTTCTCTTCTTTCAAAATTCCACGGAACTAATTTGTCGGTCGGGTTGTGTACAGCGTATGCTTTTGATGCTATCATTTTAATTTACGATTTACGAATTAAGAATTATGATTTATAAGGTTGAAGTTAAATGAAAATACATAAAAAAAGAAGTATTTAACCACTGAAGTAACATAAGAAATGAAAGCAAAATAAAGAATACAAATTTGTATTGTTACAAGTACACTTAGTTTCTTTAGAAATTCTTTAATTTACTTCTATCAATCTTAAGTTTCTTAAATTCCTTCTGTGGTTTATTATTTTATAATTCTTCAAAAACGGGAAAGCTGTTTATCTGTGTGGAAGTATTTTCCTTTATATGAAAATGAAAACTGGTATTACCATTTGTTACCATCAGAAACGGTACCTGCAGTTTAGTATTGTATGTTGCAATTTGTTGCAATGTTTTTTCTTTCAGTTCTATATATTCTGCTTTACATTCAATAAGAATTTTAGGTTGTAATTCGCGGTTGAACACTACTATATCATAGCGTTTACTGAGTTCATTAACTTTTAGGATTTTTTCTACAGATATATATTTCTGCGGATAACCTTGTTCATTGATTAATCGGTTTAGAATAAACTGTCTTACTTTTTCTTCAGGAGTTAATACCAACCATTTTTTTCTTATCACACATAATATATATTTTGTGTTGTTAGCAATCCTGATATTTGGCGGATTTACCGGCATTTATTTTGCTAAACTTGTTACACTTCTAAACATTCTGTTCCAGCGGATGGACTCAAAAAATGAATGAAAATTATCTTTAGATAGCCAGACAAATAAAGGCTTTCCAACGATATGGTCTTCCGGCACAAAACCCCAGTATCTTGAGTCAGCTGAGTTATGACGGTTATCACCCATCATCCAGTAATAATCCTGTTGAACAGTATATGTTTTTGTTGGCTTCCCATTTATTATATACGAGCCATTTTCCATTGTAAATGTATTATGTTCATGCGTAGTAATAATATTGTAATAAAAGTAAATATTATCAGCAGTGAGTGTAACCACTTGTCCTTTTTTAGGCATTTGTATCGGACCGTAATTATCTAAATCCCATTTGTATTTAATACTTCCTCCATGTTCCATATCCATCGTATCATTCGGAAATAAAGCAGAGTTTGATGGATTCGCAATGGCATATATGTCTTTTACAGGATTGTAATCAGATACTGAATCAACATTTGCAGATTTTTTTATTTGATTGAGTTGTGTATCATTTAGCAATATGATATAATGATTAGTTGAATGTACAAGCTCATTGAACTTTGCAATACACTCGTCAACAGGAAATACAGGACTTCCCATGCCATCCATAAAACTCCATTCTCTGAAGTCTTTGTACCAGTCAATGTTTAATGCATCCAGTGCATCTATGCTAAAAGGTTTATTTACATAAACATTGTATGCAAATTGCATTTTACTGAAATGCGGGACTTGTTTTCCATTGATAAATAATTCTTTATTTTTTACCTCTAAGACATCTCCGGGAATGGCAACACATCGTTTTACATAATTTTCTCTTTTGTCAACAGGACGCTCCGGAAATTGGTATGCATCACCGGGATAATTAAACACAACGATATCATTTCTCTGTACTTTATTAAATCCGGGCAGCCGGTAATACGGTAACTGTATAATTTTTGAATATGCCTGACCTAAACCAAACGGCATGGTATGATGTGCAAACGGGAAAGCGACGGGTGTTAACGGTGTTCTGGCACCGTAATTTAATTTGCTGACAAACAAGAAATCGCCTTCTAATAAAGAACCTTCCAAGGATGTAGTAGGTATTTTATAGGCTTCAATAACAAAAGTACGAATAATTGTTGCAGCTACAACAGCAAAGATGATTGCATCGGACCATTCGCGAGCAAAAGAACGTTTTACTTTCTTTTCTTTATCTGTAATATGACTTGGTCCTTCGTATTTTGTGTTTTTATCAAATCCAACAATTGGAAAATAAAGATACCCAAAGAAGATTCCAGCTATATGTTGCAATAGATTTCGTTTGCCGTAAGAATTACAAATATCTGTAGTCCATGTTAATCCAAACAGAAAATTTATATATGGAATAAGTCCCCAGTATGCCTGATTTTTTTTTCGTCCGATAATTTCCATCAATGTAAAATCCTGCACCAAAGGAATAAATACATGTGCAGGGTTCTTTCCAGCTTTTTTATATAAGCCATAACATGGAATATGCAGTAAATAATGAAGAAGATAAGCGTATAGTAAACTGAGCATATTGTTAATGTTGAATTTTTAATGATGAGTGATGAATTCTATTTGTTATATTTTTTGTTGTTTTCTTACAATTCAAATCTTAATGAATGTTAATCGATTAAACATTAATCGATTAACATTTATCATTTATTAAATCCAAGTACATCTTCCATAGAATAAGCACCTTTTTTAGTATGAAGCCATTCTGCAGCTAACAAGGCACCACCTGCAAATCCTTTGCGGTTGTGCGCTGTGTGTACTAACTCTATTTTATCTATGGAAGATTCATAAGATATATAATGTGTGCCAGGAACATTCTCTTCGCGTTTAGAGATTACAGATAAAACAGATGCTTCATTCGATTTGTCATTTACCCAATCTGTTTTTCGGGTTACTCTTTTTAAAATATCTAATGCAGCATGCAGCGCTGTTCCGCTTGGTGCATCTTTCTTTTCGGTGTGATGTATTTCTTCTAAAGAAATATCGTACTCATCATGTGCATTCATGATTTGAGCGAGATATCTGTTTACTTCAAAAAAAATATTGACGCCAATACTGAAATTAGGAGCAAATAAAAATGATTTATTATTTTCTGTTGCGTATTTTTTTATATCAGCTAATTGGTCTGTCCAGCCTGTAGAACCTACAACAACAGGCACGTCTGCATCAAAGCACCATCTGATATTTTCAACAGCAGTATGCGGCGATGTAAACTCGATGGCAACGTCCGCTTGCTGTAATTCTTCTTTAGTTACCGTATTTCTATTTTCAATATCAACAATTAATATTATATCAAATGCCTTCTTACCTAAACGTGTGTTTTTTTCTTCAGCAATTTCATGAATTGCTTTTCCCATTTTTCCGTATCCGATTAATGCAATTTTCATTTTTTCATTTTTTTAAAAAAAACATAGTAACATAGCTATAAAGAATTTATTCTTTCTCTGTTATTCTATGTAACTTTTATTATAAATCAATTTCATTTTATCATAATTAGACTGATATAGAACTCTTCGAGTTTACATAAGAAATCTATATATCTATGTGTTTCAATATTTTTTATTTATTTAAAATTCAAATGTACTCCAATTCCTGTGTAATAGGAAAAATTAGAATAATTTAATTCCGGTTTTACCTTCATGGTCAGTTTATCAGAAATATCAAATGAATGTAAGTGCGCATCTACTACTGCATCTACAATAGAGAGTCCCCAGGCAAATAAAGTTCCGAAGGAAGCAAGCTGTACATTCCGGCGGTAAGTATTGCGAAATGTCTCTATCTGAGTCAAAGGTAAATCTGTGTATGGTTCGGGATTAGGAATACTATCGTATATATTTCTGATATAACCGTTAAACTCTTTTAGTTTCAATGCATTGGATGTTACAAAATACAGGGTAGTTCCCAGAATGCCATAAACTATTGGCAATTTCCAGTATTTCTTCATGTAAATTTGTCCTAAACCTGGACAAGCCGCCGCCCATATGGCTGCTTTCTTTGGTGAATAGTGTGTGGTATCTACTTTCTTTTGTTTTTTGATTTTTTTGTTAACTGCAACTGCGTATGATGAGTCAATTTTAAGTTTATCAGAAGAGATTTCTGATGTATCGACAGAGGAATATAAGGAATTCTTGTTTATTGATTTTTCAATCGTATCTGTGTTAATTGTCGAATCTTGTGCATAGAGAGTCGAATATACTATGCAGAAAAATAATAAAACAGCGAATTTTAAAATTGTACATCGTACATCGTAAATCGTACATCGTAAATCGCTCATTCAATTAATCTTTCTCAATAATATCTAATAGCCTGTTTAAATCCGATACGGAATAAAATGGGATTATAATTTCACCTTTATCGGTTGCTGTTTTTTTAATCTTGATTTTTGTTTCAAAAATATCCATCAGCTTTGCCTGCACATTTTTGTAAGAAGCCGGTAAGGAAACTTCTTTTTTGTCTTGTTTTTTAGTAGTTGTACTTGAAGATAAAAGGCGAACCAGTTCTTCTGTTTTTCTTACAGACAATCCTTTCGTGTTTATCTCTTTTAAAACATATAATTGCTTATCTACTTCAGGTACAGAAATAATAGCACGTGCATGTCCCATGGAAAGCACTTTATCACGCAATGCTTTTTGAATTTCCGGTGGTAATTTCAACAGACGCAAATAATTGGTAACAGTAGAGCGGTCTTTGCCTAAGCGGTCTCCTAAATTTTCATGTGTTAAATCACATTCGTCAATCAAACGCTGGTAGGTGAGTGCAACTTCCATTGAATTCAAATCTTCGCGCTGAATGTTTTCAATCAATGCCATTTCAACTACTTCCTGGTCGTTAGCCGTTCGTACGTAGGCAGGAACTTCAGTTAAACCAGCCATTTTAGATGCCCGCAATCTTCGTTCACCTGAAATCAACTGATATTTTCTGTCAGTGATTTTTCTAACGGTAATCGGTTGTATAACACCATGTATTTTTATAGAAGCAGCAAGTTCTTCCAGTGCCTGTTGATTAAAATCTGCACGAGGCTGAAACGGATTAACTTCAATGAGTTCCAGCTTTATTTTAGGAACAGTATTGATAATAGAATCTTCATCGGTAGCACTTATTTTTAAGACTTCTGTATCTTCATCTATATTTGATAATAGTGCACGAATGCCTTTTCCTAACGCGTCTTTCTTCTTGTTCAATAATGCCATTTTATTTTAATTGTTGAATTATATAATTGATGAGTTGTTGTTACCGGTTTTTAATTCAGATTCTCATCTACTTCAATAAATTTTTCTTCCATTGGAATATTCGTCATTCCGTTATTCTGCATAATTTCTCTCGCAAGATTCAGGTAGTTTACAGCACCTTTACTTTCTGCATCATACATAATAATCGGCTGACGTAAACTCTGCGCTTCACCCAAACGAGTATTTCTGTGAATGATGGTATTAAAAACACTATTTTCAAATCTTCTTTTTACTTCAGAAACCACCTGATTGGATAAGTTTAACCGCTGGTCATACATGGTCAACAAGATACCTTCAATCTCCAGTTCTTTATTTAAACGGGATTGTACAATTTTTATAGTATTTAATAATTTTCCTAATCCTTCCAAAGCGAAATACTCACATTGTACGGGTACTAAAACTGCATCAGAGGCTGTTAAAGCATTTACTGTTATTAAACCTAAGGATGGAGAGCAGTCGATAATAATAAAATCATACTTCTTTTTAAGATCAGCCAGTATTTCTTTCAATATTTTTTCTCGATTCGGATGATTAATCAGTTCAATTTCCGCACCGACTAAATCCAGATGCGAAGGGAGTAAAAATAAATTTGGTGTGTCTGTTTCCAGAATAATATCTTTTGCTTTTACGCTGTCTATTAAACATTCGTACAAGCTAACCTTTATGTTTTTCGGATCAAATCCACAGCCGCTGGTGCTGTTTGCCTGAGGGTCTGCATCTATCAGCAATGTTTTTTGCTCCAGAATAGCTAAACTTGCTGCTAAATTAATGGCTGTCGTTGTTTTACCGACACCACCTTTCTGATTTGCTATACTAATTATTTTTCCCATATTCTTACAATTCAATAGTTTCTCCAATTTTTACTAAAATTAATTCTTTTCCTGCTTTTGCAAATTTCTCTTTTGCTTCTTCGTGATTTATTTTAATGGGTTCAAATGTATCATAATGAACGCCGATTACTTTATTGCATTGTACAAAATCCGCTGATGCAATCGCATCTTCAATATCCATTGTAAATATATCACCAACAGGTAGTACGGCAAATTTCAGTTTTGCCCAACGCGGAATAAGCTGCATATCCATTGTTAATGCAGTATCGCCGCTGTAATAAAAATCACCTTCCTTAGTATTGAGTACAAAACCCATAGGATTTGCGCCATAAGACCCATCAGGCAAACAAGAAGAGTGAACGGCAGCTACTGCTTTAATTGTTCCAAAACCCGTTTGCCATTTTCCACCTGTATTCATTGGTCTAAGGTTGGTTATACCTTGTTTTTGAAGCCACTCATAGATTTCATAAGCACAGATTACCGCAGCATTGGTACGTTTTGCTATAAAAACTGCATCTGAAATATGGTCAAAATGCCCGTGTGAGATGGCAATATAATCACATTCTATCGTGTTGATATCTATATGCTTAGCCAATTCATTGGGCGTAATAAAAGGGTCAAACAGGATTCTTTTTCCGTTAGTTTCCACCAAAAAGCACGAATGTCCGTAATAGGTAAATTTCATTTTTTATTAATATGAATGGTGTTTTGAAAATATAGCGGAAACACCAATGTTCCACGCACCAAAAATAGGCTATTCAACTCAGCATTTTTAGACAAGTTATTAAAGAATTACACACAATTCTTGTGGATAAATTTTAAAATATTGTTTATGAATGGATTTTGATTAAAAGTAGTTATCTTTTCTGTAGTTTGCATCAAAGTTTCTTTATAGTTTGACTTTCTAAAACTAATTAAATATTGAAAACTACTTATACTGACTTTATATTTGAAGTATAATAAATTATTATCCATCACTAAAAATATATAAATATGAAAAAGACAAAATCAATCAGCTTTATATTAATCTGTCTAATGTTAATTTTTGATGCTTCCTGTAAAAAAACAACTACAGATGATTTGACTGTTAATATAACCAGTCCAGTAGAAGGAACCACCTATAACGATTCAATATTTATGTCCTTTTCTATTAATGCAGTTGCAGGATTAGATAGTTGTTTTGTTGCCTTGACGGACGCTTCCTCTTCAAATACTTATTATTTCAGTAATAATTTTTTGTTGGGTAGTACCATTAGAAATAAAACGAGCTTTTCCTATTCATTTACACTTACAGCTTTGCCCAGTACTTTAACACCTGCAAAATTTACTTTAACGGTTGTTGACTTAAAAAAGAATCGTTTTACAAAGGTCATAAATGTTAGCATAAAGCAATAAAAGAACAGATTTTTATTAACCTAAACATGCTTTCACAAAGGAGCAAAAAAGTGGATGTGGTTTTAAAATAGTACTTTTCAGTTCAGGATGAAATTGAACGCCGATGAAGAATTTATGAGTCGGTATCTCCATAATTTCCACCAAATTTGAATCGGGATTTATACCGCTGGCTATCATTCCATTATCTATATATTGGTGCAGGTACTTATTGTTGAATTCATAGCGATGGCGGTGACGTTCTGTAACATGGGTTGAATTATATATCTGGTGTGCGAGCGTATTTTCTGAAATATGGCAGGTATAAGAACCAAGGCGCATAGTGCCGCCCATATTTACAATTGTTTTTTGTTCCTGCATCATATCAATTACAGGATTTTTACAGTTTTGTTTCATTTCTGAAGAATTGGCATCTTCCAATTTCAATACGTTTTTTGCAAACTCTATTACAGCCATTTGCATGCCTAAGCAAACTCCAAAGAAAGGTATATTATTTTCGCGTGCGTACTGAATGGCGAAGATCTTTCCGTCCATACCGCGTTGCCCGAAACCCGGAGCCACGAAAATGCCGTCTAAATGCCCAAGTTTTTCCTTGATATTATTTTTATTGATTTCTTCAGAATGAATGCGCTCTACGTTTACCTTACATTCATTTTTAGCACCGGCATGTACAAATGATTCATAAATTGAAATATATGCGTCTTTTAATTCTATATATTTTCCAATAAGGCCAATGGTAATTTCTTTTTTGGGAAATTTGAATCGTTGCAAAAAGTCATTCCATTCTGCAAGGTCAGCATCCGCAGTTTCTTTATAGCCTAATTTGTCGAGAACTATCTGGTCTAGTTTTTCTTTCTTCAGGTATAACGGCACATCATATATAGTTTCTGCATCCAGTGCTTCAATAACGGAATCATAATCTACGTTACAAAATTCAGCAATCTTTTTCTTTCGTTCATTTCCCAACGGATGCTCAGTACGGCAAACAATAATGTGTGGCTGCACTCCATACGATTGAAGTTCTTTTACACTATGTTGTGTTGGTTTGGTTTTCAGTTCTTTAGCAGAAGCAAGATAAGGCACCAAAGTAAGGTGTATAACGAGGTAATCTCTTTTTGCCAGCGACCATTTTAACTGGCGGATAGCTTCAATAAACGGCAGTGATTCAATATCGCCAACGGTTCCGCCGATTTCAGTTAAAATGATATCATACTGATCAGTAGTACCCAGCAACAACATTCTGCGTTTTATTTCATCGGTAATATGTGGAATCACCTGTACGGTTTTACCAAGATAATCACCACGGCGTTCGCGGTTTATTACCTCCTGATAAATTTTTCCTGTGGTAACATTGTTTGCCTGTGAAGTATGTACACCTAAAAATCGTTCGTAATGTCCTAAATCTAAATCTGTTTCTGCTCCGTCTTCTGTTACATAACATTCACCATGTTCATAAGGATTCATTGTACCCGGGTCAATGTTTATATACGGGTCAAATTTTTGAATGGTAACCCTTAAACCACGTGCTTGTAATAATTTGGCGAGAGATGCAGCTAAAATACCTTTTCCAAGAGAGGAAGTTACGCCGCCGGTAACGAAAATAAATTTTGCCATAACAGTTGAGTGGTTATGGACTGTAAATTTAGTTCAATATTTCAATAATTCAATAAATTGTAAGTGATATTTAAAATTATGTGTGAAATTTAATATAAAAAAGTAGTGAAAAATGAAAATGATTATTGGTAACTATTAACGAACCTGATATTCATACTTTTGATTGCCAATTTTATATCTAAAGAACAAAGGTTCTTTATCTTCTTTGCTTACCTCAAAGGCGAATAATTTTGTGCGGTAAAATTCTTTGGCCGGCATAGTGTCAATATAGAAACGTTTGGTGTATTCCATATCTATTTGTGCTGAATCTGCCTGCAGATGATACATTTTTAAGGCAAAGCCGACATTGCTGTATGCAAAATCAGGATTGCTATTGCTTAAGTGACAACTTTTAGTAAACGAACCGATGTGAAATGGATATTTAGTGTAATTATCTATTGCAATGTCGAAAATAAAATACTCATATCCTTCACCAATACTTGTACCGTCATCTTTCATTTCATAACGAATAACATTAAAAATACTGATTGTCGCACTGTCGGTTTTGTTTTGATAGATAAATTTTTCCTTGTAAGCGTTATCTCGTTTAAAGGTATAGCGCTGTTCTGCTAGCTGTTCTTCCGTAACACCTTCAGGGATCTCTATTTTATCTTGCTTATTATTAAAAAAATCACAGGATGATACAGTTACGATAAGAACGGCGCACAACAAAAGTGAAGAGTATTTCAATTTTAATTCCATAGGTATTTATTCACTAATAACTTCTTTTTGTTTGCGTTTGGTGCCTTCATACATTTCGTACAGGTAGAAAACACACTCTAATTTACCATTTATAACGGGATACTTTTTCATAGGTTTTAAACCAATGTTCTTTAATCCTTCAATATTATTGGATATAATGCCGCAGGTGTAGCCGGTAAAATGTTGTTTAAAAGCATCACCAATTTGTTTGTAAAGCAGATCAATCTGATAGGTTTCCATTCGTTCTCCATAAGGAGGATTGATGATTAGCGTTCCTCTTCCCATTGGTGGAATCATTTTCTGGATACTGGTTTCTCTGATTTCAATCAGCTTGGAAAAGCCTGCTTTTTTTACATTATTCTGCGCTGTAAAAATTGATTTTTTGTTATTATCGGAGCCAATTATTTTAAATTTAAAATCAGATATTTTTAATTCCAGTTCTGTACAAATATCATTAAATAATGTTTTGTCATAATTTTTCCAGTTTTTAAAGCAAAAGTAACTTCTATCCAGATTAGGTGCTTTGTTTATCGCCATACTTGCTGCTTCAATTACAATAGTCCCACTTCCGCACATGGCATCAACAAAATGAGATTCTCTGTCCCATTTACTCATCAAAATCAAACCTGCTGCAAGCACTTCATTAATGGGAGCAATAGTTTGTTCTATACGATTGCCTCTCTGATGCAATGAGGTTCCTGAGCTATCCAATGAAATGGTTACATTATTTTTATAGATGTGCAGGTTGAATAAAACATCCGGATTTGTTGTATTGATATCCGGACGTTTGTCTTTGTTATATTTTCTAAAACGGTCACAGATAGCATCTTTCAACTTCAGGGAAGCGAACTGTGAATGTGTAAAAAACTCTGATTTAATAGTAAAATCAATAGCAAAGCTTTGTTCTACAGTAAAATAATCTTCCCATGGAATACGTATGGCAAAACCATATAAATCTTCCGGGGAGTTAGATTCAAATTCGAACAGCGGCACCAGTACTTTTAAACAGGTACGTAATTCCAGATTGCATCGGTACAGTAATTCCAAATCATAATCACAAACAACTGCACGCTTTATTATTTCTACATTCTTTGCCTGCAATGCAGTCAACTCATCCGCTAAAACTTGTTCTAAGCCCTGGAAAGTTTTACAAATTATTTTGGTTTCAAAAACGTTCACCTTGCAAAAATACGATTTTATAAAATCATTTTTTTATATTTATCACATGAGTGGACATGATAAAAAGCAAACTGAAATTCAAAAATTATTACACTTTTTACAAATAGATGATACTAAGGAATTTTCTTTTCTTGAAAAACTGACAAAAGATGAGTTACAACAGTTGCGTTTGAAAATTATTGATGTTTCTCAATTTACTCAAACGGATATATGGAAGCGTTTAACCGGTGTTGCTAAATTTTTCCCAAATTATATGAACGCCAAGATTTCCGAAACGGTAATGGGGCCTTTAATAGCAGCAAATATGAGTTATTATATGCCTGAAAAGGATGCAATTGCCATTATGAAATACATGAGCACTTCCTTTTTGTCAACGGTTTCAGAATATATGACTCCTGAAAAAGCACAGCATCTTATCAATCAGATTCCTATGGATATTTTGAAAAAGGTAACGATGGATTTGGTACAGAAAAAAAAGTTTATCGTTGCAGCAGGTTTTGTTGATGTTTCCGATATACATAGATTGGTTGAACTCTCAAAAGTAATTCACAAGGAAGAAGATTTAATACGCATCTCTTCTTTTGTGGAGAATAAACAATATATTGCAAAGATTGTCGAAGGCTTTTCAGATGACAGGTTGAATAAAATAATCACAGTAGCATATTATCACGATTTACAACATGAAGTGCTTACAGTTTTTACACACTTATCAAATAAAGAAGTACAACGTATTTTAAAGATAATAAGCGAACTTCCGGTTAGTTTGAAAACAATAGTTTTAAAAGATTTTGAAGATAGAATAAAATAATATGAGTCATAAACTTTATCAGTCCTACAAACAAAGACCTGAAATTGCTAATCATTATGATGCAATTTGCATTGGTTCGGGCCTAGGCAGTTTAACCACTGCATCTTTACTTGCGCGAAAAGGAAAGAAAGTGTTAGTCTGTGAAAAACATACAACACCGGGAGGTTTCACACATGTCTTCACCCGCAATGATTATGAATGGGACGTAGGATTACACTATGTAGGCGATATGGATAGAAAAGGTTCATTGCTTAGAGTTGTATTCGAACACATTACCGATAAAAACCTCAAATGGGCAGATATGGGAGAGGTGTATGATAAAGTTATCATCAAAGATAAAGTTTATGAGTATCTGAAAGGATTGCAAAACTGGAAGACAAGAATGAAGGAGTATTTCCCAACAGAAAAGGATGCACGTTCAATAGATAAATATGTGGAATTGTTGTTTGAAGTAAATAAAAGCTCAAAAGATTTTTATACAAAAAAGGTATTGCCTGATTTTATAAAGTTTTTTACGGCACCTTTTATGAATAACGGCTATGCTGCTTTTGCCAAAAAAACGACTAAACAAGTTTTGGACGAAATTTCAGATAATGAGGAATTAAAAGCAGTGCTGTCTGCTCAGTTTGGGGACTATGGTATGCCGCCCTCGCAAAGCAGTTTTGTTATACATGCTGCTGTTGCGCTGCATTATATGAATGGCGGGTTTTATCCCGTTGGTGGTTCGGAAGAAATTTTCAACACCATTGCTCCAAGTATTATAAATGCAGGTGGTTTGGTGCTTATTGGCGCAGGTGTGAAGGAAATTATGATAGAAAATGGAGTAGCAAAAGGTGTTATAATGGAAGATGGTAGAATTATTAAGAGTGATATTGTAGTAAGTGGCGCAGGAGTTCATATCACTTATAACAACTTGATTTCTGTTGCGGAAAAACCAAAAATAAAACATCTGGAAGAAGCGGTCAATTTGCCTCAATCATTCGGACATCTTAGTTTATACATTGGATTTAAACATACAGCTGCTGAACTGAATTTACCTAAAGCCAATTACTGGATTTATCCAAACGGAACGGATCATGATAAAGCGATTAACGACTTTCTGAGCGATTATAATAATGAATTTCCTGTAGTGTATATTTCGTTTCCTGCTTCAAAAAATCCAAAATTTGAAGAAAAATATCCGGGGCGTTCCACAATTGAAATTATCACCGTAGCCAAATATGACTGGTTCAAAAAATGGGAAAATACACGCTGGAAAAAACGGGGAGATGAATATGATGCGCTGAAAGAAAAATTAGCACAACGTTTACTGGCGCATCTGTATAGATACGAGCCACAACTGCAAGGCAAGATTGATATGTATGAATTATCTACACCGGTTACCACCAAACATTTTTGTAATTACATAAATGGCGAAATTTATGGTCTCGATCATCAACCGTCTCGTTTTGAGAAAGAGTATTTAAAACCACAAACTCCAATAAAAAACTTATTTCTCACAGGACAGGATATTGTCACTGTTGGAATTGGCGGGGCATTAATGAGCGGTGTTTTAACGGCATCTGCTATCACAAAAAGTAATATGATAAATGAAATTGTAAAAAGCGCAAAGAATTAATCGTTGTATAGATTGTTTTCATTCAAGATGTAAACATAGAACCGGTTGTTGTTTTTTTTAATTAAATTTAATTCAACAAAACACATAAATTATGGATACTTCAAGAAGATTAAAAATGTTAGGCATGTTTTTGTTTCTCTTAGGACTGTTAACGGGATTTGCAATTATGTCTCTCGGAAACCCCCGCATGGGCTTGTCAGCACATATGGAAGGTGTCATGAATGGCACATTTATAGTTGTAGTTGGATTTGTCTGGAATGAGTTGAAAATCTCTGATGGTTTAAGAAAAGCATTGTATGCATTGCTTTTGTATGGTACCTTTGCTAATTGGACATTTACATTGCTTGCAGCTATTTTCGGAACATCAAAAATGACACCACTGGCAGGTGCCGGACATGCAGGAACAGCCATACAGGAGAATCTGGTTTCGGCTGGGTTAGTTTCTGTTGGTTTGACGATGGTTTTTTCTTTGGTAATGATTGTATACGGTCTGAGAGGAAAAGCAGAATAGCAGTTTAAAGTAAAGTATTTTAAGTTGTGTTCTTGCATATAAATAAAATATGACACGAAATACTAAAGCACTTTTTCTTTTATCCGGCATTGTACAGGCATTTGTTGCGCTTGGTGCTATTCCTGTAGGTATATTATTCATTTTAAAACCGGATGGCACTGCAGTTGGTATGTCAGTTAGTATACTGGCTGGTTCACCTTTTAAAGATTTTCTCATTCCGGGTATAGCCTTATTCCTTTTCAATGGTATCTTTCACCTTATAAATGCTGTTTTATGCTTTTTAAAACATAAAATTGCACCTCGTTTTGGTGTTATTTTAGGTGTCGGTTTGATTATATGGATTATTGTTCAGATTTACACAATCGGCTTAAATAATCTTCTGCAACCTTTGTTTTTTATTATTGGATGCATTGAACTGATAGTAAGCCTTATATTAGTTAAGACTAACAAAATCTAACACTATTTTAATGCCTGTATATTGAACAATTTAAAGACTGTTTCCTGATTGTGTAAAAGGCTCCAATTTATCTTCAAAATGTGGATATTTCACCTATAAATAACATCAAAAAACGTATTGAAATCGGTATCTTTGTGGAGCTAAAAAAATACGTAAATGTCAGAAGAATTAGAAGGGTTGAACAGACCCAGAATTGTACCCATTAACATTGAAGATGAAATGAAATCAGCCTACATAGATTACTCTATGTCAGTTATTGTTTCGCGTGCCTTGCCGGATGTAAGAGACGGCTTGAAACCCGTTCACAGACGTGTTTTATTCGGTATGTCAGAGCTTGGTATGACATCCAATAAACCTTATAAAAAATCAGCTCGTATTGTTGGGGAAGTATTAGGTAAATACCATCCGCATGGTGACAGTTCCGTATATGATACTATGGTGCGTATGGCTCAGGATTGGTCGTTGCGCTACACACTCATAGACGGTCAGGGTAACTTCGGTTCTATCGATGGTGACCCGCCGGCTGCAATGCGTTATACAGAAGCAAGATTGAAAAAGATTGCAGAAGATATGCTTGAAGATTTACATAAGGAAACGGTAGATTTTCAACTGAATTTTGATGACTCTCTCGAAGAACCGACAGTATTGCCAACCAGAATACCACAATTATTGGTAAACGGTGCTTCCGGTATTGCCGTGGGTATGGCTACCAATATGCTTCCGCATAATTTATCAGAGGTAATAGATGGCATTATCGCTTATATCGACAATAAAGAGATTACAATTGATGAATTGATGAAATTTATCAAAGCACCGGATTTTCCTACCGGAGGAATAATTTATGGATATGAAGGTGTTAAAGATGCATTCAGAACAGGACGTGGTAAAATTCGCGTGCGTGGGAAAGCAAGAATTGAAGAAAATAAGGAGGGCAGAACACAAATCATCATTTCAGAAGTACCATATCAGATTCAACCGAAAATGATTATTACCCGTGCAGCTGATTTAGTGAATGAAAAGAAACTGGAAGGTATCTCGGAAATCAGAGACGAATCGGATAGAGATGGTTTACGTGTAGTGTTTGATTTAAAAAGAGATGCTATTCCGAATGTAGTGTTGAATAATTTGTATCAGTATACACCATTGCAAACAAGTTTTGGTGTTAACAATATTGCTCTGGTTAATGGACGCCCGGAAATGCTGAATCTGAAAGATATGATTCATCATTTCGTTGATTTCCGCCATGAGGTAGTAATCAGACGAACAAAATTTGAATTAAGAAAGGCTGAGGAAAGATTACACATTTTAGAAGGTTATTTAATTGCATTAGATGCACTTGATGAAGTAATCAAATTAATCAGAGGTTCTAAAAATCCGGAAGAAGCAAAAGAAGGATTAATGTCAGGTTTCGGAATGTCTGAAATTCAGGCAAAAGCAGTACTTGCATTGACATTACAGCGACTTACAGGTCTTGAAATTGACAAGATCCGTGCTGAACATAAAGAAGTATCCGATTATATTGCTCAACTCAAAAACATTTTAGAACACGAGCATCTGCGTTTTGAAATCATAAAAGAAGAATTACTCGAGATAAAGAAAAAATATGGTGACGCCCGTCGTTCTGAAATTGTACTCTACGGAGATGATATCTCTTATGAAGATATGATTGCAGAAGAAGAAATGGTAGTTACAATTTCTCACTTAGGTTATGTAAAACGTACACCTTTAGATGAATATAAAAAGCAAAATCGAGGTGGTAAAGGTTCACAAGGCGGTAAAACCCGTGAGATTGATTTTATCGAACATTTATTCGTCGCTTCCACACACAATTATTTATTGTTGTTCACCGAACTTGGAAAATGTTACTGGCTGAAAGTATATGAAATTCCGGAAGGAAACAAAACCTCAAAAGGTCGTCCAATACAGAATGTTATCAATATTCCTCAAGATGATAAAATCAAGGCATTTATCAATGTAGAAGATTTAAAGAAGGAAGATTTTTTAGACACACATTATATTGTTATGGCCACCAAAAAAGGAACGGTGAAAAAAACCTCCATGCGTGAATATTCCCGTCCGCGTTCTAATGGTGTGAATGCAATTACTGTAAGAGAAGGAGATGAGTTGGTTACTGCAGCTTTAACGAATGGTAAATGCGAGATAATTGTAGGTTCTAAGAAAGGATATGCGGTTCGTTTTAATGAGGACGAAGTACGTGCAATTGGCAGAACAGGGTCAGGTGTTCGTGGTATTACTTTGCGTGGTGACGATGATGAATTGATTGGCATGGTTTGTGCTGATACTGATGCAGAAACAAAAGAAGATATTATGGTTGTTTCAGAAAACGGATACGGAAAACGCTCTGCTTTGGATGATTATCGTATTACAGCCCGTGGTGGTAAAGGCGTCATCTCATTAAATGTAACAGAGAAAACCGGCAATATGATTGCAATAGAATCTGTTACAGACGATAATGATTTAATGATTATCAATAAATCAGGTTTGACAATACGAATTGGATTAAATACATTACGAACAATGGGTAGAAATACGCAGGGTGTTAGTTTGATAAAATTAAAAGATGACGATGCTATTGCTGCAGTTTCTAAAATTGAACATGAAGAAGAAGAGGATGTTAATGAAAATGCAGAAGTAAACGAAAACGCAACGCAGAGCGAAATCAATGATTCTACAGATAATAATATTGAAGAACAAAAAAATGATGAAGAAAACTCTTAACGCTTGTTGAGTATGGCTTTTCATCAATAAATAAAATAATACATTAAGATTAACAACATGAAGAATTTTAAAACACTTATTTTGATTCTTGGCTCTTTATTCATGATTCAAAATTCATATGCACAAAAAGGCAAGATTACTTCCGCTCAGTTAAACTTACAGGATGGGAAAGTAATGGATGCAAAAAAAGATATTGATGCAGCCTTACAGGATCCGGAAGTGCAGAAAATGGTAAAAGCATGGCATACCAAAGGAGATGTGTACAATCAAATCTATGAATCTAAGATTTACTATGCAACCAACCCAACCTGCTTGTTTGAAGCAAAAGACGCTTATTTGAAAGCATTTGAATTGGAAACCAATCCCAAAAAACAAAAAGAATTTGGTACACCATTAACTACTGTATCCAGTTATCTGTTTAATGAAGGTTTAAACCGTTTTAATGCAAAGAAATATGACGATGCTTACGTGCATTTTGATGCAAGCAGGGCAATTAACGATTTTTTATTTTCAAAAGGTTTAGCATCCGTTATTGATACCAATACTATTTATGCAACTGCCATGTCAGCAGCAAACACAAATAAAGTTGCTGAAGCAAAAGTATTACTGGAAAGACTGGTGGAAATGAATTACAATAATGAGGTAGTATATGAAACGTTGGCACAGATTTATGAGAATCAGAAAAATAGAGATGCTCTGGAGAAGTTAATTACAAAAGGATTGGCGAAATACCCTAAAAATAAAAATTTGCAGATTTATGAACTGAATGCCACATTAGATAATACAGACATTCAGCAATCAATTGATAAGTTTGAAAAAGCAGCAGCAAGCGATCCGAATAATTCATCCATCTTGTTTAATTTGGGTGTATTGTATGATAAAAATAAAAATTCAGCCAAGGCAAGAGAATATTATGAGAAAGCAAT
>JAXLTZ010000025.1:0-34820 GCA_046329785.1 Chitinophagales bacterium
ATAGTTCAACAAGGAGATACCTCTATGCTTATTTTTTCCTTTAATGAGATTGTAAGTTATATATCAAAGTTCTTTACTTTGCAGCAAGGTGATTTAATTTATACAGGTACTCCACAAGGCGTCGGCCCCGTTCAGATAGGAGATAAACTGGAAGGTTATGTCGGTGATAAAGTTTTGGTATCTTGTGATGTAAAATAAATGATATGATAAGAATAGCATTAATTCTTCCACTTTTATTTTTTTTGTTTAATACTTATGCAGATGAATCAGACTATAAAACAATAAAAAACACTGTTGACTGTAAAAAAGTATCAGCTAGGGTTTGTGACTTATTTTATAAAGATAGTATTGCTGTCGCTTTTAAAGAAATGAAAGAATATTGGCCTTTGCCAAGCGATGAAATAGATGATTTACAAGAAAAGACAATTAAATATTTAAATTTAATTGATGAACGTTACGGCTATAAAATAGGACCTGTAAAAATTAAAGATGAAACAATAGATACTTTTGCTATAAAAGAGATTTATCTCTTGAGATATGAGAAATCAGCGATTAAAATAATTTTTAAATATTATGATACGGGCCATGGCTGGATTTTGAATGGATTTAAATGGGATGATGAATACAGCACCGAATTTAAATAGTCTACTAAATTTATAGTTTATTAGTATCATAAATTTTGTTTTCAATAGAACTTTAGTTATTTTTGAATTCGCAAAAAATAAAAATTTATAATTCATCATTAAACATTCAATAAAAAAATGCCTTATTTATTCACATCAGAGTCAGTATCAGAAGGACATCCGGATAAAGTAGCCGATCAAATATCCGATGCATTAATTGATAATTTTTTAGCGTATGATGCGCAATCAAAAGTAGCATGCGAAACTTTAGTTACAACCGGTCAGGTTGTATTAGCCGGTGAAGTAAAATCGAAAGCGTATTTAGATGTACAGGATATCGCGAGAGAAGTAATTCGCAAAATCGGTTATACCAAATCAGAGTATATGTTTGAAGCAAATTCATGTGGAATTTTTTCTGCCATCCATGAACAGTCTTCAGATATCAATCAAGGTGTTGACAGAAAAGCAAAGAAAGAAGATTTTGAAACAAAAGCAAATGCGCAAGGAGCAGGTGATCAGGGGATGATGTTTGGTTATGCAACCAAAGAAACAGATAACTATATGCCACTTGCATTAGATTTAGCGCATAAAATTTTACAGGAACTTTCTAAAACTCGCAGAGCAGGTAAAGAATTGAAATATTTACGTCCCGATGCAAAGAGTCAGGTGACCATAGAATATAATGACAATAATGAACCAATACGAATTGATACCATTGTAGTTTCTACACAACATGATGATTTTGATTCGGATGCTAAGATGTTAGCGAAAATCAAAAAGGATATTATAGAAGTAATTATTCCGCGTGTAAAAAAACAATGCAAGCCTTCAATACAAAAATTGTTTAATGACAAAATCACCTATCACATTAACCCAACGGGAAAATTTGTAATTGGTGGCCCGCATGGTGATACAGGTTTAACCGGCAGAAAAATTATCGTAGATACATATGGCGGAAAGGGTGCACACGGTGGCGGTGCATTTTCAGGAAAAGATCCAAGTAAAGTGGATAGAAGTGCGGCGTATGCAACACGCCATATTGCAAAAAACCTGGTAGCAGCAGGAGTAGCAGATGAAGTATTGGTACAGGTTTCTTATGCGATTGGTGTGGCTAAACCTTGTGGTTTATTCGTTGATACTAATGGTACTTCTAAAGTAAACATGACAGACGGAGAAATTGCAAGAATAGCAGAGAAAATATTTGATATGCGTCCGTATGCTATTGAGCAGCGTTTTAAATTGCGTAATCCGATTTATAGCGAAACAGCCTCTTATGGACATATGGGAAGAAAGAATGAAGTGGTGACAAAGATTTTCAATAAAGGTAAAGACAATGAAAAGAAGGTTCAGGTTGAGTTATTTACCTGGGAAAAACTGGATTATGTAGATGCTGTTAAGAAAGCATTCAAATTAAAATAACGGAAGCCTGAATGCTTCGAGCGTACAGGTTTTGTTAAATGTCATTCCCGCGGAAGCGGGAATGACATTTTAAATAGAAACAATTTATACTATCTTAATTTTTAAATCAGAAATTCTGTAGTATATTTGCAGTCCCAATTAGAAATAATCAGGGAAAAAGAGAGATGGCAGAGCGGTCGAATGCGGCGGTCTTGAAAACCGTTGACTGTAACAGGTCCGGGGGTTCGAATCCCTCTCTCTCTGCAAAAGGCGAAGTGATAATCACTTCGCCTTTTTATTTTTTGTTTTCCTGAATAAACTAACTTAATAAGTCAGGTATTTATTTACAGTATTGTTTTATCAAATCATATGCGCCGTATTGCTGTAATTCTCCGGCCTTACTCCAGTCTTTACAAGCACCCTCGCCCTTGGCAGGTGTTTAGCTTAGCGTGGCTATGTGCGTAAGCAAGCGTCACCTGCCAACTACAAACCGAAATGAATCAAAACAATATTTTATAAATTAGAGTCATGATTTATGAAGAAAATCATCCACAATTTTTTACAGCCACTATTTATGAGTGGAATCACTTATTAAAAGATGATAAAGTAAAAGACATAATAATAAATAGCTTAAGATTTTTAGTAAAAGAGAAGCGGATTTCATTATATGGTTTTGTTATTATGAGTAATCATATGCATTTTATTTGGAGAATAAAATTACCGCATCTTGTAAAAAATGTACAACGAGATTTTTTAAAATATACCGCTCAGCAAATCAAGTTTCATTTAAAACAAACCGATTTGGACTTATTGAATACGTGCAAGGTTAATCATTATGATAGAGAATATATGATTTGGAAAACAGATTCGTTAAGTGTAGATTTATATAGTCAGCAGGTATTTGACCAGAAATTGGATTATATTCATAATAATCCGGTAGTGGCTGGAATATGCAGTTTAGCGGAAGATTATAAATATTCAAGTGCAGGGTATTATTTAATAAACAATTGTGAGTGGGATTTTATTGGGGATTATGATGAGTAAATTAGATAAGGCATGGTGGTGTTGACAGGTGACGTTTGCTCCGCTTTGGCTACGCAAACTAAAACACCTGTCAAGGGCAGGTCAATATTGGAATAAATAATGGACAAAAAAACTATCATATTTATAATAGCTTGCTTTTCTTCTTTAGGATTAGCTATTTTGTATAAAAAAAGTGTAAATAATGATATTGCTAATAATAAGATAACTGTTATTGGAAAAGTAAATGGAATTTGGAATGGAAAAGGAGCTGGTACAACAATAGGGTATGATTTATATTACAATAAAGACACAATTGATTCTTACAATTCTGTAAATACAATAGATTCACGTTTATATGAAATAGGTTCATGTTATGAAGTAGAGATATCAAGTAAGAACCCTAAACATTGTAGAATAACACCCAAACAAGTACCATGTCGGTAGTGTTAGCTCACTACGCTCATCTGTTTCCCCTGACAGGTAAAGAGAATAGAGATAATCTGTTGCTATCTTTTCGAAGTCACCCATCTGGAAGTAGTCAGGTTGCCTGATTCTGAAACTTCAAATGTTTGACCTTTTTCATCAAAGAGTTTAGCCGCGATAAGTGTAGCTAATACCAATTCTTCTTCATTCGTCTTTTCGGGATGAAAATAATTTTCTACAAACTTTGTATCAAAATTTCCTGTTGTAAATGCAGCATGGTTCAATACAAATGTGCCGAATGGCAGAGTAGTTTTTACGCCAACTATCTTATAATTTTCTATGGCTTTTTTTAATTTGTCAATAGCATCCTGACGGTTGACTCCATGTGCTACCAGTTTGGCAATCATCGGGTCGTAATAAATAGGAATATCCATACCTTCATCAAAACCATCATCTACACGGACGCCTTCACCTATAGGTATTTGATACACTTCTAACTTTCCGATATCAGGTAGAAAATTATTCTCCGGATCTTCTGCATACACACGTAATTCAATCGCATGTCCGTTTATTTTTAAATCTTCCTGTGTAAACGATATTTTTTCACCACGGGCAATATTTATTTGCTCTTTGACCAAATCAATTCCGGTTATCATTTCCGTCACAGGATGTTCTACCTGCAAGCGGGTATTCATTTCTAAAAAATAAAAATCGAGATTCGCATTCACAATAAATTCCACCGTTCCGGCCCCCAAATAATTTACAGATTTTGCCACCTGTACAGCAGCTTCGCCCATTTGTTTGCGCAAAGCAGGTGTTAAAACAGCACTTGGTGCTTCTTCTACCACTTTCTGATGGCGTCGTTGTACGGAACAATCACGTTCAAATAAATACACAATATTTCCATGTGTATCACCTAAGACCTGTATTTCTATATGTCGTGGTGAAGTCACAAATTTTTCGATGAACACACTGCCATCTCCGAAAGCAGAAGTTGCTTCTGAAACTGCCAGCTTCATTTGTTCCTCAAACTCTTCTACGTTATTTACAATACGCATACCTTTTCCGCCACCGCCCGCACTTGCTTTTATTAAAATAGGGAAACCAATTTCAGTAGCTAATTTTTTAGCTTCATTAATATCTGAAATCGGCTGATCTGTTCCGGGAACCAATGGCACATCAAACTTTGAAACAGCTTGCTTTGCAGCCAGTTTACTACCCATAATTTCTATAGCTTCCACACTTGGACCAATAAAAATAATGCCGTTGTCTTTACACGCTTTTGCAAAGGCAGCATTCTCACTCAAAAAACCATAACCTGGATGAACACCATCCACATTCAGTTTCTTACAAATATCTATAATCGTATCGATTTTTAAATAAGATTCTTTTGAAGGAGCAGGACCAACGCATACCGCTTCATCAGCAAAACGAACATGCAGCGAGTTTCTGTCTGCTTCTGAATAAATGGCAACAGTTGAAATTCCCATTTGTCTGCAGGTGCGCATCACTCGTAACGCAATTTCTCCACGATTTGCAATTAGTATTTTTTTCATTATTACAAAAATAAATAAAATAAGTGAAACTGAGAATGAAAGTGAAGTGTAACGTCATTGCGAATATATTTGTGAGGAACGAGCAAATGTATGAAGCAATCTGTTGCCAAAAAGTGAACAGATTGCTTCATGCATCTCTATATGAACAAATTTACTAGTTAGATATGCATTCGCAATGACGTAAAATTGCGATTAGTTTATTACACGCACCACTTTTAAAAAGCGTAATGTGTAATAGTTTTCCGATAATTTGGAAATAGTAACACCTTTTCCTTTTCCGGAAGAACCATGTATAAAAGTGATATCGCCGTTATTGTTTTCTAACACCATACCTACATGACCACCAATTCGTTGTGTTGCATCTGTGCCGGTAAAAACCAAAACGTCACCTTTCTGCGCATCATTCCTGGAAATAGTTTTTCCGAAATTCATATAATCTTTGGAAGAACGGGGTACTTTAATTTTATAGTTTGTAAATACATAATATAAAAAGCCGGAACAATCCAATCCACCATTTTTAGGATCAGCTGAAGCATATTTATAAGGTGTTCCCAGTTGTTGTTTGGCAAACGAGATTATATCGTCGATATTTGTTTTACTGTTATAAAATGCAATATCTGATTCAAGATCAAATGGAATTGGTTTTCTGAATATGGAGTCTCTTGTTGTGGTAAGAATTGTTGTCTTTAAATTTGTTTTATCTTTCTTCTTTTTCTTCTTGGCAAAAGCAGGTTGAATAGAAACGGAGATTACTATAAGAGCAAAGAATAATCTAACTAAATAGGAAGTTCTCAGATTCATATTGTTATTAATATTTCAAAACTTATATCAAATTTGAATCCAAAATAAGTTATTTTTGTTTATTGAAAAAAAGTTTGAACAATATTCTGAAACTGGTAAAAAAAGAAGTACAATTAGAGTGGCGGCAAAAAACGGCACTTGGTACCATTTTTATTTATGTATTAGGTACAACTTTTTTAATTTATTTGATTTTTCAGGGAAATATTACAATTCCGACATGGATTGCATTATTTTGGATAATTGCATTGTTTACTACGGTGAATGCCGTTTCCAAATCATTCATAAAAGATGCTAATGAACAGTTTTATTATTTACGTTCAGTGGCAACACCCATAGAAATTATCTTCTCAAAGATTATTTATAATGCCTTATTAATTACTGTTTTGTCGTTGGTGATTTACGCCGTAATGGTTTTGTTTTTCAATGAGAATATTTCAGATAAAGGATTGTTTTTGCTTACCATTATTCTTGGTTCCGTTGGGTTTTCTAATTTATTTACTTTGTTGTCAGCTATTACTGCACGTACGCAAAATTTTGTGTTACTGGCAATTTTGGGGTTTCCTATCATCTTGCCTTTATTGTTACTGATTGTAAAAATGAGTGAATTATCCAATTTCGCTATTCAGGATAAGGATATTTATATGAATCTTGGTGCTATTGGATTGTTAGATGTGATAACGCTCATACTTTCAGTCGTTTTGTTTCCGTATATTTGGCGCGATTAATTTTGGATGGATATGAAAAACTGGTGGAAATATCTTTGTGTGCTTTTATTATTTTATACAGTAATAATGGGATTTTCAGGACCAATTCCTGAATTGAATATATTGGAGCAATCTATTCGCAATTTATATTTTCACGTGCCTATGTGGTTTGCTATGATGACGCTGATGTTTACATCAATGGTGTATAGTATATTTTATTTAAGTCAGCAGAAAATAGACCATGATATTAAAGCCGCGGCATTTGCAAAAGTTGGATTTTTATTTGGAATACTTGGTATTATAACAGGTTCAGTATGGGCACGTGCCACTTGGGGTGCATGGTGGGTTTTTGAAGAAGTAAAATTGAACGGCGCAGGCGCAGCATTGCTGGTATATGCTGCTTACTTTATTTTGCGCGGTTCATTTGATGATGAAGAAAAGAAAGCTCGTTTTTCTGCGGTGTATTCAATCTTTGCATTTGTCATGTTTATGGTATTAATAAATGTGATTCCCCGTATCAGCAATTCATCTTTGCATCCGGGAAATGGAGGCAATCCCGGCTTTAACAGCTATGATTTGGACAGTAACCTTCGTATGGTCTTTTATCCTGCTGTTATAGGATGGATATTATTATCAGTCTGGATAACGACGCTTATTATCAGGATAGAGAAAGTATACAGAAAGAAACATGCTTTGGATTTAGAATAACCAATGTTATTTAGTTTATACAGTTTATTTTTTCTTAGTAAATAATGCCATTAAATATTTTCCTTTGTAGATGTACAACAAGTTCTTAACAATCTTATAGTTTGTCGAAGTACTCAGCATATTTAAAAATGTTGGTTCAATGGAACGTTTGTTGCATGCGATTTTTGTTGTGATAATATTATCAAACTTCAACTGTGCTTCATCTGCAGTAAAACCTGCTTTTAAACTATTGCATTCAGTATTACCGGTTACCGTATTATTTTTTAAATCAAATTGCAGGTACGCTTTTTGAATTGAAAAAGTCTTTGTTTCCTCTTTCATCCGTAATTTATACAACATCCATTTGCTGCTATCCGGAATATTGAAAGTTCCTTTTTTTGTATCAACAACAATTTTTGTTTTGGTTTTTGATTTTATTTCACTCAGTACATACTTTATTTGAGAAGAGTCAGATGTAATAGCCGGCTCTGAAATGCCGGGCGTTTGAATTTCCATTAAGATGCAATATTCAAAACCTTCTTCATAAGTGAACCCCTGAATTTCGTTTTTGAAAACGGAAAAAGAATCTGCCGGTGAATCCCGCACCAGCAAACATTTATTTGCACCACAGCCAATTGCATGGTCTGCAACATAGACTACTTTCAAATAAACGGAGGCAAATGTATTTGCAAAGCAACATATAAATACAAATAAAGTAACCCGTTTCATTAGAGATAAAGTTAACTTTTTTAACGTTATTAATGGATTTTTATTTATAATTTGCAATAAGATTAAATCAATTTTATGCGCAGAAAAATTATCCTTTTTATTTTACTGATACTCATTGTTATCCAATTCTTTCAACCTAAGAAGAATCAAAGTACAGAACTGTTGGCAGCAGATATTACCAAAGTAACTAATGTGCCGGATGAAGTTTTAAATATTCTTAAAACTTCCTGCTATGATTGTCATAGCAACAATACTGTTTACCCTTGGTATAATAATATTCAGCCAATTGCCTGGTGGCTGAATAATCATATTAAAGAAGGAAAAGAACGTTTAAACTTTTCAGAATTCGGTAAGTATAATATGGATAAATCGCGCAAAAAACTACGAGGAATTATAAGAGACATTGAAGAAGGGGAGATGCCATTGTCAAGTTATACGTTGATTCACCGGAATGCTATTCTCGATGAAGCTCAAAAGAAGTTAGTTACAGACTGGGCAAAGAATGCCGTAATAAAGACAGTTGATTAAAATTTTCTGATTACCAGATAATCGACCAAACTTTTTAATACATTCTTTTTCGTGTTGTCCAGATTAATTTTTTCCAAAGCATTCAGGGATTGTTGTACATAGTAATCTCTTCTTTCCATTCCAAATGCTTTTGTATCGTATCGTTCAAAAATTTGTAAGACATCTTTAACTTTTTTCTTTTTATCGTTTATTTCTTCTTTAAGTAACATCTGCAAAGTGTGATTATTGTCTGCAGTACTTTTTTCTATGGCATGAATAAGCAATAATGTCTTTTTGTTTTGTATAATATCGCCTCCGGGTTGTTTCCCTACCAGCTCTTCATTTCCATAACAATCTAAAATATCATCCTGTATCTGGAAAGCAATCCCTAAATTTTCTGCATAACTGTATAATAAATCGGCATCCATATCAGTTGCATTTCCAATAATAGCCCCGATTTTCATACTTGCAGCGAGCAAAACAGCCGTTTTCAAACGAATCATTTCAATATATTCTGACTGAGTAACAGTATCTCTTGTTTCAAAATCAATATCATATTGCTGCCCTTCACATACTTCAATAGCAGTTTTAGTGTAGATGTCAAATATTTTCCTGAAATCTTTTGCGTCTGCTTTACTCAGGCATTCATATGCCTTTACCAGTAACACATCACCGCTGAGAATTGCTGTATTCAGGTTGTATTTATTATGTATGGTTGTAAATCCACGGCGAACAGGAGCATTATCCATTACATCGTCGTGTATGAGTGTAAAATTATGGAAATATTCAACTGATAAGGCAGCAGGTAAAGCACTTTCAATCTTGCCACCGAATAATTCAGTTGCCATAAGCAGCAAGGTAGGGCGCAGGCGTTTACCGCCGATTTGTAGAAAATAATTATTCGGCTCATACAGATTCTTAGGTTCTTGCCGGAAAGATTCCTGATTTAAGTATGATATGAACAGTGCTCTTAATTCTTCAATTGAATGCATCGATTAACAATTTCTAACAAAAATAAATCATTTAATAGAACTAATTTTGAAATACTGCATTATTATTATAGATGAATACACAATTACAGTTTGAATGGAGTGCAATTTTTGACAAAACAATAGAGATTTGTCAGGAAGATGTTAATTACAACGGATATTCTGTGCGGGAAAAAATGCTGGCGTTTATTTTTACATTTTTACAATCGCTAAATACAGAGGAACAAAAATTTGTATCCATATTAAAGCAACAACGATTACCATTCTTAAATAATGCAGTTTTAAGTGAATTAAAGATTGATTTCAATAACTATACGGATTCCCTGATTTTGGAGGGAACAAACTCGGGTGAAATTCAGGCACGCCCATTCATTGCGAGTTATTATCAGCAGGTATTGTGGAATGCTTTTCTTTCGGTTTTATATTTCTGGGCAAACGATAAGAGTGAGCACAAAGAAAATACAGATGTAATGGTGGAAAAAACAGTCCATTTTACATTTGATTTATTAGCGCCTAATGCAATAGATTCGGGGGTTGATTTGGTACAGAATTTTTTTAAACTGAGAAAATAAGATGGAAGAGCAGGATAAAATACCAACATCCAAAGTTGCCCGCGCTTCCAGTGTTTTTCGCACGAGTATGAAAGTTGGTGCAAACTATGTAAAACATAATGTACAAAAAGCTATCAATAGAGATGTTGATGAGCAATCACTGAATGAAAAAAATGCGGAAGAATTATTTAAGTTGATGAGCCAGTTAAAAGGCAGTGCTTTGAAGATCGCACAAATGATGAGCATGGACAACGGATTGTTACCCAAAGCCTATGCAAAAAAATTTGCACTGGCGCAAAACAGTGCAATGGCATTAAGTGGCCCGTTGGTAATGAATACATTTAAAAAGTACATAGGTAAATCACCGTATGATATTTTTGATAAGTTTAATGTGAATGCCATATACGCTGCATCAATAGGACAGGTGCACGAAGCCTTTAAAGATGGGAAAAAACTTGCTGTAAAGCTCCAATATCCCGGAGTTGCTGAAAGTATTCATTCAGATATCAACCTTGTAAAACCTTTGATATTGCGCTTTATTGGTGTGAAAGAGAATGATGTGAAACAATATTTTGAAGAATTTGAGGAACGCCTGAATGAGGAATGTGATTATGAACTGGAATTGAAAAATGGAATGGAATTCGCAGAATTATACAATACAATTCCAAATCTTATTATTCCAAAATATTACAAAGAATTGTCTGCAAAAAAAATACTGACAATGGAATGGGTTGATGCAAAGCCCTTACAATATTTTTTAGATAATGAAACAAGCCAGGAAAAGAAGAATACCATAGGACAGGCTATGCTTGATTTTTTGCATACTTCCATTCATGAACATCATCGTTTTCATGCTGATCCGCATCCCGGAAATTTTTTAGTAACGGATGATAATAAGTTAGTGGTACTTGATTTTGGTTGTGTTAAAACCATACCAGCGGATTTCTACAATTATTATTTTTCACTGGTTAGAGATGATGTGTTTAATGATGAGCGTAAATTACGTAAGTGCTTAATTGGATTGGATATGTTGCGTGAAACGGATTCAGAAGATACGGAAAATTTGTTTTATGAAACTGCAGTAAAAGCTATACAAAATATGTCTAAACCAATGAAGAGTGATACATTTTATTTTGGTGATAAAAATTTTTACGATGAATTACAGGCACATGGTGAAGAAATAATGGCAAATAAGGAATTCAGAAAGCCAAATGCTATGCGAGGCTCCAGACATGCCATCTATTTACATCGTGCGTTTTTTGGATTGTATTCTATCCTTTATAAATTAAATGCAACCGTGAACATTGACAGGAGATTTATTGATAAGGTTGGCGTATAAGCTTGAATTTACTTTGCCACCAAACTTACCGATTTAACAATTGGCTTTTTATTCTTTGTAGTCTTAATTTCCAGATGTTCAGTTGTAAAACCATCTTTAGAACAATCAAAAGTATAAGTAGCATTCGTTTCTAAATAGAGTGATATTTTTTTGCTGAAGACTCCTTCTTTTAAAGATTGTCCGTTTTTTTGAATACTTACTTTTATATCATCAGAAATTTTTCCATCGCAATATAAATTCAAATCAAAAGGGATTTCCAGGAATTCAAAACTATAGATATCATCACTGCCAACGCCGCCGTTTCTGTCAGAAGAGAAAAAACCGGTTGAGTAATTTCCATCCAAATAAAAACCAAAATCATCAGTGGCACTATTAAATGGCTTTCCTAAATTTTCCGCTTTTCCGAATTCCCCTAATTTATTCGGCACACATTTAAAAATATCCATACCGCCAAAACCAGTTAACCCATTTGAGGAAAAATACAACGTGCCATCACTATGTATAAATGGATACCGTTCATCACCTTTAGTATTGATGGCAGCACCTGCATTTTTTGGTTTGCTCCAAATTCCATTCGTGAGCGTAGCATAATAAATATCTTTGCCACCATACCCACCGCCACGGTCAGAAGTAAAGAACAACATATTGCCATCACGATTAATGCTTGGAAATGCACAGGAATACTCAGTATCATTAAATTCCAGCTCTTTGATATCTTTCCAGGTATCGCCGTTCTTTTTTGCAGAAAATATTTTTAATGTAACATCTCCTTTTTTATTTGTAATCGCATCACCGTATTGATAGTTGTTTTTTGTAAAGTAGATAATATGTTTCGTAGTATCAATACAGGCAGGGCCGCTGTTGAAATTCTTTGAGTTGACAACACCTTTCAACGGTTCAATTATAAAAGTAGAATCAGTATTTTTTTTTGCATACAATACCTCCTGAAAACCACTTCCGGATGTGCCATTTATTTTTCCTTGTCGTGCAGACGTAAATACTATGCCATCTTCAAATGGAACAGCGCAGAAATCAGATGCAACAGAATTTAGTGCTGTCAAATTTTTTATAATTATTTTTCTTTCAGATGATAGTCCTGCTTTAGATTTTTCACAAGAAATGAGCATAGTTCTTGCAATCACGGTATCTGCATCCGGTTTTAATGTCAGATATTTTTGTAGCCAAATCTTTGCGTCATCGTATTTTTCATTCGTCATCAGCATTTGTCCGTAGTACAAATAAGACTTAGGAATAGCATTTTTATCGGCAACCACTATTGCATAATATTTTTCCGCGTTGTCGTAGTCATTTATTTTTCTATAACATTCAGCAATTTTGCGAACTGCACGGATGTTTCCATTGTCTGCAATCGACTTGTACAATTCTATTGCCTGTGCATATTTATAATCTGCGAATAATTTGTCTGCTTTATCAATTTGTCCGTACGTATAAAGAACAAAGAATAAAGAGCATAGAGTAAAGATGATTTTCTTTGAAAATAGACATCGTAAATCGTAAATCGTAAATCGTAAATCCATTAAATTTCATCTAACTTCATCAACTTATCAAATTCTATGCCTTTTTCAGTCCGTTTTAAGGTGCAACATTCAACATCTTTATCGTGTTCAAAAAATAAAATATGATCATTTTCATAAGCCTTCTCTAAAAAGATAGTTTTTTCCTGTAAAGTATTCATAGGTCTTATATCATAAGCCATAATATAGGGTAATTTGATGTGATGATGTGATGGAATTAAGTCAGCACAATAAGAAATGGTTTGTTTCTTTTTGTAAATATGGCACAACATCATTGATTCTGTGTGTCCGTATACATATTCAATCTCAATGTTTTCTATACCAAGCTCTTCATTTTCGGTGAATTTTAATTTTCCAGAGTTGAAGATTTCTGATAAGTACTCTTTTAAATACGATGCCTTTTCTCTTGCATTTGGATTTAATGCCGATTTCCATTGTGTATAGGATGACCAATGTGTCGCGTTAGGAAAGCGTAAAGTAGGTTTATTGCTGCCGTCATTTTTTAATGCTCCGATACAATGATCAAAATGCAAATGAGTTAAAAAAACATCGGTGATATCAGCAGGAGTAAAACCGTGTTTAGCCAGTGATTTTTCCAGAGTATCCTCACCAAAAGGCTGATATCGTTTTCTGTAAGTATCATCAACAAAATCACCCATACCTGTGTCAATTAAGACCAGCCGGTTATTATCTTCTACTAACAAACAGCGCATCGCCCATGTACACATATTTTGCTCATCCGGAGGATTAAGTTTTTGCCATAAAGTTTTAGGTACTACACCAAACATTGCTCCGCCGTCTAATTTAAAATATCCTGTATCTATAGTATATAACTTCATAAGGTAAATATAAATAAAACGAGGTAGACCTCAAAGTGGTGGCAGAGGTAAATTGTACATCAAATACCATTAATTTGATGCAATAAATTGTATTGAAGAGATAAATAAAGATTGCATTCCGTTGGGTGAATTTACCGTTTAAAATTCTTCTCATAAATATCTATCCAATCTTTCACAGTCATCTTGGAAGCTAATTCACCAATCAGTTTATATGGAATTTGCTCAACTTTTTTAAAACGGATACATGATTTTCCCATGTCTAATTTTGCAGTACTGTGTTTTGGAAACTCACCAATAAACCAATCCATTAGTTTTTTATCAGCATAAATTCCCATATGATAAACAGCGATAAAGTTTTTTTGTGAAGCCAACGACATGAAGGGCAGAGCATCTTTCGGTTTGCAGTGATAACCAGCCGGGTAAACTGAGTGTGGTACAACATAAGTGAGCATACCATATTGCATACTTTCCTGAAAACCTTTCGGTATATTCTTGGAAATTACTTTTCGTAATTCACTTATTGCCTCTTTTCGGTCTCCCTGAAGTGAGTCAATATATGCTGAAGGAGTAGTTGCTGTTGATGTCATACTTAAAGTTATTAATAATATTTTTTGTATTCGTAAAAAGTTCCTTTTTTTGCGCAATTTGTTTTTATCAAACCGCCATAAAATAGATATAGTTCATTATTTTTATTAAATAATACACACAGGATGCGTAAATATGTAATTTCATTAATTATTGTAATTAGTTTTTTGACTGCATGCCAGAAAGAAAAAGTGGATGATTCCAATTCGGCAACGTCCAACTGGATGAGTAATTTACTGAAAGCAAATTCCGGTAAAGTAATTTCTATCTCAGATATTGCCATTCCATCCTCACATGATGCAGCAATATATCTTTTGCAGGATTGTACACTTGGTAACGAATGTAACACACAGACGCAATACCTGAATATGAAAGATCAGCTTGAAGCAGGGTTACGGATGTTTGATATTCGGCCGATTCTGTTTAAAGGAAAATATTATACGCAGCATGCTACTGATTGTGATGGATTTGGATGCAAAGGAGATATAATGGATAATGTTTTATCGCAAACGAAAGATTTTTTAGACACACATGCAGAGTTGGTGTTCTTGCAAATGAGTCACTTTTGCGGAATGGAACCGGATGATCCTGCATTTCTGACTTTCTTAAATAATAAATTGGGAAACAGGATTTACAAAGAGACAGTTACAAGCAGCGTACCATTCTTCAGAAGGTCGTTAACTGATTTTATTCCCATTAATTTAAATACAGGTAAGGTTGTATTGATATTTGAAGGTATAGCTAACTCTCCTGCAAACCGTGCTTTAGGTTTATTCACCGGAGATATTCTTCCTGCAGTAGGGGGATGGACGGATGATAATAATTTTCCGGAAATGAAACAAAATCAATTGAATAATTTCTCAGCATATGTAAATGACAGTACGCGTTTATTTCAGTTTTCGTGGCAAATTACACAGGACGTA
Organism: Chitinophagales bacterium; assembly: GCA_046329785.1. GTDB lineage: Bacteria > Bacteroidota > Bacteroidia > Chitinophagales > JADIYW01 > JADJSS01. Next base: position 15,213 of record JAXLTZ010000025.1, read on the forward strand.
AATCAGGCAGTAGCATGCGTATTAACGCCGTCGAGTGCCGTATCCATAAAAACTGCAGCGCAAAATGCAAATAATCAGTTGCCGATAATTATAGACAGTTTGATTGCAAATAATGATATCCAAAAAGGAAAAATTCCGAATATTATTTATGTTGATTTTGCAGATGCATTTATCACGAATATATGTGTCAAATTAAGCAAACTGAATGTCGAGTAAGTCTTTAAAGTTTAAAAATCTTCGCAATAATTTTATGATAATTATCCGGAAAATGACGAACGATAAAGTCCAGTGCCTTCGCATCGCTACCTATCAAAATTCTTGATTTGTCTTTTTTTATGCCATCTAAAATAATTTCTGCAGCTTTCGCCGGCGGCATCTTCAAGGCTACTTTTTCAAACTTAGCCATCGTAGCTTTTGCAGTCTCATAATCCTGCGTAGCTGTAATACGGGAATTTTTGGCAATATTCGTTTTAATTCCGCCCGGATGAACAGATGAAATTTTTACGTTGGTTCCCAATAATTCAGCCTTCAATACATCAGAAAAACCTTTCACGCCGAATTTTGCTGTTGAATAGGCTGATTGATTTGGCATCCCCGCCAGTCCGAATACACTGGAAAGATTTACAATATGCCCCTTGTTTTGTTGTAACAAATGAGGTAAAAACGCTTTTGTCATGCGTACTACTCCATACAAATTAATATTCATCAGCCATTCAAAATCATCTAAAGGAGTTTCGGTAAAATTTCCGGAAGCTAAACCTACGCCTGCGTTGTTCACCAATATAATAGTATCATTTGGATGTTTTTGAATAATGTCTGCAGCAAACGCTTTTATTGCTTCATGATTGGCAACATCTAACAAGTATTTTACTGCTTTTCCATTTGTTTGAGCAATCGTTTCGTCTAATCCTTTCTCATTCACATCTGTTGCAACTACTTTTGCACCTTCTGTTATGGCTTTTAAGGTTAATGCCTGTCCAATACCTGAACCGGCTCCCGTGATAATAAAAAGACTGCCTTTTATTTCGCTCATGTTGCTTGTTTATGCTAATATACTGAATTTGATATTACATAAACCTCTTAAAAAACTTAAGTAATAAAAGAATAGTAAAAGTAAATACATCTTGTAGAAGAAAACTTAAGTTTCTTATGCTTCTTATGTGGTAAGATTAGTTAAGTTAGATAGCACTCATTTTAAGTGCAGTTACCGCAGCTTCCACGCCTTTATTGCCATGTTTGCCACCTGCGCGGTCAAGTGCCTGCTCTTCATTGTTTGGTGTTAGCACACCAAAAATAAACGGAATATCAAATTGTATATTCAGGTTTTGTAAAGCATTTGCTACGGAAGTATTGATATATACATCGTGGTCGGTTTCGCCTTTGATAACGCAACCTAAGCAAATAACAGAAGATAAATGGTGTTTTTGCGCTAATGCTTTTGCAGCAAAAGGTAACTCAAATGTGCCCGGTACAAAACTTACATGTATATCGTTTTCTGCAACACCATGTTTGATAAGCGTTTCAAAACAACCTCTGAGTAATTCAAAAGTAATGTGCTTATTCCATTCAGCAACTGCAATTCCAAATGATTTTCCACTGCCACCCGGCACTTTTTCCGTATCGTAATCAGACAAATTTTGTAATGCAGAAGCCATACTTGAATTTCAGATTTTAGATTTCAGATTTCAGATTTACACCAATCATAAATCATAAATCTGAAATTATAAATTGTTAAAAAGTTACCGCTTCCAGTTTGGCGATATACATTTCAGCAGCAGCACCTTCCTGAGATTCAGGATATTCAGTTTTAACTTTTTTGTATAATTCTAGTGCCTCTTTTTTATTGCCTTTTTGTTCTGAGGCAAGAGCCGCACGGTATAAATAGGTTGGAGTAGTTATTTCATTATCTGCTGCCTCTGCTGCTTTTTTATAATTCTCGATGGCCTTATCCATTTGATTTTGTTCCGCATAAGCATCACCCATACAACCATATTTTCTTGCATTTAAAATAGCATCATCCGTAGAAAAATCATCCAGATATTTAACCGCATCTGCATATTTACCTAATTTTAAACTTGCCACACCAGCACCAAATATGGCTCTGTTACCTGCTGCAGTTCCACTGTATTGTTTCGCAATTGCTTCAAAACCTAAATGCGCACCATCACCTTTTAGAGCTAATAACATAGAATCCATTTCAAAATAGTTCTGTGCGTACATAATCGCATCTTTTGCCTTATTTTCTTTTGGTCCTTTAACTAAGTTACGGTAAGCCCAAAAACCACCAATTCCGATTACCAATACAGCAATTACGCCTAAAATGATGTTTTTGTATTGTTCAAAAAAGTATTCCGCGTTATTAAATATATTAGATAGCTTCTCGCTTCCTTCTTCTAAAATATCCGGTTCCGTGTTTTTCCCTTTATTCTTTGCCATAAAATCTGCTTTAAAATAGAGCGCAAAGGTACGATTTTTAGCCAAATAATAAAAATATTTATCCACGAATCAGATACTTTTTGTGATTGGCTGTATATTTGGACAATGGCAACCCACTTGTTTCAGGTCCGGCAAATTAAACTTACTAACTATAAAAACTATGCGCATCAGTCGTTTAATTTTGACGCAAAGCTGAATTTTATTGTGGGTATGAATGGTATTGGCAAGACAAGTTTGTTGGATGCAATTTATTATTCTTGTTTTACTAAAAGTTATCTGACGGCTACAGATTTGATGGTAGCAAATTTTGCAAGCGACTTTTTTAGAATAGAAACTGATTTGTTATTAAATAATGATAATCAATTAGTTGAAATAAAGTATTTAAAGCAGGAAAAGAAAGAGGTACTTGTCAATAAAGTAAAGATAGAAAAGCAGGCTGAATTTATAGGTAAATTTCCTTGTGTCATTATTACACCGGATGATAATCAGTTAATTTTAGGTACGAGTGAACTGCGTCGTAAATTTATGGATGCTACATTATCGCAGTTTTCAAGTGAATATTTAACTAATCTAATCGTTTACAACAAGATACTGGTGCAACGTAATGCTTTACTTAAATCATTTTATGAAAACAGAACTTTTGATAAAACTTTACTGGAAACCTATAACCAGCAGTTAATAAAATGTGGCAGGCTGGTTTTTGAGTACAGGCAGTCCTTTTTAAAAAAGTTTATACCGATTTTTAAGAATATATATCATCATATTTTTGACGGAAACGAAGATGTTAGTGTTACTTATCAATCAGATTTATTAAATAATGATTTTGAAGAACTTATCAGTAATTCTGAAAATCAGGACAGGAATGCACAACGAACAACAAAAGGTATACACACAGACGATTTAGTATTCGAATTAAATGGTTTTCCGGTAAAGAAAATCGGCTCTCAGGGACAGCAAAAAACATTTCTGCTTTCTATGAAACTGGCGCAATACGAGTTCATTAAAATGGAAAAACAAATCAAGCCCTTGTTGATATTGGATGATATTTTTGATAAATTAGATGCGTCACGTATTACACGAATTTTCAGACTGGTAAATGAAGAAGCATTCGGACAGGTATTTATATCCGATACTGACGAAGAAAGAGTCAGATTATTTATTGCTGAAAATCAGATTACTAATTATAAAATTATAAACCTTGGCTCAATATAGAAACAGCAAATTTGTAGCATTAAAAGAGGTGCTGGACGACATGATTAAAGACATGCGTATTGGCAACAAAATGGATGAAATGAAAGTGCGCAAATACTGGCATGAATTAATGGGAACCTATATTACGAATCATACCACCCGTATTTTTTACAAGCAGGGAAAATTATTTGTCTACATAGAATCATCTGCCCTCAAACAGGAGTTATTCATGGCAAGGTCGAAAATAATTGCCAATTTAAATGAGCGTTTACAAGAGAATTTAATTAAGGAAATCATTATCAGATAATAATTAAACACATAGACACATAAGAACAAAGCAAGAAATTATGACGTATAGTGTATAAAAAAGGATGAGATAGTGTAAGCGAAGCTTACTCATAGCTATGCATCACTTGACCTGCTTTTAGTATTGCACTATCCGTTTTGCTTTTGTTTAAAAACTATGTTTCTATGTGTTTTAAATATTTTTATAGAGTTTTCTTATTAAAAAATCAGAAAAACTTATCAGAAAAATTGCACTATTTTGTCTAATTTTGGAACCACTACAACGATTTATTGTTATACTAATTAAAATGTAAATATCATGGCAGTAGAATTCACAAACGATAACTTTAAAGAAAAAGTTTTAGACGCAAAAGGCGCAGCATTGGTAGATTTTTGGGCAGAATGGTGCGGTCCGTGTCGGTTAATCGGTCCGGCAGTAGAAGATTTGTCGAAAGAATATGAAGGCAAAGCTACTATCGGAAAATTGAACGTAGATGAAAATCGCGAAATCGCCGCTCAATATGGAATTATGAGTATTCCTACATTGTTGTTTTTCAAAGATGGTCAGTTGGTAGATAAACATGTAGGTGTGGCTTCCAAAGGCGACTTAAAGAAAAAGTTAGATGCTGTAATGGCTTAACAAGATTAATTAACTAATTTTAATGGTTGGATGACGAAGAGTTGTTCAACCATTTTTAATTAGATAATCTTATTATGGATAGTATTGGTACCATTGTTTTTATAACTGGAATTTCAATCCTAGTATTATCGTTTATTTACTATGTAGTTTCTTTATTTAAGATGGCACTATTTGAGCCACTAATCAATTTTATAAAAATAAAGATAGGATTGCCAGCTAAAAACCAAGATGAAATATATCGTCAAGATCCAGAAGATATAATATCAGAAAAACATGGTAAATTTTTAAGAGGTATATTAGATTTTTTTAAGGGTTTTCAATAGAAGCGACAAAAGCATTTTTATAAATTTATATTCTATTTAATTTCTTATACTTATACATGATTATCCAACAACAAGATTTTCTTCAATTCGACCAACTCGATATCCTGGCTCGTCAGGTAGTAGAAGGTTTTATAATAGGTTTACACAAAAGTCCATATCATGGTTTCTCAGTCGAGTTTGCTGAACATCGTTTGCATAATGTCGGCGATTCAATAAAAGATATAGACTGGAAAGTATTTGCGCGAACGGAAAAGTTATACACCAAAAAGTTTGAAGAGGAAACCAATTTGCGTTGTCAGATTGTTATAGATGCTTCGTCATCAATGTATTTTCCCCAGGAAAGAGAAAAAGGAAAACTGAATAAGATAGAATTTTCCTGCGTGGCAGCGGCCGCACTGATGCATATGCTCAAAAAGCAACGGGATGCTGTCGGGTTAACTATTTTTGATGCTGAAGTAAAGACACAAACTACCGCAAAGACAAATGCTTTACACCATCAATTACTGATGAATGAATTGTATAAAGTATTAACGAATACACAACTTCAAAAATCTACGGATGCTGCAAAATGTTTGCATCAGATTGCAGATTCAATTCACAAACGCTCTTTAGTTATTTTGTTTAGCGATATGTTAGACAGCACCGATGAAAGTGAAATTTTTCTTGCTCTTCAGCATTTAAAACATAGTAAACATGAGGTGGTGTTGTTTCATGTAACTGATAAATCGAAAGAACTGGACTTTAGTTTTGAGAATCGTCCGTATAAATTTGTGGATTTAGAAACAGGGGAAGAGTTAAAATTACAGCCAAATCAGGTGAAAGATTTTTATGTAGAGAAAATGCGGGAACGAAAAACCAACTTAAAATTAAAATGTGCGCAATATAAAATAGATTTTGTGGAAGCGGATATTAATGAAGGATTTCAGCCGGTGTTGTTATCGTATTTGGTGAAAAGAAGTAAAATGGTGTAATGTTGCTTAATTACAAAAAACTAGGCGATTCAGGATCAACTATTATTATTTTACATGGTTTATTAGGCTCATTAGATAACTGGCAAACTATTGCAAAGCAACTTTCTACAACACATCAGGTATATATTATTGACCAGCGCAATCATGGTCGTTCGCCACATACAGATGAAATGAATTATGAACTCTTAGTAAAGGATGTGGTTGAATTCTGCGCACAACAACAAATTCACAAAACCACTATTATCGGTCATTCTATGGGCGGTAAAGTTGCAATGCTACTGGCATTACAGCATTCTGAATTAATTGATAAATTATTTGTGGTAGATATTGCGCCCACCTTTTATGATGGCGGACATGAGGCTATTTTGTTTGCAATGGCGGAAGCACCTTTAAAATCTACAGCCAAAAGAGAAGACATAGATAAATTTCTGCAACCTCGCATTCACGATTTTGGCGTACGGCAATTCATTCTAAAGAATCTGTCACGAAATGAAAAAGGACAATTTGAATGGAAATGTAATTTTGAGTCGCTGATTTTAAACTACAGAGTCTTAATGGATTTTCCGAAAGCAGAGAGGCAATTTTCCGGCAAAACCTATTTTATTAAAGGCGAAACGTCCAACTATATTAATCAGGATAACTGGGATGCATGTGATCAGTATTTTCCGAATAATGAAATTATAGAAATTGAAAATGCAGGACATTGGGTGCATGCAGACAATCCAACCCGTTTTTTAGAAAAAATAAATCAGTTATTAAGGTGAAAAACCTCGATAACAATATCGAGGTCTAACACGCAAAAAATAAAAAACGATGATTGATTTGAATTGTGGGAATTAAGATTTAAATCATCGTTGTGCCAATTGCTCATTCAGATTTGGTAATTCTGCATAAGGCTGTTTTATCGTAATATTTTGAACATTGAACTTTTCCGGTGTTGCCGGCTTATCGCAGGGTACTACTTTTTTTGTTTTTACAGATGTAAAATCAGCATACAAAGTCACATGTTCAATTTCGGTGAAACAGGTTTTATCGCTTGTATAAAATACCGTTCTGTTTTCCCAGGTACTGATTACTTTATTGGTTGTCCGGTAAAGTGCAAGATTGCCGTCTGCTGCATAGTTCACTACCCACGTGAACATCATGCAAAGTAAAATAAGTTTTTTCATGTGTTAGTTTTAATGGTTAAAAAATGTCTGTTTGTTTGTTGATGTAAAGATGCAGCGGATTCTGCAGATACCTTTTTTAAGTGAGTAAATGGCAAGAACAATGTGTAAATGGCATTTTTAGACGTTAAAAGGAACTATTTTAAAATTTTCTGCATTTTGTTAAAGTATTTTATCGGCTCATTCGTCTATAAGTTTATAATGTATAACCAAACGTCATATTTAGTGCAGCATAACGGTTTAGAAGTTGATTCAAAAATTGAACAAGTCGTTCAGAGAGAAAAGAAACGCTTATTAAATTTTATTCGTCAGCGCACGCCAACTGTGGAAGATGCAGAAGATATACTGCAGGATGTATTTTATGAATTGGTGGAAAGTTACAGGCTAATGAAGCCCGTCGAACAACTTGCTTCATGGTTGTTTACGGTAGCCCGGAACAAAATCACAGATTCCTACAGAAAGAAGAAATCAATCCCTTTAGAAAATAGTGCCATTGCTACTGAAGAGGAAAATGAGCCTTTATTGCTTGCAGATATTTTACGCGGAAACACTATTTCTGCAGAGGACAAAATGATGAATGATTTCATTATGGAAGCCGTTGCAGATGTACTGGATGAATTGCCGAAAGAACAGCGCGATGCTTTTGTAATGCATGAGTTGGAAGATAAAACCATGCAGCAGATAGCTGATGAAATGAATACATCTGTAAAAACGGTGATTTCTAGAAAACGATATGCTGTATTATATATGCGCGAACGGTTGAAGACAGTATACGAACAATTTATAAATGATTAAAATTAAAAAAATGAACAGAAGATTTAAATTTTTACGGGCATTGAAGATAGCTTTAATGATTACTCTATTTTTTAATGTTGTTGTCTTTGGAACGATGTATTTGTGGAACTGGCTGGTACCGTTACTCTTTCACGGACCTATCCTGACATTTTACGAAACAATTGGATTGCTACTGCTATCTAAGATATTGTTTGGAGGTTTTGGTCGTGGCGGTGGTCGATTTGGCGGTCGATACAGATGGCAACAAAGAATGCAGGAACGTTATGCAAATATGACACCTGAAGAAAGGGAAAAATTCAGCAAAAAAATGCAGGGCCGATGTGGCGGAAAGTATCAGGGGTTTGAAGAGGTTAATCCGGTAACAGAATAACAAATTATTAAGTGGAAAGAGAAATCATTTTGGTTTCTCTTTTTTTTATAGCTAATGTGCTAACTTAGGCTGGCTCAAAGTTTTTTATATGTACAAGAAGATAATACTGTTTGTTGTTGTTGTAATAGTTGCTTTATTTTTATATGCTGCCTTTGGAAGGAAAGACCTGACATTGACTAAGGAGTATGTTAAAGAAAAATACACATTACCCAATTCTAAGTTTATTAACTGGAATGGATGTGAATTACATTATACGGAAAGTGGAAGCGGTTTTCCCATATTAATGATACATGGCTTTGGCGGCAGTGGCAGAGATTTTTTGATTCTGGATTCTTTAATACACGACAAATATCGTGTTATTCGTATCGATTTACCGGGATTTGGTCTATCTGATTTTCCGAAACAAACAGAAGAAAATCCGGACTATATAAAAATCTATGACGATTATTTTACTTTCCTGCTGGATACGTTGCATTTGGATTCCTGTTATGTGATGGGAAATTCACTAGGTGGTTTAATGAGTTGGAATCTTGCAGTAAAACATCCGAAAGAAGTGAAGAAACTGGTATTATTTAACAGTGCAGGGTATGATATGAAAGAAGTTGTAGAAAATGCGACTAACGCACATTATTTTAAATCTCCGGTTGTACAATTACTGTTGCAAAAAGGACTACCTGTTTTTCTTACTAAAAGAGGCATGTACAGAATATTTTATGACAAATCGATAGTGACCGATGAAAGAGCACAACGCTTTAATGATTACTGGAACAGAGCAGGGAATTTGAATCAGGTAATCAATATGGTAACATCAGATAAATACATTGATGAAAACTTAATTAAACAAGTTACTTGTCCTACACTAATTGTTTGGGGTAAATACGATAAAATCGTGAATCCTAAATACGCTGAACGGTTTCATACAGATATTAAAAACAGCAGGCTTATTGTATATGACAGTTGCGGACATGTTCCGATGCTGGAAAAACCACTGGAAGTTAAAAGAGATGTACTTGAATTTATGAGTGAATAATTAATGTTCGTCCAGAGGGCGTTTTTTTACTAATCCGCCTTTGATGTTTTTGACACTTTGTGTAATAATAAAAGCATCAGCATCAATTTTTTCCAGTTCACTGTATAATTTCCCGATTTCAAGTCTGGTTATTACAGTATACACAATTTCAGATTCTATTATTTTTTCACCTTTTTTTCCGCTTCCTTTCTTTTGCTTGTATACAGTATAACCACGTTTTAAATTATCCCTCAGCATAATTCGTATTTCATCAGAATAGTCAGAAACAATAGTGACGCCCATATATTCTTCAAAGCCTTCCACAATAAAATCTACCGTTTTAGCAGCAGATAAATAGGTAAGCATTGCATACATAGCTGTTTCAATAGATAATAAATAAGCAGCAAATGAAAAAATAATTATATTGATTACCATAATAATATCACCAATACTGCTACCCAATTTCCTGCTTACAAAAATGGCTAATACTTCAGTACCATCTATAACAGAACCGCCACGAATAGCTAAACCGATACCGGTGCCGAGAAAAAAACCGCCGAAAATAGATATTAGCAATTTATCGCTGGTAACTTGAGGAAACGGAATAAATGCAACTACAATAGCTAATCCGATAATAGATAAAATCGTTTTTGCTGCAAATGTTTTATTTATTACCCGGATCCCTAAAATAATAAACGGGATATTCACAAGCACAATCAGATAGGATAATGGAATCTGAGTCAACTCATAAATCAGTAAAGAAATACCCATTGCACCGCCGTCTATAAAATCATTAGGCAGTAAGAAGCCTCTGAGCCCGAAGCCGGCTGCAAAAATTCCACCGACAATAAATAACGTATCTTTTACGATTCTTTTTGTAGAAATAATTAATTCACTCAGTCCCTTTTTTAAATCCTGTTCTGAATAATTCTGGTTCTTATCTAAATTATTTTTATTCTTATTGTGAAGAACTGTATTGATGATAACTCTGCTGATAAATGGATTCATAAAACATTGTTTTGACGTGTTTATAAGATACAAAAATTTCTGTGAAAAAACAAATGGATTGTTATTTCTTAAACCTTGGATGATGCAAAGACAATGATTCTTTTAAATATTGCTGGTCTAAGTGCGTATAGATTTCTGTGGTAGTAATGGATGAGTGTCCCAACATTTGCTGTACTGCCCGTAAATCAGCGCCACCTTCTATCAAATGTGTGGCAAATGAATGTCGGAAAGTGTGCGGTGAGATACTTTTATTCAACGAAATTTTTTCTGCCAGACTTTTTATCACCCAAAATACCATAACACGGGAAATAGGTTTACCATTTCTGTTTAAAAACAATACGTCAGAAAATTTCGGATACTGTGGTAATTTATTGCGTACATGTTCCAGATAAATAGTAATATGCTTCAATGCTTCGCTGCCAATAGGCACTAAACGTTCTTTATTTCCCTTTCCGATAACACGAATAAATTCCACATCTTTATAAATGTGTGAGATTTGCAGATTAATTAATTCGGAAACGCGCAAACCACTGCTGTAAAGTGTTTCGAGCATAGCTCTATTGCGTACGTTTTCATCTTTACTTAAATCCAGCGCACCAATCAGCTTTTCTATTTCTTCAAAAGATAAAGTATCGGGAAGTTTTTTACTAAGTTTTGGACCTTCCAATAGGGTTGTTGGGTCTTCTTTGATATAATCATCCGTAATCAGGTATTTATAAAATGCCTTCAACCCGGAAATGATACGTGCCTGACTTCTGTCGCTCAATCCTAAATCATGCAGATGAGCAATAAAATGTTCTAAATCTTTCAATTTCAAATCATCAGGATTAACTGATTTCTTTTCTATGTCTAAATATTGGAGTAAAAGTTGTACATCGTGTAAATAAGCATCCACCGAGTTCTGCGAAAGTGATTTTTCTATCTTCAGATAGGCTTCAAAATTTTTAATATAATGTTTCCAGTTCGTCATATGCTTACCGCAAAGTAAGGAAAGTATTTGCAAAGTTCACGAAGTATTTTTACTGACGTTCTTTAAAATCTTTGCGTAAAACCTTAGTGAACTTTGCGGTTTATTTTTATCTTTATTGTATGAAAAAGATTATCATCATCAACGGACCTAATTTAAACTTGTTAGGTAAGCGCGAACCTTCTGTATATGGTTCTGAAACATTCGAGAACTTCCTGTCAGACATGAAAGCCAAATATGCCAACCAGGAAATATCATATTTTCAAAGCAATATAGAAGGAGAGTTGATTTCTAAATTGCATGAAGTTGGGTTTTCTTATGATGGAATTATATTAAATGCTGCCGGCTATACACATACCTCTATTGCGATTGCGGATGCTATACGTGCTATAAAGACACCTGTAGTAGAAGTGCATATCAGTAATACATTTTCCAGAGAAGAATTCAGGCACCACTCTTTTATATCACCTGTTTCAAAAGGCGTGATTGTTGGCTTTGGTCTAAAAAGCTATGAACTCGCACTGAAATATTTTGAATAGAAATTATTTTTTCAGCACAAACTTCCGTTCAGAAACAGCATAAGGGCTTTCCACCTGTTTTCCTTTAGCATCAATCAAGGTAAGTTTTACGGTATTTTCACCCATTGGCAATCCTTCCATAAAATAACCACACCACTTTTTAATCATAAATTCTGTGCCGTTTATTTCTGCTTTTACCCGATAGCCTTCATTAGATAATTCACAATTCACAATATAAAAATCCAATAATACAGCATCCGTTTCAGGGCCTGTATATTCACCTTTCGGGCGGCTATAAAACAGCATCGGGCTGGTTAAATCGGGTGCTGCATATCGGGCAGTGTAGCGCGACATACCGGTTATGACGGAAGAAAGAGCATATGCATTTTTATTTTTTATACTTTCATGATAAGAGCGTGAAAGGAAAGACAAAACAGTATGTTGCCCATCTGTCAAAGCATTGAATTTTCCGTTAGCTTCGTACACTGCAGTATAAGGACCATTGTCAACTATACAATGAATATGTTGTCCTTTTGCAGAATTGGCGCAGGATTTTATCTCGGTCATCGATGTTTGTTTGCCTAATTCATAATTGGTCGTAGTATAATTCAGTCCGAAAATATTTTTGTCCAAATCTTCTTTTCCTGCAGTGGTAGATTGCAGGAGTGTGGCATCCGTAAATGTTTCAGGAGAATATAATTCAGTTAAGGTGATTCCGTTTTTTGTCATGGTAACTAATTTAGCTGTTTTTTCTGTTGAATTCTCAGCGGTGCTGCCGGCTGTTGCCTTTCTGTTGCAGTAGGATAATGTTAAGCAAAGAATTAAAAAAGGAGCAGTAATGTATGTAATTTTTTTCATGTGTTTATTTTTAATGGTTCGCATGGAATATCCATATATATATTTGTTTTGGTGTGATTTTAGTTATGGATATTTTATAAAGATATTTTTACTAAAGTTGATGATTTTCTTTCAATTTTTCCAGAAAATATAAAGCGTGAATGTTATTTATTCTAAAATCTTTTTCTGCCGGTTTCTCTTTCAGACGTTTATATATCTCCTCATACAAAAATAAGGTATTGTTTACATCTTTTGAAGTGTCTTTACTGTTTTGAAGTTGCAGTAATTTTGTAATCTTTGCCGGCAATACAGCTTTACTGATTTTTTTAATTGTGTATAATTTATGGACGCTGTCGTGTGAAGGTTTTTTGAAATCTATTTTATACTTTTTGAAGACAGTATTAAATAAATATTCCTGATAAAATTGCTGGTTTAAACGTTGTGCTTCTGGTAATGCATACCAAAAATTTATCCAGTCAGTATTCCAGAAAGGTAAATAAAAATCCAATCCGAAAAATTCATACGCACGAACAGCATTAATAATAAACTTTGATAAGCGATTTTTAATTAACCATTCCTGATAACCATTCCATGAATTCTCATAGGCAGCTAAATCCGGTTTCAATTGATATTTCTGAAAGATGAATTTTTGTAAATCAAAATTTTTAACAGGTTCTATAAAGCTGCCCGAGTGAATATCCTGGCAAAAACCATTCATTACGACTGCATTTTTCGGAAGTAAATTATTTTCGTTTAAGTAGTATAACGCAAAAAAATCCTGTTCATGTGGCAGCGATGTATAATGATGATTCAGTTCCGAATACTCATCCCATTTTGAGCTAAAAAACAACCGGAGTAATTCATCCGTATATTCAATAAAATGCCATTTTACATCTAGCTTCTCACATACATTTTTTGCAATTAAAACTTCATAGCTATCTTTTCTGCCATAAGTAAAGCATTCAATATCCCGATAATTACTTTCTTTTAATAATGCCAGTAAATACCGGGAATCATATCCGCCTGAGAGTGGAATTAAAATAGTTCTGTTGTCGGCATAAGTTATGATTTTCTCAATCATGCTTTTTTCGAGATGCGTGCATTTCGTTTGTATGTCATTATTAACGTCCTTGCTTTTTTGATGACGATAATATGGTCTTATGTCAATAGATAGACTTTTTTTATAAATCACACCATATTCTCCGGCCTGCAATTGCTGCCAATCTTTTAGCAACGTATTATTTTCTAATGTGCAATAAACTTTTTTAAGATTTTCTACTTCCGCTGAATTCCAATTGCCGGAAAATTCAATAGTATCAGTAATCAAAATTCCATTCTCCTGTTTTCTGATAAATAACGGAATGGTTCTTATCGTATCAACTGCAATAAAAAAATAATCTTGTGTTTCAAGAACTACAGCGAAATGACCGCATACATTTTTTAATTTATCAGTAAATAAAATTTCAGTATCAACTTCTTCAAAGTATTCAATTAATAACTTTTCCTTTAATAAAATCTTATTTAAAAATGCATTTCCGATAACGGAAATGTTGTTTTTAGAATGCCATTGGTGAACTAAATTATATGTCAGCTTTATTTTAGTCATTTTTTAAGATGTGATAACGGATATAATATAGTAAATAGACGTTCAATGCAATTCCGCTTAAAGAAAATAACAGAATGGCTAAATAAAAATCATGCAAAAATCCGCCAATCAGCAGTGCTATAATTCTTAACAGAAATAAAGATAAATTAAAGCCGAATTCAAATTTCAGTTTATTTTTTATATCTAATAAACAGGAAACAGGGGAGGCGATAACTCCCAGAAAATACCATAAAATAAGGTATTGCGCAATCTTCCCGGCTTCCAGCCATGCACCGCTGAACAACGCATAAAATAATTCTTTACCAAAAATTAAAATAAATAATGTCGGCAGAATTGAAATTAAAAAAGTAAACTGAATCACCTTTAGTGTTGACTTTCTCAGTGTTTCGTCATCCTGTTCACTTGCTTTTTTAAAATATACTTGTCCCAATGCAGAAGTGTACATGCCAGTAGGTGCATTCAGTAAACGTGTGGTGTATGAATAAAATCCGACTAATTGTTGTGAGAAAAAATTAGACAACAGAATCGGAACACTGTTGCGTGATATATTATTTAATAAGGAAGACCATGTGCCATATTTTGGAAACTGGTCGTATTGATTCCAGACTTCTTTGGTGGCTTCCAAATCTAATTTAGGCGATGAAAATTTTAAGATAAATACAGTTGCCACGGCTAACCCTGCCAGAAATCCAAATATGAGTGCATGTTCTGTTTTTTGTAAGGCTAAGAGTAATGTTACAGCACAAGTAGTCAATACTTGTATGATGCGAAATAAATTAATAGCGGAATATTTTTCCAGCTTATTGAGATACACTAAAATAGGCTGATGTATGCCGTATAGTAAAACGCAGAATGGAACCAGCAGATAAATTGTTGGGACAAAAAACAGAAATAAAAATTCACCCAGCAATAATATAAAGAAAACGATAACGGCAATGGTAAATGCTGCATTCATTACTTTTTTGGTTTCCTCTTCATGTTGAGTAAGCATCACCACAACGTCTAACTTTGCATTGACGATTTCAATAAGTATAAATACAACAGATGTGAAAATACCAAACTCAGCAAATGCTGCTGGTAGAAAGAATTTTGGAAGTATTAATGAAAATACGAAGTTGATAATTTGTACCACTATCAACCCTGTAAAGAGCAGGGAAAAATTTTTGAAGAATCCCGAAGTGACGGATGTCTTATTCATCCTCGCTAAGTTACAATGAAAATTGATTTATTTAGTTTTACTTAATTACGGATTTTTGGTTTCATTTTTTGAAGGCTTATCAGGTCCGGAGTTTAAGATATCTTTTAATGTGAAATACTCGTACTGATCTATTTTTACTTTGATAGGAATAAATCCGAGTGCTTTTACTTTCACATAGCCTTTAAAATCTGCTCTGATTTTTTTGCCCATTAATACCATCTTAGAGCCTTCTGTAAAAAATTTGGTGACAGTAGAGCTTGTTTTTACGTTGATTTTTAATGGTAAATCAAAAGCACTTTCTTTTTTTATTTTCACTACATCTGCTGCTTCCAAAATAGTACCCAGTTTTTTCTCACCGATGAAAACATCTATCATAATTTCGTCAACAGTAACTTTTGCCTTATACGGATTATAGATAACGGCAGTTATTCCCAGTCCTATTTGTTTTAATGAAAAGTCACTTACATGAAAACCTTTTGTTTTCACCAGATAGGGTTCTTTATTATCTTCAGCATTGGAAATGCAAAATGAAAACAGCAGAAAACAAGTGGCTAAAATATATCTCATGTACTAGTTGTTTTTCGCCGCTTTCTTTTCTTGTCTGCGTTTTTTACGTTCTTCGCGTTTGTCCATGCGAATTTCTTTTTTGGTAAGATATTCATACGTTGTAGCATATTTTACGGTTGCAGTAACTTCATCTCCTTTGGAGTTTTTGAGCGTTAAATCACCAAGAAGTTGCACGGCATAGTTACTGGAAGGTTCGTGACCTTCTTCAACAAAAGAAGACGTTTCATAGGAATATTGTACCGGAATTGAAAACTCAGATTTAGGTTTGATGACTTTATCCGTTTTGGTAACGATAGTTCCTACATCTTTTCCATCGATGGTAAAATCCAGCACCATATCTTTTAAATTATATTCTTCATCGGAAAGATTCATAAAAACTGCAGTTGCTTTGATTGTCGCATTTTCTTTAGAAAGATTTCCCAAATCAAGGTTTGCCATTTTCTTAAATTCAATCGTTTTTTTATCACTTTCACAAGCGGTAAAAATTAATACAGACAACAGCAGGATAATTATTTTTTGCATGAGTTTTATTTTGAACAAAAATATTCAATAGCCATCAACTATTATTTTTTTTAAGAATTTTTTACATAATGTTATTATCAAAAACCTTACCACTTTCCGCTGGAACCACCGCCTCCGAAACTTCCGCCGCCAAAACCGCTGAAACTACTTCCTGAACTGCTGCTCGAACTGGAGCTCGAATAGCTGGAGGTACTCGAGTAATTGCTGCTCGAATTTGATGTCCAACCGCTGCTGCTGTAAGTAGAAGAGCCGCCGCTCCAACCGAAAATCATTCCTAAAATAAAAGGAATAACCAGTAAAATAAATAAAGCAACAAGATAGCCATACTCCTCAAAAAATGATTTATTGGGAAGATAAGATGGATAAGAATAGCTGGAAGCGGGCGTATAGTTTTCCAGAAAGTATTTGATAGAATAGGTGGCACTTTGTATTCCTTCAAAGTATTTTCCTTCTTTAAAATTTGGTACGATACTGTTTTGTATAATTGCACGGCATCCGTAATCCGTCAGATGTGCTTCCAGTCCGTAACCTACTTCAATATCTACTTCTCTGTCGTTTTTTGATATCAACAGTAAAACTCCATTGTTTTTTCCTTTTTGTCCAATTCCCCAGGTTCTGCCCAACTGCAATGCATAATCAGAGATAGGCATTCCATTAAGGGAATCAATAATGACAACAGCAATTTGCGTAGTAGTGGAATCGTTGTAAGCTACCAATTCATTTTCTAAAATGTTTACTTGTTCCGCAGTCAGCAAGCCTGCAAAGTCATTTACAAGATGAGGCGGAGTTGTTGGCTTTACAATTCCATTGGAATCCACCTCATATCCATGAAGATGAATACTAAAAAAGAGGAGAAAGAAAAGGAGGTATGTTTTATAGTTGCCGAACATAAAATATATCACTCTGTGAGTTTCTTGAAATACCTTTTGAATGAAAAATGCTTTTTATGCATTCCTTTGAAAACAGGAATCACATAATCTTTATAATGTTATTTTACCAGCTTCCGGAGCTTCCGCCACCGCCGAAACTTCCGCCACCAAAACCGCCAAAACTACTGCTTCCGCCACTGCTCCATGAGCTACCACCGCCACCGCCGGACCAAGTCCATCCGCCGCCGCCAATAGATACAGTAGATTTGCCGCTGAAGATGATATAAAAAATAAACAGCACGATGCAGATGATTAATATCCAAACCCAGAATGGAATATCATCGGCAGAAGAACTGCCTGCAACGAACGTGCCCTGCAATTGTGCAATTAATCTGTTCGTTGCTTCATCAATGCCTTCATAATAATTACTTTGCTTAAACGCAGGCACAATAATATTGTCGATAATATCTTTGCTGTCGTAGTCGGTTACATAAGCTTCCAGCCCGTAACCAATTTCAATATCCACTTTCCGGTCATCTTTGGAAATTAAAATAAGAATGCCATTGTCTTTATCTTTTTGTCCGATACCCCAGCTTCTGCCTAAGCGCACGGCATAGTCTTCTATGCTGTAATCACCAATATTATTTACTGTAACCACACAAATCTGTGTGGACGTAGAATCATTGTAGGCAACTAATTTCTGCTCGAGTTTTTCTTTGTTGTCCATGCTGATTAACTCAGCAAAGTCATTCACTAATCTCGGAGGACTGGGTGCCTGCGGAATGCCGTCTTTATCCAATACCTGCGCACCTGCAATACATTGCAGCGACAGAAAAATGGTGAACAGTATTTTATTCATAAGAGATGTCATCCGGCAATTCGTTTCTGTCTAATTTATCTATATCAGGAAAATAGGTCGATAAAGTTTTACCAATCGTATCAATAGCATTCAGTATTCCCTGAAATGCCTGTTCATTTTTAAAACTGTTGTGCAGTTGATGAGAAACATCTTTCCAGAAATCATCGTCTACTTTTTTGTGAATGGCTTCATCACCGATAACAGCAAATTGTCTGTCTTTCACGGCAATGTAAATCAATACGCCGTTTCTGAAAACAGTTTTATCCATTCTGAGATGATGAAATACTTTCACGGCTCTGTCGAGCACATCTTCATCACAACGATCATCTATGTGTATGCGGATTTCACCCGACGTGCTTGCTTCTGCTGCACGGATGGCAGATACTACAGCGTCCTTTTCCGTATCGTTCAGAAAATTTTTAGCGGATGCCATGGTTAGAATTGTACTTTTGGAGCTTTCTCAGAACCCGGATCTGCTTTAAACGGCTCGCGTTGTTTGAACTTAAACAAACCGGCAGTAATATTGGAAGGAAAGGAGCGTACTTTGGTATTATATACCTGTACGGCTTCGTTGTAATCCCTGCGGGCAATATTGATACGGTTTTCCGTTCTTTCCAGTTCATTCATTAAACTCTGAAACGCCTCTGTTGCTTTCAGGTTTGGATAGGCTTCTGCAACAGCCAGTAATCTAGACAAAGCACCGGAGAGCTGACTTTGTGCTTCCTGAAATTTCGCCATATTTTCCGGAGTGATGTCATCGGCTTTTAGCTGAATGGAAGTTGCCTTTGCTCTTGCTTCCACAACAGCGGTCAGGGTTTCCTTTTCAAATTTTGCTTCACCTTTTACGGTTTCCACTAAGTTGCCGATTAAATCGTTTCTGCGCTGATAGGCAGCTTCTACATCTGCCCACGCTTTTTTAGCGGCTTCATCATAAGATACTAAACTGTTGTAGGAACAGCTTGGTAAAAACAAAGTACTTGCCAGAAAGAGGAACAGATAAATTGACTTTCTCATAAATTAGTTTTAGTTGGTTATTTTTTACTTGAATTAAAGATAAACATTTTTTAGTGTTTGTTAGTTCCATTTTTGAATAAATAGGTCTATATATCGTTACAAAGAGGGTTTTGCGATATTGATGTTTTGAAAAATTCCGGCACAAATTTTACAGAAAAAGATAAATAGTAACGCGTTGTGCAGTTTAATTTATTTTTTTCGTAACTAATTGCTTAATAAATCAACTTTTGTCACTTTTTTTCTTAGTCAAAAAAAGTAACCAAAAAAGACAAGGCAAAAATATCGCTCCACGCTTATAGCCACGCTTTGCTGGCGATTTTTGCCATGCCACGCTTCTTTGTATACTACGTCATTCAACGTTTTTATTTTTTTATAAATTATATGAACAACAAATCGCACAACAGGTAAATAGTAGTACAAATGCAGAATTTATAACTGTCTACCCACAATCACCAAA
>JAXLTZ010000026.1:0-27725 GCA_046329785.1 Chitinophagales bacterium
ACCGAGCTTTATTTTGATGACAAGTGTCAATTTTATAAATAAGAAAAAAAGTGCATATTTGTAGTAATTATGATACGCTGGATATTTAAACTGATTTTTAAAGCATTAGGCTGGAAGCTAAAGACAGAAGCAATAGTTGGTATTAAGCAATCCATTACAATTGCAGCTCCGAATACTGCTAATATGGATTTACCGATTGCTAAGGCTGCATTTGACTTGATGGGTTTGCCTTTACGCTTTACGGTAAAAAAAGAATGGGTTCGTTTTCCATTTAAACGCATTATGTTGAATTTGGGCGCCATAGCTATAGACCGAACCCCCAAAAATCCAGGTGAGGAACGTCCAAGCATGACAGAAGCCATGGCAAATTTATTTAAAGAGCATCCAGAGTTACACATAATGGTAACACCTGAAGGAACCCGTAGTTTACGTACGGAATGGAAGACCGGTTTCTGGTATACAGCAAAGATGGCCAATGTGCCTATCTTATTAGGGTATTTGGATTATAAAAATAAAATTGCTGGCATAGGAAAAATTATTTATCCGACAAACCTGGAAGATGATATGCGTACGATGATGGATTTTTATAAAGATATCACACCTTGCCATCCCGAAAAATTTAGTTTGGATAAAAGATACATCTGAGAATGTTATGAGTCATAAGATTTAGGTAGTGGTTTCTGATAAAAGAAATTAATTATAATACTTATACCTTTGCGCTTTAATCAAATTTTATGCTGAAAATAATTTCGAGATTAATTTTACTGGTAAAAGGGTGGTCGTATAATGTAGATGCGTTAAAGCCATTGGATAAATGTGTACTGATTGTTGCCCCGCACACATCGGCCTGGGATATGGCAATTGGCAAAGCTGTTTTTGTATTGGCTAAAATCCCTGCGAAGATTGCTGTTAAAAAAGAAGCATTTTTTTGGCCCTTGAACTGGCTGTTGAGATATTTAGGTTGCATACCCATAGACCGAACACCAAAAATTGGTAATGTAAAGAAAAAAATAAGTCTGGTGGATGCTATGGTAAATTCTATAAAAAGGGAAAAAAGAATTTGTATGGTAATTACACCGGAAGGCTCACGAGGCAAACGCAAGCAATGGAAAACGGGTTTCTATCATATTGCAGTGCAAGCAAATGTACCGATAGCATTAGGATATTTGGATTTTGATGTTAAAGAGGGAATCGTTGATAAAATCTTTTATCCGACAGGAGATATGGATAAAGATATGCGTGAAATTATGGAATATTACAAAGACAAAACACATCTTGGAAAATATCCCAATCGTTGTGTAACGGACGAGCGCTGGAGTTAGTAATCTTCTGCCAATACAATAACTTTATCATTAGCCGTCAATATAAATTCTTCATCTTTTTTAGGGTTTATTTTTACTCCGTAATGTTTTGAAGCATCTCGTTCGTCTCCAACAATTCTATATCCTATCGCTACCTCATTTTTCCGTGCGGCACTCTCCAGTATTGTATAGAAATTTGTTTTGGTATCCGGCAATACATAATTAAGAGCAGGTTTTAAATAAATTTCAGAACCATCTGCTTCAAATAAAATGTCGTAAACTTTCTTGAGGTGTTTGTTTTCTGCTATTTGTGTAAGCATTAAACTTATTAAGTTATCACTGATAATGAAATCATCCGCTTTAGCAACTTCTGCAAGTGCGCGATTTCTCACATCTAACATTTCGGAGACGATGCTGAAATCTTTACCTGCTTTTTCGGAGAGGTTGCGTAAATGCAATAAACAAATTAATGTGCGTGCATCATTTTCCTGAATATTTTCAGGTCGTGTACTGAGTATAATAATATGATCAAAATTCTCACATTGTAAATCCTCAAGAGTCTTACGGTCAGTAATCAAACCTTTTTTTAATGTGATATGCTGTTTTGAGATATTTTTTTTGAGTTCCTCTACATGAGTATGTGCCTGTTCATTCACACTTACAATTAATACTTCAGAGTTTTCACCTACATAATTGTCAAGCTCTTCTACAATACGCATTCCTTTCTGATTCCATCCAAGAATGAGCGTTCTTTCTTTTTTCAAATGAGTGTCAATTCCGTTTGAGATAATACTTTCGTTTATATTGTACTCTTTTTTGTTTGAAACAATCAATGTATCATCATCTTCTGAAATCCCAACAATCTGATCGCCACTATTTATTATAGTATCCATAGAAGGATTTAAAAGAATGTTTTTTTCTGCTGTAAGAATTCCTATAACAGATGTGGTTTCGTAAGCAAATAATGCCTCTTTAAACGTTTTACCGATTAATGATTTTTCTTCTGTGAAATAGATTTCATCTCCTTCAAATTGCAGTATTTCGGTATATACTGTACTTAGTCCTGATTGACGACAGGTTTGAGCAGTTACTCGTGAAATCAGGTCTCCGGAAATAACAAAGACGGCTTCGTCGCCACCAACCATTTCTGCTGCTTCCATATTTTCGGGATCTGTAATTTCAGCGATTACATGGTATTTATCTTTCTTGCGATTTGGATTATTGGTAATGGCTAATACAGACTTGATGATGTATGTATCTGCATTTTCATTGTTTTCAGGTGATAATATAATAATGGAACGAGCATCATGCGGACTAACTACTTCCAAGTCATATAAGTCTAACGGACTACCGGAACGACAAATCACTTTTGTATTTTTGGTATCTGCAATTTTAGACCGTATTTCATCTTCCATTTCCACTTTATCCATATCAGCCATCACTACAATTCGAGGCTTTTTTTGATTTTCATTGGCAATGACGAGTTGTTCAATAATAGAAAAGACTTTAGGCGACCAGCCTAAAATTAGTGTATGATTGGATTCCAGCACTTTGGATTTTCCTTTGCGCAATTCATCCAACTTACTTTCAATTCCGGAACCGATAGCTCCGATTAAAATAGAAATAATAAAAATACCACCTAATGTTGCGATAAAACGAATAATGCGAAAAGCCCAGCCTTCATCTCCACCCATAGTTCCGGGATCAAGTGTTGCCATTAAGCTTTTCCAGGTACCTTCAATAAAACCAAGGGAACTGTCTGAGTCGGGAGAATCTTTAATACTTAGGGCTAAAATAATTATCCCGCAGATGAGCACTAAAATCAGCGAAACAATTCCAAGCCACATAATCATTGCAGGTGTGCCTTTAGATAAAGTATTTTCAAATTTATAACGGATTCTTTGACCAAGAGTAGGTTGTTGGTTTAGCATATTTTTTTGGTTTTATCAAAAATAAACAATCTGTTGCAAAAAACAGCACTAAAATAAAGTAAACTGCTCAGGCTTTAATAATTGAAAGCTATGGCGATGATAATTGCAGCTTCCCCTTTCATAAATGACTTTTCTATGAGCAACAGTCGGATACCCTTTATTTTTATGCCAGTTATAAATGGGAAATTCTTCGTGTAGCTTTCTCATAATTTCATCTCTGTATGTTTTTGCCAAAACAGATGCTGCGGCAATCTCTATAAATTTACCATCTCCTTTAATAATTGTTTCGTGTGCAATCTTTTTGTAAGGTTTGAAACGATTACCATCAATCAATAATAGTTCAGGTTTTATTTTTAATGAGCTAATCGCATCATGCATCGCTAAATAAGTTGCCTGTAAAATATTTACCTCATCGATTTTATAATTATCAATAATGCCGATACCAAATGCAATTGCATTTTCTTCAATAATAATCCGCAAAGCATCTCTGTCTTTTTCTTTTAATTGTTTGGAATCAGTCAGTATTTCATTTTTGAATTTTTTTGGTAAGACAACGGCTGCTGCTACTACAGGTCCGGCAAGGCAACCACGACCTGCTTCATCCACACCGCAAATTATTTTTGAAGATTTAAAATGTTGTAACAATATTTTGCATTTTAAATTACAAGTTAAATAGTTTGCCTTAATTTTTCACACAAAGGCGCAAAGAAAACTTTACTACCTTTGCGTTTAAATACACTAAAATGCAAGACAGGCATTGGATTTCAAGAACAACGGCACTAATAGGAGAAGAAGCATTAAATAAACTCAATAACAGTCATGTGTTGGTTGTTGGATTAGGTGGCATTGGATCCTTTGCTGCTGAATTTATTGCCAGAGCCGGTGTTGGTAAACTGACAATAGTGGATGGTGATGTAGTAGATCCGACTAATCGCAACCGGCAAATTCAGGCAATGGCATCAACACACGGAATGTCAAAAGCAGATTTGATGTATGAAAGACTGAAAGATATTAATCCTGAAATACAAATTACTGTCATCAAAGAATTTTTATCACCAACTAAAGCATTTGAAATTATTCAACAAGATAATTACGATTATATTGTTGATGCAATTGATAGTTTTACACCTAAATTAAATTTATTGAAAGCTGCGTATCAGCTAAAGAAAAAAATTATTGCATCCGGTGGTGCCGGAGGAAAGACGGACCCTACTAAAATACTGGTAGCGGATGTTTCTAAAACACATCATTGTGTATTTATGCAAATGGTGAGAAAGCGTTTGAAGAAAGAAAAAATTTACACAGGCATTGATTTTGTTTTTTCTCCCGAACTGCAATCTAAGACTGCATTAATTATGACAGACGGTACTAATTATAAACGTTCTGCTTATGGCACTATTTCCTATATGCCTGCAGCATTTGGCGGAGTTTGCGCCAGTGTAGTGATAAGAGAATTGATTAAGGTTTAAAATTTTTAGTTTTTTCAACTACTTCATTTTCTAAATTCTTTTTGTACTCGATTATTTTTTGAAGTAAAGATTCATCATGAGTAGCTAAAATCTGTGCAGCCAAAATACCTGCATTCTTTGCACCGTTTATAGCAACTGTTGCCACCGGAACACCACCCGGCATTTGTACAATAGACAACAAAGAATCTAAACCGTTGAGCGATTTGCTTTGCACGGGAACGCCGATCACAGGTAATGGCGATATAGCAGCTACCATGCCCGGCAAGTGTGCGGCACCGCCGGCCCCCGCGATAATTACAGCAAAATTATTTTCGTGTGCGGTGCGCGCAAAATCGTACATGCGTTCTGGTGTACGATGTGCAGATACAATTGTATATTCAAATTCAATTCCGAAATCGGATAATATTTTAGCGGCTTCCTGCATCACAGGTGAATCGCTGTCAGAACCCATTATTATTGCAACTTTTTTCATTAGTGTTTTTTTTATATCACAGAGTTGCTCAAAGATTTCAAAGAGAACACAGTGATAGTTATATATTTTCTTTTAAAAAATCAGAGAACTCTGTGTAAAGACTCCGTGAATCTCTGTGATATTTATTATTCAATAATTTCTATCTCTGTTAAAGTTCGTACTTTTTGAGTGATTTCCAACACTTTTTCGCGAGATGGTTGAACAATAGTAATATGCCCGAGTTTACGGTTCGGTTTGCTTTCCTCCTTTCCATACAGGTGTACATATACGCCAGGTAAAGCACTTAGTTCATTGAAATATTTCAGCCTGTATTTTCCATTTCCAGTTTCCGGACCTACGAGGTTTATCATTGCGCAAGGCATCTTTAAATGAGTGGAGCCCAATGGTACATCTAATAATACACGTAAGAGTTGTTCATACTGAGAAGTATAAAATCCTTCAATGGTATGATGTGCGGAATTATGTGGACGCGGCGCAATTTCATTCACCAGCAATTCGTCGTTTTCAGATAAAAATAATTCCACAGCAAATAAACCCGCGCTTCCAAAAGCCTCCGCACACTGCAGGGCAATTTGTTCCGCACGTTGTTCTAAGTGTAATGGAATATTTGCCGGAGAAGTAAGGAAAGAAACCAAATTACTTTGAGGATCAAACTCCATTTCGATGGCAGGATATACAGCCAATTCGCCTTTGCGGTTGCTCGCTACCAATACGGCTATTTCCGTTTTACAAGGCACGAATTCTTCCACCATTAATTCGGTATCGAAAGGAATGATCTCAGGATTTTCCAGAATGGAGGTAGTATCTGAAATAAAAACACCTTTGCCATCGTAGCCTCCGGTTGAAGCTTTTACTGCCACCTTTTTAAAATTTGTTTGTGCTAATTTTGCTTTTGCATCAACTTTATTCTCTGCAATAAAAAAAGATGCGGTCGGAATACTATGGTTTTGATAAAATAGTTTTTGCTGACTTTTGTTCTGTATAATTTTTAAAATCTTTGGATCAGGTATAATTGTTTTTCCCTGTTGCTGAAGTTCTATAAGCTTATCTACGTCAATATGCTCAATTTCCCAGGTGAGCACATCCGAAATATCGGAAAGTTTTTGAATTTCATTTCCGTCAGTTATGCTGCCAATAATGTGATGAGTGGCTAATGTGCTGGCCGGACAATTCGCGTCTCTGTCTAAAATTGCAACAGGAACAGACCATTGCGATGCTTTCTGGATGAACATCTTGCCAAGTTGCCCACCACCAATAATACCAATTAAAGGGAATTTTTTTTTCGATGTTTCCATCCTGCACAAAGATAAGAATTCGAATCAGTCATTTTTTAGTTTTGTTCTGATTTTTTCAAAATAAGCAATGAGGTCAGACAGAATAACCGGTAACTCTTTCTTTCTTTTTATTATTCGTGAAGGCCAATCCGTTTTTTTCATCCCATTGAGTAGTGGTAAATCCAAATCCTTTATCTGAATTAAGGTAATGATGTTTTAAATGATGTTTTTTTATTTTTTCAAAAAACGGATGTTTGATATCGTATTTATGTGTAGAAATATGGGTGAACTCATAGAATAAATAATAGAGTATCATCAAGCCAAATAATGTTTCTCCTTTTTCTTTTCCTAAAGTTGTTCTGCAAGCAGCATAAAAGACAAGACCACTGGGAATGCTAGCCCAGAGCGGAACTACAAAGCGATACGGGTCATTGGGAAAATTGTGATGAATGTCGTGAAATTCACGAATCGTACCTGCATCAATTTTTATTTCTTCATTCTCATGTAATACATTCTGATGCAGGAAATATTCTAAATAGCCCCAGAACTTTGAAATTAAAGGAATCATCCAGAGTAAGTGTAAGACTGAGACACGTTTCACCACAAAAGACTTGAATAATAAATAAAAGGAGATAGGCAAATAAAACGCAAAAGGAACCAGATAATGCTGTTTTATAAAGAATTCTTTAAAGCTACTATCATGCACTTTATGATAAGAAGCCTCATTATCTTTTATTTCCTTCATAAATTGAAGTTAATGAATGCATTTGATAATTTTATTGATATTGTTGGTCAAACAAGATTTATTTTCATTTGTATATTGAAAATATGTAAAGCAAATTGTGTAATTTAGATAAGCTATGAAAAACATCTTTTATTTATGTCTTGTGCTTATAGTAAGCGCGTGCCTGCCGGTTCAGATACCCATAACACCGGGTGGTGGAGGCAATCTAACCATTGGGAATAAACAGTATCATTTAGTTTGGGCGGATGAATTTAATTATTCAGGATTACCCGATGCTGCAAAATGGAGATTTGAAACAGGGTATGTCAGAAATCAGGAAGTGCAATATTACACGGACAGCAGACTGGAAAACTGCAAAGTGGAAAATGGTAGATTATATATTACAGCGCTGAACGATAGTTTTCAGGGACATCCTGTTACCTCTGCGAGTATTGAAACTAAAGGCATACAAACATTTAAATACGGATATATAGAAGTACGCGCAAAAATGCCACATTTAGGAAAAGGTACTTGGCCGGCTATTTGGACATTGGGCGTTAATCACGATGCAGTTGGCTGGCCACGTTGCGGTGAGATTGATATTATGGAATGGATCGGAAAGGCACCTACTGTAGTATTAGGCAGCACTTTTTTGCCGGACAGCAATGGAAATGCCATATCCAGAAACTGGCCGTATATAGTTTCCAATTCTTATTTACTGACAGATGTTTTTCACAACTATGCCATAGAATGGGACAGCACACAGGTGAAATATTATTTTGATAATAACAACTATGCTACTTATACGCTTAGCGATTTAGGAAGCGTAAGCTGGATGCCTTTAACGAAAGAACATTACCTGAAATTGAATCTCGCGATGGGTGGTTCTATTCCTCCGATTGGTGGTGGCGGTGCTATTGATTACACCAAATTCCCCTATACTTTTGAAGTGGAGTATGTGCGGTATTATAAGAGACTATAGTAAATATTTACACAATCATTCCGGCTGCCACTGTCTCATTGGTCGCTTCATCTACTAAAATAATACTACCTGTGATTCTGTTCTTTCTGTAACTATCAAAAAATAATGGAACGGTAGTACGAATCGTAACTCTGCCAATATCATTCAAGCCAATCTCTAAATCATCTTCCAGTCGTTGCAGTGTATTGATGTTAAGCTTGTACTTAGTTTCTTTTACAATACACTTACATTCTCTAGTAGTATGACGTAAAATATATTTCCCACGTGGCACCAATTTCTTTTCATTCATCCAGCACAACATCACATCAAATTCCTGTTCTGAATGTGGTAGGTTATTTTCACGCACAATCATATCACCGCGTGAAATATCAATTTCATCTTCTAAAGTAATGGTAACACTCTGCGGAGCGAATGCTTCCAGCAAATCGCCGTCCATGGTAACAATAGATTTTATTTTAGAAGAGAAGCCACTTGGCAACGCTTTCACTTTATCCCCAACACGGAAAACGCCACCTGCAATTCTGCCGGCATAACCACGAAAATCGTGGTATTCATTTTTCATCGGACGAATCACATATTGTACAGGAAAACGTGCATCGATATGGTTTAAATCCGAACCGATGTGAATGGTTTCTAATAAGTACATTAGTGTTGGTCCCTGATACCAAGGCATATTTTCAGAACGGTTTACCACATTATCACCTGCCAATGCGGAAATCGGTAAGAAGTGCACGTCTTTGATATCCAGTTTGGATGCAAATGCTTTATAATCATTTACAATTTTGTTAAACGTCTTTTCGTCCCAATCAACAAGGTCCATCTTATTAATACAAACCATGATGTGAGGTATCTGTAATAAAGACGCAATGTAAGAATGCCGGTATGTTTGTTCGATGATTCCTTTTCGCGCATCCACTAAAATAATGGCAAGGTTGGCTGTAGATGCACCTGTCACCATATTACGTGTGTACTGAATATGACCCGGGGTATCGGCAATAATAAATTTTCGTTTTGGTGTGGAAAAATATCGGTAGGCAACATCAATAGTAATTCCTTGTTCACGTTCTGCACGCAAGCCGTCTGTGAGTAAAGCCAGATTTACATATTCTTCTCCTCGTTTGGCTGAAGCCGCTTCAATGGCATCCATTTGATCCTGAAAGATGGATTTGCTATCATATAACAGTCTTCCGATTAAAGTAGATTTTCCGTCATCTACACTGCCTGCCGTAGAGAAGCGAAGCAGTTCCATATCTAAATATGCTTTACTGTCAAAGTTTTCTATTTCTTCTACTGTTGTTGTCATGATTAATTTTTAGTTTTTTATAAAAGCTAACAGATTTTTATCTTTTAATTTTAAAAATGATTTTTCAAAAACTTCATATGAAAAAACTGCGATTAGCAGTGTTCCTGCATAGGAGCAAAAATAAAAAGTGTACATGTTAAAGTAATTATACTTTTTGAGCAATACATAAGCCAATGGAATTACCATGGAATGATACATATAAATACCATAAGTTACCTGCCCGAAATAAGACAATACTTTATTGTCTAAAACAGGAATCGGCTTTCCGTAAACAATAATGCATAATATCACGAACATATATAGAATACTCAAAACATCCTGTGTGTAAATGCCGGTAACTAATAGAACACAAATTAAGAGTGTAGCAATATATGCTCTCGGTATGGAGCAATATTTTTTTAAATCCTCCATATTGTGAATTACGAAGTATGCACCTAAACCACCCACGCACATGCAACTGATTCTATTGAGATACATCGCAAATACTGCAAAAGTAGATAGCCTGGTGAGCATGCCATTGTGTAATAAATATTTACTAATACCTAATGCTGCTATTGACAATCCGTACAAAACAAAATAGCCGATAAAGATTCTCGTTATTCCTTTTCTTTCATTTGTTGATTTGTTGAGTGCAAATGGCCAAAACAGATAAAAGAGTTCTTCTGTTCCGATACTCCAGGTAAAAGTAGCATAAGTAGCGATACTGTCGATAGCAGATGCGATTGCATATGTAAACTGCGGAAGAAACAACATGCTGATAGTAAAATATTGATTCTCCGTAAGCAACATGCCATGTTTGGCAGGGTGTTGTTGCACAAAGAAAAAAGCTTCATGCAAAGGTTTTAGCAATCCTATATTTGGTAATATTTTCCAGTAAATAATGATGGTTAAATAATACAAAGGCCAGATACGAAGAATCCTGCCTTTGTAGAATTTCTTGTAGCTTATTTTTCCATACTTGTTTTTTTCCAACAATAAGAAATAGGAAATTAAGAAACCACTGATAACAAAGAAAAATGAAACCAATACCGGACCAATATCTCTCAATAATTTTGATTTTTCCAGTAATGTGTTAGTGTAAATATATCCTCTGTATAATTCGACATGAATCAATATCACTATCAACGCGAAAAAGAAACGCATGGTGTTTAGTGAGTAGAAATAATGTCGTTGTTGTTGCATTTTGTCGGAACTGAGATTAATTCAATTGTGGATTAAAAATATCCTGCTTTTTTTCGGTCTTCCATAGCTGCCTCGCTTCGTTTATCATCTGCGCGTGTGCCGCGTTCTGTGGTTCTGCTTGCAGCTACTTCCTGTATAATGTCTTCCAATGTGGAGGCTTCGGAAAAAACAGCACCGGTGCAGGTAATATCACCTACTGTTCTGAATCGTACAACACGTTCTACCACAACTTCATCCGGTTTGTTTTGAATATATTCTGATGCTGCATACCAAACACCGTCGCGTTCAAATACCTTTCTTTTATGTGAAAAATATAAACTTGGCATTTCTATTTGTTCTTGGTAAATATATTGCCATACATCCATTTCTGTCCAGTTGGAAATCGGGAACACACGGAAATGTTCGCCTATATGTTTTCTACCATTGAAGATATTCCATAATTCAGGCCTTTGGTTTTTAGGGTCCCATTGTCCGAATTCATCGCGATGAGAGAAGAAACGCTCTTTGGCTCTTGCTTTTTCTTCGTCTCTTCGTGCTCCACCAATCGCACAATCGAATTTGTTTTTTTCTATGGCTTCTAATAAAGGTACTGTTTGTAATGCATTGCGTGAAGCATTATATCCTTTTTCTTCATGCACTAGACCTTTGTCAATAGCTTCCTGTACAGAGGCAACGAGTAAGCGCAAGCCATTCTTTTTTACTAATTCATCGCGATAGTCTAATGCTTCCTGAAAATTGTGACCTGTATCTACATGCAATAAGGTGAATGGAACACTTGCCGGATAAAATGCTTTTATAGCCAGATGTGTTACCACAATAGAATCTTTTCCTCCCGAAAAGAGAATGCACGGATTTTCAAATTGTGCAGCTACTTCACGCAAGACATATATCGATTCTGATTCGAGTTCTTTGAGGTGATTTAAGTGATAATCGTTCATATTTTAGTGGTAAGTCGTAAGTAATAAGTCGTAAGATTATTTTATTTTTTTGATAAAAAAATTATAAATTGTTTCTACACTTTCTTCAATGTTTTGTTCCGCAGTTCTGATTTCTAATACAGCATCTTCCGGTGCTTCAAAAGGTGCATCTAAACCGGTAAAGTTTTTGATTTCGCCATTTAATGCTTTTTTATACAAGCCTTTTACATCACGTTTTGCGCATTCATCAAAACTTGCATTGATATACACTTCATAAAAATCCTGTTCACCTATAATTGTTTTTGCCAAATCACGAATATCTTTTGTAGGACTTACAAAGCTGTTGATGGTGACAATTCCATTTTGTAAAAACAGTTTATTGACTTCTGCAATACGGCGGATATTTTCTATTCTATCTTCTTCGGTGAATCCAAGATTATTATTAATGCCAGAACGTACATTGTCACCGTCTAATATTGCTGTTAAAATACCATTTTGGTGTAACTTCCTTTCTAATCCTTTTGCAATTGTGCTCTTACCTGAACCCGACAAACCAGTCATCCAGATACAAACGGCTTTTTGCTGCAATAAATTCTCTTTATCGCGGCGTTGCATTAGTTGGTTGAAAATTGGATGAATATTTGTAGCTTTTTCTGACATCGGACAACAAATATACAATAAAATCAACTAATTTTCTTTTAGTACATCGGTTTTATAGAGTAATAAGAAATAGTTAAGAAATACTGTACATATTTGTAAATCAGATGTTTTCAAGCGTACATATTTACAACTACAATTCTACATCAATCTGTGTGGCTAACAAATCATCTAATGTTTCTCTGCGTCGTATTAGCTTAGCATTACCATTAAGTATTAACACTTCAGCAGGGCGGTAGCGCGAATTATAGTTGGATGACATGGAATATCCATAAGCGCCGGCATTATGCAATACCAGGATATCACCTTCCCGAACTTCATTTAATTTTCTATCCCAGCCAAAGGTATCTGTTTCACAGATATAACCAACCACTGTATAAATACGCTGTATACCGTTCGGATTAGAAACATTGGTAATATGATGATAGGCATCATACATCATAGGACGAATCAAGTGGTTTTGTCCGGAATCAACTCCGGCAAAGACGGTAGAGGTAGTTTGTTTAATTACGTTTGTGCGCACAAACAAAAATCCACTTTCACTTACTAAATATTTTCCGGGTTCAAACATGATAGTCAAGTCGCGTCCGTATTCTTTACAAAATTCTTCAAACCTTGCCCCTAATTTTTCTCCCAGTTCTTCAATATCTGTGGTATTGTCATCAGGACTGTATTTTACTTTAAAGCCACTGCCAAAATCCATAAACTCTAAGTCTTTGAAACTACGTGCCGCTTCAAATAAAATTTCCGCTCCTCGTAAAAACACATCTGCATCTAGGATATCGGAACCTGTGTGCATGTGCAGCCCGTTTACTTTTATATTGTTGGTTGAAATCACACGTTCCAGATGTCGTAGTTGATAAATAGAAATGCCAAATTTTGAATCGATATGGCCTGTAGAAATTTTCTTATTGCCACCCGCCATAATATGCGGATTGATTCGGACACAAACGGGATAAGTGTTGCCGTAAATATGACCGAACTGTTCTAAAATCGAAATATTATCAATGTTTATCTGTACACCAAATCCGACGGCTTTATTGATTTCATCAATGTTTACACAGTTAGGCGTGTACATAATACTCTGCGGATCAAATCCGGCCTTTAAACCCAATTGAACTTCCTGAATAGAGACGGTATCTAATTTTGCGCCTAAATTTTTTATAAACTTTAGAATGCTGATATTGGTCAGCGCTTTGCAGGCATAACTTATCTTCATGTTTTTATTGGGAAATGCATTCATCAGCTTATTGTACTGTCGCTCAATAATCGCTGCATCATACACGTAAAGAGGAGTATCATATTTTTTGCAAAGTTCTAAAACTGATATTCCGCCGATTTCATATTGTCCGTTTACTAACTCCATTCTATTAAATTAAAATTGAAGTTCAAAGATAATTATAGATTTGAGATATAGGATTTTAGTGCTAATATTTATTGATAGATTAATAATCTCAGCTTTAACCTCGTAGGTATAATCAAGTAAAAGGAAAACATAATTGCTATGACACCAGCGGTACACATTGCATCCTAAGTATGCAATATATTTGTAAGTATGAATTATTCTTTATAATTAATGGAGGGTTCTTCTGTTATTTGCCCTTTTTCCTGTTGATGTCTCGTTTGGTAATTGTCTGTTTGGGAATTAATATCCGGGCTACCTATGTCTTCAGGTCGGTCATAATTGGTAATGATTTCTCTGCCATCAGGGGATTGGATAGATGAATAATTATCTTGATTAAATTTTGGCCGGCTAAACGGATCGTCAGTTGCTACAGCCTGTGATTCAGAAGAACCGGCAGCTGCAGCGGTTCCTTCATTATTTCCGTTTGATTGTTGTTGCATTTTTTCTCTTTCTCGTTGTTCAGCAAGTGCACCCCAGTCTCTACCTAAGGTGTCATTCCCAACCATAATAATCTGATTAGGGTTTGAAACAGACGGATTTACAAATGACTCCCGTATAAAGTATCCAAAAATCAATACAATTCCTGTAATAGTTAATATTTTGCCTCTGATCTGCATGTTACTCTATAAACGAAATTTATTTCAAATTAGTTTCCAGATTTAATTTCCTGTCCCATCCAGCGCTTAAGAATAGGTACTAACAATAATAATACCAAACCACCACCTATGGAAACATAAAATATTTTCATAAATACACCGCTGTATATATTTAAAGACTCTACTGCAGACACGGTGGTTGCACCGCCTTCTGATGGAATTGCCATTAATGTACCAATCACACCGGCTAAATGTTGCCCAAGTGCTGATGCTAAAAACCAAAATCCCATCATCATCCCTGTAAATTTAGGTGGTGACAGTTTTGTTATCATGGATAAACCTATCGGTGAAATACATAATTCTCCGGTAGTTAAAAGTAAATATCCTAAAGCATACCAAAAGAAACTTACTTGTCCGTTTAGTGCAAGCTTTGCACCCACTACAAATAAAAAGAAACCAAGCCCCAGTTGTACAAAAGACAATGAAAATTTCATTGGTGTAGACGGTTCTTTATCTTTTTTAGACAAGGCTAACCACATCCATGCAAATGGGAAACTCAATAGGATAATATAAAATGGATTGATAAAATTATTAATAGCTGCCGCAGGCATTCCAAAAGTATTTACATTTCTTTCTGTATACAAATTTAATGAGCCACCGCCTTGTTCATAAAATGCCCAAAACAACACAGAAAATGCAACTAATACTATTGCGGTCAACATCTTATCGCGAGCCTCTTTTTCTTGTTGGAAAGCAACTACTACCATAGCAACAGTTGCAACAATGCAAATCGGGAACATGATTTTCCCCATCAACGTATAATTGTTAAACAAGAAAATAAATAATGGAATAATTGAGAGGGAAACAAGCAATATTAATAATTGCTTTTGGCCACCAACTGTTTCTCCCGTTTGTTCTTTCGGAACTAATCCTATCTCACCTAATGATTTTTGACCATATAGAAATGTAATTAACCCCAAAATCATAAATATTCCGGCTAATCCAAACCCGTAATGCCAGTTAATTTCCTGTCCGATATACCCACAAATTAAACCACCAATTGCAGCCCCAAGATTCACACCCATATAAAAGATAGAAAACGCACCGTCACGCCTTCCATCTCCCGGGCGATAAAGTTTGCCTACCATTGTAGAAATATTTGGTTTAAAAAAACCATTTCCGGAAATTAAAAAGGCCATACCTGCAAAAAAAGACCAATCTGTTGGAATTGCTAATATTAAATGACCTGCCGCCATTAGTGCTCCGCCTAAAATGATAGCTTTTCTGTAGCCTAATATTTTATCGGCAGCAATACCGCCAAATAAAGGCATTAAATAAACAAGAGCTGTATAGGTACCATATATTAGATTAGCTTTAACATCCGCATATTTTAGCTGATGCACCATAAATAGTACCAATAATGCACGCATTCCATAAAAAGAGAAACGTTCCCACATTTCTGTAAAGAATAAAAGTGCTAATTGTTTCGGGTGACCTTCTACCGCATCTGCAATGTATGTTTCTTTGTCCACTTTCAAAAAGTCGTCATCTAAAAGACCTGTTTCATTAGCCATAAATTTGTATTATTAGCTGTAAAGATAGTTATTCTAACAGAATTATTCTTCGTTAAAGAACCTAAATCGCAGTGCGGCGATGCCACCAATAATGGCAGGAATAATCAGATTGATGAACCATAAAGTAATAGTAGTTGCTATAATGGCAATTGGATTATCTGTAAACCCGGCTAAAAAATAAGCAGCCACGTTACCCCGAAACCCAAAATCTATCAGCGCAATATTAACAGGGTTGATGGTTTGTACAAAAAATATGGCTGCCACTAAAATCATAGCTGTAAAAACCGGAATCTGAAATCCAAAAAATTTAAGTAATAACACAAATTGGAAGCAGTAAATTCCATAACGTATAACGGATAATATTTCTAATCTTAAAAAGTCTTTATTGGAATATAAGTCAATAATATGTATGTATTTGTATACTTTTTTGAATATGATGAAATTGGAAAATTTGGTGCTAACGACATCCAGATTGTAAAAACAAAAATGGATGGCTGCCACCATTAACAAATAAATGAAAACAAAAGCAAATAAAAAATAAGCATCCATTTTTTCATACATAAATGAATAGAATAAGAGCCCCAATGCTCCGAGTGAAAGATTTACCACAATCTGTGCCAAGCTGCCAATAATTGTTGATACGATGGCTTCTTTTCTTTCTGTATTTAATGCAAAAACACGCCCTCCAAACTCTCCAATTCTGCTGGGTGTAAAAAGAGAAAATGTCACACCAAATAAAATACCTTCAATAGCTTCCACCCAGGAAATCGGATGAAGCTTATCAATCAAATATTTCCACTTTATGCTTTCAATAGTCCAGTTCATAATCATCAATAAAAATACAAGACTCAACAAAATATAATTGCCCTGAAAATTGAGTAAAAAATGTTCGTAAGCGATGTCTATTTTTTCATTGGAAAATAACTGGCGATACAATACGAATAAAAGGCCACAAAACATCAAAATCTTGATGATGGTGTTGAGCAGTTTATTTTGAAAAAGTTGTTTCATGTTTTCATGCAATTCCGATAGCTATCGGAACGCAAAGATGCAAAGAAATTTTTGTGACGATAGTTTTTTAATGAATTTCAAAGATAGTTTGTTTTATACAAATAGTTTAGGTCTGCATACTGCATACTCGTTACTAAATACTATTTTTACTGCGTGGGAAGAATGAAAAAAACAAATCCGAAACATATCATTCTAGGTGTCGACCCGGGTACTAAGGTGACCGGCTATGGCATTGTGATGTCCGACGGTAATAACATGGAATTGCTCGCAATTGGCAGTATTCATACTGAAAAATTTGATGACCATTATGATCGTTTACAATGTATTTATGACAGAGTTTTAGAAATAGTGATGGCATACAAGCCCAATGTTTTAGCTATTGAGGCTCCTTTCTTCGGGAAAAATGTGCAGTCGATGCTGAAGCTCGGCAGAGCGCAAGGAATGGCAATTGCAGCGGCACTTTCACAAAAAATTCCGATTCAGGAATACTCGCCGAAAAAAGTAAAGCAAAGTATCACCGGCAACGGAAACGCCGCAAAAGAACAAGTGGCGGCTATGCTTGGCCATATTTTAAAAACAGATGTATTGCCTAAACAATTAGATGCTACAGATGGACTGGCGGTAGCAGTTTGTCATCATTTCTCCATGCGCGGTGTGCCAAGTGGCGGCAAGAAATATTCCGGCTGGGAAGCATTTGCAAAGGATAATCCTAAGCGCGTGAAATAGTTCAAACAAAAAACTCACGGCTCACGACTCATCACTTACGACTTATTCCTATCTTTGCCTCATGTCAGAACTTCATATTCAAAACACACTTACCCGACAAAAGGAAAAGTTTGAACCGTTGAATCCACCATATGTTGGTTTGTATTGTTGTGGCCCTACTGTCTATTCGGATGTGCATCTGGGAAATACACGTACATTTATTTCTTTTGATTTAGTCTATCGCTACCTGAAATTCTTAGGGTATAAAGTTCGTTATGTTAGAAACATTACCGACGCAGGACATTTGACGAATGAAGCCGGCGAAGGTAAAAACCGCATGGAAGACCAGGCGAGATTAGAGCAATTAGAGCCTATGGAAATCGTGCAAAAATATACCGTGGGTTTTCACGAAGTGTGCCGCATTTTTAATTTGTTGCCGCCAACCATTGAACCGACAGCAACCGGTCATATCGTAGAGCAAATTGAAATGACACAAAAGCTGATTGATAATGGTGTTGCATACGAATCGAATGGAAGTGTGTATTTTGACGTGAAAGCGTATAATGCAAAAGGAAATAATTATGGTATTCTCTCCGGAAGAAATATTGACGAATTGATTGCCGGTTACCGTGATTTAGACGGACAGGATGAAAAACGAAATTCTATAGATTTTGCGCTTTGGAAAAAAGCATCGCCCGAGCATATCATGCAGTGGAATTCCCCGTGGGGCAGCGGTTTTCCGGGCTGGCACTTGGAGTGTTCGGTAATGAGTACTAAATATTTAGGCAAACAATTTGACATTCATGCAGGTGGCATGGATTTAAAATTTCCGCATCACGAGTGTGAGATTGCACAAAACGTTGGTGCCTGCGGTGCACAACCGGTACGCTACTGGATGCATACGAACATGCTCAATTTCAACGGACAAAAAATGAGCAAATCTTTGGGTAATTCTATCTTGCCGATGCAATTTATTACCGGTGAACATCCTTTGTTGGATAAACCCTATTCTGCTATGACGGTTCGCTTTTTGTTTATGCAATCGCATTATTCTTCTGAATTAGATATCACTATTAAAGGGTTGCAGGATGCAGAAAAAGGGTTGCGAAAATTAATGAATGCTGCCAAGTTTTTAAAAGAAATAAAATTTGATTCCGTAACGGTAGAAGAAAAACAAGATAAACTCATTCTTGATTTATGTTCAGCATGTAAGATAGTAATGGACGATGATTTTAATGCGCCAAAATTAATCGCTGTATTACACGAACTTGCAACGCAAATCAATATTTATTATAACGAAGGCAAAAGAATAAACAATATTCCGGATTCAACATATAACTTATTACTAAAAACATATAACTCTTATCTTTTTGATGTCTTAGGTTTGAGAGATGAAGAACAAGCTGGAAATAATGGCGCTTTGGATAAAGCAATGCAATTAATCATCGACATTCGGAAACAAGCTCGTGATAATAAAGACTGGTCAACATCCGATAAAATAAGAGATGCCTTAAAGGAAGCGAATATCAGTATTAAAGATGGAAAAGAAGGAACAACGTATGAGATTGGATAGATTAAAAGAGTCAAGAATCAAGAGTCAAAAATCAAGACAAAGAAATCGAATAAACATCTTTATTCTTTGTTCTTTATTCCTGATTCCTTTGTTAATGGCTTCTTCTTGCAAAACAAAAAACGAAGAAACTACATCTGAATCAGCAGCAGAAAGTAACCTAACAAAACCAGATTTTTCTGCAGACTCTGCCTATCTTTTTATAAAAGAACAATTAGATTTTGGTGCGCGCGTTCCGGGCACTGCGGCACAGCAGAAATGTGCAGCCTATTTTGAGCAAAGATTAAAAAATTATGGTGCAACAGTTTTTATGCAAAAAACAAATGTGGTTGTATATAACGGAAAATCACTTCCGTGCATAAATGTTATTGCATCTTACAATCCTGAAGTAAAAAGGAGATTGTTGATATGTACACATTGGGATGCTCGTCCGTTTGCCGACCAAGACGATAGTGCGGTGGCAAAACCAATCATTGCTGCTGACGACGGAGCCAGCGGTTCAGCAATCTTATTGGAAATTGCGCGTCAACTACAACAAAAAAATCCGGAGATAGGTGTGGATTTAATTTTTTTAGACGTGGAGGATTATGGTCAGCCTGAATATGATTTAAACCAGAAACAAGGTGATTTTTATTGTTTGGGCACGCAATACTGGTGTAACAACCCGCATGTTCCGAATTACAAAGCAGAAAATGGTATTTTATTGGATATGGTAGGTGCTAAAGGTGCTACATTTACATACGAAGGCGTTTCTATGCAATACGCACCTGATTTTATGAAACAAGTATGGAATAATGCTGCTCAGTTAGGCTATGGGAATTATTTTTTGAAAGAAAATACTGCCCAAATCATTGATGATCATTATTACATCAATACAATTGCGAAAATTCCGACAATAGACATTATAAACAGGACATATAATACGCGCTCCGGTTTTGCAGCGCATTGGCACACACACGAAGATAATTTAGATATTATCGATAAGCTGACCTTACAGGCGGTGGGTGAAACCGTACTAGCGACCATTTATGATTTTTAGAAAATGTGCCGTACATTTTTGAAATTCGCTACAAAACTGTACATTTGCACTCCTTCCGAAAATATTCGGATATGAATCATTGATTCATCGGTCTTGTAGCTCAGCTGGTTAGAGCACCTGACTCATAATCAGGGGGTCCATGGTTCGAGCCCATGCGGGACCACAAAAAGCTCCAAATTTTGGAGCTTTTTAATTTTTTAAATGAATAAAATCCAAACCCTCATCTTCGACCTTGGTGGTGTGCTGCTCAATCTTAAAACAGAACAAGAATGGCTGGAAGAAGATTTGATACCAAATTTTCTTCCTGAAAAATTACATCAGCTACAACGAAATAATTTTTTTCACCAATTTGAAAAAGGAAAAGTCAGTGAACAGGATTTTATTCAGCAATTGAAAAATATTGCTTTGAACAATGAGATTTCTGAAGAGCTAATCATTCAAAACTGGAATAGCGTATTGTTGGAAATACCAAAATACAGAGTTGATTTACTAAAATGCTTGTCTGAAAAATATAAACTTTTATTACTGAGCAATACCAATTCGATTCACCTGAAGCATATCCGTATGTATGTTCAGCAAACATTTAATGAAGATATACTCGAAGCAATTTTTGATACTTGTTATTACTCACATGAGATGGGTTTCCGTAAACCGGATAAAGAACTTTATGCATTCGTGATGCAAGAACAACAAATTAAACCCGGCGAAGTTTTGTTTTTAGACGACAAAGCAGAAAATCTCATCGAGCCGCAAAAGTTAGGCTGGCAAACAATGCGGGTAAATTTTAATAAATTATCAATTAATGACGTAGAATATCTACTTTAAGCAAAAAACTTACGACTTACGACTTACGACTTACGACTTATACTTATCTTTGCCATTCAATTTATTAAATATGCAACAACTTTCTGAACAGGAACAGGTAAGAAGAGAAAAACTTGAAAAAATTAAAGCATTGGGTGTTGACCCGTATCCGGCACCACTGTATCCGGTAAATGTTACATCAAAAGAAATTAAAGAAAATTATAAAGAAGAAGTGCTGGAAGACGGCACCAAAAACCGTTTGAATTATCAGGATGTATGTATTGCCGGCAGATTGATGGCAACAAGACCTGCGG
The DNA here is from genome assembly GCA_046329785.1 of Chitinophagales bacterium. Taxonomy (GTDB): domain Bacteria; phylum Bacteroidota; class Bacteroidia; order Chitinophagales; family JADIYW01; genus JADJSS01. The sequence continues at coordinate 21,231 of JAXLTZ010000026.1, forward strand.
GAAAAGCAAGCTTTGCAGAAGTGCAGGATAGTACAGGTAGAATACAAATCTACGTGCGTCGCGATGATGTTTGTCCGGAAGAAGACAAAACCATGTATGATATACTTTTTTCTAAGCTGTTAGATTTAGGTGATTTTATAGGTGTTAAAGGATACGTCTTTATTACTAAGATGGGAGAAATATCTATACATGCTACAGAGTTTACTTTGCTTGGAAAATCATTGCGTCCATTGCCGGTGGTGAAAACAGATGATGAAGGCAATGTGTTTGACGCTTTCTCCGACCCGGAAATGCGTTACCGTCAGCGATATGTAGATTTAGTAGTGAATTCAAAAGTACGTGAAACTTTTGTAAAGCGTACAAAGATGATGAATTCCATTCGTGAATTTTTAAATGAAAAGGGTGCCCTGGAAGTAGATACACCTGTGTTACAAAGTATTCCCGGCGGCGCGGCGGCAAAGCCGTTCATTACACACCATAATGCTTTGGATATTCCGTTGTATTTGCGTATCGCCAATGAATTGTATCTGAAAAGATTAATAGTGGGCGGGTTTGACTGGGTATATGAGTTTTCCAGAAACTTTAGAAATGAAGGGATGGACAGAACGCATAATCCTGAATTTACCGTGCTGGAATTTTATGTTGCCTACAAAGATTATTTCTGGATGATGGAAACGACCGAACAGTTGCTCGAAAAAGCATGTATGGATACGAATGGAACGACAGCAGTGGAAGTGGGTGAGAATATGATTAATTTCAAAGCACCTTACAAACGTATATCTATCTACGATGCCATTAAAACATACACCGGCTTTGATGTTTCAGAAATGAATGAAGAAGGCTTGCGTGATGTGTGCAAAAAACTGCATATTGAAGTAGACAATACGATGGGCAAAGGAAAACTGATAGATGAAATTTTCGGAGCCCGTTGTGAACACAATTATATACAGCCAACTTTCATTATTGACTATCCTGTGGAAATGTCGCCGTTGACGAAAAAACACCGCAGCAAAGAAGGCTTGGTGGAGCGTTTTGAACTGATGATAAATGGCAAAGAAATTGCGAATGCATACACGGAATTAAACGACCCGATTGACCAGCGCGAACGTTTTGAAGACCAGTTAAAACTGCAGGAGCGCGGCGACGATGAAGCCATGTTTATCGATCAGGATTTCCTGCGTGCTTTGGAATACGGTATGCCGCCAACGTCCGGTATCGGTTTTGGTATAGACCGTCTGGCGATGTTGCTGAGTAATCAGGCATCTATCCAGGAAGTGTTATTCTTCCCGCAGATGAGGCCTGAGAAATAGATAATTTAAACTATTTGAATGTTTAAAAAAATATATCTTATCATAGGTATCCTAACCGTTCTGATTTTTATAGCAACAGGTCAATATTTATTACGTGCCTTTCCTGATAAAGAAAAATTAGATTTAACTTTCAGAGTGATGCAACGTAGCCGACATATTTTTATTTTACTATCAGGTTGCACACTTTCTGTTATTGGTGTTTATTTTCAAAAAAGCAACAATAAATTTTCTTATGCACTTCAATTATTGGCAACATTCATATTGTTTACAGCTAATATCTTATTTATCTATTGCTTTTTTTATGAAGTAGATATTTCATTTATTCCATCTACACCTTTATTACATGTGGCAACGTATAGTTTTTTAGCAGGCATTGTATTACATGCAATTGCAAGCTGGATAAAACAACCAATCTCTTAAAAACTGTTAATCAGTAAACAATAACTTATAACAAATTCCTATCTTTACGATAAGATGCAATTCGTATTTCCCTGGTTCTTACTCGCACTGTTTGCTCTTGCAATTCCCGTTATCATTCATCTTTTTTATTTTAGAAAATTTAAGAAGGTTTATTTTTCGGATATCCGCTTTTTAAAACAAGTACAAGAAGAAAAATCTACCATCGAAAAACTCAAAAAACGCCTGATTTTGGCGTCAAGGTTATTAGCCTTGTTTTTTCTGATTTTAGCCTTTGTACAACCCTTCATTGGAAACAATAAAAATAAACTCAATCAAGGAACCTCGGCCGTTTGTGTGTATATTGATAATTCCTATTCCATGGGTTTGAAGAGTGGAGGAGAAGCAGCACTGTCGATTGCAAAATCCAAAGCTAAAGAAATTGCCAATGCATTTAATACCGGCGATAAATTTTCTTTGCTGACTAACGATTTAGAAGGTACGCATCAGCGATGGATGCAAAAACAAGATTTTCTGGATGCTGTTGATAAAGTGGAATTATCGCCAAACATAAAAAGTGTGAATGAAATTGCTAAGAAACAAGCAACTTTGTTTCAGACCTTAGGTGTCAAAAACAAACTCGGTTTTTTCATTTCCGATTTTCAGAAAAATATGCTGACTAAAAGTGACGACACCTCTTTTACCGAACACTTTTTACCAATACAGGGAAATCCTGAAAAGAATCTGTTTGTCGATTCCTGCTGGTTTGAACAGCCTGTCTTTACTGTAAATTCCACCAATAAATTAATCGTTCGTTTGAGAAATGCCGGTACTACACAAGCCGACAAAATTCGAGTTTCCGTAAAAATAAATGATGCAGTCAAAGCAATTGATGACATTACAATTCCGGCACAAAGCAGCTTAATTGATTCGTTTAATTTTTCCATTACACAAGCAGGCTGGCAGCGAGGAGAAATTTCGTTCAACGATTATCCGATTACCTTTGATGACAAATTCTTCTTCGCATTTAATGTGGATGCTCAGGAAAAAGTGTTGTCGATAGAAGATGCAGAAACCCCGAATAATATCACTTCGATATTTTCTGATGACGCACATTTTATTTTTGTCAAAACAAACAAAGGACAAATCGACTATTCAACGTTTAAAAATTACTCGTTGATTATTTTAAATCAGTTGTCAGAAATCAGCTCCGGTTTATCTTATTCTTTGAAAGAATTTACGGACAATGGCGGGAATATCTATATCATTCCCGCAACAAACACAAGTATTGCTTCTTATAATTCTTTCTTGGTAAATAATAATGCAGCAACTTATGGTGAGGCACAGGCAAAATCAGGCGAAGTGACAAAAATTAATTTGAATGAAGATGTATTTAAAGGAGTATTTAATCAATTACCCAAAAATGTAGAAACACCGAAAATTTTTAAATTCTATCCGATTTTATCTAACAGCAATAATAACGAACGCGAAATCTTAGCCACCAATATCGGTTCTCCGCTGGTATCAAAATTCGATGCCGGCAAAGGCTACATTTATTTGCAGGCAGTCCCGCTAAACGCCGCTTTCTCGGATTTGCAGGCTAAAGCGATTTTTGCGCCAATGATTTACAATTGTGCAGTTTACAAAAAAAATAATCAGCCATTGTATTACACGATTGGGAAAGATAATTTACTGGAATTAAAAAACGAAAGCATCTCGATGGCTATCGGGAGTGAGAGCGTATTTAAATTATCCAATGGGAAAAGTGAATTTATACCTGAAAATCGTTCTGTCGGAAATACGGTATTACTTCGAGTAAATACTACTTTATCGTCAGACGGACATTACAACATATCATCTGACAATAAAAACTTAGGCATTGCAGCCTTTAATTTTGACAGAACAGAATCTAATTTAAAGTTTGCAGATAAAGATGAACTGAATAATATTTTTAGTCAGAAAAATCAACTAGTATTGGATAATACACGTGCCAACTTAGCGGCAGAAGTAAAACAAATAAAAGATGGCATTTTATTATGGAAACTTTGCGTAATTTTGTCGTTGTTATTCCTACTAACTGAAGTATTGTTAATACGATTTTGGAAATGACCAACTACCTCAATAAGGTAATATTCCCTTTTTTATATTCAATTTTTTTCTTTAAAGTATTTTTATAAATTACTAAGTAAGAATAAACATCCGTTTCACAATCAATTTCTTTATACTTACCATTCCAAGTACTGTTAATATCAGTTGATTCAAAAATTAAATTTGACCAACGATTGAAAATTTGTATTTTATATTCGTCCAGAAAACAATTGCTGTAAATTTTAAATAAATCGTTCATACCATCACCGTTTGGCGTAAAGGCGTTTGGTGCCTGAATACAATCAGTACATGAGGTTACATGTATATCTTTAATAGCAGTATCAGAACCAAATTTATTACTTGCAATTAATTGAATAGGATAGACACCTGGGCTATCATAACAAATATCAGGAGGTGATTTTCCTGAATAAGGAGGTGATTTACTACCTTCAAATATCCATTGCCATTGAGTTGCATTTTGTTGACTGCTATCTTTTAAGAATACACAAGCATCATTACAAATAGTATCACTACTAGAATTAAACATAGCAATTGGTAGACAAGGTTTTATTTTGAAATACAAAACACCAAATGAATACATACCATATTCTTCGCCAAACTGATTTATTCTTGTTAACCACTCAGTCATAACATAATATCCTGTATCTTGGAAGCAGTACTTAAACCTGAAATTAGCCTTAGGAACATATAGTGTATCAATAAAATCGCCGGTATAGTTAAAAATATCTACTGGATTTCTCATAAAAACTATTACATGTCTGTTGAATAAAGATGTATCAATTTGAAAGTCAATAATTGTGTCATAAATATCGAAACACATTCCTGGGCAATATTCTGTAAGTGGATAAGTAGGTGGGGGATAAGGCCAAACAATCTGAGCATATATCTTAAAGTATATATTTAGAAAAAAAATATAGTCAGATATTTTTTGAACATCTTGTCGAAATATACAATATTGTAAAACAAGATTAAGTTATTTATGGAAACTTTGCGTAATTTTGTCGTTGTTATTCCTGTTGACTGAAGTATTGTTAATACGATTTTGGAAATGACCAACTGCCTCATAAAAAATATCACTGTCCTGGACAAAAACTCCGAATACAACGGAAAAAAAATAAATATCTTAATTAAAGATGGCAAAGCACAATTCAATTCTTCACAAATTGATTTAAAAGACATTGAAGAGTTAGATTTTTCCGGTTTCTACATCACACAAGGATTTTGCGATTTATATGTCAATATCAATGATCCGGGTTTTGAATACAGGGAAGATATTGAATCTGTTGCAAATGCCGCCATTGCAGGAGGTTTTACTACGATTTGTGCAACGGCAAACAATCACCCGATTACACAAAGCAAAGCACAGGTAGAATACATTATCAATAATTCCAAAAATACATCAATAAACATTTTACCAATTGGTGCTGTTACGGAAAATTTTGATGGCAAAACACCCACAGAAATGCTGGATATGCATCAGGCGGGTGCTATTGCGTTTTCTGATGTGCCGCATGACATTAAAGACAGTGGTGTGTTGTTGCGCGCCTTGCAATATGTGCAACCTTTTGATGGATTGATTATTGTTTTGCCTTTTGATAAAACATTAGTGGGAGATGGACAAGTAAATGAAAGTGAGGTTTCCGTACGAATGGGCATGAAAGGCATTACAAATTTGTCGGAATATTCCATCGTGCAACGCGATATCGAACTGCTGAAATACACAGGCGGTAAAATTCATTTTGTGGGAATTTCTACCAAAGAAAGTGTGGATTTAATCAGAAAAGCAAAAGCGGAAAAATTAAATGTCACGTGCTCTGTGTTTGTGCATCATTTAATCAGTGATGAAAATGAGGTAAAGAACTTTGATTCCAATTACAAAGTATTTCCGCCGCTGAGAACGCAAGAAGACCAATTGGCACTGATAGAAGGACTGAAAGACGAAACAGTGGATTGTATTTCCACACAGCATACACCGTTAAACATCGATGAAAAGAACGTGGAGTTTGAAGTTGCAGATTTTGGGATTATTGGCTTGGAAACTGCTTTTGGGTTGCTGAATAAAAAATTAGAAAATGTTATTTCAAAAGACAGATTAATGGAGTTGCTTTCTTCGAATCCGAAGAAAATAATCAATTACACAAATAAAGATGCTGGTTTTGTTATTCTGAACTTTGAGGAAGAATGGACCTTTACAGAAAAAAACATAAAATCAAAATCTAAAAATACACCTTACCTGAATACACCTTTAAAAGGAAAAGTGAAAGCCGTTTTCTCTAAAGGAAATTTTATAATTACAAACAACTAATGAGCGAAGAAGTACAAGAGGAAAGTAGCGCAAGAGGTATGCTGAGTGGCATAATGATAATCTTATTTTCTTCTTTGTTGTCAACACTATTCTTTGGGGCCTTCTTTACGTTAGCGTATATCAAAAAAATGCCTTATGGAAGAATGCAGGCGATGCTTCTGCAGGTTACATCTATTTTGTTTACGGTAGTATTGACACAATATTTATCTAAAAAGATACAAGGGGATAAACTGAAATTCATGCAGGGATTTTTAGGAGGCTGGCTGTCAAGTTTAGTGCTGTCCATTTTTGTTAATTCGTTTTACACGCTGTTTTCAAAATTTACCGGGACACAAGTATTGCCTAAAGGCGCTTTTGCAATGGTCATGATGTTGT
>JAXLTZ010000027.1:0-27586 GCA_046329785.1 Chitinophagales bacterium
TTTCCAAATATGTTTCCAGACCAGTTTAAAAGCCATAACGGAACAGTCTTTGTATATTTTGAAGCAGTAACGGTTATTCTGACATTAGTATTATTAGGACAATTATTAGAAGCAAGAGCGCATAGTCAAACAAATGGAGCGATTAAAGAACTACTAAAATTAGCACCGACAGAAGCTACATTAGTGATTGATGGAACAGATAAAATAATTGCTATTGATGATATTAAAAAAGGTGATTTATTGCGTGTAAAACCTGGCGAAAAAATTCCTGTTGATGGAATTATAACGGAAGGAAGCAGTAACGTAGATGAATCAATGATTACAGGTGAACCAATCCCGGTGGATAAGAAGAAAGATGACAAAGTAAGTACCGGAACGATTAACGGTACAAAATCATTCGTAATGATGGCAGAAAAAATTGGAGCGGAAACTTTATTGGCGCAAATTATTCAAATGGTAAATAGTGCCAGCCGTTCCAGGGCGCCAATTCAAAAATTAGCCGATAAGATTTCTAAATATTTTGTGCCGATTGTATTGCTAATCGCAGTAATTACGTTTATTTTTTGGGCAGTATTTGGTACTGAGTCAGCCTATGTTTTTGCTTTCGTAAATGCTATCGCTGTGTTAATTATTGCTTGTCCGTGTGCATTAGGCTTAGCTACTCCAATGTCTGTAATGGTAGGTGTAGGAAAAGGCGCACAAAATGGTGTACTTATAAAAAATGCGGAAGCATTGGAAAATATGAACAAGATTAATGTATTGATTACAGATAAAACAGGAACGATAACAGAAGGAAAACCATCAGTTGAAAAGGTGGTGGCATTTGATACATTCGATGAAAATGAACTGCTAAAATACAGCGCATCATTGAATCAATTTAGTGAACATCCGTTAGCAGAAGCAGTAGTAAAATATGCAAAATTAAAAACCGTATCTGTTGTTGATGTGAAGGACTTTGAAGCCGTTGCTGGTAAAGGTGTGATAGGTACAATAACAGATAAAAAAATAGCTTTAGGAAATAAAAAGCTAATGGAACAGTCACAGGCAGATATCTCCTCCGAAGTTGAAAAACAAATTACAAATGAGCAAATCCTGGGAAAAACAGTTTCTTACATTGCTGTTGATGGTGTTATACAAGGATATGTAACTATTACAGATGCAATTAAAACAACGAGCAAAAATGCTATAAAAATATTGATGGAACAAGGAGTTGAAGTTATTATGCTGACAGGTGACAATCATAATACGGCAAAAGCAGTAGCAGATGAATTACATCTAACCAACTTTAAAGCAGAGTGTTTACCACAGGATAAATTAAATGAAATTAAACGACTGCAAGCAGAAGGTAAAATTGTTGCGATGGCAGGTGATGGTATAAATGATGCACCTGCACTGGCACAGGCAGATATTGGTATCGCAATGGGTACAGGTACAGATGTTGCTATCGAAAGTTCAGAAATTACTTTGCTCAAAGGCGATTTACAGGGAATTGTAAAAGCTAAAAATTTGAGTCATTCGGTAATGAAAAATATCAAACAAAATCTATTTTTTGCATTCTTCTATAATGTATTAGGCATACCAGTTGCAGCAGGTGTTTTATATCCTGTATTCGGCATATTATTATCACCTATGATTGCCGCCGCTGCTATGAGTTTCAGTTCTGTTTCGGTTATTGCAAATTCATTAAGATTGAGAAGTATAAAACTTTAATGGTATGAAACAAACATTAATTAGAATAAGTAAAAGGCTGTTAAGCATATTGAAAAAGATTTTCAAAGCTGTTTTTATCCGTAAAAAAGAATGCTGTAAATAGTGGAAGCTATAACCTGGTATGCCACTAACATGAAGAAGTGAATCATTTAAGTCGGGGCTGTTGAAACTAAATAAGCCTGCTAATTCCTGTCAATTGCAACCGTAGTTATATTATTATTGCTGTCAATTGCAATATCATAGTAGAAACAATTACTTAGTAGAACGGTTTCTTCATAGTCTACACCGCTAATTTTAAGGGTAAATTTAACTTGACCGGCAGCGTAATTACTGTAAGAAGATGAAGTACCTGGATCAACATTATTAATATTTACTGTATTACCATTAGAAGTTTGAATGTAAAATCCGGTGAAGTTGACCACCCTATTCCGGTTTAAAGTGACCATATCAGACCGGTCGAAATTGACCACCCCAGACCGGGTTAAATTGACCACCTAAAAAAGAAGAAAAGAGTTCGTTGCTGTGAGGTTCCAAATTAGTTTAAGTTTTGAGCAATCAAACTTACTAAAATGGCAAATAAACCAATCAGCATGAGTAAAATAAGACACTTGTTACAGTTGCATTCTCAAGGAAGAAGCAAGCAGCTGATCTCTCAGCAAACAGGCATCGCGCGCAATACGGTTAAGAAATATCTAAAACAGTTTATCGGAAGCGGATTAAGTATTACAGACATTGATGCCTTGAATGATAAAGATTTAGAAGATCTCTTCATAAAGCCAATAGAGAAGCCATTAAACCATAATCAGCAAACCTTATTTACGCTTTTCCCATCATTGGATAAGGAACTGAGAAAGAAAGGCGTTACCCGCCATCTGCTGTGGCTTCGTTACAAAGAGCAATATGCAGATGGCTTATGCCGAAGCCAGTTCAATCACTACTTTGCCTTATGGAAAAAGCAGGTATCACCCACGATGCGCATGGAGCATAAGGCAGGCGATAAACTGTATGTTGACTTTGCAGGACATAAGTTACAGATTATAGATAAGCAAACGGGCGAGATACAAGACGTAGAAGTATTTGTAGCCATACTCGGAGCTAGTCAGCTTACCTATGCAGAAGCCGTGATGAGCCAGCAGAAAGAGGATTTTATAGGCGCTTGTGAAAATGCATTGCATTATTACGGTGGTGTGCCGGCAGCCATCGTTCCTGATAATTTAAAGTCTGCCGTTATCAAAAGCAGCAAATACGAACCGGTATTAAATGAAACGTTTGCTGATTTTGCACAGCATTACAACACCACGATACTTCCGGCAAGAGCCTATAAACCCAGAGATAAAGCATTGGTGGAGAATGCCGTGAAGATTTTATATACCCGCATTTATGCGAAACTAAGAGGCAGACATTTTTTTACGTTAGAAGAGTTGAACAATGCGATACATACAGAGCTTGAAACGCATAATCAGCTGTTACTTACCGGTAGAAATTACAGCAGACGCCAGCAGTTTGAGGAGATAGAGCGTGCTGAACTGCTGGCATTACCGGCACTGCGCTACGAAATGAAGAAATCCCTTTTTATAACCGTGATGAAAAACGGGCATGTTTGCCTTCGTGCAGACAAACATTATTACAGCGTACCCTATCGGTATATTGGTAAAAAAGTTAAGTTGATGTTCTCTCGCCATACCGTAGAAATCTTTCATAATTATGAACGTATCGCCATCCACAAACGCTTGAAAAGTCCATATAATTATACCACCGACAAGGAGCACATGGCATCGGCACACCGCTTTGTAAGCGACTGGAATGCGGAGAAGTTTTTATCCTGGGCGGACAGCATACACGAAGATGTACGATTATATACTTTAAAGATACTCGACCGTAAACAGCATCCTGAACAAGCCTATAAGTCTTGTGTAGGTATATTGAGCTATGGCAAAAAGGTAGGTGATGAACGCTTGATTAAAGCCTGCCAGAGAGCATTGGATTACGGTATCTACAATTACAAAACCATTCAGAAGATATTAGAGAACGGATTAGATAAACAGGATGACGAACTCAATATCGAACCACTACAAATGCCACTGCACGACAACATCAGAGGCGAATCGTATTATCAATAATTATTTTTTTTATCACATCAAAAAACAAAAAATGAACACAACAACACTTGACAAGATGCGCCAGCTGAAATTCTACGGAATGTTCAGAGCCTTTAAAATCAGTATGGAATCCGGCAAACAGGAAACCTACACACCCGATGAAATCATTGCCCATCTGATAGAAGCAGAATGGGAAGACCGCCAAAACAGAAGCATAGAACAAAAGATTAAGAATGCACGGTTCCGTTATAAAGCTGCTGTAGAAGATCTGCATTACACTATGGAAAGAAACATCGACAAGAATCAAATCCTGCGGTTGGCAGAATGTACTTTTATTGATAAGCATGAAAATGTGTTGATTACCGGCAGTACAGGAATTGGCAAAAGTTTTATTGCTTCTGCTATCGGACATCATGCCTGTAGCTTAGGATACAAATCACTCTACTATAACGTACCTAAGATATTTGCCAGGTTAAAAATGGCGAAAGCAGATGGCTCTTATCTTAAAGAAATTGCGAAGATAGAACGGCATGATTTATTGATATTAGATGATTTTGGCATACAACCTTTTGATGCACAAAGCAGAGCAGCCCTGATGGAAATCATCGAAGACAGACATGGCAAAACCTCTTTAATCATCACCTCACAGGTCCCTGTCAGCAAGTGGCACGAAATCATCGGAGAAAAGACCATTGCAGATGCCATCTTAGACCGAATTGTGCACGATGCTCACAGAATAGAACTGAAAGGTGAATCACTCAGAAGAAAAAGAGAAAACACAAAGAATTTTGAAATAAACTAACTAAATTTTTAATACATTTGTTAATCACCAAAACAGCCATGAACTCAAAAATCTTCGCCAGTAAATCAGGTGGTCAATTTGGAACGGAATCACATGGTCAATTTAACCGGAATTTGCAGGTCACAATCAAATACCCCGAGATGGTCGCCCAAATTTATCCTTACTTTCAACACGATAAATTAGCAGATTTCGGAAAAGAAAATTTATGGTTTTTGTAATCTAAGACTCAATTAAAATACATCATTAACTTAAACTAACTTATTCAATAAAATCTTATTCGTGTACTGAATAGTATTTAGAAGTTGATTTACAATATAACATGTAAATAAGAATAAACAACTTAATTTTAATACAAATAAACATACATAAATTACTGAAAAATTAATATCCGGTTTAAAACTATCTTTCGTAGAAATACCTTGTCGATGTAATGATTAGAATTATTAAATTATTCCTTTACAAATTTCTTCATAACAATTTCATTTTCTGTTTTCACTCTTATACAATACATGCCATTTGAATATGAAGAAACATCTATGCTTGTTATATTCTCTATTGTTGTAAGCGATTCTATCAACTGAGCTTGAGTATTTAAAATTTCAACCGTTGAGTGCTTCTGACATTCGATTATTAAATTATTTGTTGCTGGATTCGGATAAATACGAATATTCTTATTACTTGAAAACTCATTTAAACCAGTCAGAACAAAATTAATTACATTTGAAGCGTCTGAAAAACATCCACCTATACCATTTACTATAGCAGAATAATTACCTGTAACTATTGGATTATAGTTTTGGTTTATAGCCCCTGAGATTGCAATACCATTTAAATACCATTGATTAAAAGAAAATGAACTTGACTCTAGAGTATTGCCATTTTGTGTTATTATCGGTGTAGATGGCTTTGGATATATAGATGTTGTTATTGTTGTTTCATTACTTGTACATCCAGCAATAGATTGAGTTACATAGTATAAGCCTGAATTTAATGTTGTTGTGTAGGAAATAGTAGGATTTTGTTGAAAAGAAGAAAAGGCATTCGGGCCTATCCAACTATAGATGGCACCCTGTTGACCTAGTGCTGTTAGATTTAATGGATCACCTTCGCATATTGGACTATTACTATTGGCAACTGGTGGATTAGGTATAGTGTTTATAATTACTGTTGCACTTCCTTCTGTTCCCCATCCACAGTTATTGTATGCCCTGAAATAATAAGTGCCAGACGTAGTAACTATCTGACTTACAGATGGAGTGGCTGATGACACCCCCCCACTAGTAGTACCTTGCCAGTATATCATTCCTCCACTCCCATCGTTTGCACTTAGTATAGCACTATTGCAATAGGTACCACCTCCAGTAACTGACACAGATGATGGAGATTGGCTACAAGGTTGTGTTGTTGCACTCACACAACTTGTTAGAGGAGATACACATGTTGAACTTTTCTGTGCTGATATCTTGTAAGCATATGTTGTGGATGCCGCCCTTCCTGTGTGGCTGTAGCTGGTATTGGCAGTAAAACCAATATATGTGCCATCACAATAGGAAATATCATAACCGATTGCTCCTGCTACAGCATTCCAACTCAGGTTAATTTGAGAAGAGGAAACAGCTGTTGCCGTAAGACCAGTTGGAGTAGATGGCGGTGTACATACAGCCGGAGTTGTAGCACTTATACAAGTTGTTTGTGGTGAAGAACACGTTGAGTTCTTTTGTGCGGATATTTTGTATGCATATGTTGTGGATGCAGCTCTTCCTGTATGGCTGTATGAGGTATTGGTAGTAAAACCAATATAAGTGCCATCGCAATAATAAATGTCATAACCAATTGCTCCTGCTACTGCATTCCAACTCAGGTTAATTTGAGAAGAGGAAACTGCTGTTGCAGTAAGACCAGTTGGGATTGGTAGTGGTGCTGAAGTATTAATAGAAACAGTTGCACTTCCTTGTACACCCCAACAAAATCCATTTTCACCACTTTGGGAATCATACCAGCTATTACGAGACCTAAAATAATATGTACCAGATGATGTTACAGTTTGACTTGTAGATGGTGTTGCAGTTGATATGCCTCCGCTTATAGTGTCCTGCCAGTATACTGTTTCACCACTTAAGTTACTTGCAGTAAGGATTGCACTGTTACAATATGTACCACCACCACTAACTGTTACAGAAGAACTGGAAGTATTAACATCTCTGCCCCGAATAAACTGAAATATTCTTTTCAAAATAGAGTAAGATGAATTACAAACATCAGTAGAAGCATTAAGAACTGTTGTATTGTGAATTTTTGTATGTAAAAAATCATAACTATTGTCATTCACATCATAATTAACATAAAGTTGATTAAGTTCAGGATAATGAAAATAAGTATTTGATGATTTCTTTAATATTGGATTTTGGCTTGATGATAAAGGAACGATTGCATCTGAGGGTTGTTGTTCTATTGAAGTTAAAATATTAGTTGGGTCATTACCGGTAATATTTAAAAATTTAATACCTGCTGGTAAAAAATTGTTTTCAAGGTCAGTAAGAAATTGGCTTCCAACTGTCATTTCAGATGCAGCATTACCTGCAACCCAAAACATTGACCCATTAGTAATACCTCTATGTGGTGAAGCTAGAAAAATTACTTTTTCAATTTGTGGATTGATGTTGTAGTTAGAAAAAGGTACGTCAACAGGTACATTTAGTTTCCTGCCTTTTCCACCCAGCATTGTCCGGATTTGAACACCACCGAATGAATGACCAAATAATACTATATGGCGGATATTCGTTGCATTTGCTTGACAAATCTTAATTATAGAGTCTATACCTATACCAATATCATAAGCATTATTTTCAATAAAGTTTGTATTTGGTTGAGCAATGTACCAGGTATTGTAAGTAGCGTCAATATAATTAAAATTCTGTGCAATGGAAAATGTCTTATCTGGATTTGTGCTAGTTAGATCTTTAATATCATCTTCAATTGTATTACGATTTCCTCCAATCATAATAATTAAAGTATCATTGCCTGTATGAAAACCTCCATAGTTTCCTATTTTCGTTAAATCTATTTGACCAGTTTCTTTGATTGCGAAAGGAAAAGCATCATATGAGATTGTGTAATTAAATACGCCTGGTGCAACAGTTCCTAAATTTGAGTTATTAGGAGTAATGTGAAAATATCCATCTATTCCAATACTCGTATTTGGAATTAAATCATTGAAATATGGCCCGATTGAAGAAGCGTTTACTCGTTCTAAAACAATGTTTAATGGTAAATGATCAGAATCATATTTAGCAGGGATTTTTATTTCATTATTTCCGTTTGTTTTATTGTAGTAGATTATATTTTTATCTTCCCATTTCTTTTCAATGATATTAGTATGCAGAGAAGCTGTTGAAGTATTGTTATTACTCTCTAAAACCACGTTCCATACGAAATAATTTCCATTAATAGCTTGTTCTTGAAGTTGAGCATCAGTAAGTGTGGAAAAATTTTGTGTAGTAGTTGCTGATGTTAAAGAAGGATAGATTATTGCTCCCTGATAGCCATTGGAGTTAAAATAATCTGCCTCCAAATGCCACGTTGGGTTAATTCCTGCATTAGATAAATTAACTGTTATGTAACCATTAAAATCATCACCTTCTCTTTGCCAAGGTGGAATTTGTGAAGAAGAAATGCTTATAATAGGATTAATAGGAGGTGTAGTAGCACTGCTACAGGATGTAAACCCTGATACACAGGAAGCACTTTTTTGTGCCTGTACTTTGTAGGAATAGGTGGTGTTTTCTACCCTTCCGGTATGAGGATATGAAGTACCGGTAACATATCCGATGTATGTACCATCGCAGTAAGATACATCGTATCCGATTGCACCGGCGACTGCGTTCCAGCTCAGATTGATTTGTGAAGAAGAAACAGGCGTGGCTGTGAGTCCTGTAGGTTTAGGAGGAGGAGTGCAACTGGGAGGTGTAGTAGCACTGGTACAGGATGTAAACCCTGATACACAGGAAGCACTTTTTTGTGCCTGTACTTTGTAGGAATAGGTGGTGTTTTCTACCCTTCCGGTATGAGGATATGAAGTACCGGTAACATATCCGATGTATGTACCATCGCAGTAAGATACATCGTATCCGATTGCACCGGCGACTGCGTTCCAGCTCAGATTGATTTGTGAAGAAGAAACAGGCGTGGCTGTGAATCCTGTAGGTTTAGAAGGAGGAGTGCAACTGGGAGGTGTAGTAGCACTGGTACAGGATGTAAACCCTGATACACAGGAAGCACTTTTTTGTGCCTGTACTTTATATGAATAGTGTGTGTTTTCTACCCTTCCGGTATGAGGATATGAAGTACCGGTAACATATCCGATGTATGTACCATCGCAGTAAGATACATCGTATCCGATTGCACCGGCGACTGCGTTCCAACTTAAATTGATTTGTGAAGAAGAAACAGGCGTGGCTGTGAGTCCTGTAGGTTTAGGAGGAGGAGTGCAACTGGGAGGTGTAGTAGCACTGGTACAGGATGTAAACCCTGATACACAGGAAGCACTTTTTTGTGCCTGTACTTTATATGAATAGGTGGTGTTTTCTACCCTTCCGGTATGAGGATATGAAGTACCGGTAACATATCCGATGTATGAAAATTATCGCAGTAAGATACATCGTATCCGATTGCACCGGCGACTGCGTTCCAACTTAAATTGATTTGTGAAGAAGAAACAGGCGTGGCTGTGAGTCCTGTAGGTTTAGGAGGAGGAGTGCAACTGGGAGGTGTAGTAGCACTGGTACAGGATGTAAACCCTGATACACAGGAAGCACTTTTTTGTGCCTGTACTTTATATGAATAGGTGGTGTTTTCTACCCTTCCGGTATGAGGATATGAAGTACCGGTAACATATCCGATGTATGTACCATCGCAGTAAGATACATCGTATCCGATTGCACCGGCGACTGCGTTCCAACTTAAATTGATTTGTGAAGAAGAAACAGGCGTGGCTGTGAGTCCTGTAGGTTTAGAAGGAGGAGTGCAGGAAGAAGGTGTTGTTGCACTCACACAACTTGTTAGAGAGGATACACACGTTGAGCTTTTCTGTGCTGATATCTTGTATGCATATGTTGTGGATGCCGCCCTTCCGGTATGACTATAGCTGGTATTGGCGGTATAGCCAATATAAGTGCCATCACAATAGAAAATATCATAGCCTATTGCTCCTACTACTGCATTCCAACTCAGGTTAATTTGTGAAGAGGAAACCGCTGTTGCTGTAAGACCTGTTGGAGTAGATGGCGGTGTACAGGAACCTGATGCTTGCCTCCAGACCAATTTGTTGTATGGGGATCCGGAGTTGGTTTTACAGCCGCCACTACCATTAATATAAGAAGTTGTTAAAAGCCTTACAGTACCTGTAAATGTAGCTGGCCAACTAATATAAGGCGCCAAACCATTTGTTCCACATGCATCTGTAGAAAAACATAATGGTGTTGATAGATTCGCTTTATTAAATAATGTTAATTGGGCATCCCATGCAGTTGAAACGCCACCATAATTTTCGCAATAACTCCATTCATAAGTATTGCCAATAGTAACGCTAAAATCTGTATAATTCCCTGCGTTCATTGCATTACTTCCATTTACAACAGACCATGATGATGAAGTTGTTGAAAAAGTACCTGATGGATATGGATTTACAAAGTTGGTACAGCCTCCTCCTGAACATTGTTGAGCATCTCCATTTTTCACTGAAAGGCAAAGAAGCAATCCGATTATTACAAATAGTTTTAATTTCATAGTTTTTTTATATTAACTGAATATACTACTTATATTCTTACATATTAAACAAATAATATCGTAATTATTATTTTATCTTAGTTTTCTATTTATTATTTTCAGTAACATCAAAACTATCTTTCGTAGAAATACCTTGTCTATGCAGTTTGCGTATTTCCCAGGGTGCAATTGGCCTTGGATCAGACCAAATACCTATCTTCTTATCACGCGCTTCAATTTCTAAATCTGCTAATTTTTTTTCAGTTGAATATTTTTTGAAATGCCAGGCTAGTCCTGCTTTTATTAATTCTTCCCCACATTCTCTTCCATCCTCTAAATAAGTTTTAGCAACAATCCGACTGTGAGCATCTTGGGCTGTTTGATCATAAATTATATTCTTATTAAAACATAGTTCACTTAAAAACTTTTTTGAAACTTTATAAAATGGCATTCCTTTTTCAGGTGCATCAATACCATCCATTCTAATCCTAATAGTTGTCTTATCTTCTAAAAGTAGATCATATGTGTCACCATCAATAATACCGATTACATAGCCAATAGTTTTTTGTTGTGTATTTTCAACTTCACTGGATTTTACATTTGGAGCACATGAAGAGAAATAAATCAACAAAAAAAAGACTCCGGCTTGCTTTAAAATATTTTTCATGTTATTTTAATTTAACTATTATTTGTGCTTAATTACTAATAAATGATATAATCTAACATCCTTTAAATAAATACTTATCAATAAATTAGATGATAAAAATGAAATGAAAAAGGTAAATTTTCCATACTATTAAGCATTATGAGATCAATAATATTTTATATATATTGTAATAAATAAAAAGACATGAAATACATGTTTATAATTCTAATAGGTTTGTCAAATTCCTGCACATTAAAAAAGAGTATTCATTCTGATGCTGAATGCTCCACGTGTACAGGAAGTAATTATTGTGGCGCATGTAAGAATTGTAAATATTGTAAATACTGCTCTGTAAACGGTGGAAGTTGTGGTGTTTGTAAATAATTTCTCAAAATAAAACTATCATATCTTATAAAATAATTTAATTATCTGATTCTTCTTTGATAGGAAAAAGTTTTGATGAAACTACAGATAATATCAATACTCCACCTACTACAGCTAGTGAAAAGGGTGATGATATATGATAAAATGGTGCTATAATCATCTTCAATCCTATAAATGCAAGTATTATAGCCAAACCATATTTCAACCGGCTAAACATGTGAATGAAATTTGCTAAAAGAAAATATAGTGAACGTAATCCTAAAATAGCAAAAATATTAGAGGTATATAATATAAAAGGATCATCTGGTGCTATTGCAAAAATAGCAGGGATGGAATCCACTGCAAATAATAAATCTGTAAATTCAATTACACCTACAACTACCAGTAGTGGAGTAGCTAACTTTACACCATTTTCAATAGTAAAGAATTTATCTTTATCAAATTCTTTGCTGACTTTAAATAACTTATAGACAAATTTTGCTCCGGCACTTTTACTGAAATCTTTTTCATCATCATCGTCTTCTACAAACCATGATTTAACTCCGGCATAAACAAGAAATGCTCCAAAAGCAGTTAATATTATATTAATTTTCACAGGCTTACCTATAATACTCATTTCTGGTAGGTATGTTAATTTGATTAATTCAACACCAGTAAAAATAAAAATTGCTCTCATTATCAAAGCACCTAAAATACCCCAAAATAGAACCTTATGATGATACTCTCTTGGGACATTAAAAAACCCAAAAACCAAAATAAATACAAATAAATTATCTACAGATAATGCTTTCTCTATCCAATATGCTGATTGAAACTGAGCAAACTTTTCCAATCCAGATGATTCATTGGTTAATATGTAAATGAAAACACTAAATAACATAGAAATACTAATCCATACAACAGACCAGATAGCAGCTTCCTTATTTGAAATGGTATGACTCTTCTTATTAAATATACCTAAGTCAAGTAAAAGCATAAAAATAACAACTACAGCAAAAGCTGCAATTATAGATGGGTGACTAATTAGATTATCCATTAAATAGTATTTATATTTTTTTTATAGTATCTCTTAAAACGGTTAGCAAAAAAACAATTAGGAAAGCGAAAATAACAGGTGCAAAAACACTCAGCCATCCCACACTTCCAAAAATAATTTTTACAACGAAAAGAATAATACTAAATAATATTCCAAGTGATACAATGATAGTTTTAAAATCTCTTTTTTTATTCTTTCTTTTTGCCAAAACTTATTTGTTTTAAATTTTTAATGTTTTGCTTAGTAATGATTTGGTTTAGTGTCTTGTGCCTGGATTTCTTCAAGTGCAGCCTTGTTTAATGTAGCAGTTATTTTTTTAGTTGCTTCTAAACTCTCATTTTCATCATTTTTACTAACATCTGATTGTGTAGAATTAGATATATTATTTTTCTTGGATAAGTTATCTGAAACAGAACTAGCCGTAGTACTAGCACTTGAAGATGGTATTGAGGTTGAAGAAGCATTGGTTTTATTTCCGTCAGATGCAGTTTCAGCTTGTACCGTTGTTGCTGCACTATTATTTTCTTGAACTGCAGGTGTCTCAGTTTGAACAACAGCAGGCTCCTCAGTTGAAGGTGTTTGCTCCGCAGCTTGTGCCTCAGTCACCGTTTCTTCTGTATTAGTAGTACTTGGTTGTTTATTTGATAGAAAATACCATCCGCCAATTCCAACAGCCAATAGAAGTAATGAAATTAGTATCCACTTACTACTGCTTGACTTTTCTTCAATTATAACCGGTGGAATAGTAGAATCACCTTTTGATAAATCAAATTTAGAATTTGATTTTTTTGATAAATCACCGGTTGGAGTTGATTCATCATTTTTGTTTAGATTAAATGCCATTTGAATTGATTTAAATTGTTTATTAAGTATACATATCTACTAATGTTTGCAAACTACCTGTATGCGTTCGTGCCATTGCCTCAAATTCCCAATTATTTCCTACTCTAAACAAACGACCAAATTCTATTGCATCGCTCGTTGTAGATTCTTTAGCTAAATTGAATTTAAGAATTTCATCACCTGAACTTTCATTTACAATTCTTATGTAGCAATCATCCACCATACCAAAATTTTGATCTAAAGTTCTTCTATCCTTTTTGTTATCGTTAGGATATTTACAAATGGATGCACAAATAATGATTTGCTCAATTTTATCATTTACTTTAGTAAGATCAATAATCATATCCTCATCATCATCTCCATCACTTCTTTTACCATCTGGGTCATCTATTGCTCCTAATATTGATTTATCATCTGTTATAGGTCTGAATAATCCTTTTTCTTTTGAATCTTCTATACTATTGCCCATACGAACTTGGCCATAGAATACAAAATAACTATCAGAAGGTATTTTGAAATTACTATTGATTGCAAATGCGGATACATCTAAATCAAAATCTGGTCCATTAGGTTCTTCATTTGGATCCCATCCCATTCCGATACGGACGATGCTTAAACCAGGTGCTGCCTTTGATAGAGAGAATCTTTCTCCTTTACTTAAATTAAAACTTCCCATGCTAACTTATTTATATTTATTTAATAATTAAATTGTTTCTTTATTATAAAATTCTATTATCTCTTTTAAGTTACCTTTACAGCTTTCTCCAGATCTTTCAATATCCCAATCTTGGTTATTTTGTCTTAGTCCTATTAAACACATTGACGTATTATTTTTAAAAACATCATCAAAACGATATTTATCATATACAATCTCATTTTTAGATGTGTCCCATAAAGTTAAATAAACCCGGCAACCTGTAAAAAAATCAAGTGGTTTGCAAGCATAACCTTCTGCACAAGGATTAATAAAGAAGTAAATAAATTTTACTGCTTTATCTATAACATCTAAATTAATTCGTATGCAAAAATCATAACTATCATTTTCATTTTCTAATTCATAACAAATAGAGTTATCAATACTGTTGGTGTTATTATAAAATACACAATCTATTAATTTTCCTTTGTCATCCAATAAAACAACCGAAACCTCTATATCAAAATTAATTTCAGCATTACTTTCTTCTATATTAATACCACAAAAATTTATTTGTTTCTTTTTCTTTTGTCGTGGATCAAAATTAATTGCCATACTAATAATTATTGCTAAAAAAGTTATTGATACAATTCTATTAATGCACCTAAACCACCGGCAAAGGCTTGTCCTAATGCTTCAACGTTCCAACTACCTCCATTACGTGTAATAGTTGCAATTATTAATGAATCTTGACCATCAAAACTTTCGCTAAGTTTATACTGACATAATATTGAATTATCGGATGCATTTCTAATATTAATATAAGAATTCGCTACATTACCAAAATGATGACCACGGTCTTCTGATTCATGAATGGTTATTGCAAAGTATAAATACTCTACTCTGCTATCAATTTTAGATAAATCAATTTTTATCGATTCATCATCACCGTCTCCATCGCCATCTCTATTGTCGCCTGTATGTGTTACAGAGCCATCTGGGCTGCTTAAATTATTATAAAAGACGAAATGTTCTTCAGATACTAATTTTCCGTTAGTGCCAAGTAAAAAGACACTAACATCACAGTCCACTGGTTTGCCATTAATTATTGCTTCATCCCATCCGAGCCCTGCTACGATATTTTGCAGACCTGGTTTTTCTTTTACTAATGAGATTGGTTTCTTTTTTTCTAATGTAATTGCCATTTTATTTAATTTTTAATTTAATTGAAATTCAGAATTAGTTTTTTTTTTAGGTGGTAATGGAGGAAGTATTACTGGATTATTTTTATTATCATTCTTTTTTACCTCTGGTAATTTTGGTATAATTGGATTGTCATTTTTAATATCAGTTGAAGTTTTAATAACCTTGATAGGTGGTAAAACTGGTGGAAGCTTTACGTTATTTTTACTTTCTTCTACTTTAGGAATTGTTGGTATTATAGGTTTTTTAAATTCAGGCACTACTACTTCTTTTATATTTTGTGGCTGAATAATTGGTGGTGTACCTGGTATATTTTTACTTGCTAAATAGTCAGCATCAATGATTTTTTTAAAAATTAATTTCATTGTATCATTGAAACAAGTACTTTCAACACCTTTTACATTTGGATACTTTTTAAGCAACCTATTTATAAAATACTGAGTATTAATTTCTTCACATCCAAGTAATATAATTGTGTTGTCAACATTCAACCCATTTGACTTTAATAAATCATCAATAGCGGTATAAATTAATGCATCATTAGACGAAAATAACAATCTGTCCTCAAGAGTTCTTGCATTTACACGAAACCAATATTTATTACCGTCAATAAATTCTACTTCACCTTTTATAATCGGTGTAATATTTTCCAGTAAACTTGCTGTCACTGGTAATATATTACCAATTTCCGATTCCTTATTTATTATTAAGTATGGATTTTGAGCAGAAATATATTCAATGATCATATCTGCCAATATTTTAACTCTAGGATCAGCACCTTGACCATCTAATTTAGAGAAACCAATTGGTTCAGTAGTTATGTCTTTATATAATTCAAGATACAAGTTATTATCTATGCCATTAAGTATTAAAACCGCTTTATTCTTATTTAATTTACCGTTCTGTAGTAATACCTCAAATAATGAATTATTATAGTCAATACTTTCTACATTGTCATATCCGGCTTCAGTAAATAAAGTAATTATTAAAGATTTCTCTTTTTCTTCTATATCAGTCTCAAATACAAACCTTAACGGGAAATGTTGTCGATACGACTCAATTGATTCACTTTTGTATAATACGGCATTAATAAAATGAGATAAATATTGTTCTATCCCATAATAAAAGAGTTGTTTTACTGGTTTCTTATTACCATAAATAGTAAAGTGTTTACTTGGATCTTTTACAATTTCAAAATAGTTACCATATGCATTGGGGTCATTTGAGTAAAATCTGTCTCTTGCAGAATTGCCAAAAATAAAATCATTACCATTTACATAAAAATACAAAGGGACTTCATTAGATTCCTTAATTACTAATGGTGCATATGGACTACCATCTGATTGATACCAGAAAGAAACCATGCGCTTTGATATTTTTACTAGAACACAAAAATTCATTTAATTCTATACTTTTTGAATACCTTTTAATAAATGTTTCTCAAAAAATTTCATTCCTTCCAATATTATTATTGGTGCTACATAATCAAATTTCTTTTGCTCTTCCATTTTTCTTTTCTGAGCTTCAATGAAATCTGGATCCTCTTTAATATAGCTTTCAATATTCATATCTTGAAAACCAGTCATAAAATCTGAAGGACTCATTTTTAATCCAAACATAGATGAAGAAACTTTAAAAAACAAATCTGCAAAGTCCATAAACTTTGGACATGGTTGTTGTCCCTGTTGTGGTGAACTTATAAAATAATCGCCTATATACTCCATCATTTCTGGTGTAATTGAATTACCATAATGTAGATATTTCATTTCACCAGAAGGTGTTATTACACAAAAATATTCCTCACCTAATATTTCAATTGCTTCTTTGTTTTTAGGAACAAGAATTGGAGTAATATGAGTTGGGATAGCTAATCCTTTTGAAACCTCATATTTAACATCAGCATTATTATCCTTTTTCTGAGTATTAATATTTATTATTTGAGAAGGAAAATTTACTGGTGTTATAGTTCGTTTGGCAACATCTTCACCGCCAATTCCTCTAATAAACATTTGAGTATAATAATCATTAGCAGCTTTTGGATTTACAGCATTAAACCAATCAAAAATTCTTGCACCCTTGCCAGCGAAAGCTATATTTATTTTGGGTGCTAATGCTTTTACAGCTGGTGGTGCATCTTCTGATTTTACTATTTCAGTTCTTAATTTATATGCTAATTGACCTGCGTAATACATAATTAGTCCAGTCACGTATAAATTAACACTCATCATTTCTTTACACTCTGCAGCAATCAATAAATAAAAAGTATCGAAATCTGTACCCTCTAATCTATCGACAACTTGTTCAAAATAATAGGGTGCTGTATTTTCAGAAAATTTATTCTCTCCCTTATTTAAGCCTTGAATGGAAATATTTTTCCTTTCACACATTTTCAATAAAACAGACTTAAAATTTGGTGAATATTTTGTAGCCTGAGCAACTCGTTGAGCAGCAAAACGAATTGAATTTTGCTTAATCATAGCCTTGCCACCTTCCATTTGGCATAATGCAGTTATATCAGTGGTACTGCCACCAATATCAAAACAAAGCACTAATTCTCCAGGTCTAACAGAATATCCTGAATTAACCAAATAATTAGCTACAGCACATGCCTCAGTTAAAGATTCTTCATTACCAAGTTGTTTAAAATCAAATCTTATTGGTCCTGTTTCTGTTGAAATATCAACTACTTTTTTGCTCTTCTTTGAATCATTGTTACCCCAACCTGCTGAATCTGGTGTTGGTGTTGCTGCTGCACCCCAGCCACTATCATTACTTCCAGCATTTCCCCATCCAGTATCTTCTTTTTTTATTGTGTCTGCACCACCCCAGCCTGCATTACTATCAGCATTATCCCAAGTACCACCTGTTGAAGTATCTCCAATATCTGAAAGGTCAGATGGTGGGTAAGTTATTAAAGATACATTACTAACTATTGGTGTTATTTCTTTAAGAGAATCCCAAATAGAACGATATTCGCTTAGTAATCCTTTTCCCATTGAAGATGGATACGACCATTTTAATGTATGTGGCTCATGTCCCTCTATAAATAGTTGTGCATACACATGTAGTAGTAATGAACTTAAATAGGCTGTTTTGTAGCTTTTATCAATACTTTGAGTAGACCATTTCATGTTATAAACTAATTCGGCTTTTCCTACTCTATTATAACCTAATATATATCTATTGTTTAAGGCATTTTCAATTGGTAGATTTTTTTCAAAACAAGGAAAACCACCTTTAACTGCTTGGGCAGCTATTGAATTATTAGATATATTGTTATCGTTTACTAATCTTCTTGGGTCATGTATTGTTAAAACTGACTTAATAGAGTTCGTTACGATTTCGTCATTTTGAAAAAAGAAAATTTCATCTTCTACAGCAGGTCGTTCATCATTATTTTTAGAATCATTAGATAGCAATGAAACTCTTCTATTTTTTAATATTAAATTTTTACAAACTTCATTCTTGCTACCTGAAAAGTAAGCTATCGAAGAATTTGTACTTCCAAAATCAACACCAAGATATGCCGGTGCTAAATCTGTTACCGGATTTTTAAGCATATTTGTTGGCAAACTTTTATTAGAACCTGTACCATCGTATCGTATAATACCGAATCCACAATCAACACCGGCAAGTGAAAATTTTATTCCTTTAAAAGGTTGGTTGCTCTCATAAATTTCATATTTATACTTATTATCTGCAACTGCATTATTTGAAGTAATGTGTAGCTGTGATTTAATATTACCATATTTTTTTTCATCAATAACTGCTGCTTTTCCTTTGTTTGCTAAATATAATGGTACACCTTTTTCATCTAAAACAATTCTAAAGTAATCATCATTTACATCACCTACAAATGGTGTAGCTTGGAACTTAGCATCATTATGCGGTATTTCAGAAAATAAAAAATATCTATCCCATTGCTTAGAAATAAAATTTGGCCACATCAAAATATCTTGTCCAATAATTGAATCTCTGGTTACTTTATATACAACTTGTTTAGTTATTTCATTTCCAGTTTGTGTAAATAATTTTAGTTGTACAATTAGTTTTTCCCCATCTTTATCATTAGGATCGTAAATAGCAGAGATTCTAGATTTTACATTAGAAGATTCATCCAACCCTACCAAAGCTGAAAGATTAGCACCGAATACGTTTAAGGCTAATGGTGTTAATGGTAATGTAAAATATGCATAATTATTCGACTGCCCTTTAGTTTCTGCTTCAAGTAATAAGATTGGTTTAGTTTTTAAATAATTCTTTGTTTCTGCTCCTTCTTTTCCAAAATCTATTTGAGCGATTTCAGTTGAATCCGGTAATAATAAGTCCTTGGGGTCGAAAGGAAGACAAGATTCTAAATTTGTGTCATTAGATATAATCCCTTCTGAGCCACACAATACAGTAGAGTAGTTGAATAAGATGCTAAAAGGATATTTAAATAATGTCCCAACTTCTGGTGGTGTTTGATTATCTAACTTAGGATAGCCTTTTGATTGTTGGTATTTAACCATATCTGTCATCCAGTTTTGGATGCATCCATAAATATTACTGTAATTCGGTTTTAATAAATCATCTAATCCATCAAAATTATTTTGGAATTTGTTAATATTATTCAGGATATGATTTGCGTAACCATATAATTTGAATAGTTCTTCTGGTTTTAATTCAGATTGTAAGGGATCTATAAACTTACCATTCTTTATATTTACAAATGGATACTTGTCATTAACTCTGTAAGATACAGATGTGAATAAAAAACAGTCAGGTGATGTTCCGCCAATAACATTTCCCTTAAAAGAAATAACATCAATAAAAGGTATCTTATCATCATTGTTTGACAAAGACTGATCACACCATAATGGTTGTCTTTCAAAAAGCACATTTCCAAAAGCACCGATAGGTTCATAAATATTGGAAGTCTCCATTAGTTTTTTGCCATCTGAATAAGATAATTGAACTCTGTTAATTTCAATATCTTTATAATTTAAAGCAATACAGCTAATAAAACCTTTCCATTCGCTAATCAAAGATTTGTAGAAAAGCATTAACCCTGAAGCATCCGCATCCTTATCAGTAATGGTATCTAATGCATTTCTAAATAGATTTGCTCTTGCATAGACTGTAGGCATTCCTGATACAATTGAGCCTATATCTACAGATGTATTTCCATCTTTATCAACTGCTATTTCAGGTATAATTATGTTTTTAGTAAAAACCTCAAGTTGTGGAATTTTATCCCAAGCATATTCAACTCCCTGTGGCTCTGTTTTAGAGTTTACCTTTATGGCTAATGCCTTTATTTTATTATCTGCCATTATTGCCTATTAGTTTAAATTAAAGTTTTGAGAAACAGTAATTGCATTATAAATATGTGCTAAGAATTTTTCTTTTGTATTATTTACTTTTTGCTCATCTTTTGGTCCACTTTCAATTAGTTTATCTACGAAATTATCATATCTGTTTGATAACAATCCTCCTTTTGCCCAATGATATTTGTCATCAATAAATATAGTACCAACATCCAATTTTTTAAGTTCTACCTGTGTATCTGGAAAAGCTTTGCTATCAAATAAAAAGGTACCAGGTGCAACAGTATTTCTAATTTGGTACAACCATCCCGGCACAAATCTTCCATTATCAAAAGTATATGCAAACATTTTAAAATAATCATTTATATCAATACATTCATCATCTGTAATTGTACTATATTGAGTTAGTTTTTGTTTTTCGCATCTTGTAATAAATCCTTTTATACCTGAATCACCTGTAGCAGCTCCATTAACTGTAAGGGAAATATGAGCCAAGGAAAAAAATGCACCTAACCTATTTGCAAAGGTTTCACCTGCTTTATTTACGTTTCCTACGAAATCATTAAAAGAAAAACTAAAAGAATTATTTTTAAACTCTACTGCTTTATATAAGTATTCTGCCTTTGCATTATCAAATCCATCTTTTCTGGTAAAAAAATCATACGCTGCACATGCACATAATAGCTCTGTAATATGACAAGGATTTTTTTGATTAGCACCACCTGTAATTGTTTTATGACCTGAATTTTCTTCATCTACTTTTTTACTTTCTATAGGCCATCCAATATGATACAATATCTTGTAACATTTTTGTACAGTTGGGTCACTTTGATAAAATTGTAAAGCAGCTTGACTATTTAGTGGAAAGAAAGAAGAATCAGCAATAACACTATCTTCTTTTACTGATTTTTGTTTATCATCAGGTTTTTTAAAGGTAAAATATTCAGTTAAAAGAGTTGAACCGAATTTTGCTTTTGTAAAATCAATACTTGATGTACCTCCTGAACGTATTTTTACAAAATCTTGAAGTGCCTTAGGTATTACAGGAATGGAAGATGCACCTGTTCCACCAAAGACTGATCCAAAAATAAATACTCTTGCATTTGCACCAGCTTTTTCTAATTTAGATATAAATGTCTCTAATTCTCTTTCCTGTGGTTGTACATCAGCTCCTTTAGCAATATTACGTGCAGCTTCTACAATTCCATGATACATTAACATTGAACCCAAATGAGTTTGTGCTCTATAACCGTGCGCTAAATTAAATTCTTGTACAGAATTGTTATCTAAAAACAAGTCGGAAATTAATTTATTAGCTTTTTGTTGTTCAGGAGAACCTGTCGAAATTTTGGTAATATTTTTATAGTTCTCTCTTCCTGTTCCTGAATAGTTAGTATAATATCTGTGTAAATTTAATTTTGCAGAAAAGAAAGTATTTGCATTTGGTGTTCCGCCATCTGTTGTACCTGAAGTTTTAATACGTGTGTATAAACGAATTAATTCTTCCACTTTTCCTTTATTTCCATTAGTCTGGTCTGTATCCAAGGTGAGTAGCTCTATTTCTTGATTATCAAACATACCAATGGCACATAGATGCGTAAAAGATTCTAAACAACGCATTCCAGTTCCACCGATTGCTATTACAAATAATTTGTCCATTATAATATTATTTAGGAATTAAAACCAATGACCTAATTTGCCATTTTTAAATATTTTACTTAAAGCAAACCCAATAATTAAGTATAAAACAAAACCGATACCTGTTCCTATACTTAGAGCATGAATAAAGTCTTCTTTAGCCATGAGGCCTGCACCTTTGGGCATAAATACAAAATAACCCAAAAGAAAAATGACTGCTGGATTCAAAACAGCTAATATCCAAAACCACATTTTTCTTTTACCAGGGTCTTTGGGATTGCTCCCACCTTCAAATTTGATAGCATTTGCAATAAATGCTGATAGCAATAGAAATACTAATGCCGTAACGACTGAAATAATGTAAGCTGTTGTCATGTTTAATTTATTTATTATTATTTGTTTTTATATAGTATGAATAGATTACTTTGTTTGTCGGTTTAACTTTATCATCTAGTAATGTATTTTTTATAGATTCAAACAATGCAACATTTTGACTTCCTTTTTTAGTCGTAGATTGCCATTTAAATAATTCATCACTTGGTGTACTTGGATTAGAGTTATTTATTACTATATCAACTCTAATTAATCCTTGTGGATTTTCAATATTGTTTAAATTAAATTTAGTGTCAAAAGAAACTGCTAGTTCAACTTTTTTATTATTATCTGTTTTATTATTTTCAAACAACTTTTTATTGAATGTAAAAACTTCAGGTAATTCTTTAGATACTTTATCATTTTTATAAATCCATTCGTCTAATATTTTACCTTTTGTATCATAACAGGAAAGTGCTATTGGATTAGTTTCTGAATCTTTAAATTTATTTTCACCGTCTTTACCTTTTTCTGTATCTGGTATATTTTTTGAGTCATTTGCTTCATTACATTTGGCAAAATATTCAAAATCATCTGTTACATCATACACTTTAACAACTAAATCACCCAAAGAATATGAATCTTCATTACTTAAATCAATAAATAATTTTCTAAAAAAGTCATCAATTTTCATTTGGCTTTTAGCCTTTTCAATGTGCGCCCAATCTAAATTGAATTGATAAAATTCAAAATTGTTATTATTTTTCAGACCATTTATATAACTCTCTTTATTTAGTTCTAAAACATTTTTAGCATTTTCATCTTGCACAGAATTATCATAATATATACCACCTTTTTTTTCACCGCCATATTCTTGAGATAGATTATATGATTTATTAGATAAATCAAAATGCGGCAAAGAACCTAAAGAGTTTTCAACTTTAGAAATCATTCCAGATTCCGACAAATTGCCGCAATTAAAAACAGTAAAGTACAATTTTTTTGCAACACCATTTTCATTGTAATTTGAAATATAAAAACGAATAGAATTACCTTTTGACAACCATTTAATAAACGATTCTTTTAAATATGGTATGTCTATAATTTCACTTCTTCCTGAAGAAGCAGGATAATATTCTTCAAAATCAGTAACAAGTAATGCATCATTATTCTTAGAAACAATTTGTGTCACAGCATCTTTTATTGGTGCATATATACCATGATAAGAATTATTATCAACTACCATTCTACCAACTAAATCTGGATTGCTACTTGGTATTTTTCTGATAGAATCATAATTAAGTTCAAAAACATCTAATTCTCCAGATAAATTTCCATATACTGATTTTAACAAGCTACTATTGATAGGATTTTTAAATGCTTGAAAAATACCAGTTGAAAAATCGATATACAAAGCTGGATTGCCTGTTTTTGAATTTGCAAGATTAGGAAATTTTGCATCTTGGTATGCTTCAATTCTTTTTCCTAAATCTGAATCATAAGGATTAAAATCTGCAAACGGGTCGCTAGTATCATTTTTACATGCAAAAAATAAAAAAAATGCTGTAATACTAAAAATGATAGATTTGTTATTTTTCATAATTCTATGCTTTTTATTATTCATTGAATAGTGTTGTATCTGATACAATCTCGTTAACAATTGTAGTTCCTTGTTCTATAACATTTTGTAATTGATTTTTTATACCCATCAAATTTGATTTTAATTTGAGTGCTTGGTATTTTCCAATCAATGTATTAACGTGTGAATTTTCAGCATCTGTTAGTGTAGTCTGGTATTTCACATAATCAACATCAATTAAATTTTTATATATCAAGTCCGCTTCTTCCCAATCTTTTTCTTTATAAGTTTTATAGTTTGTTTCAACGTCTGATATAAATGTATCGAAACTACTTATAAACGATTTTTTCTGTATTGAAGTACAGGCGTTCATGAGTAAAACGACAAAAACAACCAATAAATATTTAAGTTTATGCATACTTATTAATATACTCTGATAAGGAAGCTGGCATTGACTGTGCTTTATCTTTAAGGTGTACTAATAATGCCTTTTCATTATTATCTACCTGTCCATCTTCACCTATTTTTGAGATTAACCATTTAGCTTCCTCTTCATCAATTACATTAGGTGAATTTGCATCATCCAATAAAAAGCTACTGATAGCTTCAATATAAAGAGGCTGCCATGATGGAGCATTATCAGAATCTGAGCAGGCAGTATTTAAATCGAAAATAAAGTCGGCTTCCTGTTTATCAATCTCACCATCTTTAAAAATAAACTCTCTGATCTGAGCTACTTCATTTTCATCTATTGTACCATCGTCCAATATTGATTTTTTTAAGGTGTCTAAATTCATAATTGTGTTATTTTAATTTTCTATTTTATAGTTATAATTATGTGGAGGTAAAAGAAATTGTGAAATTTCATTTTCATTTATCACACTCCCATCCTGCAACCTTAATATAAATGTATTGTGAACTTTATACAATTCATACTGAGGTCTACATTTTATTACTCTTAATCTCAAAGCTATCATACCTTTAATAAATCCATTTTCATTTGTAATTCTATAAATATGACTTGAGCAATTTTCCCTGAATAAACATACTTTTCGTTTTGATTGAGGTATTAGCTTCCAATACAATTGAATAAATACTAATAGTATATATTTCATGCTTGTTTGAAAACAACAACCTTAAAACTTGTGGTATAACCTGGTTTAGCAACTCCTAGCCCAAAACATCCTGCAACAGGTGCTACCTGTGTTTCCACATTTTCAAATGATACATATTCCCAACCTTGTTTAGCATAATCTTGTATTAGATTCTCTAATTGTTGAGCAACCATTTGTGTTGTATCGCTTTGTGATATTTTTGCCGTAAATGGCACTGTTTTGTAATTCATAGTTTATAGTTTTATTGTTGTTTAACAATTTTACGAAAAAATTTGTTAAAATAATACATTAGTGTAAAAAAAATTACATATATCTTTAAAAAACAATGTGCGTATTGCTTTTTTATACATTGCCTTGCTTATAATATGTAGGCTTATGCAGTAAGCCAAGCTAAAGCCAAACTATACTGCATCTGTGGTGTCGCAGCCCATTTTTATTGTCATGCTTTTTGTACCCACCCAATATGGCACATTGCTCTCCTTTTGTCATTCTGAACGTAGTGAAGAATCTTGCTGCATTTATTATCATATCTGATTAAATGAACTAAGCAAAGCGCCATGCCAATCCGCAAACAAAAAATCACGCCAATTAAAATGGTCTGAAGCTACTTATACATAATGTGCTCTTATGTGTACGCTGCGCACAGCCATGCCAGGCTCATTTACATGCCGTATAATGGCTGTCACATAAGCACACTATGTTAAGTAGCCGCCACCACAGTCAGCATTCATAAAAAATGATGTAGTTGTTTATAGGTGTTTTTATAAATGCTGAAAGCCTACATTCTTGCGTGCCTTGCGGTCGCTTCTTACATTCCGCTGAAGCTACATTCCATCAGCCACCTCAGCACCTTAAGCAAGAGTGTTTCTTCATTCCATTTCACAAAAGCTATTCTATTGCTTTGCATGTATTGGCAGATGCATACCCACGCTTATTATTTTGTGTGAAAAAAATTACAAAATAATGCCATAGCTAAAATGCATCTGCTTAATCCACTTAAAGCACCCTGTTATTTTGTTCATTCCATTCAGTCACACACTTGCCCCTTACTACATATCCCAAGCATTCCGTAAAAGGAAACCAAATATGCTTGCGGTCGCTTCTTCCATTCCGATGCATTCCGTTCCGGGCGTTCGCTACTTTCATCCGCTCCCGAACCCTACACTCCATTGCATCTTCATTCCATCAGCCACCTCAGCTCGAAAAGCAAGAGTGCTTCGCACCCTTGCCCCGGTGTGCATATCCCAATCATTCTGCATAGTCCAGCCGGCTGATTTTTTTATAGGCATTATCCATATACCCAAAAAATAAAAAAGAAAGCAAATATAGGGGGCTTACTAAAGCCAACGCTCATGGTCTGCAAGGTTAAAATGCATTTTTGAAAAAAAATCTCCACCTCATTCACCTTTTTAAAATAAACTCAAACAGTGTCTGTGAGGTAGTATTTTTTTCCAAAAAACCTTGACAGCCCATGCCGCGCCCCCAGAAAAAAGGCTTTCTTTTTTCTTTTTTTTTGCCGTTTTTTTTCTTGTTTTCTTTTGGGTTTATGGGTGATGCGCGAAGCGCAGCGAGCACAAAAATTAATGCTCATACTATGCGTACCGTACAACTCAAAACATTTAACAAAAACTTCAACTACGAAGGTCATTTTTTCTTCATCCTCAATAAAGGAATGAACAGCGGAAAACCTATGAAAACATCCTGCCCGAATTGCTTCGTATGTATTGCCGGAAGTGAAGAAGAGAAGGAGCAGCTGTACTGGCTTTGCTTTGCCCTCTGGTATTCTAAAGCCTTCCACTATTATCTGAAAGGCTCTGTAATCCAATTTATCACAATAGATGATATAAGAGAGTGCCTATCAAAATCCTTGCTTAAATCCAATCAAAACAAAGCAGATTTTCAAGCTGCCATCCAGCAGGCAAAAAAATTTGAGGAATTAGAAAATCTTTATGAAAAGAACCTGCAGCTTATCAGACAAGCCAGGAGAGCCATTTTTTATAAAAGGTCCTTTCTTTAAGGATAGGTAAGACATACATAAGCCGTACATAAGTCATACATATTTGCACCTTATTTCGACTTTATATATAAATCGGACAGAAAATAAAAAATCCTGCACTCTCATGCAGGATTCAAAACCATACTTCACAAAACCTAACTATGTACCCGTAGAAGGGTTTCGCCCTTGACGCTTTGCACGCCTTTGGCTACTAACTTTAATCACCCATTTTTTCATTCTTTAACTTCCTTCTTCGTTCCTCGGCGATTTTTCTACGTTCTTCAAAGCTCATAGACCTTGCGCCGGTGGATGGATTACGACCATCCCTTTTGGCTCTTCGGAAAATTGCAGTTGAAACTCTCATCTTAGTAAACGTTATCAATGACCAAACAGTTACCAGAAGAAAACTTGTAATAGTTTCCGTTCACTTCCTGATAAAACTCGATTCCAATACAGTTTATGACGGAAATATCCGATGTCATCACTGTACCTGCTGGCAAGGATGCATCAATTGTTT
>JAXLTZ010000028.1:0-16554 GCA_046329785.1 Chitinophagales bacterium
TAGAATCACAACCGTTACTGTTGGCATTTGCCAGTACTATTACTTTATTTACTTGTGTGGTGGTAAACGTTTGTCCTCCTACTGTTACACTTTGTCCTTCGCATATTGTTTGAGTGATAGATGAAGTTGTTTTCGGATTTACAGTTAAGTTCAAAGTTATCGTTGAATCACAACCTTTACTATTGGCATTCGGCAATATAATTACTTTGTTTACTTGTGTGGTTGTAAACGTTTGTCCGCCTACTGTTACACTCTGCCCCTCACATATTGTTTGAGTGATCGAAGAAGTGGTTTTAGGATTTACTGTTATGTTAGTGGAAAAAGGTGTACTCGCAACGCCTGCCTTATAAGCAGTTAAACTAACTGTATACGTTCCACTATTATTAAAAGTAGATAAAATTGTTGTAAGAGAAGTGGAAGTGGAAGGCGTTCCACCGTTTATTGTCCATCTTACCGAATCAGGACTACCTGTGGAAGTATTGGTGAATGTAATACTTGTTCCCTGACAAATACTTGTGTTACTTGAAGTAAAAGCTGCAGCAAAAGGAGGCGTGCCCGGATTAATTTTTATCCAGCCGTCATTCAAATCAAAAAATACATTTCCATTTCCTTTCACCTTAATACGTGCAGATGCATTATTAGTAGCAACATTTGGAATCAATACACTTTCTGTACCGTCATTCGCCGTAGCAGATGCTAATAAGTATGGAAACGTTCGGGCGCTATCCAGTGATAAATAAATATCTACATTCGCACAGGAAATGGGTGATGCTGTTGTACCCGCAACATTCCATGTAACCGTCTGATTTGTATTACCTGTAATTGTTGTGGCTGTCGCCTGACTTGTTACCCTGAATAATGTTGCTGTTGTTACAGACTTAATTGTCAAGTTATTATCAGGAGCATTATATGCACCATATCCATTTGCGTCAATATCTCTTACGGTGCATCTGAATTTTACATCACGTGTAGTTTCAGGCAGTATTTCCCCTTTGTACTTTATCACATTTCTGATTAAACTATCCCATCTCGGAAAAACGCGCGTACCGGAAGCAGTTGGAACAAATGAGCGGAAGATAGGTGCCGTTGTGTTATTGGCTGCATCCCAATTTCCTGCTGGCCCAATATCCCATTCTTCCCAGCAATAATTAACAGCATGGCCATTTGGATCTGTAGCGGAAGCAGTAAATTCGAAACTTGTTTTATAAGGAATAGAATAAGTAGCGGTATAATTCGTAACCGTAGGTGGTGTATTCCCCGAATTGGTAATTACAGCACATGAAGTTCCGCTTATATAATTAAATATTTCAATAATACTTGCTCTGTGAAAAATATCAATTGAGTGCGCCGCAATATCATTTACTCCACAAATTCCGGCATAAGCCATAATCGTAACACCACTACCTGGCTCGTAGGCAGTAGAAGAGTTTCCATTACCGGAGCATGAACCGGAATTAGCATTGAAGGTATGATTAGCTCCGAACTGGTGCCCCATTTCATGCGCTACATAATCTATGTCGAAAGCATCTCCTACAGGATTACTTGAACCGGTAACTCCTCTTGCCTTATTATTTGCATTACAAACACAACCTAAAAAAGCGACACCTCCTCCACCGGTACTGAACACATGCCCGATATCATAATTCGCCGATCCGATTCTAGCATTACATACCGTTTGGTTTTCTCCAAGCATCGCTCCTCCATTGTTATTCGAATAATTATCACTTCCTATAAAAATAAGCGTATCATTTTTGGCCACTAAATTCATGTGTATAGATAAATCTTTCTCATATACACCATTTACCCTGTTCATGGAAGTAACCATAGCACTCAAAACGCGTGGTTTTGTTACCGTTGGAGCGGCTACTGCATTTGAATATTCAATGGTACAGGCCAGTGCCAAACGAAATGTTCTTCTAACTCCATCTGTAACACTGTTTCCCTGATTGTCCTGTTGAATAAGTCTGTTTTGAGAACCGGGTATCTGATCTCCTACTTCACAAACAGAATAATTATTATCTGCTCTTGTATAATCTTTCTTAAAATAACAATTATAGTAGCCGGTATTTACATTGCTATATGGATCTATAAAATAGATACCATCAACACCAAATACCATAGCATGGAAACCAAATTCCGTATAGTCAAGTTTGGCAGTTATAAAAGGATTGTCAACACATATAGCCTGATATGTTTTTATCATAGGATATTTCTCTGCCAATGCTTTTTCCATACATGTACTTTCAAACACGTTGAATTTCATTTCACCACCATCAGGTGTTGGTAATATTAACTGCACAGGTATTGTACTTCCTTCAGCAGGAATAGTTTTTTGAAATAACCTGAAATCGGCATCATTCAACTGCACTAAAGAAGCAATTTGAGGGATAATCTTACGTTCCCCTTCAATTGTCAGATTTCTTCCGGATACTTTTTGCCATAAGGATGTTGCAGCAAATGAATTCAGCATAATCATGCTGAAAACTAACGAGAGAAAATAGTTCATTTGTATTAATTGATTTTTATAAAAATATCCTCTTCTTAAGTTTCCAAAAGGAAAATCTGAACAGTTATTTTATTTGATTTAATTGTTTACGAAATAATATACAAAGATACGGATGTAGCGATAATTATTATAATTAATTAGTCACAATCAGCCCACTTTTAAACAAAAAAAGACCGAAATAATTACTCCGGTCTTTCTATATATTAAAAAAGATCTTATTATTTCTTTTTTGCAGCAGTTTCTGCTTTTGCAGCATCTGTTGCCGCAGATTTCAACGCTCTTGTAATCTCTACTGAAACTAAAGGGATAGATGGTGAATTTAACACTTCAAATCCTTCTTCTTTAATATCTCTTACTTTAAAAGATTGTCCTAGTTTTAATGGTGTGATATCCACTTCGATAGTATCTTTCAGGTTTTCAGGTGTAGATTTTACTCTAACTTTTCTAACCTTCACTAATAATTTACCACCTTCTTTAACACCCGGAGACTGTCCAACTACTTTAATTGGAATTTCAACAGTTACAGGAACTCCCGGCACTAATTTATGAAAATCTACGTGACGGATTTCTTCTGTGATAGGATGTGCCTGTACATCTTTCAACAATGCCTCATGAACTGTTCCGTCAATGTTAATGAGCGCTTTAAAAAATTTGGGTGTGTACAGAATCCCTCTCAACTCTGATATAGTTGATGTGAAGTGTACCACCTCGTTTCCCGCATACATCACGCATGGAATATTGCCTGCAGCTCTGTCTGCTTTAGTGGCTACTTTTCCCACGTTTGTTCTTGCTTTTCCGCTAATGGTAATGGTTTGCATAAAAATTTACTTTTTTTGAATGAATAATGAATTAATTGATTTAAACTCGTGTGCATTTCTGATGGCTCTTGCAAACAAGGAAGCCACGGACAGCACTTTTATTTTAGAACTTTGTTGTTTTAAAGGAATAGTATCGCATACTACTAATTCAGTCAATGAAGATTCTTCAATCTTCTCATATGCTTTGCCTGATAAAACTGGGTGTGTAATTAACGCACGAACGCTCTTTGCGCCTTTTTCCATAATAAGATTTGCTGCCGCGCATAAAGTACCGCCTGTATCTATCAGGTCATCTACTAAAATTACGTTTTTCCCAGTTACATCTCCTATCAAGCGCATAGATTCAATTTCATTGAATTTTGCTCTGTGTTTATCACATATCACCAATTCGGCATCGAACTGGCGAGCGTAGTTTCTTGCTCTTTTGATTCCGCCAACATCAGGAGAAGCAAAGACTAATTCATCTAAATTTAATTCTTTCAGATATGGAACAAAAATGGCATTGGCTTCCAGATGGTCAACAGGGATATCAAAAAATCCCTGAATCTGAGCTGAATGCAAATCCATAGTCATTATACGCTGTGCGCCTGCTGCAACCAACATATTGGCAACTAACTTAGCACCTATTGCCACGCGTGGTTTATCTTTTCTATCCTGGCGAGCCAGCCCAAAATACGGAATAACAGCCACCACATAACCTGCTGATGCCCTTTTGGATGCATCTAACAGTAATAATAATTCCATTAAGTTGTCTGCAGGCGCAAAAGTGCTTTGCATACAAAATACGTATGAACCACGGATACTCTCGGTAATAACAGGCTCAAACTCTCCATCGCTGAACTGCATCACCTCCACAGGTGTTAAATCCTGGCCATAGCTTTCCGCAATCTTATTGGAAAGATACTGTGTGCATCTGCCGGAAATTAATCGTATGTCTGGAATTACCACTTGTTTTTACCGATTTTGAGGTGCAAAGATACGAGTTTATCTGCAAATGTAAAAATGAAATCGGGTATTAATGATTTAGTAAGAAAAAGAAGTACAATCTTCTTTTTAGTTTATATGTATTATAATTTAATCAGCATGAAACTTATTTAATAATTTTTTGATTTTAGAATATCTCGTAATACCGTAAATTACACCAAAATAGTAGTATGCATCGCGACTGGTGGAAATGGGGTGACCCGAAAGAAATAAAACATATCAACGATTATCCGAAGTTAAAAACAATGGTGGAGGAACGTTGGAAAACACACCTGCGTGAAGACTTTTTCCCACCCAAGAAATTTAACCTACCCCAGCTTTCTGAAAAAAAGAAAGAACAAATCAAAGATATTTTTGCGTCCATTTATCCTAAGAAAATTTCTTTCAGTGATTCAGACAGATTATTTGTATCGCTTGGAAAAAGTTATTACGATGTAGTACGCATTTTTAACGGCGGCGGGTTTGTTTCACCGGATGTAGTTATCTCGCCAACCACACACGAAGAAATACAGTATATTTTAACACAGGCAAGTGCCAACAACGTTTATATCATTCCTTTTGGAGGCGGAACCAATGTAGTGGGTGCATTATCAATGGATAATCTTTCCGGCAAAACGGAAATAAAATGCACCCTTGATTTACGAAACTATAAACGTTTAATCAATATTGTTGAAGAACACCTGACAGCAACTTTTGAAGCAGGTATTCTCGGTCCGGAACTGGAACGAATATTAACTGCAAAAGGATATACGTTAGGTCATTTTCCGCAGTCGTTTGAATACTCTACCTTAGGCGGATGGCTGGTGACACGTGGCGCAGGACAAGAATCTACTTACTACGGAAAAATAGAAGACTTGGTAGAACATATAAAAGTTGCCACGCCTGTTGGTACGCTGGAAAGTAATCCGTTCACACATGATGCTTCGGGCATTAATGTATTGCCATTCTTTACCGGCAGTGAAGGTACGCTTGGGGTTGTTACTGAGTTGACTGTCAAAATAAAAAAACTGCCGAAGAATTATCGGTGGATAGTTGGTTTGTTTCCAAGTTTTCAGCATGGAACTAATTATTTAAAAGCATTGGCACAAGCCGGTGTGAAACCATCAGTAGTGCGGTTGTCAGATGCCAATGAAACCAATCTGTTTTCCAAGATGTCTTCTTCGGAAGAACACCCCGGCTTAATGAACGATTTGAAAAAAGAAGCACAAAAACTTATTCTGCAATGGAAAAACTTAAGTGAGCCTTGTGTGCTGATTATGCGTTTTCCGCAGGGTGAAATCAGTGTTTCTTCTCAGGTAATTTATGCGAAAGATTTAGTAGATAAATTCAAAGGAATGCTTGCCCCTACTACTATCGGCGACAAATGGGCTGAGAATCGTTTTAAATTGCCATACCTCCGCGATACATTGGTGGAACATTCCATTTATATCGACACGATGGAAACGCTGGTACATTGGAAAGATGTAAATAAATTACATCAAAATTTATCCAAAGAATTAAATAAATGTGCTGCGTTTAATAAGAATAAGGGTATTTTTCTGGCACATGTTTCTCATATATATCCAAATGCGGCATGTATGTATTTTACACTGATAACACCTATGCTGAAAGGAAGGGAAATAGAACAATGGCAGGACATAAAAGATTTGGTTACAAATACAATTATGCAACACGGTGCTTCAGTTTCTCATCATCATAGTGTAGGTGCAGACCACCAGAAATGGTATAAAAAATATACAGATAACCTTGCACTG
The DNA here is from genome assembly GCA_046329785.1 of Chitinophagales bacterium. GTDB lineage: Bacteria > Bacteroidota > Bacteroidia > Chitinophagales > JADIYW01 > JADJSS01. Next base: position 6,063 of record JAXLTZ010000028.1, read on the forward strand.
GAAGTACTGAAATCTGTAAAAAACAAACTAGACCCGAAAGGAATTATGAATCCGGGTAAATTATATAGTTAAGCAATGAGTCGTCAGCACAATATACAACGCGCTTCTACAGAACTATTTGACGTGGTAGTGATAGGCGGTGGTATTACCGGTGCAGGTATTGCGTTGACCGCTGCACGCAAAGGCTGGAAAACTTTAATTATTGATAAGAATGATTTTGCATTTGGAACAAGTTCCCGTTCTGCCAAAATGATTCACGGCGGGTTACGTTATCTGCAGAATTTGCAAATTAAATTAGTAAAAGAAGCACTGCACGAACGCGAGCATTTGCTAAAAGAATATCCGCATCTTGTAAAACCGCAACCTTTTTTCATGCCTATTTATAAATCAAGGCTTAGTAAAATCAAACTAGGCATTGGTCTTTCCGGATATGATTATCTGACAGGTGAAAGCAGCATGCCAAAACATGCCGAAATTGATTTGGAAGAAGTAAAGCAACGTTTTCCTCAATTAAGAACAGATGCGATGGTGGGCGGATTTGTGTACTATGATGCAAAAACGAATGACGCACGTTTAACCAACGAAGTGATACAGGAGGCAGTTGATCTTGGTGCCATTGCATTAAATTATTTTGAACTGACGGGCTTTTCAAAAACACAAAGCAAAACAAAAAGTATTACTTGTGAGGATACAATCTCTGATAAAACATACACCATCAAATCAAAAGTTTTTATAAGCGCAACAGGAATATGGACAGATGAAACCATGCGTAAGTATGATGAAAATGATTCCAAAAAATATATGATGCCCAGCAAAGGTGTTCATTTAATTGTATCGGCGGACCATTTCCCAAAAGACTGTGTGATGCTGCTTCCTACTGCTAACGGAGATGGGAGAATGATTTGGTGTATGCCCTGGGATGATAATTTAAGTGTCGTGGGTACTACAGATACCGATTATAATGACGGAAATGATGAAATGGTAATTCTCGAAGACGAAGTAAAATACATTTTAGAAAGCGTAAACGGACAATTGAAAGACAAGAAAATTACCGAGGATGATATTTTAAGTGTATATGCGGGAATCAGACCGTTGCTAAATGACAATGATGAAAGTAAAAAAAGTACAAAACGCTCCCGCGATTATCATATTTGGTGGAACAATGAAAATATGCTGACAATCTCAGGAGGAAAATTAACATCCTTTTTATCGATGGCAGATAAAGTAATTGAAACAATTGAAGAAAGGCATGCCATTGAATCATCTGATAATGAAGAAATTAAAATAAATACTTTAATTGACAACTTTAAATACAGATACGGTATCAAGAACGCAACACTAATAGCAAATATTGCGCAGGAGAATGATTTACTGACACAAAATTTTGAAGGGTATACTTATTGTACAGCAGAAATCATCTTTTTTATCAGACATCAGAATGCACAAAAATTAGACGATGTGCTGACACGCAGAACACTTATATCTTATCAAATGCAGCAATTTGATGAAGTTTTAGTGAAAACAATTTCCGAAATTATGGCAAAAGAGTTAAATTGGTCAAGCGAACAAATTAGTAAAGAAGTTAATTTGTATCGATATTCATGGAAGCTGATGCATTCATGGAAATGAGATTAAACCAATATACATGAAACTTGCATTCTTAATCAATGGTACAGCGAAAGGATTAGAGAAGCTGAAAAAAAGCATTGAAACTACTTTCAAAGAACAGGAACCTAAACTATTTATTTCTGAAAAAGCCGGACACATCACACAATTAGCAGAGACAGCTGTTTCGCGCGGATATGACACGATTATTATTTGTGGCGGAGATGGTACGCTGAATGAAGGGATCAACGGCATTATTAACTCGTTCAAATCCGGATTGGGCGATTCTCCGGATGCATATGACTGGGAAAAGATATCCGGGATTAAAATAGGTGTTTTGCCTTCCGGCAGCGGTAATGATTTTGCTAAAACTATACACGTAACTAAAGAAATATCTTATTTAAAAAACCTGATAAGCCAACAGCGTTCTCAGTTAATTGACATTGGCTGGGTTTCATTTTTTAAATCTGACGCTGAGCCTTCACATCGTTTCTTTATCAATATTACTGATGTAGGCATGGGTGGCGAAGCTGTGTTAAAACTGCAAAATAAAATCCCGATGGTAGGACCAGATATTAATTATTTTTGGGCGATTACTTCCACATTGGCGACTTATGAAAAAGTACAAATAAGAGCCACCGGTGATAATTTTTCATGGGAAGGAAAAGCTATAAATTTTGTTGTAGCCAACGGAAAGTACTTTGGGAATGGGTTGGGTATTGCGCCGGATGCTTCTGTTACAGACGGCAAATTTGAAATTGTAATTATAGGTGATGTAACGCTGTTGGATTACTTCAAAAACTTAGGAACAGTAAAAAAATGTGAGAAGCTTATTCATCCGCAGGTTTTCTATAATCAGATGGATAAGGTAGTTATTGAGTCAATGGAGAAACGCAAGATATCTATTGATATGGATGGAGAGTTTATCGGCTACGCTCCTATGACACTTGTTAATTTGTCCGGTAAAATTAATTTTATCTTCTAAACGAAATAGTCATTAATAAAAAAACCTGATTGTGTCAATCAGGTTTTTTTATTATTTATTCAGAAATTTATTACCATTTAGGACAAGTAAATTTATGGTGATAAGGATTACGCTTACCGCAACTTCCGAATCCTAATTTTTTACCACCAGGTCCAAGTGTGAAAGAAAAAGTAAGTTGAATATGCAAAAACTGGTCATTATCTTTTTTATCACCACGTTGCTGACCTATTCCGGATAATTTTAATTCATCTAACGCATCTGTAGAACTCCTGACAGAACCATTTATGTTATATTGTCCTTCAACAAAGTTAAATTGGTTTGACGGATATTTCCCTGTGTTTGTTCTATTCTGCAAAAGTGCTGCTGTTGGATTTTGTGCATTTAAAACTGCAACTTGTTCAGGATTCAGATAATTGCCGCTGACATCATCTAAATAATCAGTAAACGTTTGGTGATACCACCCTTCTAGTGAAATAGAAAACTTTTCGGTTACGTTGTACTTTATCCCAACCATTGCAATTAAGTCAAAATTAAAGTTACTATACTGTTTCTTTACGCCGATTGTTTGTCCTTCCGTTCCTAATGGGCGCAGCTTTACTTTATCCCCATCCAGTCTGGTATAGGAATTAAACCAAAAGAAGCCTAAGCCACCACCAATATAGGGTGCCCAACGTTCTTTAGAACCACTTGCCTCGTCGTGAATATATTTTTTTAAATTGATTTCAGTCATTGCCTGAAATTCCAACATATGTGTTTCAAAATTCAAATTTCTTCTTACTCTGTACCAGCTATCTGTCGGACCATCCGGACCCGGAGGAATTCCATCTGTATTTTTATCATCTGCTTTCAGCATACCATACATCAAGTTCGCTCTTACTGCAAACCATTTATTCACGTTGTATCTGTAAAATGCAGAAATGCAATATCTCGTAGCCTGAAAATCTATATCTCTGATAAAAGGAGAACCTATCTTTTTTGCACCACCTAAATCAGTAAGTGCAAAGTTTGGACCGAATGAAAATCCTACATCATGACCACTGCCTTCAGCATCATTTCCGGCTTTTGCAATAGTTGAAGCAGAAAAGAATAGAAGCAGAGTAAAAACAGCATAGATGATTTTCTTCATCGGGTCAGATTTAATTATTAACTGATAAAGGTATAAAAATAATTTATTTTTCCATTACTTTTCTGCCTACTTTTGAACAAATTATACATTTATTTACATCATGTGCCCTTGCTGTACAATACTCACGACCATAATATATTATCTGTAAATGTAATTTGTTCCATAATTCTTCGGGAAATATTCTTTTCAAATCTTTTTCCGTTTGTTCTACATTTTTTCCTGAACTTAAATTCCATCGGTACGCCAATCGATGTATGTGCGTATCTACCGGAAATGCAGGAAATCCAAATGCCTGACTCATGACTACACTCGCGGTCTTATGTCCGACACCCGGCAATGCTTCTAAGTCAGTAAACGTATCCGGTACATTTCCATTGTATTTTTCTACTAATATTTTTGATAAATCTGAGATTGCCTGTGATTTTCTTGGAGACAAACCACATGGTCTGATGATTGCTTTTATTTTTTCTACTGAAACTTTTGCCATTTTAAATGGATTATCTGCAAGTTTAAATAAAGCAGGAGTAACTTTATTTACACGAACATCCGTACACTGTGCTGACAATAAAACGGCTATCAGCAATGTATAAGCATCTTTATGATCCAGCGGAATGGGTGGATCCGGATACAACTTATTTAAAGTTTTTACAATAAAATCTGTTTTTTCTTTCTTAGTCACTTCACGAAAATAAAACTAATAGACTTATATTCGCTCATAATAATTCCACAATGGTTGAAATTTATACTGATGGTGCTGCAAGAGGTAATCCCGGTCCGGGTGGTTATGGAGTTGTTTTATTGGCAAACGGACATCGTAAAGAATTGTCAAAAGGATTCAGGCTTACTACCAATAACCGTATGGAGTTAATGGCTGTAATTGCCGGTTTGGAAGCTCTGAAAAGGCAGGACTTAAAAATTACCATATATTCTGATTCAAAATATGTTGTAGAAGCAGTAGAAAAAGGCTGGGTTTTTCAATGGAATATGAAACCTGATTTTGCCAAAGAAAAATAGAGATTTATGGAAGAAATTTTTAAAACTTTACGAATATCAGAATATTTCTTTTGTTTGGGTGAAAGGTCATTCTACGAATAAAGAAAATAATCGTTGCGATGAATTGGCAACAGAAGCAGCAGATGGTTTTGATTTGGATATAGATGAAGCCTACGAGAAAGAGAAGAGTGAAAAGAAAGGAATGTTTTAGTTAAGATTATCAGTTATTAGTCAATAGCAGATGAATTGCTGATGATAAATATATAGAGCCAACAGACAATAGACTATTGACTATTGACAACAACAAATAATGCAACCTGAATTCATCATACCCATTATCATTTTCTGCGGTGCATTAATATATGCTACCTTTGGTTTTGGTGATGCCTTGTTTGCTATGCCACTTCTCTCTGTTTTAGTAGGAATAAAAACCGCCACTCCTTTAATGACCTTAAACGGTTGCACTTTGGCTACTATCCTGTTTGTCAGACATTATAAAGAAATAGACTGGAAATCTGCTAAGAAATTAATTATAGCTTCTGCTTTTGGTATTCCTGTTGGAATTTATTTTCTGAAAAACGGAAATGAACAAATTACAAAAATTATTTTAGGCTGTATTATTACCGGTGTATCGATTTATAATTTATTCCTAAAAAAGGAAAATAAGACAATACACCTACACCCTAATCTTGTTTATATTTTTGGATTCATTGCAGGAGTTTTAGGCGGTGCATTTAATACGGGAGGCCCGCCAATTGTAATTTTCGGTACGCTGAATGGATGGTCGCATTTGCAGTTTATAAGTACATTACAAGGATATTTTTTACCAAGCGATTTATTTATCTTGGTCTGTCAGTTTTTTGCCGGCTTGTTAAATAAACATGTCATAAATTACTATCTTATCGGATTGCCATTTTTATTACTTGGTTTAATTAGTGGTAACCAATTGAGAAAAAAAATTCCTGAAGGGAAATTCAATAAATATGTTTTCCTTTTATTGCTACTGATTGGGGTATTATTTATTATCCGTTCAACGGTATTACTCTAATCCCAATGCTCCCGCCCTAATAACTAATGCTGAATCGATTTCTACCTGATTGTATTGTTCACCAGGGAAAAAACCTTCTAATTTAAAGGTAGTAGTTCTTATCTGACCGGGTTGCAGAATTTTCACCTTTACAGTCTTGTCAAATGGTGAGAAAAATGAAAATCTCATTATTGCGTCCACTTTAACATTTACTAATTCTTTATGTAGAAACTCAGAATCAACTATAATTTTTTCTATCACTTTTCCTGTATGATTATAAATAACCATCTTATTGGCTGCATATAAATATCCAACCAGCAACAGGGTCAATACTATCATAAAAATGGTAACTCTTTTATTCATTTAATTTTTACGATTATCAAAATTATTAAAAATAAGTAACTTAGTCTATTCTATATGCTTGTTTTATGTCAAAAAAAGATCATTTATATGAATTAATACAATCTTTAGATAAATCTGAAAAAAGGTATTTTAAAATCTATTTTGCAAATGAACGAAATCAGCAAAAATACTTGAAATTATATGACGCAATTGAGAAAGCCACCGATTACGATGAAAGAAAAATAAAACAAAGCATCAAAGACGCTTATATTCAAAAACACTTTGCCGAAACAAAATACTATTTATATCAGCTTATCTTAAAAGTATTGAAGCATTACAGAACAGAAAATTCTGTAGATAATTTATTAATAGAAAAAGTTCAGAATATTGAGGTGCTCATTCAAAAAGCACTATTTGAGCAGGCTATCAATGAGTTGCATAAAGCAAAAAAAATGGCATATGATTATGAGCGTTTTGAATTTTTAACACTCCTGTTTTCTTATCAGAATAAAATTATTGTCTCTACTCGCCTACATGGATATTCAGATGTTGACTTGGAAAAACTTTGGCTTGAAAAATCGGCAGTGTTTCAAAATTTTACGGATACACAAACTGCAAGACATAAAGTGATGCAGTTACTGGAATCTAAAAACAGAATCGGTTATATAAAGACCAAACAGGACAAACTTTTTTACGACAACATCAAGAAAGAAATTGAGTCGCTGCTGCAACGCGCCAACTGCACGATTGCAAAAATTTATGCTATTGAGAGTCTGGTATTTTATTACAACCATACCGGCGAGAAAAAGCAACAGAACTTTTACTGTAAAAAACTGATAGAACTGCATACATCAACGCCTGCAATTAATGCCAGTAATCCGTATCAGCTTCCTTCAGCCATTCATAATTTATGCATGAGTGAAATCAATCTTTTCAATTTTGATGAAGTACTAAACTGGATAAAAATACAAAAATCATATCTGCAGATTATACAAAACGATGCTGAAATTAAATATAAAGTAGAATGGAGCCTTGCTTCCCTGCAATCATTTTTTTATAATGTTTCCGGTCGATTTAATGAAGGGAAAATTATTGCAAAAGATATCATCCACTGGATAGAAACGACGGAAGAAATTGACAACACCAGCAAGTGGAAGTTTTACGGGAATTGTGCCGAAATATTTCTCGGCGCAAAAGATTTTAAGAACTTCTTTTACTGCATGCGCAAGCTTCAGGAATTTTGGAACAATATAGATTCTTATAACAAAATAAATTATACCATACTGCAAATGCTGGCACATCTGGATGAAAAAGATATTGATACCGCACTCTATTCATACAATTTTCTGGAAAAAGAAATAAAATCCATCCGGCAAGAAAATCCAACAAAGATTGAACAGATTTTATTGTATTTTTTTCGACAATTACAAGATAAAAAACGAATCAAGAACCTGAATGTTCTATTGAAAGAAACGCATTTACAACTTAAAGAAAATGAACACGAAATACAAACCGGTGAGTTTGAATATGCACTATGGTTAGAGCAAATGCTGACAAAAAACTCATATGAAAATTTAGTGAGACAAAAGCGCAAGTTACAAGCCGAAGATTTCACGCAATACTGGAATGAGGATATTAAGATAAAAGTAGACGTAGAATTGTTTAGAAAAAGTTTACCGAAGCGAATACGCTAATCTACTCTTTTCTTTCATCGTTCATTGTTATTCACCAATCAAATCCACCATCTTCTTAGAACCAATATACACTGCAGTACGCTGATGCAATTTTGTTGGTTGTATTTCAAGAATACGCTGTTTTTCATCGTTCAAAGCCTTTCCTCCAGCCTGTTCCTGCAAAAGTGCCATCGGATTACATTCATACATTAAGCGTAATTTTCCTTTTGGAGCATCTTTAGTTGCCGGATACATAAAGATGCCTCCTTTTAATAAGTTACGGTGAAAATCAGCAACCATAGAACCAATATATCTCAATGAAAATGCCTTCTTATCTGTATTATCCTGACAATAATCAACAAACTTCTTTACATTTTCCGGAAAGGAATTATAATTTCCTTGATTCACGGAATACGTTTTTGCACTCGAAGGTGTTTTTATATCCGGATGAGACAAACAGAATTCACCAATAGTCGGATCAAGTGTAAATCCATTTACACCTTCGCCGGTAGTGTAAACCAACATCGTTGAAGAACCATAAATTACATAACCTGCAGCTACCTGTCGCTCACCTGTTTGCAGGAAATCATCCAACGTACACAGCTCTCCTATCTTGGATACCCTGTGAAACACAGAAAAAATGGTTCCTACGGGTGCAATCACATCAATATTACTGGAACCATCCAATGGATCAAATAAAACGACGTATTTCGCCTTTTTTCTATTCTTAAACGCTACAAAATCTTCTTCTTCTTCACTGGCGATTCCGCAGCATTCACCACTGTTTTGCAAACATTTTTTTAATACTTCATTTGCAATAATATCTAATTTTTTAACTTCCTCTCCTTGTACATTAATTGCGTCTGCATCACCTAAAATTGCATCTACCAAACCTGCTTTACTTAAATCTCTGTTCACAATCTTGGAGGCGAGACCAATATCTCGGAGCAAACCTGACAACTCTCCTGTCGCTTCCGAATGTTTTTCCTGATTAATTGCAATAAATTCATCAAAAGTGATAACACGCATACTTTTATATTGTGATGCAAATATAATTAAATAAGCGTTAGTATGAATCTTCAAGTGACTTATAACTTTAACATCCTCCAAAATCAATATTTGTCATAAATCAGCAAAGAGTGCTAAAGAGTACTCATTTTAATTATTCCTTAATAACTATTGACTGATAACCAGTAACTATTTGTCTATTTTAGCAGTCCGAAAAAATGAAAGCGTTGCCAAATATTATTATCAGAAAAGCAGAACCGAATGATTTTGTGCAGGTTTACGAATTAATTAAAGAGTTAGCTGTATTTGAAAACGAGCCGAATGAGCCAAGTAATTCGCTCAAGAAATTTATTGAAGAAGGCACCGCCAAGAATCCAAGATTTCAGGTATTGGTTGCCGATGACGCGGGAAAGATAGTTGGAATAGCATTGTATTACTACGGTTATTCTTCTTGGAAAGGTTCAATGTTGTATTTGGATGATTTGGTTATTAAAGAATCTTACAGAAAACACGGCATCGGTAAAAAATTAATGGATGAATTAATCAGTATTGCCAAAGAAGAACGAATCAATCAAATGCGCTGGCATGTGCTGGACTGGAATGAAAACGCTATTAACTTTTATAAAAAATATCCGGTTACGTTTGATAAGACTTGGATAACGGTGAAGTTAGATATGAACAAAGAACAATGAGCAAAGAATCAAAATAAAATTAATTCGACAATTCATTAATTACAAAAAAATGAAAGTATTCAAATTTGGAGGTGCGTCTGTGAAAGATGCCGCAGGAATTAAAAATGTAGCGTCTATCATTCAAAAATATGGCGAGAAAGATTTGATAGTAGTTGTATCTGCTACCGGAAAAACAACCAATGCATTAGAAATTGTTATAAAAGATTATTTCAGCAATGCAGATGCAAAAGCTTCTTTTGAAATTGTAAAGAAAAATCACCATCAGATTTGTTTGGATTTATTTGAAAATGAAACACATGAAGTGTTTGATAAATTACAGAATGTGTATGCGGAAGTTGACTGGCAACTGGAAGAAGATAGAAAGGAAAGTTACAATTATTTGTACGACCAAATCGTTTCGCAGGGCGAATTGATTTCATCCGTAATTTTAAGTGCCTATTTAAATGAAGCGGGTGTAAAAAATACATGGTTAGATGTTCGCGATGTAATGAAAACGGATGACACATATCGTGAAGCGGTGGTGGACTGGAATAAAACTCAGTCTTTAATTAATAGTGTTGCAAAACCATTAGCAACGGATAGTATCGTAGTTACACAAGGTTTCATTGGATGTACCGCTGAAAACTGTACGACAACGTTAGGACGCGAGGGTTCTGATTATACGGCAGCTATTTTTGCTAATATGCTGGATGCGGAAAGTCAAACGATATGGAAAGATGTGCCCGGCGTAATGAATGGTGACCCGCGAATATTTGAAGATGCTGTTTTTATTGATGAGATTTCTTTTAATGAAGCCGTAGAGATGACATTTTACGGTGCAACGGTTATACATCCGAAAACAATTAAACCTTTGCAAAATAAAAATATTCCATTGCTGGTAAAATCCTTTATCAATCCCGAAGGCAAAGGAACGATTGTTGGCGGCAGTGATAATAATTTGCCACCTATCAGAATTGTAAAAAATGATCAGGCGTTAATCACCTTACACACAAAAGATTTTTCTTTTGTGGAAGATGAAATCGTTGCAGAAATATTTTCTTC
>JAXLTZ010000003.1:0-95000 GCA_046329785.1 Chitinophagales bacterium
CTAATTCAGACGCACGTTTGATGGTTTTTCCTCCGTATTTATCTTTCAATTCATACACGGTTTTGCGCAACTTATTTGTTTTTAAATGCGAGTTGTCGAAGATATTTAATTGCAGAATATCTTCATTTATAAATTCTTGTACAACGACACCAATACTCGTTACATTGTTATTGATAATCGCTTCATTTAATTTGTTTTTTTGCTGAAATGCTTTTTGGCGTTCCTGTAAAAGATGGTACAATTCCATACCATCTTGTAAAGGTTGTTCTGTATAAAATCTGTCTTCGTAGGATGTGCTGTCTTCATATCTCACAGAAAAATAAACACGCTTGCAAAAAAGGTGTTTTTTCATCATGCGTTTTTCTAAAGTAAGGCACAGCATCATCATAATGTCGTGCAGATTTTGTACATTTTTTCGCTGCTCTTTTGATACCATGCGCATTGCCGACATATTTTTATATTCTTCTGTTACATGCATATCTACTTCCTGAAAATGCAGGCGATGATACCAGTGCAAACCGACAATGCTTTTACACGCAGCTTTTAGTTTTTCCGGTGTGGAATGACGTAAATCATAGGGAGTATAAATGCCCGCTTTATTTAATCTGGCGGACATACCTTTCGCAATTCCGGGTAAATCTGTCAACTCTAATTTTTTTAAAACATTGTCAATATTTTCTGGTGTGATAATGGTCAGACCATCCGGTTTTTGTATATCAGAAGCTAATTTTGCCAAAAAAGCATTGGGTGCAATCCCAATGGAACACTTTAGATAATCACCCACTTCTTCGTAAATATCTTTTTTGATTTGTTTGGCTACTTCTACTACATCAGGATAAATATTTTTATAAGAAGTTAAATCCACCACGGCTTCATCAATGCTGCGCGGAATCACATCATCGGAATAGCGTTTCAGAATTTTCATGATACGAGCATGATAGGTTCTGTATTTATCGGGATTCGTTTCCAAGGGCACTAAATCAGGACATAATTTCATGGCCTCATTTAAACGGACACCTAAACGAATACCCTTCTTTTTTGCTTCTATGGAAGGTGCAATCACACAGCCATATTTTCCTGTATACACACAAACAGCCACCGGTCTGCCACGCAGCCAGTAATTCGTTTGCTGCTCACAACTGGCAAAAAAACTGTTCATGTCTATAAATAAGACACGTGCTTCTAATTTGGTATTCAGTGAGTTTTGATTCACGAGTTTAAGTTAGATAAATTCTGTAAACTAAATCAAATTTTATACGCTAAAATCGTAAATCGTGAATTGTAAATCGTAAATTGGCTCTATGAATCTTCCATCCAAAATAGTTATCGGTGCTGACCACGCAGGCTTTGAATATAAAGAAGTTGTAAAAAGTTATCTGGAAAAGAATAAAGTTGAAATTATTGATGTGGGAACATACAGTTTAGAAAGTTGCGATTATCCGGATTATGCGCATGCAGCAGCACGTGAAATTGAAAATGGGAGTGTGGAATTTGGTATTCTGATTTGTGGTTCAGCAAACGGTGTAGCGATTACAGCCAATAAACACCAGAAAATACGTGCAGCATTGTGCTGGCAAAATGAAATTGCAAGCCTGGCACGACAACACAATAATGCGAATATTATTTGCTTGCCGGCTCGTTTTGTGACCATCGATGAAGCGGAAGAAATGGTACATACTTTCCTCACTACAGATTTTGAAGGCGGAAGACATCAGAAAAGAGTAGATAAGATATAGACGCTATTTAAGATTTGTGATTTCAGAATTCAGATTTAAAATACCTCTTGAATCATTCAAAATCAGCAAAATCAGCATTCTAATCACCAAAATTTAACATAAAACCTTCATTCTCTAAGCCATAAATTCTATAATTCTCTAATTATTTACTATTTTTGCAGTCCGAAATTCCGAAATACTGGAGTTTGGAACATTTTTAAACAAATTAATTAACTGATTATGAACAATTACGAAACGGTTTTTATTACAACGCCGGTGCTCAGTAACGATGAGTACACAAGAACCGTAAAAAAGTACGCAGAACTCATAGAGAAAGCTGGCGGAAAGGTGGTTCACAAAGAAGATTGGGGAATTAAGCAATTGGCTTATCCAATCCAGAAAAAAACAACAGGATTTTATTCGTTGTTGCAATTTGAGGTAGATCCTCAGTTTATCCGCAAATTTGAAGTAGAATTTAAACGTGATGAGAATATCATGCGTTTCTTGACTACAAGATTTGACAAACACGGCTTAGCATATGCGGAGCAAAGAAGAAACAAATTAAGTGGTAAATCTAAAAAATCGGAGGGGTAAACTATGGCAACACATGAAGAAATCAAATTCCTTAATTCACCGAAGATAGGAATTAACAAAAAGAAATACTGCCGATTCAAAAAAAGCGGTATCAAGTACATCGACTACAAGGACCCACAGTTCTTGTTAAAATTCATCAATGAACAAGGTAAATTATTGCCACGTCGTATTACAGGAAATTCATTGAAATTCCAGCGTAAAATTTCACAGGCTGTGAAAAAAGCGCGTCACATTGCAATATTGCCTTATGTTACTGACCTTTTAAAATAACGAATCATGGAAGTAATCTTATTAAAAGACGTAGATAATTTAGGAACAAAATTCGACGTAGTAAACGTAAAACCGGGCTATGGTCGTAATTTCCTGATACCAAAAGGCCTCGCTCAGGTAGCGAATGTGTCGAACAAAAAACACAATGAAGAAATTAAAAAACAACAATCTGCAAAAATTGCTAAACTAATTGAAGATTATAAGGCATTAGCAGAAAAGTTGAAAGCTTCTAAAATTGTAGTAGGTGCTAAGGCAGGAACTACAGGTAAATTGTTCGGAAGTGTGACCAATATTCAGGTGGCTGAAGCGTTGAAAAAACAATTCGACCTGACTGTTGACAGAAAGAAAGTACATATCATTGGAGAAGTGAAAGAAGTGGGTACGTACAAAGCAACAGTGAATCTGTACAAAGAGGTAGTTACGGAAATTGAGTTTGAAGTAATAGCTGAATAATAAAAAGATTGTACTAAAAATAAAAACGCTGAACGAAAGTTCAGCGTTTTTTGTTTGCCTGAATCACGGATTTTCAGATTAAAAAATTACGCTGATAAAGAATTATAAATCTGTAAAATCTCTTAATCCGTTTAATCAGCGGTTCAGATAACTACTCGTATCTCAAAGCCTCAATTGGATCTAACCGGGAAGCTTTAAATGCCGGATAAATGCCGGATATTAATCCTACTATTAAACAAAATCCAATCCCAACCAGCATCCACATCCAAGGTATAATAAATGTGCCGCCAATAGAAAGAGAAACGGCATTACCTGCAATAATGCCTAATATAATTCCAAGCAACCCACCCATCTGGCAAATAACAATGGCTTCCAGTAAAAACTGTAAACGTATAGTTTGATTATTGGCACCGATAGCTTTTAAAGTACCAATTTCTTTTGTGCGTTCCGTCACACTAACAAGCATAATATTCATCAAACCGATGGCTGCACCAATTAATGTGATGATGCCTATAATGAAACCTGCAACTGTAGCATAGCTCATTTTCTCAACAAACATGCCCGAAATACTATCACTTTTCAGTAAGTCAAAGTTAACGCCTTCTCCGGGATGTAACTTGCGGACATTGCGCATCACTAAAGTTGCTTCATCTTCTACAGGCTGCATATTTTCAGGGTCGTTGCCTTTTACACTTATTACATATGAGGGATTATCGTAACTATAAAGCTGACGCGCTTTAGTTAAAGGAATCAACACAATATTATCTGTAGTTATGAAGCTCGATCCTTTTTCATCCAGCACTCCAATTACTTTAAATTTCACATCATCTATGCGTACAATTTTATCTTCAATGGTATAATCTTTGCCAAACAACTTTTTGGCAACCGTGTAACCAAGAATTACAACATTGGTACCGAGTTTTAAATCAGTTTCCGTAAAATTTCTTCCTTGTAATAAAACATAACTTTCATTACCAATATAATTTTCATCCGAGCCGAATACTAAAATATTCGGATTCGTTTTTTTATTAGTGTATTTTACTGTTGAGCCTTGATTGCCTATGTACTGTATAGATGTTGAGTACTTGCTGTTAAATTTTTCCTTAAACTGAGTAGCTTCCATGTAGCTGATGCTTCTAAAAACTTTCTGAGCTTCATCAGCGTCAGAATCTAAATTAAATCCTAAGCTTTTATTGCGTATCTTAAAAGTACCTGCACCCATGCTGCTGAAACTTTGCGACAAATATCCTTTTAACCCATCAACAGAGGTAAGGATTCCTACCAGTGCCATAATACCAAAACCGATAATACAACATGTAATAACTGTGCGCACAATATTAGTTCGCACGGAACGATAAGCCAAAGAAAGTATTTCCCAAAAATTCATAGGTATAAATGTAGCAAGTAATTAGTAGAAATGAAAAAAACAATATTACAACTCATATTCCGTATTCCGTTCAGGATATCGCCAGTTTATATACAAGGACGAACAAATTACGGTTCCATTTATAAAGTAATTTTCTTTTCCAATAATATTGAATACAAACCCGAATACTTTTTCCCCTTCCGGAATTTCAATTTCTTTAAAATCAATAATATTTTCCAGCTCATCGTCGTTTAATAAAAAAAGTTGATCAGCATGCCAGGCATCCGGCCAGGATGCATTTGGTGAAATATTAGTATAAAATACTTCACGGCATTCAATATCGACATTTACATAATATCCAAAATCAAAACTTGCCTGAATGTACAAACAGTATTTTTCTGAAGTGTATACTTTAAACTCAAGACCTGCATTATACGCATGTTTATTGAACAGTTGAATGGCTTTTTGTATGTCAGTTAAGGTTGAAAATACAGGCATGTTTTCAAAAATAATATTTGTTATTGATTTGTGAACTTTTTACTCACTTTTTAAGTTGATAATTTTAGAGAAATCTCTAATAAAAAATCGTACCTTTGCGCTCGATTCTAAATCTTATTTCCTAATCTTTTAAATACCAATTCCATGATTTTTGACTTGGATATGATTAAAAAGGTGTACGCAGAATTTCCTGCGAAAGTGGATAAAGCTAAAACACTTTTGAATAGACCTTTAACTTTAGCAGAAAAAATTTTATTTGCACACTTACACGATTCACAAGACTTGCAGAATTTTGAGCGTGGTAAATCCTATGTAGATTTTGCCCCTGACCGTGTTGCTATGCAGGATGCCACTGCACAAATGGCCTTATTACAGTTTATGCAGGCTGGCCGCAAAAAAGTAGCAGTACCATCAACAGTGCATGCGGATCACTTAATTCAGGCAAAGATTGGAGCAGATAAAGATTTGCAGGAAGCAATCAATAAAAATAATGAAGTATATAATTTCCTGGCATCTGTTTCTAATAAATATGGCTTGGGTTTCTGGAAACCCGGTGCAGGTATTATTCATCAGGTAGTTTTGGAAAACTATGCATTCCCTGGTGGTATGATGATTGGAACTGACTCGCATACAGTAAATGCAGGCGGTTTAGGTATGATTGCTATTGGTGTTGGCGGCGCAGATGCTGTGGATGTAATGGCAGGAATGGCATGGGAGTTAAAGTGGCCAAAATTAATTGGTGTGAAACTGACCGGAAAACTAAATGGTTGGACTTCTCCTAAAGATGTTATTTTAAAAGTAGCGGGCATTCTTACTGTAAAAGGCGGAACCGGTGCTATCGTAGAATATTTTGGTGAAGGTGTGACATCCATGTCTTGCACAGGTAAAGGAACAATAGCGAACATGGGAGCAGAAATCGGCGCTACTACTTCTACTTTTGGATACGATGATTCTATGTCGAGATATTTGAAAGGTACAGGCAGAGCGGAAGTTGCAACATTAGCGGATAGCATTAAGACATATTTAAATGCAGATAAAGAATGTTATGACGAGCCTGAAAAATATTTTGATCAGGTAATCGAAATTGATTTAGATACCCTAGAGCCTCACTTAAATGGTCCTTTTACGCCGGATTTAGCTACGCCAATTTCTAAAATGAAAGAAGAAGCGGTGAAAAACGGCTGGCCTTTAGATGTAAAAGTGGGTTTAATCGGTTCTTGTACCAATTCATCATATGAAGATATTTCACGTGCTGCTTCTTTAGCAAAACAAGCCGTTGAAAAACATATTAAACCAAAATCACAATTTACCATCACACCGGGTTCAGAGCAAGTGCGTTTTACCATTGAACGCGATGGCTTCATCGATACATTTGAAAAAATCGGTGCCAATGTTTTTGCGAATGCGTGCGGACCTTGTATTGGCCAGTGGAGCAGAGAAGGTGCTGAACTGGGAGAGAAAAATACAATTGTTCACTCGTTCAACAGGAATTTTGCAAAGCGTGCTGACGGAAATCCGAATACATATGCATTTGTTGGTTCGCCTGAATTAGTAACAGCCATTGCCATTGCAGGACGATTAGATTTCAATCCAATAACAGATACACTAACCAATGAAAACGGCGAACAGGTAAAATTAGACGAACCTAAAGGTTTTGAATTACCGCCAAATGGTTTTGCTGTTGAAGATGCAGGTTATCAGGCTCCCGCAGAAGACGGTTCATCTGTAGAAGTAATTGTTAGCCCAACTTCTGATCGTTTACAATTGTTGGCAGGGTTTACGCCTTGGGAAGGGACAGATTTAAAAGGATTGAAATTGTTGATTAAAGCAAAAGGAAAATGTACAACAGACCATATTTCTATGGCTGGACCATGGCTGCGTTTCCGTGGCCATTTGGATAATATTTCCAATAATATGCTTATTGGTGCCGTAAATGCTTTTAACGATAAAACAGACAATGTATTAAATGAAGTGAGTGGAGAATACGGCCCGGTGCCGGCAACTGCAAGAGCTTATAAAGCTGCTGGTTTAGGTTCTATCGTATTCGGTGATGAAAATTATGGTGAAGGTTCTTCTCGTGAGCATGCTGCCATGGAGCCGCGCCATTTAGGAGTACGCGCTGTAGTAGTTAAATCATTTGCACGTATTCATGAAACCAACTTGAAAAAACAAGGCATGTTGGCGTTGACATTTGTAAATAAAGACGATTACGAAAAAATTCAGGAGACCGATACAATTGATATTGTAGGCTTGCAAGAATTTGCACCCGGAAAAAACCTGACCATTGTTTTACATCATAAAGATGGTTCTACAGATAGTTTTGAAGTAGCACACTCTTATAATGAACAACAAATTGGTTGGTTTAAAGCAGGCTCTGCTCTTAATTTGATTAAGCAACAAGTAGCCGGATAGTTTACTACACGTTATGCTGAATTTGCTTCAGCATCTGTATCAGTGCCGTCAAGATTTTCTTGACGGTTTTTTATTTAAATATTTTCTTCAACTGAACATGTCTGTTACTGAATATCTTTTTGTAAACAGGTAAAAATATATTTCCGAGAAACAGAATTCTAGGGGAAAAATGAACTTCATCTCTTACTAATGTTTTGCCATATTTTTCAGTAAGAGTTCGTGTATGTTTCCAATAATGGTGTGTCAGTGAAGTGGAATTTTCATAAAAGGCATTGCCAAAATCTATTTTATCTAATTTCAGATAATGAATATCTGCCGGAATAAAACCAAACAATAGAACATAGCTTTTAAAAAGTGTTTCATTCAACGGAACATTATTACTTCCTATTTCATTTCTATCTTTTGGATAAGTCATTTTTGCAAACGGCATTAGTTCTGTATTCACATTTTTCATTTGCGTAATATGCTTCCATAGAATAGATTTGTCAGTATTAATGAGTGATTCAATGGAAAAGCAGAAGTCTTGCATAGCTTAATTTGATTGTTTTTATTCTTTAAAAGTACTTAATTCTATCTAAATTATTTTTTTGTACTTTTATGAGAATATATAATTCATGCGCAAACAACCATACTTTATATTCATCTTCTCACTTATTTTATTTTCCTGCACAAAATTAACTACCAATGCTGTACCGGAGTCATTATTATATGCAAAACGTGGTGAGAATTCCGGCATTTATGACCAGAAGGGAAGATACATTATCTTGCGTGGTGTTAACTATAATGTCTTAGGAGATTACTGGCAGGGAAATGCGTCAGTAGCGAATACAAAGCCATACGAAGAAAATGATTTAAAGATGATGGCAAGTTATGGAGTTAATTGTGTCCGTTTACTTTTTAGCTGGAGTAAACTGGAGCCGGTACAAGGGAAGTACAATCAGAATTATATCAACCAGATAAAGAGTGTAATAGAAACAGCAGCAAAATATAATATTTATGTATTGTTAGATATGCACCACGATGCATGGGGGAAGTATATCGTCACACCTTTAACAGAAGCGTGTGAGAAACCCAATAAAGGCTGGGATGGAGCACCGGATTGGGCAACAATTACTGACGGAGTTTCTACCTGCACGGTGGATGGATCTCGTGAAAGTGCTCCTGCTGTATATCATGCTTTTCAGAATTTTTGGGACAATACAAATGGCATACAAGATGCAGCTATTAATGCCTGGAAAGCTCTTGTAGGAGAGACAGCAAAATATCCAAATGTTGTTGGATATGATTTGTTGAATGAGCCTAATTTAGGATATAAACCAATTAATCAAGAGGCGGCCAAATTGGGAAACTATTATAGAAAGGTAACTAATGCGATACGTGCGGCAGAACAAGATGCAAAAGCATTCCGGCATATTATATTCTTTGAAATGAGTGTCACGTGGAATGGACAACCAATACCTTTTATTCCTTTCCCGGATTTTACAACAGAGGAGAATATTATTTTCGCACCGCATCACTATTTTGAGTCTATTTCTAATTTATTAACTATTGAACAGGGATTGGATTTATTGTATAGCTTATCGAAGATTTATAAAACAGCAACATTTATTGGTGAGTTTGGTTTCTTTGGAAATCCGGCAGTTGATGTTGAGAAGTATAAACGTTTTGCAAAAAAAGAAGATGCTAATTTTAGTGGTTCTACCTGGTGGCAATGGGCACAAGCACCCGGTGACCCGCATGGTATTAGCTGGGATGGCACACAATATGATAATACATCTATGCACCTGATTGAAATTGATAAACAAGGTAATTTCACAGGAAATAAAAATGAATTTTATTTGAATGTGTTAAGTAGAACAAGACCTAATGCAATCTGCGGAAACCCTGTTAAGTTACTATCCAATCCTGATGATGGCACCATGGAGTTGCAGGCTAAGTCTGCACAAGAAGGAATTACCTCGCTTTGGGTTCCCGACAGGTTCGGTGAACCAATTATCACAGGTAATAATATTCTATCTACTGCTGTATCTAAAACACAAGGAGGATATTTAGTGGATGTTGCAGTAGAAGGGAACTATACAATACTTGTAGGATTTTAAAGCATTCTTTCGTCCTTTTAAACCTTTGATACTTAATTTAAATAATTAACACAAGTAATTCTTTTTTTTACTAACTTTATAACACGCCGTTAAAATGAATTATTATGAAAAAACATATACAATTATTTTTATTGTTATTTTCACTGTTTTTAAAAGTACAAGCTACAGACGGGGAAGGGGAAGTAGCCAAAGAGGTACCTGTTACCAAGGGTTATTACCAAAGTGTCAATCTGGATACAGATACTCCTTGTAGTTGCAGTGATAAAACTCAAAGGACATATGATTTGGCAAAAGGTTTAAAACCCAACGATGTAAAGAATTATGAATTGCATGCCTACCAATTTAAATTCGGCTCCTCTACTGTTCCGGTCTCTAAACTTTTTAAGGCATTGGAAAATGATGCAACTGTTTATAAAGTATCTTTAAAAGAATGGGATTCTTTCATGCTCCTCACTACAAAAGACTTTGATGTATTGTCATTTGAAACAGCTGCTATGAAAATATTTGGTGCCTTTTCATTGATGCGCCCCGAAGACTTTTTAAAAACAAAGAATATGGATTCGTATAATGAATACATTCAAGAATTACAAAAAAATAAATAGCAATATTATTATGAATATTTATTTTACTAAGCAGTAATCAATTTTTAAATAGTACTATGAAAAATATCTACATAAAAATAAGTTATAGTTTCTTATTCGTCATGTTTATGATTGCGTCAAATGAAGCATTTGCGCAGAAGAATTTAAAACTTAGGATTACAAGAATTGCAGCAAGTAATACAGCAGGAACTGATTGTGATGCAAATTGTATTGGAACCTCAAACAATCAATTAGATTGGGTATTTGACATTGATGATGGTGGTAATGATGTTGATGAAGCATGCTATAATTTAAGCGATGATGCAA
This sequence comes from Chitinophagales bacterium, assembly GCA_046329785.1. Lineage (GTDB taxonomy): Bacteria > Bacteroidota > Bacteroidia > Chitinophagales > JADIYW01 > JADJSS01. The sequence goes on from JAXLTZ010000003.1 coordinate 10,316, forward strand.
ACAGTAACGCAATAAATCCAAATTTTGTAGCATGGGATAAAAATTATGATTATGGTTGCCAATGGCCAGGAGGAAATATTGATTTTTATGTAGAAGGTTGGGATGAGGATTGTGCAGATGCATGTATTGGTGGGGGATTTGCTAACGTTGTAAGTGATTTTGCTTGTCAGGTAAATGTGAATAGACCCTATCCGTCTTCAACAAATGGTACTTATGGCCCATTTACAGCTACATGTAACTATAATGCCGGGTTTAACGGCGGATGGAACTGTGGAGGTACTATTACTGTTACTTATCAATGGGAAGTTACAGGTAACTGGAAAGCACAAACCAGTGACGATTATATTTGTGGTGCCTATAATTTGGGCGGACTCTCTGCAGGTGCAACACTAACAAGAAATGATTTTAATAATTATGGATACAGTTCAGAGGATATTTGTAGTAACAATGAGCCAAATGTCAGTAATGGTGATGAAACTGTATGGTTAAAATTTAAAACCGGAGCGAATCCGGGTACTAACATAAATGTAGATGTTAGTGCAGATGGTGGTACTGGTAGTGGTGGTGCTTGTGCATTTGGAGAGATTGTAGCAGGTTGGTGTAAAGTGTATGAAGGACCTGATAATTTATCAGGTTGTCCATTTAGTTATTCTATCAATCACTTTTCAGCAAACGGAATCAATCAGGTTGGAAATACAGGATTGGATTTAAGTGATATTGATATCAAATGTCCGAAACCTAACCAGACTTACTATGTACAAGTAGAAGTTTGTACACCAGGTGTACAAGTTGGATGTCTTGGAACCTGCGATGAAGCGAGGTTTGATATAACAGTAAAAGATAATGGCAGACAGGCAGGTCCTGATAAAATTTGTAATGCTTTGGATATCGGCCAACCTGCTTATGGTGGTCCGTTATTGAATACCACCAACACTGATTTATTTATTAATAACCAATCCAATGCTTGTGCATCTACTGCTTCCGGTGAACCGGACGTATATCCGTTGCAAGGGATTGACAAAACGGTATGGTATAAATTTACTACACCTGCAGCACCAGCCGGAAGCAATACTTTACAGCATACTTATGAAATACAGGTGAACAGATTATCTAGCTCAGCCTCAACTTCCTGGCCAACATTTGCCGTTTACAGAGAAACATCTGCGACAGCTCGAACATGTTCACCGGAAAACGCGGCAAGTTTTGCAAATTTATCAATGCTGGATTATACACAAAATTTAGATTTTGGAGATGCGAGCGTGAATTTACTTTGTTTGGAACCAAGCAGTACTTATTATATTCAGGTAGATCATGCTTCTACACCATGGACAGAAGAATATGTAGATTTTTCCATTCGTGTTCGTAAAGATGCATTCCGTCCATCAGATAATATTTGTGGCGCTACCGATTTGGGGTATATTACTACCAATGGCTTACAAAATGGAGTTACAACAGGGGTAAACTGGGCAAATAACGGTATTGCATCAAAATTTGGTGCTGCACCATATTTTGGTTTACCTCACACCAATAAGTGTGCCTCAGGAGAACCAGGCGAGCCAAATGCTAGCACAGGTGGGCCTAATCCTAATTCGGGAACTCATACAGCAACTGTTTGGTATAAATTTACTACCGGAAGTGGTATTCCTCCGGATTGGATATATTGGTATAATGACGATGATGTTTTTGGAGATGGAAACAGAGGAACTCTTTGTGTATTAGGTACAACATTTCAATCAAGAGTAACTTTTTATAAAAATGCTTCATCTTTTGCTTGTCCTGTTGGTGGAAATTTAGTAGAAGGAACAGAGATGAATATTCCGGGTGATTTATGTGATGTTACGACAGGACTTGGTTTTGGAGCTCCTTGTTATGCAGATATGTATCGTTTAAAATGCCCTGAACCCAATACAACATATTATGTGCAGGTGGAAGATGCGGGTTTAATATCTACCTGTTATGAAGGACAATGGACCTTTGACAATGGATCACATAAAATTACAACGGCTTCTACTCTTGGTGGAGCACCAATAAATGATACAATCTGTGGTGCTATTGATTTGGGAAATAATTATGTGGGTGGAAATTTAACGTATAGCACGAATGCAAACGGTAATGGAACGAATATATTTGATAACTTTTGTGCTACTCCCGATTTGCCATGGCGTGCAGATTTTACGCAACCCTTAGACAGAGATGTATGGTTCAGATTCAGACCACCGGCGTCAGGTTCAGTTCGTATTACAGCTCAATCGGCACCGAGTGGTGAGCCAAGTGGCATTGATGATGATATAGATATGCAGGTGGCTATCTGGGAGCCAATTCTAGGAGATGGAACAAATGCTCATTGCTCTGATCCACGTTTTTTATGGACACCTATTATTTCTCAGGATCATGGTTTGTGCGAACTTTCTGAACAACAAACTGGCTTTACTAATTGCTTTTTAGGTGGGTTTAGTGCTTATGATATTTATAACACTTGTGGCAACAGTTCAGTTTGTAATGAAGGAAATAGTTTAATAGCTACTTGTTTGGATCCAAATAAATATTACTACATACAGGTTGATGGTGGAAATTATGCTGGATGTGATTTATTTGATGCAGGTGATTGTGTTTCCGGTTATTTTAAATTACAGGTAGCAGATGCAGGGTTAGGTTTATATAATTCAGCAAGTCCGGGCGATGTAGGAACTCCATTTACCTCATTAGGTGTGCCTAATTCCAATTTAAAACATGATGAACCATGTTTTGCTCAAAGTTTAAATGTAAATGGAAGCGGTACCTCTTATGGCTCACTTTCCTGGACAAATATGACCAATCGTTGTGCTACATCCATTAATGATCCGGTTCCGTCGCAATGGCAGGCACGCAATGCGTCTACAGACAAAACTGTTTGGGCTCGTTTTGTAGCACCTGCAAGCGGTAAGGTAAAAATACGGGCAGAAAATATAGGACAATTAAAAGGTGATGCGGATTATCACGATGATATTAACCTTCAATTGGCATTATATCAAACAGCAAATTGTTTTGATAAATACAGATTGATAGAAGTGGGTAATGGAAATGGGTTTGATGGTGTTTGGACAGAAATAGACCCACTTAATAATGATGATTACACAGGTATCTGTGGGATTTGTACTGGATCTTGTGGTTATGATGAATATTATGTAGGTCGTTGCTTAATTCCAGATCAAACATATTATATAATGATAGATGGTGATGCAGGATATGTAGATTGTGCAGATGTGGAAGATATAGAAGGTGATTTTAGAATATCCGTACAAGAATTGAACGGAATTCCTGCATCAACGAATGACTCTATTTGCATGGCTTATAGTATGACACCAATTTCTAATACGGTTGGTGCTGTATATAATTCTCCTATTGCGTTTAATAATGAATGTGCAACCATAAATCCATCTTATGAAGGTCCGGGTAAAGTAGCTCACAATATTTCAGGTACTGTATTTGATTTTGACGTTGAACATACGTTATGGTTTAAATTTGTAGCACCAACTACCGGAAAGGTAAAAATAGAAGCCATAGAAGATGGTGGAATTGATGATATAGATTTAGGGATAGCCATTTTTGATATTCCTTCTCAAAATTGTGCAAATATTCAATCAGGGGGTTTCGAATTTGATGACGATTATGATCCTGCGGTTTTAGGATTATTTAATTCCGACGATGAAGAAATTACAGTATCATGTTTGGTGCCAGGAAGAACTTATTGGGTGCAGGTAGACGGGGATAGAAATCTCAGTACCTGCGGTCCGCTCTTTTCCGGTACTGATTGTGAAACGGGGCAGTTCAGAATGAGAGTAACAACTTTAGCAGCTGACCAAACGTATGCTTCTAATGTGGTTTATTCTTCACCGCTTACTACAAAAGCAGGTGGAAACGATTTGTTCTGTCAGGCTCATGTAGTAGCAAATGCCGGAGGTGTATATAATCCATTAAATGCTAATACATATTTAGGAATAAACGAAACCATCAATTTCACACATAATAACAGGTGTGCTACATCGGAACAAAATGAGCCGGAAGCGAATGGATGGGATTTAAATCCGTTTGATGAAGGAAGTGACCCAACCGTTTGGTATACGTTTAATACCGGCCCAAGTGTAGGTCCATTAGGCCCGGGTGATATTACCATCAGGGTTACCAATCCATCCGGTATTTGTTTTGATCCGGATATAGATTTATATGAATACAATGGCACATTCACAACAGCAGCTTGTAATACACAGGCGGCTACAAACTCACAGTTCAATAATTTAATTAGAATTGGAGAAGGTAAAGTATTTGATATTTTGAAACCAAGAGAAGAAGAAATAAAAATTACATGTCCAAAACCAAATAAAACATATTTCCTACGAATATTAGGAACAAGTACATGTCCGTTATTTGGTTCTGATCAGGGAGATTTTAATGTGTCTATATCTGAAAGCAGTGTGGGTATTAATTTCCAAACTAACGATGACATTTGTGGCGCTACAAATGTAGGAAGTGGTAACCTTACCAGTGGAAGTACGCTAACACTAAATAATCAAAATAATATTTGTGCTACGCAGGAAATTGGAGAGCCGAATACTTCACAAAGTTGTGTTCAAAATGAGCCATGCTACGATGAAACCATGTGGCATAAATTTACAACCGGACCTAATCCCGGGGCAGTGGAAGTGGAGGTTACATCTTTGGTTGGTATCGGAGGCTTCTTTACAGTACCTTCTTTAGCTGTTTATAAATATGTACCAAATGGTAATAATTGTTCCACTACGCCATTCGCAAATTTAGCATTGTTAGATGATGATATGGGTTTTGCAACATTACTGGGTGGAATTACAGATTTTACAGCAAAAGTTACACTGCCTTGTGTATCTCCTAACACAACATATTATGTGCAGGTTGACGGAGCAGATGTGAGTTTATTTGGATTTACTTTCCCCGGATTTACTGATAATTACTACTATAATATTACAGTAAAAGATTTAGGTGCAGGAACAGGCAGAGCTCCAAATGACAACATAATTAATGCAATACCTGTAGATAATGTGGCACCATTAGATGGCCGATTAACTGCAGGTGGTTCATTAACGATTGGCGGGCATAACAGATGTGCAACCTGTGAGACCGGTGAACAAGGTGATTACTGCGGTGCCAATACAACAGATCATACAGCAGCATTTAACGCAGAAGATGAAACAGTATGGTATTACTTCATAACACCTGCTACCCCTGGAACGATAACTATTTCTGTAGCTGATGATCCTGGAATTGCAGGCACGTTCAGTCCTAATTTTTCATTATACTACAATAATGGATTTGCACCGCAATACAGAGTTACAAATGCTCCGAGTCAAACGATTATTAAAGAAGGAAACACCAATACAGGTGTTTTCTCAAGTGCAACCGGTTCTTATACTTGTTTATTGCCAAACCATTTGTATTGGATACAAGTAGATGGAAATGATGTGGTGCCGGGGACTATTGATCAAGGAGATTTTATTGTGACAGTAACAGATGATAATTCCGGTAATCCCGGACCAACAGTTGCAACCAATTACGATTTAATATGTAGTGCTGATGTGTTAACAATCCCGTCAAATGGAACAACAGGAGTATTAACAAGAACAAATAAATGTGCATGGGAAGAAAGTGGAGAACCTAATACCAGTGATAATATGGGAGGTTCAGGAGATGATGTTACTTCTAATAATTATGATGAAACTGTATGGTTTACATTTATTCCACCTGCAGATGGTGATATTTCAATGGTATTAGAACCAACGAGTGGTATTAACGGCGGTATTAATTATGTATTATATCAAATGCCTAATACATCAACGATATCATGTTCAGGTATACCAACTGATGTTCCTAACTGGTCTCAGTTGAAAGAGATTGCTAGTGGCACTGGTTTAGTATTAAATATTATTGGTACAACAGATCAAGTTGCCGAAACATGGCCATGTTTATCTGCTGGTAAAAGATATTATATACAAGTAGATGGTAATGATTTAATTGGGTCGAATGATGTTGGTAATTTCAATATTCAATTGTCACACGTTTCAAAAGCTACACCGGTTAATGATATGATTTGTGGAATAGGTGCAACAACTGCTACCGGAAATCTTGGAACATTCACAACATCCGCAACACAGACATCAACCTTACAGGATAATCGTTGTGCAACACAGGAAGTTGGTGAACCAGCAATAAACGGACCTTTCAATGATATTACAGATCCTGGATATGACCATACTCTTTGGTATAAATTTGTTGCAAGTGCTACCGATGGAACCTACACAATTAATGTTACAAATATAGGTGGTGATGCTATTAATGCCTATATAGGTTTATATCGCCAAAATACAACCGTATGCAGTGGCGCGACACCAACCTTTGGTAATCTTTCACTGATAAAAGAATCACCATTAACAAATTCAGTTACAAATGATGAATCTCTAAATCTTGAATGCTGGGAAATTGAAGAAGGAAAAACTTACTATATACAGGTTCAAGGTTTTGACGGTCTGTTAGGAGGAGATGCTGGAAATAATTTTAATGTATCAGTGGCATTTACTTCAGGTACTACTAATCCGGCAGATAATATTTGTACGGCACCGGTGATTACAGTAGGTGCAGGAAATACTGCTGCTGACAACCGTTGTGCGACCACACAGAATGGTGAACCTAATATTTCCCCTGTTCCACAGACACCGGATAACGGAAGTTCTTATGACGAAACACTCTGGTATCAGTTTACAGCTCCGGCTTCAGGAGAAGTGAGATTAAATACCTCGTCTTATAGTCCGGGTACTTTAACATTAAGTGCGAGTTTGTATACCGCACCAACTTCTTGTGCAACATTTGCAGGAATGAGAAGAGAAGATAATACTACTACGCTGACTTCAATAACAAATACATGGGATTTGAGATGTCTTGTTCCGGGGCAAACGTATTATTTGCAATTTGATGGCAATGACGGTGTGCTTGGAATACCACCGGACAGAGGTACCTGGAATTTTAATATTTCTAATTTAGATAATGCAACATCTTACCCTTCTGTTGTTAATGATGAACCTTGCGGAGCGATTGATGTAACACAATTTGTAAGAACATCACCTTGTACTTCGGACGGACAATATTATACCAATAACTATAGTATTTTAGATGCTGCCATTGATATTGACAGAGCAACTAGAACCGTAACTGCTGTTGGTTGTAATGGTGAATACAATTGTAATGACTATTGGTTTAAATTTACAGTTCCATTAGATGCAACAGGCATTAGGATTCAGGGGAATGATGAATATCCTGCTCCTTATTTGGTTAATAATTCACACGAACATATTGGTGTGTACAGAGCAACTGCAGGATGTGGTAGTACATTACAGCAAATTAATTGTGATGATGGAGGTGTATTTGGTGATGCTGATATGTCATTTGCCGCTTTCCCTGGAGAAACCTTATATATTCAGGTGTTTAACGAAAATGCTCCGGCAAGTCCTACATCACCAACTTTTGGATATTGTATTTCAGTAGACTGTCCTGCAAAAACGGCTTGTACAGCAAATAATATTGTGTACGGACAATCACAATGCTGGAACCTCAATACGAATGGTACAAGCTTATCACCGCAATATTATGATTGTTTGCCGGGCTCCAATAATTCAGTTAACTATGTATCATTTTCTACAGATTGCGATGGCACACCAGTAGATACAGTTACAGTTGTGTTTTCAGTTACTACAATTGGTTGCGGAACAACAGCTATGTCTATGTTTGCAGACCAAACACCATGCGTTGCTCCTATTGGTCAGTATGATGATATTTTGGTGAATTGTGCAGTATTTGAAGAAGTTTCGGGTGGTACTACTGCGACAACTTACTTACATTTAGATACTGGGATGTCATACATATATCATGCAAATTATTGGAGATGAAAATGATGCTTCCTGTGCTTCATCAGGTCAGGTATTAATAATAAAAACTTTGTTGAATCCGACTCAGATATTACCGGTTGAATTGACAACTTTTACCGGTTATAATAATGGAAATATTAATGTGTTGAACTGGACAACTGCATCAGAAATTAATTCATTAAAATTTGAAGTTGAAAAAAGTACAGACGCAATTAATTTTGAATATTTAGGCGAAAGACCTGCAGCAGGCAACAGCAACAGACCTTTGAGTTATACACTTAATGATGAACATCCTGTAATTGGAAATAATTACTACAGACTAAAAATGATAGACAGGGATGGTCAGTTTAAATATTCTGAAATTGTAATTATAAAAGTTACAGAAATTGAGGCACCTGCCGATGGCATAGTGGCTGTTTATCCAAACCCTACAAATGATAAATTAAATATTGTTTATCAGGCAGGTTTCGCTCAAAAAATAAATCTCGATATTGTAAATGTAATAGGTCAGTCTATGTTTAATAATACCTATGAATTTGATGCAGGTTTACATACGATTGTTGTAGATGCATTGCATTATTCAAATGGTATGTATATTATAAACATGCAGAATACAAATAATGGAGAAAAACATCAATCCAAGTTTGTTAAAGATTAAAAAATAAAAACCGGCTTATGCCGGTTTTTATTTTAGTTTACTTTATAAAGGTTGGTATTCCGAGTGGGTTCATTCCCTTTTTTACTGCGCTTTCAAAATAATATTTTGCTTTAATGGTATCTTTTTGCACCAAATACAGATATCCTAAATTTTCATACGGCGCGAATAAGTAAGGGGCTGTTTTCATGAGAGCATTGTTGTATTTGAGAACGCTGTCTGCGCCAACTGATTCATAAATTACAGTTGATATTTTATTTACAACAGCATTGTTATCAGGTTTTAATTTCCATAACGCTTCGTATGACTTTCTTGCAGCATCAAAATTATTTTGTTCATACTTTAAGTCACCAATTAATTCTAATACTTCGGTTGAAGTAGAGTCATTATTTAATGCAGTTAAATAACACATGTTTGCTTTATCAAGTTCTCTCATTTTATAGTAAATCAGCCCTTCAAAAGTATGACAAATTGAATTTTCAGGATAAATTGCATTCGCTTTTTTTATATGTAATAAAGCCTTTTCAAGCAATGTATTTTCATGTGTTTTCTCATAAAGCTCCACATAAGTCATAGCAGCAATTCGCTGTCCTTCATAAGACTGCTCTAAATGAGGTGCATCATTTTTTATGAGAGTCAATCCATCTTTCCAGACGCTGACTCTGGCAAAGCTAAATATTGACCAAAAAATACAAAGACCTATTCCTATTTTCCATCTGATATTTATGTTGTTTTCAAATCTGTTGACGATGCTGTTACAGCAATACAAAATCCTAAAGATGAAATAAATGCATATCTGTCTGCTATAATTCCTGCAACCGGTAAAAAGAAATTAAAGCAATATGCTAAAAATATAAATGCAGATAAAATTCCCAAACTTAAGAGTTTATCTTTTTAATATTCCATACCCCGAAAAGGAAAATACCTGCTAATAAAATAAACGATAACAATGCCGGAATGCTATTTATTGGAAAATAATTTTACCTGGTCAAATCCAAAATAATACCAATATCCATGGGGGATAACCAGAAATTTTAAATAATATAAACCTGTCATGGATGCCGCCCCTGTTTTATTTAAAAAGCTGAAATTATTGGTGAATGGATTTTCTGTGAATGTTACTTTAACAGCATTACTTACTTCTACAGGGGCAATTTTATTCGGAATAAGATTGTGAAATAAAGACTGTAATACAATGAAGGTTAATATAATGCCGGCAATATAGATTATTTTCTTTGCGTCAAAAAAAATAATTATTACCAATGGAATAAACAATATAAAACCAATAGCATCCATTTTACTTAAGATTGCCAGAACAAAGAAAAATGCTGCAAGAATATAATGAAATATATTTATTGTGTTTTTATTAGAAATGGCTTTTAGTATCTGAATTGTTGATAGCATTCCGAATAACATACTTAGTATATTATCTCTGCTTTTTAAGTTCCCAACAACATTAGCATGTATTGCGGACCAGAACAGCAGTGCAATCATAAAGCCAGTAATTTGTTTTCTTTTAAGTGGAAGCACTAGAATGAAATAATAAATACTAATACATAACAGGGTATATAAAAATAAATTTATAGCATGCGAAAAATGTACGTTTTCTTCATCTAATAAATATTTTTCCAATGCATAACTAAGAATAAGTATTGGTCGGTAATCAGATTTATTAAACCTCATTTCAAAAACTGAAATCAAGCCTTTTAGACCATGGCTTCTATCCGGAATATTAGTGTTTATTAAGTAATCATCTAATGAGTAATCATAAGTAATTGTTTTTCCGTAAACCAATAAGCAACAGACAATAAGTATAACTACAGCCGCTTTCTCTTTGTTTACGATATTAATTAGGAAATTCATTTTTCTGCCTTTAAATTATAAAAATTTTATTATAAATAGTTTAGAAAAAAAACATTAATAGAGTTCTCAATTCATATCTATAGGTATTTATTCTGACAGCAATTAATATATGAAAGAATTTAACAGCAAAATTGGTTTTTATTAATTAAATTTAATTCACTTTATAGTGTAATAAGAATAACATGAAGATATTCTACAAACTATCTTTTTTTTTATTATTAGTATCTACTGAATTTTGTCTTGCACAAAAGTCAATAGTATTTAGGGTAGTGAATGTAAAAAATACAATTGCCTCTGATTGTGACGGTGTGGCAAATGATTCAGATCCCACCTGGTGGTTTCAAAATTCACCTAATGGTACCAAGTGTTATGGAGTAGCAGGCAGTAATAGTATAAGAAATGATAATATTTCTCTAGATCTAATGAATGGAGGACCGTATACGAATGCGGAATGTTGGCCAACTGGTAATATTACCTATAATTTCAGACCAGAAGAAGATGATAATGCCCTTTTAGACAATGAGGCTTGTAATGATATATCAAATTCTTGTTCTGTTGCTCAAAGCTATGCCTATCCAAGTGCAAGTACATCTGCCGGAACTACAGCATTGTCAGAAGTAACACTTGCCTGTCAATCGGGATGTGACCCTGCCGTACCCGCTTCACAAGCGCAAAATTATAAATATACTGCCAACTGGATAATAACAGGTTCTTGGACTGCGGGGAATGTAAATACAACAACCGGGGTATTAAACAATAAAACTTGTGCTACCGCAATAGCACTAACATCTGGTGTTGCCAGAAATAATGAAGCACGTGGTTGTGCAGATACATGGTATAGTTATGTATCCAGCAATAATTCACTTTTATCGTTTACATCATCAGGAGGTGGTACGATAACATCTTATACAGGCACTTGTGCTGGTCTTGTGAATACTGGCCAAGGTTCTTCAATAAGTTGCCCATCAAATACTACTTATTATTTTCAGGTTCAACAAGGTGGTTCCACTAATATAACATTAACTGCAACTGCTATCACTGGTAATAATCTTACAGGCAGTGTTGCTAATAATTCAAGTTGTGTAACTGCTTATGATTTTGGTAGTACACCTGCCACTGTTACAAATCAATTTAAAGCATGTAATGATATTTGGTATAAATACACTCCTTCTGTCAATATGGCAACTATTACATTTACTTCGTCAGCAGGTGGTACTGTAAATGCGTATAATGTTTGCGGTGGTTCTTCTATAGCAAGTGGCACTGGTTCTTTAACTTTAAATTGCCCTAGTACACAAGCATATTGGTTTAAAGTAAATGCTGGCGGCTCCAATACAGACATTACAATTGCAGCAAGTGCTGTTGCCGGAAATAATGTAACAAGTGGCGTAGTAAATAATCAAACATGTGCAACCGCTACTACATTAACAACTGACGCAACCGGGAACATTGCCACAAATCAAGAAGGAAGATGCACTTCATATACTTGGTATAAATATACATTAACAAGTGCAAAAGCAACACTGACATTTGACCCTTCTTCAAGTACAGATGTTCAGATTTATTATACTACTGATGGAGTATGTACAGGATGTAATGTTGCGTCTGGTACAGGTAGTGCTGTAGTTAATGATGCTGCAGCAGGTGTATATTTTGTCAGAGTTACTAATAATGCTAACAATATGTCGTTGAATGTAACTTACAGTGGAACACCTAGCAATGATAATATATCCAATGCGAGAAATTTAGGAACGCTTACTGCTGCAGGATCAACACTTTCTGCATCAGATAATAATAATAGTGCGACACAGGAATCCGGAGAATCACTGCATCCAGATAATGAGAGTAGCGAAGAGACGGATTGGTTGTATTTTACTACAAGCAATACACCGCCAGTTTCGGTAGATATAAATCTTTCAGGAAGTGGGCTCGATGCAGATTACAGGCTATATTACTTGAATGATAATTCATATACTTTCCCAAGATGTAATGTAAATTGGAGCAAGCTAACATATGTTGGGGATGGTGATGGAGACAATAATGTCAATTGCACAGTTTGCGGTACTTTCTTGTCATCAAACGGAACATTCACTTGTTTGTTGCCAAATACAAAGTATTATATAGTTGTTAACGGATTTCAAAATTCTGAAATTCCGATTGTATGTAATTCTTGTTCGGAAGATAATGGAAATTATTCTATTACAGTTGACCCTGTTGATCCGGTAGCTGCACCAAACAATCTTTGTGATGTTGGAACAGATTTAGGTACATTAGCTTATAATGGTACAATAACTAAGAATAATTTTTCCAATTATTGTGCTTCAAGAGAAACAAATGAGCCAAACTCTACATCCGGTGATGAAACAGTGTGGTATAAGTTTACTACAAATTCAACCGTGCCCAATAGAATAGATGTTGATGTTGATGCAATTGGTGGTAGTGGTGATGGTGGTGCTTGTGTATTAGGAGAAATAGTTGCAGGTTGGGTACGTATTTATGAGCAAACAGGAACACCATGTCCTACTAATTTTTCTAATATCTCACAGGTTGGAAGTAATAGTGATATTACAACAGTGACGCAAGATCATTGGTATTTTGAATGTGTAAAACCCAATACAACCTACTGGATACAAGTAGAAACAGGTGGATTAGCAACCTGTGATAAAGCACATTTTAATGTAACAATTTCAGGAAATGGTGTTTTACCTCCTGGCAATGATAAAGTTTGCGGAGTTGCAAGTGTAACAACCTATGATATTGGTACAGCAGCTACAGTTTCAGCAGCTATTGGTACTGTATATAATATCTCAAAATCCGGTACAAATATTAATGGAACAAATTGCTATGATCCAAACCCGACTTGGGGTGGAGTTTGTGTTGCAGCCTTTAATAATGATAATGATTATGGTGTTTGGTATAAGTTGCCGGCTGCTGCCAACAGAAAAGACATTTTAATTAAGGAAAGTGACAAGCGGAGATCTAACAGATTTGCAATATGCGCTCTATGAATCCTCGGCACCAACTAATTGTTCTAATCCAGGTGCAACATTAGTTACAGGATCATATTACGGTTCATTGGCGTGGAATTCTGTAGCAGGTACTTGTGCATCTGCTGATGAGGATCATGTTTATACTTGCTTAGATCCAACAAAAGATTATTATTTAATGGTAGATGGCAACAGTCAAATAATTTCTTGTGGCACAGGAAATTTTACTTTAAATACCTATTACCCTAAAGAAGGTGGAACACAACCGTGTAGTGCAGAATGGTTACCTGGAGTTACTACTTCTTCATGGTCAGCTGGTATCCATAAGTTTGACCTAGCAGCAAATTTTTGTGGAGGTACTTATTCCGGTATTCCGGGCGCACCTTGGACTTATGAGAAACCAGTCTGGTGGAAATTCGTAGCACCGGCATCAGGTTCTGTAGAAATTAGAATGAAATCAGATTCAACGAATTTAGGAGATGAACTTCGTCCAAAGTTATGGGTGTTTCAAGAAAATGTTGTAGGAACATGCAGCAATACAGCTCTTATCACTACTAATTTGGATCAAAAGACCCTGATGATTTATTAAGTATTGGCGATCCGGATATATTGACTGAAATTTTAGATGTAAGATGTTTAACACCAGGTCAAACTTATTATCTGGTAACAGATGGTGTGACTACCATTGCGGAAGTTTGTGGTTCAGGTACTAAGGTCGGTTTCTTTAGCTTAGAGATAAAAGATTTAGGTCAACCAACCAGAAAAAATGACACTATCTGTGGAGCTACACCAGGTAGAGTCGCAGGTGATCCATATTATTTCACACCAACACCAGCTTGGCAGACGGTAAATAAAGAAGCTGAACTTACTAAATCAGATCAGGATAATTATTGCTTTATTATAAACAATGAACCTGCTGCAAATAGTTGGGGAGGGGTATGGGCAACTACTAATAATGCCAGAGGTGGTTGGTATTCATTTAAAGCACCTCCATCAGGTAAGGTGGAAATAGAACTAAATAATAAATCTGTTACATCGGATCAAATTGATGCACAGATAGCAGTATATCGTATTAAATCTGGATATACTTGTAATCAGGTACAAACAGCCGCAGCAATTAATAATCCTGCAACTTCACCGCTCGAGTTTATTGGTAGTAGTAATGATACTTATGCAGGTATCTTGGCAGATGAAGATTTAACGGTATCGTGTTTAATGCCGGATAGTTTGTACTATATTTATATGGAAGGTATAAATAGTAATACACTTGGTATTAATGATCTTGCAACCGGTGAATTTAATCTTACTGTCCGCTCTTATCCACAAGATCCTGTTGCTAAAAATGATAATAAATGTAATCCTATTTATTTAGGAAAACCTTCTAATACCATTGGTTCGACAACCAATATTATTAATGCACAATCATGCACTAACTTTAACAGAAATGTGAGCGGAACAACAGGAACTCTACCAACACTTGTTGCCAATGGCGTTACGCTTGTTAAATCTACAAATAATCATGGAGTAGCTTTAGCAGGTGAAACTACTTTGTCTTGTACACCAAATGCAGGTTGTATAGATGGAATCTCTTCAGATTATGATAGAAACTTATATCCATTTAATAATTTCTGTGCTTCTTCGGCCGGTGATACAGTACCATCTACCTGGGGTGGATTTGCTGGTCTTGGCGATAAGCAGCCTCGTAAAACAGTCTGGTTTATGTTTCAGGCACCATCTGATTTAGATAATGATGGAAATGAAGCGGTCTTAATTGAATTAAATCAGGAAACAATTTCTCTTAATACTTATAAAGATGGTATTGACTTAAGAGTAGCAGTATTTGAATCATCAGACAATACATGTAATGGTAATTTCTATGAACTGAATAGTGATTATGATCAAGGAAGTTATGATGAAGATATTAAAGTTACTTGTCTTGAACCAGATAGATATTATTGGATTATGGTGATGGTTCAGTTTCTTTAGTGGTTCTGATGAAGGATATTTCAGACAGATACAAAAATTTGGATCCAAGACCATCAAATGATTATATTTGTAATGCATATACTTTCAGTAATTCGTTCTTTACGGGTGCTGCTGTAGGCAGAACTCATGATACAAATATTTGTGCAAGAATAACGCGGACCCCAATAGATCCAACATCAGAAAATGATCCAACCGGATTTGATTTAGACCATACGGTTTGGTATAAGTTTACGGCCCCAATAACAGGAGTGCCTTCAACAGGTGCCTTTGCAGTACAGGTAGATGTGAATGGATGGGGACCTGGTTTGTTCGGTTATTCCGATAAAATGGATCCACAGATTGCTATTTTTGAATCACAAGACGGCTCGTGTAATTGGGGAACTAATGGTACCAATATGATAGAGATTGCCAGCGAATATGATATATTTCCATTTTCTGAGAGTATGAAAGCTTACTGTATTATTCCTGGCAAAACCTATTACGTTATGGTTGATGGTTCTGCTTTAAACTCACAAGGCTATTTCGATATATCAATTAATGATATTACACCAATAACACTTCCGACAAATGATGATTTAGCAAATGCAATAACATTGACTTTCCCGACAAATATTGGTTCTGTAAATACCACAACTTCTGCTTTAAGTCATAATTATTGTACTGATATAGAACCTGGAGAGTTAGATTCATGGACCTTGTACGATATTGATAATACAGTATGGTGGAAATTCCAGGTGCCTAATTCAGGTGCTTATGTCAATCAACATGTTGATATGCAGATTAGATTAAGAAGCGATCCCGGAAGTACTAAAAATGATAATATAAATTTACTGGGTGCTGTGTATCATCAGACAGGTGGGACAGGCGGCTCTCCCGGAACTTTTAGTAATATCAATGAGAATATAGCAACAGGTACTAATATTGCCATCTTCAGTGAAGATATAAATTTAACTTGTCTGAAACCAGGTGATTGGTATTTCATACAGATAGATGGATACTCAGGACCGTTTAATATTTTTCGTGCACAGGGTCAGGGTTGGTATGATGTACAACTTGAAGTGACCGCTCTCACACCAAATCAAGGAAATGATAGTGTCTGTGGTGCTATTACGGTTCCGGTAAACAATATTGCACAACCTACTTCTGGTGCCAACTACAATAATATTTGTAAAACAACTCAAGCCAATGAAACTTTACCATGGATAAATGCAGACAGTAAGACGGTTTGGTTTAAATTCATACCACCTTCTTCCGGTAATGTTACCATTGAAGTGCAAAGCCAATCAGCAGATAATATTGATGCGCAGGTAGCAGTTTATCAGTCGCAAAT
Source organism: Chitinophagales bacterium (assembly GCA_046329785.1). GTDB lineage: Bacteria > Bacteroidota > Bacteroidia > Chitinophagales > JADIYW01 > JADJSS01. Next base: position 27,062 of record JAXLTZ010000003.1, read on the forward strand.
CCCAACGGCTTCGAGTACCTGTCCGCCGGTAGATCAATTAGTATTAGTAGATAAAGACTATGATGCATTAGCCGTTGGGGAAGACTTAACCGTAAAATGTCTGGATAATCAATACTGGCACTATATTCAGGTAAACAGTGCGAATATTGGTTTGGTCAGAGAAGGTCAATTCAAAATTAAAATTCAGGATATCGGAGGAACTACTAATCCGCCTTATAATGATAATATCTGTAATGCTAAAGATTTTGGAAATATAACTAACGCTTTGGGTACCGGTGCATTCAGTATTGTCGGCGATAGCAATAAATGTGCATCCATTCAGTTGAATGAACCTAATACAACTTCCAATCCGACTTCATCCATACAGAAATCTGTTTGGTATAAATTTACGGCACCAACCTCAGGTAGAGCAAGAATTACATTACACGATCAGGATGGATTCTTAAGTGGAATCGATCCTGAAATGAAATTATATGAAGGTACTGTGAGCGGCTGTCCTTCAACTACACCTACGTTTAGTAATTTTATTGAATTAGAAAGTGCATATAATCCATTACCTAATTTCCCATCTTCTACTACTGGTGACGAGGTAATAGAATATGAATGTTTAACACCTGGACAAGTATATTACATCCAGGTAGATGGCACTACTGTCGGAGGACCACAAGGATTTTTTGATATCAAAATAGAAGACTTATTGCCTAACTATAATTCTTCACCAAAGAAACCAATAAATGATGAGCCTGTAAATGCAACGACGTTGTCTGTTAATAATGAGCAGTGTCCCGTACCACTATCATCCACATTAGCAGGTATAGCTGTTTCAGGTGATAGATTGCAAGGGAGCGGTTCTTGGGCAACGGGTAATTATAAGAAACCAACTATAACTAAAAAAGATCTAATAGGTACTTGTAATACAACAGACAACTGTGGTGATATCTGGTATAAGTTTACCATGCCAAACGATGCCTGCATGCTTGGTAGCGTTGTAGCTGTACAAGGATATAGTAATCAGGCTGCAATTGGATCTCAATATCATAATGATTTAAAAGTAATTGCTTATAGGGGAGTACCGGGAAGCTTAACGCCAATTGATTGTGGTAATACTGATGATAATGCTCTGACATTAGATTATTTTCATTTTGAAATAGCCGGTACACCTGGCGAAACTATTTATCTGCAGGTATTTGACCAAAACTATAATGATACTGATAATGATGATGAAGAAGATTTCTTTATTTGTGTAGGTAAACGTTATGGTGTAGATCAATGTCAAAAATTGGCAAACATTCCATTTATGGAATATCAAAAAGATTATTGCTGGAATGTGGAAGGTGCATCCGGAGAAACGCCTGCATCTGCTTATGGTGAAACTAACTCCTTGTCGAATCCCACTGAAAATTCTGCCTACTTTAAATTTAAAATGACAGGTAGCCCTTGTGATAGTTTAAGGATTAGCATTTGGCAACCAACACCACCAAATTGTTTCTTGCAGGATTGTTCAACAAATAATAACCAGATAGTATCACTCAGTATTTATCGTGAAGATAACGCATTGTGTGATGGAAGTATAGATGGTGCACTAGTTTCAAAAACTTATACCTGTTCTTCACCTACTGCTATTTTAGATAATGGTTTGTCATTTAATATTGGTGTCAGCAACTTAGACACCAATAAAATATATATAATACAAATTGACGGACAAGGACAGGATGTAGCAGGTTATATTAATAATGGTTTTATCAGAATTGATACATTTCAGCGTTGTGTAAATGTACAGGCTGTGACCTATAATGATACAAGTACCGGATACTGGAGATGTCCGGATGGTTGGAGATATTATTACGACAGGAACAATGTAATTATTTTTGCATTATATCCAAACGGTAATATATTTGATGGTGTTGCAAAGGTACGTTATAACAACTATTACAGTTATTTGGATATTCCAAACAGATTTGCGGAATATGTAATGAGAAGGAGATGGGATTTTGTATTATCTCCGGGTTTTAATACCATAGACCCATCAAAGCCTGTAAAAGTTCGCTTTTATTACCAAAATGCAGAAAAGCAGGAGATCATTACCGCCGCACAAAATTTTGCAACAAATTATGGAGTTTTCTATGAAGACTTTGAATGGTTTAAATCTGCAAATGGTCATGAATTTAATGTTGTAACAGATGTGAATCCGTCATTAATTTCAGTTGGTCCAAACGGTTATTCTGAAACCGGCTGTTTAAGTCTTTGGGATGCAAGTGGTACCTATGTTGGGCTCCCGGGTGTTACAAGATGCATTACAAAAATTATTACTGACTGGGATGATAATAATTCTTATCATCAATGGTGTAATGGTATTCATTTTAGCGAATATAACGGACTTACCGGCTTTTCAGGCGGTACGGGTGGTTCAGGTGCCAGCCCTTTTGACGCCTCGCCACTCCCTGTGGAATTGATTTCATTTACAGGTTATAATGATGGTGATAAGAATGTATTGAACTGGACTACTGTATCTGAAAGTAATACATTGAAATTTGAAATACAGCGAAATTCAACGGGTGCGGGTGCAGCTTTTACTTATATCGGTGAGAAAGCAGCCGCAGGCAACAGCACTCAGGTTCTGAATTATACTATAGATGATTTATCACCTTTACAAGGTAGTAATTATTACAGACTGAAAATAATTGACGAGGATGGCTCGTTTAGCTATTCACAAACAATCATGATTAATGTTTCAACAGTTATAGAGTATAAAGATATTATTACAAAAATATTTCCGAATCCGACAAATCACATCTTGTATATCGATTATCAGTCTGCTACCAATTCTATTATTACTTTGAAAGTCTTTGATGCGATTGGACAAGAAATTTCAAACAGTAAAATGACAGTAGTAAGAGGTAATCAGTTGTTGAAAGTAGATGCAAGCGCATTTGCTGAAGGTGTATATATTATAAATATTCAGGATGCTAATAGCGGAAAAATTCTTCAGGCTAAATTTGTTAAAGATTAAATTATAATGGTCTCAAAATTAAATCCCGACTTTTGTCGGGATTTTTTTATTTTTATGCAATATGAAATGAGCGTAAGAGTTTGCATATAAAACATACATGATTCTTTTTTTGCGAATTCCATCTGCACAATTAAAAAATAAAAAAAAATAAACAGATGAAATATCTCTTTCTGCATTTTTTCTTTTTTCTTTTTTTTATAGCATCGGCACAAGATACGATTCCTGTGTTGAAGGATTCTATAAGCATTGAGAACATCGATAAACAACCAACAATGAATGATACATTGGATCTAACCCTTCCAAAAAAACAAACTATTGCTGAGCCGATAGCAATAACACCTGCATCGATAATCGAAAAAAAGAAGAAATTCTCAGTAGATAAAGTTCGGATTCTTTTTGGGATTAATTATTCTTATTTAAATCCGGTAGTTACAGAAAAAGATATTTATCAGGGTGTATATTATCCGGTGAAAGATTCCTCACCCGTATGGACGGAAAGAAATACTAAAAATAATTTAGCTAAATCCTACAGATCGGGTAATTTTCAATTTAGCATTCAGGGGAATTTCTGGAAAGGATTATTTGTGGGTATGAATTATCAATTCTTTACTGTAAGAAAATATAAAAAGGACCCGAATTTGGGTAACTTATTGTCTAAAACAAACTCCATGTTCTTTATTGTATCTGCTCAATTTGGATATGTTTTTGAATTCCTGAAAAATAAGGCATTACAAATTCATCCTTCAGTTCGTATCGGCGGTTACACAGCAGATGATTACTATGACAGTGGCAAAGGAAAGAAGTTTTATTTCGGAACAGATTTGCAAATTCGTTATCTGATAAAACGCAAAGCCGGTTTTAGCTTAGGCTTTGATTATGATTTCTTGCAATATAAGAAAAAAGATTATAACGATATTTTCCAACGAGCTACTTATCAGAAAACAACATTCAGCAACATACACTTAAATGCAGGTGTATATTTTAATGTTTCCATCAACACAAAAAAATGAAGAAGAAAATAACGCTTGGCAAAATCGCAACAGTGGTTATTTTATTAGCATTAAGTTTATTGGTATTAAATTTCAACGATAGCTTACGGGTGCCTTCTATCTTCGATGGGAAGTTTTATACAACTGCATTGATAAAGAGATCAGATAAGCCGACAGCATTAGCAGAAAAACAAACTGTTTTGCCTGATTTATCTTTATGGTTAGATAGTATTTCCGCCGCAAAATATCAGTATCCCGATTTTTTTTTACAAAATACCAGTACAACTTCATTTTTAGTGATGCGCAATGATACAGTAATTTTTAAACGGTATCTCAACGGCATTAAAGAAGGGGAAAATACCCAGCTTTTTTCCGTAACGAAAGTATTTGTAACCGCATTACTAGGAATGGCTATTCAGGATAAATATATATCGGATATAAACGTGCCGGTAACCAATTATTTTACAGATTTGAAGGATAAACAGTTTCAGCAACTAACACTGCGTCACTTAACACAAATGGAATCAGGACTGAATTATGATGAATATGGAAAAATATTTCAAACACTGCAATACTACTATAATAAAAATCTGACACGTTCCATTTACGGAGCTCAATTTGATTCACCACCCGGGAAACAGTTCAAATATAAGTCTATTGATACGCAAATACTGGGAGAGTGTATCAAGAAGGCATTAGGCAAAAAGAAAATACTAGATTATTTCTATGAAAGATTGTGGAACAAATTAGGCATGCAGGACACCGCCTACTGGGCTTTGGACAGCCGTATCACGCGAAATCCAAAGTACTATGGCGGTTTGAATATGTCGGCGCGTGATTTGGCAAAATTTGGCACCATGATTTTGCACGATGGTAAATACAAACGAAAACAATTATTGCCTAAAGAGTGGTTTAATTATTGTGACGATACTTTACACCGTTGCAAAGAGGAAGATAAATATTGTATGGGATGGTATTATTCTGTAGATGATACAAACAGTGATGTATATTATGCAGCAGGATTCAACGGACAAATTATGCTGATAAATGAAACTAAGAATGTGATTGTAATACGGCTTGGAAAAGACCGTGGTGGTGTGGACTGGTATCCGATTATGAAGAAATTGACTGAATTGGTCTGAAACCATTATTAAAAATAGTTAATATATACATTTATCGTTGCAAATAGCTTATTTTTGCACTTCAAATTTAAATAGATGAATAAGCACTTTATTGTAGCATTTTGTACAGCGATGGTTTGTTTTCTGATGGCCGAAGCAAAACCTAAGAAAGAAAAGAATCCCAAGGCTACAGCAAATGCTGTTGTTGCAGTAGTAAAAGATACCGTTGATTTTAAAAATAAAATAGATACAGTTTCCTATTTCATAGGCATGCAGATAGGAGCTGATATGGTGAAAAATGGAGCAAATGATATTAATCCTGTTGCTCTGGAAAAAGGATTGGCAGATGCATTAAAAGGTGCATTGCCCAAAATCGACCCTCAGGTTGCTATGGCTTATGCACAGGCTTTCTTTACGGAAAAGCAGGTACTAAAGAAAGCAGCTGACGATGCAAAAGTTAAAAAATTCTTCGATGACCTTGCAGCAAACCCTGCTGTAAAAACAACAGCCAGCGGACTCAAATATGAAATACTGAAAGATACAACAGGTGCAAAGCCGGAAGCAACGGATAAAGTTACCGTACATTATACAGGAACATTGGTAAACGGAAAAATTTTTGATAGTTCTGTCGGTGGCGAACCTGTAACGTTTCCTCTCAATCAAGTGATTAAAGGATGGACAGAAGGAGTACAATTAATGTCAGTTGGTTCTAAATACAAATTTTATATCCCCGGTAATTTAGCTTACGGAGAACAAGGAGTTCAGCAGGCAGGTATTGGGCCAAATGAAACTTTAATATTTGAAGTAGAATTACTCAAAATTGAAAAGCCTGCACCTCAAGTACCTCAGGTGCCAAGTAATATGATTATAGAAGGACAATAATAAACATCATTAAAATATTTTATCAAATGCAAAAAACTATCCAATTAATTATCCTTGCGACGGTGATACTTTTCTCAGCGTGCAATAAAAAAGGAGGGAACTACGTAAGTTCTTCACCTAAAAAAGACATAGATTCAATCTCTTACACCATTGGTGTATTTATGGGAAAAAATTTAAAGGGCTCGTTCGACAGCACTATGTTGAACATAGACTATATTGCTAAAGGAATTTACGACGAATTAAACAGCAAAAAAACATTCTTTCCTGTTGATGAAACATCAGGACAAAAGATTCAGGATTACTTGTTGAGTGTAAACCAAAAGAAAACGGACAAATTTTTTGCTGAGATTGAAAAAAAATCAGGCATCAAAAAGACCGCAAGTGGTTTAATGTATGAAGTATTATCTGAAGGAAACGGACCTAAGCCAATTGATACCAGTATTGTGAAAGTACATTATAAAGGAACGTTAATTGGTGGTAAAGTTTTTGATAGTTCTTTAGAAAGAGGTGAACCTGTAACTTTCCCGTTAAATCAGGTGATTCCGGGCTGGACAGAAGGTTTGCAATTAATGTCCGTAGGCTCTAAATATAAATTCTACATCCCGGGTAAATTAGCATACGGACCACAAGGCCAGCCGCAAGCAGGTATCGGACCGAATGAAACATTAATATTTGAAGTGGAATTATTAAGCATTGAAAAAGAACTGCCTAAACAAAAACCACAGGCTTCTAACGATGATATGCAAAAGATGATTGAAGAAGCCATGAAAAAACAACAGGCACAGGGAAAATAATTTTTCTGTTTAAATCATATATGAGTCTTCCGGAATCGGGAGACTTTTTTTTGTGCAGAAGATTTTAGGAATTAATACATAATACGTTATAAATTGCAACAGGTAAAAATAAACACATGAAATGAGCATGAACAAATTTGCACACGAAACTAAATGTTTAAGATGCGAATTCCATCTGCACAATTAAAAGTAATAAATTTAAACAGATGAAAATATATACCAAAAAAGGAGATGATGGAACGACTGCTTTATACGGAGGTAAACGTTTGTCTAAGGGTGAACTCCGAATAGAAGCATACGGTACCGTTGATGAACTGAATTCATTTTTAGGATTAGTGGCAACGTACTTGCAGGAAAAAGAGTATACAGATTTGATGCATGATATTCAAAGCAGATTGTTTGACATTGGTACACATCTGGCTGCAGAACCTAAAAAGAAAAATCTCGTGCTACCTGAAATATCCCCTGGTTCAGTAGCGTTATTAGAACAGTACATTGATAAGATGAATGAAACTTTGCCTGAACTTAAATTTTTTATTTTGCCCGGTGGTAACAAAGCAGCATCCGTTTGTCATGTAGCGAGAACCGTATGCAGAAGAGCAGAAAGATGCGTAGTTCGCTTATCAGAAAATGATAAAATACAACCTGTTTTGGTGCAATATTTAAATCGCTTGTCTGACTTTCTGTTTGTACTGGCACGTAAATTTGCATTTGATGCCAATGAACCTGAAATTATATGGAAAGCACATTGATTTTAAAATCAAGAATCCAATATAAAACATTTAAAACGTATTGATTATCAATAAATTATGTTTAAATTATTTTTTATTTTGTTTATTGAAATTTAGGTATATATTTGCAGTCTCAAAAAATGAATCATCGTTTTTTTAAAAGAGATAGATTCAGGATTTATAATTCAAAATTTTAAAATATGTATTGGACATTAGAATTAGCATCGTACTTGGAAGAAGCACCATGGCCCGCTTCAAAAGATGAATTGATAGACTTTGCCATTCGTACAGGTGCGCCATTGGAAGTAATCGAAAATTTACAGGAATTAGACGATGACGAGGAATTATATGAAAGTATTGAAGATATCTGGCCGGAATATCCAACCAAAGAAGATTTCTTGTTTAATGAAGATGAATATTAATATCACTTTATAAATAGAAAACCGTCTCGTTTACAGCGAGACGGTTTTTATTTTATAGGAATTCCAATATATGTGCTGCTGTTAGCTGTAAAATGCCCGTACCCATTTATAATATTACTTTTGAGATTGATACGTTCATACTGCCCTTCATTTAAATAGTCTGTACCGAGTGGAATCTGTTGAATATTCCAGTCGTAATAATTTTTTCCAGTGTTGGAAATTTCTATAATTAATAAAATCTCTTTATAGATATTATTATACTGACTTGGAAAATCAAAATTAAAAGTTTTCTGTTGTCCGTCAAATCCGGCATCTGTTATAAATGAGCGGTTATAATTACTAATGTTTGGAATTTCAGGAGTGTAAGAAGGAATATTCCAGATAAAATCATATTTGTATATGGTGTCGCCCGAACTGTTTACAGTTGGCTTTAAAACTTTGTAGAATGCAGCAAAATAATAGTAGTTTTTCCAGCCCGCGCTATCCTGAAGCGCAATAATGTATTTCCCCGGTAAATTTGGATGAGCACTGTCAGCATGTTGTATTAATGCGAAATTTACAAGCTGAGGATTTGGAGGCAGGTATTCCGTTGCTTCGGCAATGCCTAATTCAGCATGTGTAGAAACTATTTTGTAGGTTCTGTTTTGTTGCAGTTTAAAAGATGATGTGTAGTAACCAAAGCCGGATAATGTATCTTTTAAGACAAAAGACATAGTTTCTTTAAAAACGCCATCTTCATAAACATCCACTTTACAATCCATCAAAAAATTAACAGCTCCAAAATCTTCAGGGTGTTTACTTTTGCTGATATTTACATACAGATTGCTGCCCGGACTGAGGTTGGCAATAATGACTTGTTTTATTTCACTCACACCATATTTCAATTCTAAATCTTTCTGGCAAGCATTCATTAGAATGAATAATGAATAGAATATAACACAAACATACTTTCTTTTGCAAAAGCTAAAACCGAAGTATGTATGTAAATTGTGTTTATTCATTTTTGTTCTTTATATTTTGTTCCTTGTTCTTGTATTTATTTCTCAAAACTAATAGTGTATCCAAATGATGGTAAAATTGGGAATAGGCTTAGTTGTTTATATTTTCTGTACCTGTTTCCGGCTCCATCAACATCAGATTGACGGAAGACAGAGAAAACATTTAAGTTATTATACACGTTGTAAACGCTAATATTTAATTGATGAGTGACACGTTTTCCTTTTTTTACATAATTCATACCAATATCTAAATGATGATAAGCAGGCAATACATAATTATTCCGTGCATTCCAGTAAGTTATCATACTTTGATTTCCGGATAATGGCTCATTAGCTTCATCATAATTATATAAGGTATTATCGCTGGCATATTTTGAACTCGGTGTTGTCATCCTCCAACCGGTACCATATGTCCATGCAACTGAAAAATCAAAATGTTTTTTCAATTTATATTGCAGTACAATTGATACATCGTGTCTTCTATCATATTTGTAATAAAATGTTTTCCCCTCATTTAATTCCGGATAATTTCTTGTGCTCCAACCAAGGTTATATTTGAACCATGCAGTAAATTGCCCTTTCGTTTTTGCAAAAAAGAATTCAACACCATAAGCTCTTCCCGTACCACTGTTTAATAATTGATCATCCCATGCTATTTTATCTAAAATAAAATTAGTTCCATATTTATATTCAGATAGATGGTGCATGCTTTTATAATAAGCATCTACACTGGCGCTATATCCTTTAGGATGATCGTATTGAATGCCACCGGAATATTGCCATGCAGTTTCAGGTTCTATTTTTGCAGTAGCAGGTACCCAAACATCATTTTGTATATCACCTGTATTATTCGTCAATAAATGCATAGGTTGCACTGTGCGCATAACAGAACCCCGGATACTCATTCCTTTTATCGGATGATATATTATTTCTACTCTTGGCTGCGGATAAAAGAAAGTTTTTCCTTTTGCATGATATAAAAATAATTGACCACCGGTTTTTATATCCAGTTTGTCTTTCCATGAAAATAAATAATCAGCATAGATATAAAAGTCAACAGAATTTATTTTTGGATTTTTAAATGTGTCTCTATCATAAACAGAACCCAAACTATCTTTATAAGTAATATTTACGGTATTTACTGTAAATGTGCGCTGACTTAATTTGGCACCGTAATTAAGGTGATGAATTTTACTGATAGGCTGATCAATAATTGTCTGCCAGCCATTTTCACTGATTTTTGATGCAGTGTTATATTGTATGTTGTTGAAATTAGTAGTGTATCTTACATAATCGCGATATACTGTCTCTGATTTTTGCCGTGAATCTAATTTGTAAAAACTGTAATTGTAAAAATTAGCAATGTTGACTTTTTTTAATTGAGTTTTCCATTCTATGCTGTTAGTGATATTCATCCACTTGAGTTTTTGTCTGTTGGCTTCCCGGTAAAAATTTTTTGCTCTCGGATAATCCTGAGCCTGACCAAATGTATAAAAATCACTACCAGCGTATAAACTCCATGCAAGCGTATTCTTTTCATTTATTTTGTGTTGAATAGCACCATTGATATCATAAAAGAAATATTTTAAGGTGCCGTTTTTTGTTTCATCCTTAAATTGTCTTCTTGAGATGGGTGCAGTAAAAAGACCTGCATGACAATCACGAATACTAAAATTCATAGAGGTTTTGTCTTTTTTCAAAGGGCCTTCAATATGAAATTTAGAAGTAATGGCACCTAAACTGAAATCACCTTTCCAATGCTGTGTGTTTCCAAAATTTGGTTCAACATTAATAACAGAAGACAAACGTCCACCGTATTGAACAGGAATATAAGATTTATAAATATCGAGTTTATTCAGTGATTCAGTTGTAAAAACAGATAAGAAACCATAGATATGTGCCACATTGTATACTGGTGCATTATGAAATAATACCAGATTCTGATCGGGGCTTCCTCCTCGCACAAAGATTCCGCGTGCACCTTCTTGCCCGCTTTGTACACCGGATGTAAGGAGCACAGCCTTTAGAATATCCTTTTCACCAAAGAAAGCCGGTAATCGCTCTACACTGATGCTCGTTAAAGTTGTCATGCCGGATGTATTGACTTCTGCTGTTTTAGTTACCTTTTCTGTAGTTACCGTTATTTCATCTAGTTGAATGTCCTGTTTCAACTGAATCTGAACCTCCATATTTTTTAGTAAGCGGACTTCCTTGTAAAGGGTTTGATAACCAACACTGGAAATTTCAAAATTATAGACAGCTTCTTTTAATTGTAATTCAAAGTAACCGTTAGAATCAGACGTACTGTGAATATTAAAAACGGAATCATAAATATTTGCAAATGGAATTGGTTCTTTTGTTTTTTGTTCGGTGATTTTTCCTTTTAATAAATATTGATTTTGTGCAAGAGAAATGCTGCCCTTCGAAACGAAAGTAAAAATGATAATTATGATGAAAAAACAGGATTTCAAAGGAATTAAATGAACTACTAAAATACAAAAGCTAAAAGTTAATTTTTAATTTAATTTAAAAGAGCGCACTCTTTTGAGTGCGCTCTTAATATTTACTAAGATTAAAGTACTTATTTTTTAGATACTTTCTTCACTGTTTTCTTTTCTGCCTTTTTAGAAGCAGTATGAGCACGTTTCTTATTATCTGTTGTTTTTTTATCTAAATCAAACCAAACGGGTGTTTGTTCATCCGGATAATAATTATAGTTTATAGTGATTTCAGTATTGGCTTTTATAAATCGTCTTGCCTTAACTCTGAAAATATGTTTTTCATAAAATGTTTCATAAATCGCATTCGGATTATAGGAGTGATTGTACATTGGTCCGTATCCGCAAACAACACCGGCGCTTTTACCGTCATTTCCCCATTGAAAGTAGTAGTGATATAATGTTGTTTTATCTAAATGCTTGCAGTCTTTCGGCGGACAAACAATTACTGGACACACTTCAATGATGTCGCCTTCGTTTAAATCTACTGTGCAGAAAACGCCTCTGCCTTTTCCTCTTACTTTTTTTAAGTATAATTCCATATAATAGTGATAAGATTTAAGTGGTAAGTAATAAGTTGTTATTTATTATGAAGCGATTTTATTAAACCTCGAATATTTTTTGATACTTCATTTGATTCATCCATTAGTTTATCTTTATTTTGATTACTAATATAATTTAATCTATGGCTTAAATAAACCATTGATTTTACTTCACTGCAAGAACCTAATGATATATATAAGAATCTCGAAAAATCTGCTTTTGAACTTCTGTCAAAACCTTCAGCAATATTATTTGAAATTGAAACAACAGCATCACAAATCTGATTTTTGAATCCAAAATCTTTGCATTCGGAAAATTGATTATAAATATGTACAGCCAAATCCTGTGCCTTTTGCCACGCTATCAATTCTTCAAATTTTTGCACTTTCATTTTGAATACTTATTACTTAGCACTAACTACTTACTACTTTTGCTTACATTCTTTCCGGAACTTCAATACCTACTATTGCAAAACAATGTTTGATAATATCACCGGTTTGTTCGGTTAATTGAATTCGGAAATTCTTCTCGTTCTCTTTTTCGGCGGCTAAGATAGAACAATCATTGTAAAATTTATTATAAGTTTTTGCAACTTCGTATGAATAGTCAATTAATTTTGCCGGATTCATTTCCTTACATGCATCATTAAGTACAATGTTGTAGTTATACAATACTTTAATAAGTTCTTTTTCTGATGGATGAAGTTGATATGAAGAAGACAAGTCTTGATTCTTGATTCCTGATTCTTGACTCTTTCTCAAAATACTTCTTGTTCTCGCGTATGTATATTGCACAAAAGGTCCGGTATAGCCATGCAAATCAATACTTTCTTTCGGGTCAAATAAAATTCTTTTTTTCGGATCCACACGCAGCAGGAAAAATTTGAGTGCACCTAAACCAATCGTTCTGAATAATGCTTCTTTTTCTGTATCGGTGAATTCATCAATTTTTCCCAGTGCTTCAGTTTGCTCTTTGGCAGATGTAATCATATCTTCAATCAGGTCATCAGCATCCACTACAGTTCCTTCTCGAGATTTCATTTTACCACTTGGTAAATCTACCATACCATATGAAAAATGATGAATGCCATCTGCGTAAGGCTTACCCAGCTTTTGCAAAATGAGTTTCAATACTTTAAAATGATAATCCTGTTCATTCCCTACAACATAGATAGACTTATCCATTTTAAAGTCGTTATATTTCAGGTCAGCGGTACCTAAATCTTGTGTCATGTAAACGGATGTGCCGTCAGCGCGTAACACAAGTTTCTGGTCTAATCCGTCAGCGGTTAAATCAATCCATACACTTCCATCTTCTTTTTTGAAAAAAACATTATTTTTCAACCCTTCTTCAATAATATCTTTACCTAATAAATAAGTATTTGATTCGTAATAGAATTTGTCAAAATCAACACCAAGGTTTTTATAAGTAATATCAAAGCCGGCATATACCCAACTATTCATGGTTTTCCAAAGGCTCACTACATTTTCATCACCATTTTCCCATTTCAGCAGCATCTCCTGTGCCTCTGCTATTAGCGGTGATTGTTTTTCAGCATCTTCACTTGTTTTACCTTTTGTAATTAATTCCTCAATCTCTTTTTTGTAACGCTTGTCAAATTCCACATAATACTTACCTACCAGTTTATCTCCTTTTAATCCGGAACTTTCAGGTGTTTCTCCATTGCCAAACTTTTGCCAGGCCAGCATACTTTTGCAAATATGAATACCTCTGTCATTAATTAAATTGGCTTTAATCACTTTATAACCATTTGCCTTATAAATCCCTGCCAGGGCATATCCTAATACATTATTACGTACATGCCCGAGATGTAAGGGTTTGTTGGTGTTTGGCGATGAGTATTCAATAAGAACAGTTTCTTTCTGTTGTGTGACGACGGCAGACGGTAGACCGCTACTTACATAATCAACCCAATATTCATTCTTAATAACTAAGTTTAAAAAGCCTTTGATTATATTGAACGTTTCTATGTTCTTATTATTTGCTACTAAATATTCACCAATGATTTTTGCTGAATCTTCAGGGTTCTTTTTAGTAAGTTTCAACAAAGGAAAGACAACAAGCGTAATATCACCAATAAACTCTTTCGGAGTTTCATTAATCGTGATTTTACTTAATTCTACTTCTCCGTCAAACAGTTTTGGGAATGCCTGATATACCTGTGTCTGTATTTCTTGAAATATGTTCATGCTGAAAACAAAATTATATCGTTCAAAGTTATTACTTTTGGGGTGATAATGAAAATTCAGTAATTCAACAATTCATTAACTCTGTAATTTACGATGAGAGACCGTTATATTGACCTGATAGAACAGACGTATTATTTTCCTCAGGATGGCTTTGATTTGGAAGATAACTGGTTGCGTTTTCATAAGATTGACTTAAAAAGTGTAATAGAACAACATGGTGCCCCGCTGAAGATTACCTATTTGCCAAAAATCGGTGATAATATCAATCGTGCACGTCGCTGGTTTCAGGAAGCATTTGAAAGCGTTGGCTACAACGGCCACTATTATTATTGTTATTGTACCAAAAGCAATCACTTTTCCCATGTCTTGGATGAAGTTTTAAAAAATAATGCACAACTTGAAACTTCGAGTGCATATGATATAGACTTAATCCGCTCTCTGCATAAAAAGAAAAAGATTGATAAAAAAATTCGAATTATCTGTAACGGTTTTAAACCTCAGAAATATACCGATTCACTTTTAAGTTTGGTAAAAGATGGTTTTACAAATGTAGTACCCGTTTTAGATAACATGGATGAATTTGATGCTTATCAGAATTTCGAAAAAGATTTAAATATCGGCGTTCGTATAGCGGCGGAAGAAGAACCCAAATACCAGTTCTATACTTCAAGATTAGGTATCCGTCAGCGCGATGTTATTCCTTTTTATATAGAGAAAATAAAGCCAACGGCAAATATAAAATTGCGCATGCTGCATTTCTTTATTGATTCAGGCATAAAAGATTCTGCTTACTATTGGAGCGAGCTGAATAAATGTTTGAGTATGTATGTGGAGTTAAAACAAGTGTGTCCGGAATTAAACAGTATCAATATAGGAGGTGGTATGCCTATCAGATATTCTTTAGGTTCCAAATATGATTATGCTTATCTTATAGAGGAGATTGTCACCAAAATAAAAAATTTCTGCGATGAAGCAGAAATCGACCATCCAAATATTTATACAGAGTTTGGTAACTTCACAGTTGGTGAAAGTGGCTGTACTATTTTCGAAGTAATTGGGCAGAAGAAACAAAACGACAGCGAATTGTGGTATATGATAAATGGTTCGTTGATGACGACAATACCGGATATCTGGGGCATGAATCAACGTTTTATTTTATTACCGATTAATAGCTGGAATCAGGCATACCAACGTACTATTATCGGCGGGCTGAGTTGTGATGTAAGTGATTATTATAACTCGGAAGTAGATATTAATCAGGTATATATGCCTAAAATAATAGGAGATCAGAAATTATATATCGGCTTCTTTCATACCGGTGCTTACCAAGATTCTTTAAGCGGATATGGCGGAACAAAACATTGTTTAATCCCATCACCAAAGAAAATAATTATTGATAAGGATGTGAATGGAAAGCTTACCTATGAAGTTTTTGCTGAAGAGCAAAATGCAGAATCCATGCTGAGAGTATTAGGATATTAGATGCTTATTATCTAAATATTTCGTCTGTTTTATCAAAACAGTGTTGCCTGAATTCTAAAATCCATTAGAATAATTTAATAATTAACTTATTTGTTCTTGTACAACTGATTAAAAATCAATTGTATGATAATGTTTTTGTTATTTTTAAAACATTATAAAAATAAAAATGTGAACTATTTTTCATTAAATTACTATTAAGGTATTATTTTCAGTTAAAATATCTAAAAATTATTTAATTACTTAGCAAAATAGATTTTTAACCTTTAAAATATTTCAACTATGGCAATGCGCAAAAAGTATCTTCTACCGGCAATTATCTTTTTATTGTTAGTAATTGCAGGAGCGGGAAATCCCGGACAAGTTCTCACGGGCAATAGTGCTGGTGAAATTAATTCAGGTGATACCGCCTGGATGATTGTTGCTTCAGCATTAGTATTAATTATGACACCTGCATTAGGGTTCTTTTATGGAGGAATGGCTAACCGCAAAAACATTATCTCAACGGTTTTTCAAAGTGTGATTTCGTTGGGTTTAATGAGTGTTATTTGGGTAGCATTTGGTTTTAGTCTTTGTTTCGGTGATGATATAGGCGGCATCATTGGCAATCCATTTACTTTTAAAATGTTTCAGGGAGTAGGACTTAAACCCAATGAAACATTCTCGGCAACTATTCCTTTTGTAATGTTTGCCATGTTCCAGTTAAAATTTGCCATTATTACACCTGCATTAATTACCGGTTCATTCGCTCAACGTGTTAAATTTTCGGGCTATCTGATTTTTACTACGTTGTTTTTTATTTTCATTTATGCACCGGTTTGTCACATGACCTGGCATCCTGAAGGTATCTTATTTAAATATGGTATTTTAGATTTCGCCGGAGGTACTGTTGTACACATGACAGCAGGATTTGCTGCATTAGCAGGAGCTATGTTTCTTGGTCCACGTACAGAAAGTGAGCGCACACACGAATTTGCAAATGTACCTTATGTAATTATCGGTACAGGTTTACTGTGGTTTGGTTGGTTTGGTTTTAATGCAGGTTCAGCATTAGGTGTAAATGCAAAAGCAGCAAACGCTTTTGCAACTACAAATACAGCTGCCGCTGCTGCAATGATTGCGTGGGTTCTTGTTGATGCGATGCGTGGTAATAAAATTTCTTCTATCGGTGCTTGCGTAGGCGCTGTTGTAGGCTTAGTAGCGATTACACCGGCTTGCGGTTTTGTAAATGTTGGAGAAAGTATTGCAATAGGTGCTATTGCAGCTGTTGTAAGTAATTTTGCAGTTCACTTTAAAAACAAATCTACTATTGATGATACGTTAGATGTATTTCCTTGTCACGGAGTAGGTGGTATGGTTGGTATGGTAATGACCGGTGTTTTTGCTGCAGATTATGGTACAGGTATTACTGACTGGGGTTTGGCTTACGGAGAAACTAAAACATTCATACATCATATGATTGGTTTAGTAGGCATTGCAGCATTTGCTTTCTTAGGTTCTTATGCGTTGTATTTTATTACCAATTTAATTGATCCTATTCGTGTAACAAAAGAAGAGGAAGAATTAGGTCTGGATATTACACAACATGGTGAATCTTATGCAAGTTTGAGAATAGATTTATAAACTAGCCATTAGAATTAATATTTAATAAGGTTCACCAGTAGAGGTGAACCTTATTTTTTTTAGTAAAGATTTAAAGAAATAGATTTTTATCTTTTAAGGTGCTAACTGGATTATCTATGTAGCTTCATTAACCGTTCTACATATTTCCCAATAATATCAAATTCGATATTTACCTGAGTGCCGGTTTTGTATGTAGAGAAGATAGTGTGCTCAAAGGTATATGGAATAATGGAAACGTAGAATTTTTTCTTTTTAGATTTAACTACAGTCAGACTTGTACCATCGATACAAACAGAACCCTTGTCCACTAATGAAAATTTCGGTTTGTCATCAAATTCAAAATGAAAATTCCAGCTGCCGTTTTGTATTTCTATAGATGTAACTGTCGCAGTCTGGTCAACATGACCTTGCACCATATGCCCATCTAAACGTGCGCCTGCCTGCATAGCGCGTTCTAAATTTATTTTGTTTCCTTTTTTTAGTTGTGATAAGGTAGTGATATCTAATGTTTCTTTAATTGCAGTGACTGTGTGTGTTGCGTTATCCTTTTTTATCACTGTTAAACAAACACCATTATGAGAAATACTCTGATCTATTTTCAGAGATTTAGAGATATTGCTTTTGACAGTAAAATGTATGTTTGCGCCGTCTTTCTTTACAGCAATAATTTCACCAATTTCTTCTATTATACCTGTAAACATTCTATTCTCTAAATAGGTGAATATAACCACTCAATGGTTTCTCTACTTTCTTTACACCATCAACTGTTAAATAATATACATCGCAGATATAAAAATATACACCGGTAAATAATGGTTTATTTGATTTATAATCATTGCCATTCCAGTTAATATCAGGGTTTTCAGTTTGAAAAACTAAATCTCCCCAGCGGTTATAAATTTTCATATCAATCTTCTCTACAAATCGATACGGAATAATCGGCGTATACAAATCGTTCTGCCCGTCACCATTAGGAGTAAAGGCATTTGGTAAGTTATATAAAGGACAATTATCCACGCATACTTTATTGGAAAGTAAACTCTCATTTCCATTCTTTCGAACAGCTTGTACGGCATAACATGCAGCCAGATTTCTTCCGGATAGTGTATGTGTATATAAATTGAATGTGCTGTTTAATACACTGTCAATTTGTTTTAATGTATCACCGGATGTTTTTGCATAAAAAATTCGCACCAGCGTAATATCATTTGAAATACAATTTCCTGTTTCATTATATGTCCAGTTTAAATAGTTTTTAAATTCAGAAGTATCCAATCTGCTGTCTGAACAAAAATTATTTACTGTCAGAATTGGTGTGCACGGCGGCACTGTATCTTTTGGACGAGCACATACTTCCTGCGAATAGTTTATCAATGGTGTTTTTAACCCTGCGATTGAATAACTGCCAATAGCTTTAATTTTATAGCAATACAGGCTGTCGTTCATTAAATTAATATCCTGATAGGATTTTTCTGTAACAGTAGTTAAAGAATCAAACACAGCACCACCCGGTAATTTTCTGAAAATAACATAAGAACTGTTTACCCAGGGTACATTAAAAGTCCATGATAAATTTAATGCTTCAAAAGCCGGACTGACAGATAAGAAGACAGAGGATGCCATTTCGCTGCTTCCTAAGCTGTCGTTGGTTCTTGCATAAAATACAACCTTATAGTTGTATGCATTTACGATGGTATTCAATCCACTATCTAAAAATGAAGTATCAGTAATAGCAGAATAGGTAGACGCATTCACAGTTTTTATCAACGTATAATTTGTACCGTTTAATCCGGTTGCTCTCAATAATTTTATAACGTATGGTCCCGGATTTACGATAGTGTCTAAATTATCTGCAAATGGACGTGACCATTCTACATAAATCTGACCGTTAGTAGCATCAGTTGTTTTAACATCAACATTATAGATAACAGGAACATCAGCCGGTATAATTACACAGGATTCAGTCGATGGTAATCCTGCAAAAGCATTTAAAATTAAACCCGCATTCGTTCTGTCACCAAAATTTGCCACGACTCTGTAACTATATTGATTTCCGGATTGAATTGTATTATCGATAAAGGAATAAAATTTAGTAGTTCCGATTTTAGTATAACCTAAACTTGCCAAGTCTGAGTTGCAGGTATCTAAAGGAGTGTTGCATCCTTTCTTTCGCCATACAGAAAAATTCTGAAATTTTGAGTTACCTGCACATGTGTACAAACTATCCCATTTTAATGCAACTGTTTTATTGATAAGATTTAAAGTAGCCGTAAAATTTTTAGGCGGTGGTGCCAGCAATTTGATAGAAAGTGTTTTCTGGTCTGTTAGCGGCGGACTGTTAAAGTTATCTACAGCATTAAATACTACGAGGTAATCATTCTTTAAAAGATGGTCACAATTTGTATTCCAGTTAAAAGTACCACTTACAGGATTTGCAGGAGTTCCGGCAATGAAAGTCGCGGGACTGCTGGTAACAATAAATGGAGCACCGTTCGCACTCAGGGTTACCTTATCTTGTAAGTTCGGGTCTGTGGCCGTTGCAATAAACCTGATAGTATCACCTATAACTTTACAAATCTTTACTGGAACATTCAATACGGGTGGTTGATTATTAGTATCATCAATTATAATTTGCAAATCGCGTATAACCGTTCCAATTAAGATACCATTTCTGTATTCTCTTATAATGATTACAATATTATAAATACCTACTTGCTGAGGTGTATTCCAGGTTAATTCACCTGTTAGCTGATTAATTGAAATCTGATTATCCGGGCCCGGCGAAATTAAATTAGGAGGAGAATAACCACTAACCGGTAAACCACTTGCCTGCAATGGAGAAGAGATACTATAGGATAAACTATCTCCATCAGGATCAAATGCATTAGGGTTGTGTGTAAATATCTGACCGACATTTCCGAACTCTATGGGTGGATTTAATAATTGTGGTGAACTGTTAAAGCCGATAATATTCGGATCTAAAATTTTCACGGTGTCTTCTAAATAAAAAAGCGTATTAACGGAATTATTAATATTAATAATATTTTCTACTCTGTTTGGGTCAGAAACGCCTACCACATAAGTAAATGGACCGGAGTAAGTATGAATACCAACATATTTATTCTGCTTTATATCAGCCAAAAGAAATATCTCTGAAATCCTGTCTAATGAATCAAAAGTGCCATCGCCCCAGGAGATACCTAAACGTGTGCGGTCAGCATCACCACTCACACCACTTACTTTGGTATATGTAGTGATAGTAAATTCATAGGTAAATCCTGCAACATGTTTATAGGTGATTTCACCCGCGCGGTTATGTGTTGCAAAACTATGAACTGCAAAAAACACAAAACAAATGCTTAATACTATTTTATAAATGGACTGCATGGAAGTATAAAGATAATTGAATTTACTTACATGGTAAATATAATTAGGTTTTCGTAAAAACCACTTATTTTTCTACATAATAAGTACCAAAAATCACATCAAAAATAGGTAGCTTACCAACCACTCATGGTTTCAACCCTTTTGTACGATTAACGATGCTGTTTAGGATAAACGTCATTGCGAACGAAGTGTAGCAATCTGTTGAATTTATCAAGCCACTTCACTCATTCTTTTGTCTGCTTCTTACCAACAAAGTTAACGTTATTAGAATTGCAATATTACCACCTATAAGCAGAGGACTGGATATTTTTTGTTTAACTATCATTTCTACAATCATGGTAACAAAAGCAGCTATTAAATAGGGATAGCGCACAAACTCAGGTGAATGTTTTTTGTACAAGTCGTTGACTAAGTAAAAAATAATAAGATTGATTAAACTGAGCCCAATGATGGCTAATAAAACGTTTATTGATATATTGTCGAATGTTGAATGCGCTTGCCAGCAACGAATGCCACCCCAAAAAACAGAACTTGCGCTTACTACTACCATTATTGTCTCTATATTTTCTCTGGCTGCAATTTCCTTTTGTAATAATGTATTGATTGCAATAACAATGACTCCTGCCAGAACCAATAAGTAGCCCATTGGTTTTTCATCTGTAGATTTATTAAAAATTAGTAAAGCAGCTACCACGGCAAAAGCAAAAAAAGAAAGCAAAACTTGTTTAGTAGAAGATTTCCTGCTGAATAATGTTATTAAAGTCAGTAAAGGAATATCTAAACGTTGTAAGGTGCTGACTGAACCTGCGGAAATATATTGATAGGCAGTAAAGATTAAAAGCAAACTAAGTCCTAAGCAGATAAATGCGCCTATCTGTAATTTTGGTTGCTTGGGTAAAATACTTTTTTTATTGAATGCAGCAATTATAAATGCTAATAACAAATTGCAAATTGCACGAATAAACAATACTTCTGCACCTGTTATTTTTTTATTGGTTAATTGTTCAATGCCTATATTCATGGCTGCTAAAAGAGCAACCATGAATACTAATTGAAACCAGCTATTATTTAGTTTGCTGATAAAGTTGTTCATATAGATTAGCTATTTCAAGTCCAATTAAACCGATGGTGTCGTTACTTTGGAAATATCGTTTTTTGTTATCTTTTGTATTTATGGCAAAGTATCCATATACTTCTTTAGTTTCTTTATGAATGATTGCAATATTTTCATTGTTAGCAATACCAATCCCTAATGTTCCTGTTTTACCTTTAAGTAAGAAGCTACTAAAGGGGCTATAATAAGCAATACGTGAATGTTGATTTGAAAGCAACAGGCATTCTTTAAAAATCTTTCTTCCATTTCCACTTAAATAATCATTAAAAATAAATTTAAAGCACGTGTTTATGTTACTTGCACTTGTATAATTAATTTTTAACAACTCTTGTAATTTGTTTTCAAAATATTCGAAGTAGTTTTTACTCTGAAAAAAGGTAGAATTTATATTACTATTAATACCATCAAATAAAAACATAACTACAGTATCTAAATTCTGTGAGAGTTTTGAAGATTTACAGTCAGACTTTTCAAATAAATTATTCAGTCTGTCAAAGCCAACAACATTCAATAATTCATCTGCACAAAGGTTATCAGAGGTAGCCATTACCATTTTGCAGGCATCAATATATGTTAGTTTATTAAGATGTGTCATAAATTTCATGATACCGTTGCCATGCTTATATCGTTCTTTATGTAAAACCAATTCATCATCCAAATTCAATAAGCCTTCTTCACTCATTTTAATAATTTCTGCAACAACAAATAATTTATAAACAGAACCCCAATGAAAAGGCTCATCATATCCTCTAAAATGTTTAGTGTTAGTAATAAGGTCGTGTAGTTCAAACTGGTATTTGCTTTCAGGCAGTTGCTCCTGTATTAGCTTGTCTATTTTATTTATGGTATATGTTATTTGTTCAATCATTTTTATTGTAATGTATCGGCTTGTGAGATTCCCGCTTTCGCGGGAATGACTGGGTTTACTTTAAGATACGACAGTCATTCCCTTGTAAAAGGGAATCTCATAGTCTATTTTATCAATGGATTGTTCTATTAACTCAATCATTTGCTTGTTGATTTTTGTATTAAATACTCAATCATTTTTTTAGGAATATCCACACCACAAACATCAATCAAGCTACTAAACCCTGTAGGGAAATTAATTTCCAATAATTGATAGTTTCCATTTTCATCTTCTAAAAAATCCACACCAGAAAATTCTGTATTAGCTATATGCGTAGCTTCTACTGCTATTTGTTTTACAGTTTCCGCATATTCTCTTTTAAAATATTTTGTTTCCGATAAAATTGCCGCATTTCTAAAATCATCTTTATTCATTGCAAAGTCTGCTGCTGCAATAACTTCATTACCTAATACAATCATTCTGCAACCGCTTTTAGCTTTTATAAACTGCCGTAAAATAAATTTATCTCCTGTATTTATTAAATAATCAACTGTTGAAATCAGGTTTTGCCAGGTTTCAATTTTAAGTGTGCCAATGCCTCTGGTGCTTCCTGTGGCTTTTATAATTATGGGGAAACCATCTAAAAAATCCACATATTTTTTAAGCAATTGTCTGTCTGCTGTAATATGATAAATAGTTTTTGGTGCAGGCAGGTTTGCTTTATCGTGCAAGATAGAATACTTGGTAGTATCTGGATTGGAAACTACAAATTTTGGATTTGTTTTGTAATAAGTAGTTACTTCATTATTGAGTAATAAAGTTTCTAAAGTTTCGCTACCTCTTGTGGCATTGTACAATAAGTCGCTTTTAGTAAGCTGTGGTAAATTACTGTAATCAACAGATAAGCTATTTAATGCAATAAATTCTATATCCTGTTTTTCGCAAGCACTTTGCAATTGTTCAAGTCGTAGCTGAACACCTTCGTAGAAACCCTCGTGTAAACAATAAAATTTCATTTATCAATAGTGTAAATTAAAAATTGAGTTTTCTCAATACTATCAACTATATGCCAATTATTATTGATATGTGATTTGTAGGATGAACTATTTTCATTCGAGATAGAACATAGTAAATGAGAATATTTTTCATTTATAATAGTTGTAATAGAACCTAACATTTGACTAAAAAGTCTATTATTTCTGTAGTTTTCATCAATACAGACCTGACAGCCGTATCCTATCTTTTCGATTGGTATGTTGTTTTGCTTTGCAATATCAACAGCTTTATTATATTGATATAACAGAGACTTACTTTCACTTTTTTTACCTACTAAATAATATGCAATTACATTATTGTCATCCAGAGCAATGACAATTTCGTTGTTATCAATAATTCTTTTTATCTCTTCTTCGTTATACTCAATTCGAACAAATCCACCCTGTTTTTGAGCATCGCTCAAATTCATAATCAAATACCTGCTGTTGATAGCATGTATTTGTGAAATGTGTTGATATGTTGGGATTTGGATAAACAATATTTTACTTAGCTATAACATTTTTATTTCTTGAAAAAACTAGATATATCATATCCTAAACCAATGCCTAACCATGGACGATTATTGAAATTCCAATTTTTTGCATTTTTACCTAATCCACAATCAAATCCAACAAAGAGACCAAGAGAGAAATTATAGAAAACGCCCATAACACCTAAACCCGGTGATAGTACAGCAATTGTACGTTCTTCTTTTTCCTTAAAAGGTAATTTTCCTGCTCTTGTACCAATACTATCTAGTTTTGCTGTAGATAGATTTATGAAAGCACCAACTGTAAATTTTATTTTAGACAATTCTTTTATTCCATCACTATATTTATCATACCTTGCTCGATATCTTCCAACAGATAATCCACCAAAAAAACCAACATTTAGATCTGCATCGAATTCTGAATTTATATTAATTGAGTCTTTATTATATCCAAATCTATATTTAAATGGAATTGTAACAGGACCAAAATCTAAACCTACTTGTCGAAGTGAAATGAATTTTCTGTTTTCTAAATCTAAAACATAATCAATATCAGGCTCATAGATATACACAAGATAATAGTCTGGAACAGAGTCATTCTTGATTATTGGAATTCTGTGAATAGGATCTACTATCGCTATTTTACTGGAATCATACACTTCAATTATTCTCGTTGAATATTTTATCCATGCAATGTTCTCAGAATAACTATTTCTTTCAACTCTTTTAAAGAATTGAAAAACAGTGTCTTCGTTTAGCTGATGCAACTCAGGATTTCTTGAGGATATATCTCCGTTACAATTGTATTCTTTTTCAATAGTATTTACATAATATCCATTACTAACATTATTTTTTACTTTAGACAACCAAAAATTCACATGTAATATATTTTTATCATCTTTGTCTGAATATAGATTTGCTTTTCCATAAATATTATTTAAATATACTGCTTTTGTTTTTTGAGTATTTACAGTTCTATTTTGTAATTGAATTTCTTCTGTAATGTTGTAATCAACACCATTAATCTTAGTTTTTACAGTTCTTTCAGCCTTTCCATTGTCTATATTAGTAGGACAAATTGTTGGAATCATTTTCGTTACACCTCTTACTTTAACATAATTCCATGTTTGGTAAGATTGGGCAATGCATATTTGTTTTCCATATAGAATACCAAATAATAAGATGTAAATTTTTGATGATGCTTTCATAATATTATATATTTATTCAAAATCAAATATTGATGAATAAAAAAGTCTATTAAACTAAAAATGAGTAAGCGGTTGTATAAATGAGTAAACGGTAATTTTATATAATCAATTATTCTTCTTGATGATAAATACGTAAATAGTATTTTTTCATTTAGTAAAGAAATTAAATTAGAAGCGAATAAATAAAAATTAGCTAACATAGCTGTATGCTGTAACATAGTTTTGTTTTATGGTAAAACTAATTTACTTAAAAATATTGTAAAACAGAGATTAAATATATTTTTTTATTTCTATATACCACTCAAGAGTATTAAACCCAAAGAGTAGTTGCTATTTTTCTACATAATAAGTACCAAAAATCACATCAAAAATAGGGTAAGTAATGTTGAAATTATATTTGGTCATTAGTTGAGTATCGTGATGAGCGTGGTGTAATTTTCTAAGAGTACGGATAAAGGGCAATTTGGAAACAAAATGTGTTTCAGGTAAATGATAGGCAAAGTGCAGCCATTCATAATTTAAATAATAGGAAAATACGGTAGCAATAAACAATAATGCAGCATTTGCAGACCATAAAAAATAAAATAGCAAACCAACAGGTAGGGTAAATGCAAAAAAGAAGAAGAGTAATAGTACCGGCGGAAATAAAACTGCTTTTACATCTTTGGATGTATCAAAACTGAATTTTTCTTTAGTGAAAAAACGATGATGTTGTAAAGTATGACGGATAAATACTTTATCAAATTTTATAGAACGATGATGCATGGGACCTTTATGTGCAAAATATTCAGCAAAATTGATATATAAAAATCCAACCGGAATAATCAACAGTTCTTTCCATGTCGGTTGATGAATCAGAATAATTGAAGTAATGATAAGAGCAAGACACCAGATTGTCATAAACCAAAAATGCAGTTTACCGGAATATTTTTCACCAATTTCAGAAGTTCTGTATTCTTCACGGAATGCAATCGTGTTTTCTATCTCCATTTTATGACTGGTAAGTATTCCAAATTTATGTTTAATTTAGTAAAAAATATTCAAATGGCAGAGCAAAATACTTCCGGGCAAATAACAACGGTAAAAAAGGAGCATCCGATTAAGATTTTTTTTAAGAGATTACTTTATACATTCTTTGTATTGTTCATTCTGTCAGGCATTGGAGCTTTTTTTTACTGGAATTCTTCATCTGAAGAAGGTTATAGTGCCGGTTTACTTATTAATTTCTCTAAAAAAGGATTGTTTTTTAAAACATATGAAGGTACTTTAAATTCCGGGAGTGTAACAGCAACTGGCGGTAGCAATACAAGCAATAATACCTGGAATTTTTCTGTGAAAGATGAAAAAGTAGCAGAAGAACTAAATGGAATTATGAAAAGTAGTAATAAAAATGTTAGTCTACACTATAAAGAAAAAAGAGGAAAATTCTTTTGGCAAGGTGAAACAAATCGTTTTGTAGATGGCGTTGATGAAGTGAAATAAATTATTTTTCTAAAAATTTTTCCACCAAAAATTTTGCCGCCTGAACAGCATTAATTTCATTGTTCTTTATCTTTTCCTGTAAAGATTTCTTAAGAGACAGAATAGAATTGTTTGCCGAAAATGAAGTTTGTAATTCCTGCATAATCGTTTCTTCAAACCAGAAAAAATCCTGCTGATTTCTCATGTGGTGTAAATATCCCGAAGTTTCCAGTTTTAAAAAATAAGCATCTATATTTTTTTTCAATTCGTCTAGTCCTGTTTTTTCTGTCGCAGAAATATTTAATACCTGCGGAGTCCAGTCTTTTTCCGATGCAATAAATAAGTGGAGTGCATGCTTTAACTGGGTTGCAGCAATTCTGGCAGCACTTTCATTTTCTTTTTCTGATTTATTAATTACAATAATATCTGCCATTTCCATGATGCCACGCTTGATCCCTTGTAATTCGTCTCCGGAATTTGGTATCAGCAGTAATAAAAATAAATCAACCATATTTTTTACCATTGTTTCCGATTGGCCGACACCAACTGTTTCAACAAAAATATAATCGAATCCGAATGCTTCACATAACAAAATGGTTTCGCGGGTGTTACGCGCTACACCACCTAAATTATTGCTGCTTGCCGTTGGTCTGATAAAACAATTGGAATTGTTTACCAAATCTTCCATGCGTGTTTTATCACCCATTATACTGCCTTTGCTCATGGTACTGGAAGGGTCGATGGCTAAAACAGCAAGCGATTTATTTTCGTCTAACAATAATTTACCAAAAGCATTTATGAATGTACTCTTTCCGGCACCCGGTGTGCCTGTAACTGCAATACGTTTGCTTAGTTTTTTTAATTTTATGCAAGCCTCTAAGACTTCATTTGCCAGTTGCTCATCCTCTTTTTTTGTACTTTCAATAAGTGTGATTGCTTTACTTAAAACAAATCTGTCTTTTTGAATAATTCCTTTAATATAATCATCCGATGATTGCATACATAAATGTATTAAATTTTACGGTTAAGACAAACGAAAGACCAAACAGATTTTTCTTTTGATAATTTACATGATTCTTAAAAATAAAAAAGTTCCGCGTACAGGTGCGGAACTTTTTAACAGATTAAAATAATTTTTCAGATTAATGCCTTAATTCAGCCACGCTAAACTCAGGATTTTCATCATCTTTAATAAATTGTACATCATCATAAAATTCTACTTTACCGGTTTCTATATTATACATTGCGCCAACGATTCCTATTTCACCGTTTTCTACCATTTGTTCTAAAATAAAACTACGTTCAATAATAGCTTTAACGGTACGTTTCACATTTAAAGTAGCAACATTCTCTACAAATTTACTGTTGGCGGATGTTCTGTTTTCAGTGGTTTCTTTTTCCTGGTAAACAGAAGGTTGTAGTTTAGAGAGCAGTTCGGTAAGATTACCCATTTCCACATGGTCACAGGCACCTTTTACCGCACCACATTTTGTATGCCCAAGCACTACAATTAATTTTGAGCCTGCTATTTTACAGGCAAATTCCATGCTACCTAAAATATCCGTATTTACAATATTCCCGGCAATTCTTACAGAAAAAATATCACCTAATCCCTGGTCAAATATAAGCTCCGCAGATGTTCTGCTGTCAATACAGCTCAATATGGTAGCAAACGGCCATTGACCATCCCGTGTATCATTTACCTGTTCTAATAAATCTCTGTTTGCTTTTAAATTAAACATAAAACGCGAGTTGCCTTCTTTCAATAAGTTTAGAGCATTTCTTGGAGATATAGATTCTTGTTTTTCTTTATTCAATGTTTTCATTTTTATATTTTGTTATTTATTTAAATAGAAGAGAATATTGGTGTTTTATTTTTTTGTTGTAATTAATTCTTTTAGTAATTTATTTTGAGAACCTGATGTACGCAGCGGACTTTCTTCTGCATTTATAAAGTCGGAATTTATCATGCTGATATGTTCTGTATTCTCAATATTATATACATCTTTAAAGCCGGCAAGCAATACTTTAATATCTTTATCAGGTGCTTTGATATCTTTGAATTCTTTTATTACTTGTAATACATCATGGTCAATAAATTTAGACTTGGAAGCATCAATGACTACTAAGCTATTCTCAGGTATATGATCTAACGTTAGTAATATACTTGCTTTATTTAAGAAAGATACTTCATCAGATAATTCTATTTTTATCACATCTCCGTTTTTGTAACTCGAACGATGGAAATAGTATGCATTCTTAATATTCTGACGTAATAAGTAGGCAATACTGATAACCATACCGAATGCAACTCCTTTTAATAAATCGGTTAAAACTACTGCAATTACAGTAGCTGCAAATGGAATAAACTGCCATTTACCTTCTTTCCACATACGCTTAAAAACTGAAGGATTACATAATTTATATCCGGTTAGTATCAACACTGCAGCGAGGGTAGCCAGAGGAATTTTATTTAATAAGAACGGAATAGTGATAGTGGAAAGTAATAATAAAATACCATGTATAATTGCTGACATCTTTGTTTTGGCACCCGAATTTAAATTTGCCGATGAACGCACAATAACGGAAGTAACAGGCAAGCCACCAATAAAACCGCTGATCATATTACCGGTCCCTTGTGCAAGCAATTCTCTGTTGGTTGGTGTATTGCGTTTGTGCGGATCTAATTTATCAATGGCTTCAATACATAATAGTGTTTCGATGGAAGCAACCACAGCAATAGTCATACCCACCATCCATATTTCAGGTTGCAAGAAGCCTTTAAAATCAGGAAATGTAAAGCTGCTGAAAAAATCATTAAAACTGCTGATAACCGGAATATTTACCAGCATTGCTTTGTCTGTTATTGCTAAGGATGACTGATTAAGGGTAAATAATTCATTTAATAAGATACTTGCCACCACTGCAATAAGAGCACCCGGAATAAAATTCACTTTTTTCATAAAAGGGCGCTGCCATAACAATAAAATACCGACAGATATAGAACTGATTGCTATTGCACCCCAATGGTGAAATCCATTTTTAAATGCGTTAAAGAAAGTAATAATTTTTAATTCTTCTTCTTCTTTTTCAATACCGCCAATACCGATAGCATGTTCCAGCTGGTTGAGTATGATAATGATACCGATAGCAGCTAACATGCCCTCGATTACATTGGAAGGGAAATAATAGGAGATACTGCCGGCTTTAATGATTCCCAGAATTATCTGAATAACACCTGCAATAATGACGGAGCAAAGGAATAATTCAAAGACACCTATTTTTGTTATAGCACTAAGAATTATTGCCGTTAAGCCCGCTGCCGGTCCGCTTACACTCAGGCTGGATTTGCTCAGGCTACCGATTACGATACCTCCGATTATTCCTGAAATTAATCCGGAAAAAAGCGGAGCACCGGAAGCCAGTGCTATACCAAGGCATAATGGTAATGCAATTAAGAAAACAACTAATCCTGATGACATGTCAGAACGTAAATGTGAAAATATATTTTTTGATGAAGTCATAAACTTTTTTTTATTTAATTATAAATGAAACAGACTGCTATTTTGAGAATAACAATAAATGTTGTAAAAGGATAAAAAAAATTATGCCATGTCAGGCGGCGGAGAGAAAGTTTCCAGCCAGTCTACCGGAAAAGTATGTAGTATATAATGTGAAAATTTTTCTTTTGAAATCAGATAAAAAATATCATCTGAGAAGTTGAATTGTTTTAAGGAGTGTAATAGTTTTAAACCATTTACGTCTACCCCTTTTGGGGTGCTGTGTTCTTCCTCAGCGGGTATGGATGTAGAGAATTGTTTTGCCACGGTTTTATTCGTACTTACCGGTAAGATAAATATCAAAAAATTTATTAGAAGTAATATGGCTGTCAGTTGTCTCAATAATAATTGTTGAATTTTAGACTGCAAATATTGTACCTTTTTTGGACAATTCGGTAACACTTTAAAATTACTTAACACTTTAAATGTTATTTAGTTTTATCAAGCAATTATAATCGTCAGTTTGTAAATTTAGTATTTTTGGAATGCTTTCTGTGAATTTTTAGTGAACGTTTTTTTCTTTTTATGAATTATAAAGATGATTTGAACAAAGTTTAGATTGTAATAAATTGTTTATCAGTTAATTAACAATTTGAAAATAAATTCATTTTCATTTGTTTATAAATCCGACATGACTTTAATCATACCAACTTTATGCTTAATTGATGAACTTTGTAACGATGATTTTAGCAAATCAATACTTATTAATACTAAAGAATAATTCTTTGACACACACAAAGAACTCTGCCATAACGACGACTTTTAGTTCGTCGTTTTTTGTTTTGCTTTCATCTCAAATTCAATACACACACCAACACACATACACAGATGAAATCAATTTTTTCACACGGCAAAAAATTATTGCTGATTATTTTGATGATAAATGGAATTAATACAACATTAAAAGCAGGTAATGCAAATGTATCACTAAAGTTTGGAAACGGATTGACAATTTCAGACAACGACTCCAGCATGTCTTTAAATTTTGGAGTGATGATTCAGGGAAGAATTGATGTCAATAAGGTTTTTGACAAGGATATTAAACCTACGACAGTTTTACAAATGAGAAGAGTTCGTCTAAAATTCAAAGGATTTTTTCTGCACGACAAACTGGATTATAATATACAATTAAGTTTATCACCCAGCGATGTAAAAGTAGCAAATGTGTTGCTGGACGGAGCTGTCCGTTATAAACCTATACATCAGTTTGCTGTTCAGTTCGGTCAAGGAAAATTGCCGGGTGAAAGAGAAGAAATAACCTCAGCAGAACGTCAGTTTTTTGTGGAACGGTCCACCAGTAATTCATTATTTAAATTAGACAGAGATTTTGGTTTTCAGTTTTATGGAAATTTCGGAAAGAAATTTATTTTCAAACCAAGGATAAGTATCGCCTCCGGGGAAGGGAGAAATTATACAACAACTGATGTGCAGCATTTAGATTATACTGCCCGTTTTGATTTTTTACCAACGGGAGAGTTTGCCAATAACGGAGATTATACCTTTCAGGATTTTGAAAGAGAACCCAAACCTAAAGTGGCATTTTCAGTTGCTTACGATTTTAATAATAAACCCGCCATGCAAAAAGCACAACTTGGCGGAAATCTTATTGCAGATTCAGTCAGGAAAAACCTGCATACTGTTTATGCAGATGCCATATTAAAATTTAAAGGATTTACGACTACGGGCGGTTATATTTATAGAAGAGCAGAAAATAATAAGTTGTATCTTGCAGGTCAGTCAGTTTATGCAACGGCTTCTTATTTATTTAAGAAAAAAGTGGAAATAGGCGCTAGATTTAACCGTTCCTTTTCAGGAAAAACAGGAAATATTTCAACCATTAATGAATATTGCGCAGGCTTTGCATACTATGTATTTAAAAATGCATTTAAACTTCAGACAGATTACACGATTATACAAAATAAAACAATAAATAATATTGCCGGATTATGGCGGTTTCAGATGCAGTTCGCATTTTAATTTTTAAAGAGATAAATAATAATTAACAATAAAAAATCAAACACATGTCACTATCAATCTTAAAATTCTTTCAGCCTAAAGACAAAATCTTTCAGAATTTATTTGACCAAACGGCTGAAATTGCAGTAAAAATCAGTGAAGTTTTTTTAGAAGCAATGAAACAAAGCAATGAAAAACGATTTGAAATACTTGCACAGACAGGACATCTGGAACATCAGGCAGATGATGTCGCGCATAACCTCTATGTAGAGCTAAGTAAAAATTTCATTACTCCATTCGATAGAGAAGATATACACGAACTGGCAGCTGCAATGGATGATGTAGTGGATTATATAGATGAAGTGGGAAATAAGATGAAAAATTATGAATTCACAGAATTCAACGAGTATGTGTTGAAAATTGCAGAATTAAACAATGAGTCAGTGAAAGAACTGAAAAATGCCATTAACGGATTGCGTGACATGAAAAACCTGAATAAAGTCACTGATTCCTGCTTGAAAATACATGGCTATGAATCTAAAGTAGATATCTTATACAATGATGCAATGGGCGATTTGATTCGTAACAATAAAGACAATCCGGTGAAAATTATTGTAATGAAAGACTTATACGAAGAACTGGAACTGGTTTCTGATAAATGCCAGGATGCATCCAATGTTATCGAGTCTATAGTAATCAAGTATTCATAAATCTAATCGTAAACCAATCTTATGGAATTTATAATTGTTATTATAATACTCGCCTTAGTATTTGACTATATCAACGGGTTTCACGATGCGGCAAATTCAATAGCGACCATTGTTTCCACAAAAGTCCTGACTCCTTTTCAGGCGGTACTTTGGGCAGCATTTTTTAATCTAATTGCATTCTTTATTTTTCAGGACCACGCAGTAGCAAATACCATAGGCAAAACGGTTAACAAGGAATTTATCACCCTGCCAGTTATCTTTGCCGGACTGATTGCTGCTATCATCTGGAATTTATTAACCTGGTGGTATGGAATCCCTTCTTCTTCTTCTCATACATTAATTGGCGGGTTTGCCGGCGCAGCTATTACACATGCGTTTATACAAAACCATGGTTTTATGCCGATAAAGGATATTATTGACAGTGGTAAAGTATTAAAAACAATTTCGTTTATTCTTTTAGCCCCATTGATAGGGATGGTCATTTCTATGTTTTATACGTTGGTAATGATGAACCGGAATACATGGATTAAAACAGTTATCTTGCTTGGAACCTGTGTGCTTGTATGGTTTACATTTATTCATTTCCAGGAAGTAAAAATTGACGAGAATGTAGAAAAATTTTTCAGGGTAGATAAATATACTAAAGATATAGCAGATCCGAAAAAAGCAGAAGACAAATCAAAGAATGAAGAAAAACTGATTAAAGCTAAAGCAAATGCAAAAAAATCATTTGAATATATCAAATTCTATGAAAATAAAGGCTCAACTGCTGTAGCGGAAGAAATTGAAAAGAACGTTGATTTAAATATGGTAACTGCTTCAAGAATTGAAGATAAAATGAAATTGTTTTTTGAAGTAGAACGGTTGAAGATAATATCTGAAAAGGACAGCACTAAAAAACGGGCATATAATTTTGCCAAAGCAGCCATTGATTCTTTAAAACCACTTGCAAAAAAACACAACGAGTTAGGTCAGGATAAGATGATTGAATCCATGATAGCAACAGGTTTGGTACAACCCAATAAAATTGATGAATTCACCAAATCTGTAAAAGTGGATATCAAAAAAGATTTGGCAAAAGAAATGGATAAAGGAAATAACAGAATTATTCGTTATGGATTAATTGCGATGCTTCTGCTGATTATTTTATCTTTTGTTTATACAGAACAAATCAAAGAGCCAAGTGCACAACGTACCGCCAATAATTTTAAGAAATTACAATTATTGTCTTCCGCGGCGTTCAGTATTGGTCATGGTGGCAATGATGCGCAAAAAGTAATGGGTATCATTGCAGCTGCATTAATTGCTAATGGTAATATTACAGATATTAAAGCGATGCCTGACTGGGTTCCGTTATCCTGCTATCTGGCTATTAGTTTAGGAACACTAAGCGGAGGATGGAAAATTGTGAAAACAATGGGAACAAAAATTACCAAAGTGACACCACTGGAAGGTGTTTGCGCAGAAACAGCGGGTGCAACTACATTGTTTTTAACGGAACAAATGGGTATACCTGTTTCAACAACACATACCATAACAGGAGCTATAATTGGCGTAGGAGCAACAAAACGTCTGAGTGCAGTGCGTTGGGGTGTTACTGTCAATCTGTTATGGGCATGGATACTAACCATACCCGTAAGTGCTTTACTGGCAGCCATTACATATTATATAGTACATCTTTTTATTAAGTAAAAAATAGTATATTAATTGAGGCTCCGTGTATGCGGAGCCTTTGTTATTATATTTTTAAAAGACAAAAAATACCAAAATGTAATTGTAAATGTTATTTTTACCGACCAATAAAATAAAAGCCGAAAAAGTATCAGATGCTGTCTGTTTTTAAAATAAATACAAATCCAGAGAAGAGATATTTTGGATTTGATATTATCCGTGCATTTTCAGTAGTGCTGGTAATGCAGATGCATTTTCTACAATGGTTTAGTCAGTTTCTTCATATAAATTATTTCAAGCTGCCTTTGCCCGACCCAGTTGATATGTTTTTTGTTTGCAGTGGTTTTTTAATAGGTTATCAGCATTTAAAAGAAGTACATAAGCTGGATACTGTAACGCCTAAATATACTGCAAGATTTCTAGTGATGCGTTGGGTGCGAACGCTTCCAAGTTATTATATCATGCTTACATTTTTATCTGTATTATTTACATTGATAACACGTAAATTAAATTTTCCTGTAAGAAATTATTTTTTCGTTCAATGCTTATATTCTCATCACTCGGAATTTTATAAAGAAACATGGACGATTGCTATTGAAGAGTGGTTTTATTTTACGTTTCCGGTAATGTTTTATATAATTACAGTATTTCTGAAAATAAATAAGAAACATTCATTTCTATTTATTCTGTTGCTTTATATCATTGTCTGCAACCTCTTAAAAGTATATTATTATTATAACGTTTTTCCTGATCATAGTTTCAGACAGTGGACAGCTTTCAGAGAAATAGTAGTATTGAGAATCGATACGATAGCAATAGGCTTGCTGGCTTCTTATATTTGTTATTTTTATAATGATTTCTGGGAACGTAATAAATACAGGTTCTTGCCATTCGGATTAATTATTTATATAGGAAGCATTATATTTTATTGGGCATGGTCAAATAAATTTATATCTACCGAATTTGCCACATTCTATCATTATACACTATATTATCTGGTAAGTCCCGTTTCAATTATGCTGTGTCTTCCTTATTTGAAAACAATAAAATTCAAAGATAATTTTCTTAATCATTCCATTCTGTCCACCAGCCTGATATCATATAGTATATTTTTACTACACGGAACATTCTTATTGTTGCTGTTTATTGCGTTATATGTAGATTTAATTAAGAATGTTTTTATTACTTATGTTTTGTGGATGAGCACTACTTTTATTCTGTCTTACTTTTTCTTTGTAAAAATAGAATTGAAAGTAATGAATTCAAGAAAAAAGATTATTGAGAAACTAAATCTCAATGACTGATTTAGCTATAAGATATATTTTTTATGAAGGCTAATACTACATATCTGTTTACTTCTGAACGATTAGGTTTCAGAAACTGGCATGAAACGGATATTGATAAGATGGCAGTAATTAATGCCGATCCGGAAGTGATGGAATTTTTTCCTGCAACGCAAACACGCGAGCAAACGGCAGCCTTTATAGAACGCATGCAGGCAATGCTTCAAAGAACAGGCTTCTGTTATTTTGCGGTAGATACATTGCTCGACGGAAGGCTAATAGGATTTATTGGACTTGCAGAACAGACTTTTGTAGCAGATTTTACACCGTGTATAGATATTGGCTGGAGATTAGACACCAATGCATGGTATAAAGGATATGCCACTGAAGGCGCAAAAGCTTGCCTGAAATACGCTTTCAACGAGTTGAAGTTAAAAAAGATTCTTTCTATGGCACCAGTCATCAATAAAAAATCAATTCATGTGATGGAAAAAATTGGAATGAAAAGAATATCCTATTTTGAAAATCATCCATATCTGTTAAATGATGAGAGACTGAAGAAATGTGTGTTGTATGAAATAGATTCAATCTAACAATCTTCGGTGATAATTTATCTGTCCAAGATGATACTCTAAATGTGCTAACAGGTGTAATAGAATAAAATTGGTTGGATATTCCTGCCCTTGCTTTTTTTCAGGAAACTGACTCAAGAGCACTTCATCAGATAAATTAGATAACGTATTTTTTACTATATTAATTGTTACATCAATATCTTTTAGAATTTTTTCTCTCGGAATATTTTTATCACTGAATTCTTTATCGCGTTCACGTACATAACCTGTATTTCCGAGTACTGCGCCGATAAAGTGATTTAAATTTCCGATTAAGTGCAATACCAGATTTCCTGCTGAATTACTGATACTGCCTTCGAGTTTCCAAAGATTTTGTTCGTCTTTGTAAGAATTGATTTCCTCTTTTAATTTATTTAAATCTCTTTCAAAGATTAATGCAAGTGGTTGTTTTATCATGGTAATTTTTTAGTATTAAATAGAATCAATAATTTTTAAAATGTGGCTTATTACTTTTGCCTTCTTCCTGTTTTAAAATTTCATCCAGTGCCATGCAACTTTACTGCCCGATTTATTATTATTTATTTCCAATGCAGGAAAAGGAAGTTTGATAATGTTTAATACTTTCATTAAACCTTTTGCCCAATGTTTTTTTACCGGTAGTTTTGTCCAGTCTAAATCCATGGAAATATAAAAACGATGTAACCGCTGTATATCGCTCCTGTCGATAATATCAGCCGGGTCAACATTGTCTAAACTCTGGTCCCCGCTCAAATCATTTTTATTCCAGATGTTTTTATAACCACCCAACATACCTGATGCACCATAACCAAGTGAGACTTGTATGCATTTTGGGAATTTAGATTTTGGATTTTTTACAAACGAACCCGGACTCACGCTTAGCCAGAACGTCATAGAATTATAGTCCTTCAATAAAATTTCTGTGAATGATGTGCCGTATAATTTATCAGCTCTTTCTTTAATTTGAGGGTCGTTGTATTTATTATAATTTACAGGGAAGGCTGAAATTTTAAGATTAATGCGCTGGTCGTGCCATAAATATTGCTGAACACCAAACAATAAACTGCCACTAACATTCATTACCATATCACCCCACGAAAAGCCCCATTTCTTTTGGAAACCGTCATTTAATTCTATAGAGAGTTGCCACATATTTCCCATCAGCATACCAATCCAGATTGCATTTTTTTCTTTTACACCTGCCCACCTGTATAAATCGTAATGCCATTTTGATTCAAAGTAGCAATTAAAACTATGTGCAATCTTATCCATCTGGTTCCATTCACCCCAATCGTTAAAAGTATGAAATTTACTCTTTTCCGTTTTAGTATACCACGCACTGCTCCACCATGCATTAGCACCTCCGTACAATCCGGCAATCATACCGGAAACGAAAGCGACACGAGGTTTATTCAATACTTCCGAGGGACGAAAAAATGAATAGGGTTTTATCATCTTAATTTTCCCTGTATAGCCGTATGCGGGGTCAGTGGGAATATAATCATAATGTTGAATGGTACGGAAATTCACTGAATAAATGTTCTCATTTTGCCAGAAAGTATCAGCAACAGTTTCAGAAGAAGTAATTATTTTTTTGAATTGATATTTCTTGTTAAAAATAGTATCATCATGAATTTCTATTGAATTATTATTAATTATAGTGTCCTTTACTATCTTATAAGGTGTATTGTCTTCAACCTCCATCACCTTTTTTTTATTTTTTTTAAGAGGTGATTTTGCAGCCGATAAAAACGGAGCGTAAAGTAACAGGAAAATAAGTGCAAGGAAATTTCTGGTAGTAAAAAACATTGGATGGACAGATTTTATTCTTTCAGTAATGCATTTTCTCAAAGTTACATTAAAAATTAATTCTTTTCATCCCAAAAGCAGTGTACACTTGTCAGATAAAGAGTATAAATTTGTTTTATAAATTCCATTTATGAGAAACAATGCCACTTTTATACTGATTATTTTACTTTTCATGATAGCTTGCAGAGGAAAGAATGAACAGGAAACTGTTTTTACTACGAGTGATGGCATTCAGTATGTAATGTTAAAACCAATTACAGGCACAGGTAGTAGCGGAGAATACAAAGGATATGAAATTTTGGACCCAGGCATCCAGAATATGTCGGCTATTTTATTGCAAATTCCGAGTGACTGGCAGGCTCAAAATTCATTCACCAGAATCTGGAATGGCTCTACGCCAGTCAATCAGGTATATGTAAAAGTAGTTTCAAGTGATAATAATTCATCCGTAGAAATATTACCATATTCACCATACTATTATGCAGATGGACCAAGTACACGTAGCTTACGAGAAACCAGTCGTTCTATGGGTATGGAACAAAAACTGCAACCCTTTGAAATGCCGCCTATGGATGCACTTACCTATGTAAAACAAATTATATTGCCACGTTTGCAACAAAATGGAATTAGTTTTCAAATAAGTAATGAAAAAAATTTAGGAGAACAAAGCCAGTTTAATGGCGTGCCTGCTTCCAAACATGCGTATGTAGATGGAAAATTAAATAACGGAAAAAACATCAGGGTAGAATGTGGTATTACTTCAACAAGTAATAATGTGAATGGTGAAATGTATTACAATTGGTCTGCATTTCCTGCGGTGATTATTGCAGATGATTTAGATGCAGGTTATGATGTATTGAAACACATGCGCAAAACAGTATTATACAATCCTGAATGGGAACAAAAAGTGAACCAGCTGAACAGAAAAGGGAATGCTGCAAATGCGGAAATTGCACAAAAAGATTTTGAAAATGTAAAAGCGTACCGCGAAGCTGTTAATAATATTCATCAAGGAATTAGCAATGATAGAAATAAATCAGTAGACCAACAGAATGAGAGTTTCCGTGATGTCATTGGCGGAGAAGCAAAATTTGAAAACCCAAATAATGGACAAAGAGTTCGTTTAGAAGATAAATATAAACATTACTACACTGACGAAAAAGGCAATTACTATGGTAGTAATGAACCATTAGATTTCAAAGCGCAAGGTTGGAGTGAAGTGAATAGGTTAAGTACAAAGAAGTATTGAGAGAGAGCTAATATGTAACATGTAATACTCTTTTTAATTCCTAGATTTTAATTCAGTAATAATTGGTTCGTTATTAATTAGGTAATGTCCATATGTTAGGAAATCTAAATCTCTTGTATTGGCTCTTTGTTTTATATTTCCTTTAAAAACATTTAGACATTCTTGTGATAATATTCTTAATGGGATATTGTTATCTTTGATTAAACTCCCATAAGTATGTGTTTCAAATAAAATCTTATTATTTGTCGCTTTTAATACTTTAAGAATAGGATTATTTTTCTTTATTTTCATTAGTTCCATAAACGAATAATAATATTCTGGTTTCTGGGTAATGCCAGAGAATTCGTCTTTTAATAAAGTATGGAATATTTTTATTGCGTCTTCACCAAGTAAAAAAATTATTTTAATTAAATTATAAATTTTTGGTGCTTTAGATTGATTGTAAACATCATATAAAATATCTACAACTATAGAAGGAGGTAACTTTGTTAGCCAAAATAAGAATGGTGCATTAATATCCAATGCCGCTGTTTTAGCAAGTAATTTAAATATTTCTATGCTTTCATTTACATATTGTCGCTCAGAATATATTCTATAGTAAACTAATTCACCAAGCATAAAT
Source organism: Chitinophagales bacterium (assembly GCA_046329785.1). GTDB lineage: Bacteria > Bacteroidota > Bacteroidia > Chitinophagales > JADIYW01 > JADJSS01. The sequence continues at coordinate 67,354 of JAXLTZ010000003.1, forward strand.
TTTTGATTCCCTTTTGAAATTAATCTGTTTGCATCTAAGACATTATTTATTTCGTCAAATATTCCTTCTTGAAGTTCTTCATAATATAAAGTGCCATGTGCTTCGTTACGATTCCTAGTTACATTAATCTTTTGCCCTTCCTTAGACAACATAACTTTCTTTGGTTCTTTATTAATAGTAAATATTAAATTATTTTGTCTTGAATTATCAATTCCAGCTATCAAATCAGCATTTGTAGTTCTATTTATATTAATTAAATTCATTCTAAAGTCAACAAGAATCGTTTCATCAATTTTATCATCATTTAATCTTTGCGTTGCATTCATAATTGTTTGTAGAAATGCCTTAATTTCAGGAGAAGAATTTTCATTAAAAGATGTAGTAGAAATGAAATCAATTGGTGACATCGGTCTTTTAAACCCAATTGGTAGTAATATTAAGTCTGATTCTTTGCTAATATCTATTTTAAAGAATTTTCTAAGGAAGTCAGAATAAAATAAAATATTCTTACTTATCAAAGAAAAAATAATCGGGTCTAATTCTTCAATATAAAAGTGTGCTACTTGATTTCGATAATTATATAAAACCCTAAGATTCTCTTGGATTGTATTAAAGTCTTTTCCTAATTCTATGCTAACTAGGTTCAAGCAGCTTTCAAAAGGCTTAGTTGTTCCATCTTTTAAGAATAACTTTACTGACTTTTTGTATTTATATAGATATCCTTTTAATAATAATTCCCACGAGTTTAAGATAAGCAATACAACTATTTCATATCTGTATTTTATAGTTGGTTTATTATGTATTTCAACAGCAGAAAACATTCCTGCAATAGAATTATTAATTAGATTTTTTGCTATAGGAGATTTTCTTTTACGCATTTATTATTTAATACGATATTGGCTTCTAATTTTATGACGCTGAGTATTCAAATATGATTTTTAATTATTAACAAAACAAAATAAACCTATTTGTTACCTTTATTTTTGCTAGTCTACTAACCAATAAACCACCACACCACCAAAGTCTACCACCGCACGGTTCCCCCTCCTTGGAGGGGATTAAGGGGTGGGTTTTGAAGTTTCAATTTCAATATCATCTCATCAATCTCCTCTAAAACCCAATCAATATGTTTAAAAACAAAATCATCTTCAAATCTTAAAATAGTAATTCCAAATGAACGCAGCCTTTCATCTCTTCCATTGTCTTTTTCGGCAGCACCTTCATATGTATGCGTAATACCATCCAACTCAATAGCCAATAATAAATCGCAACAATAAAAATCTACAATAAAATTACCAATTGGTTTTTGTCGATGAAAATCATAACCTAGTCGCTGCTTACCTTTCAGGTAATACCATAAATGTATTTCGCTTTTGGTTGAATTATTGCGAAGTTGCCTTGCAAATTCTTTTAATTTTGGATTGTAAGGAATTATTCTTCTCATACTATTGAGATGCATGAGTTGCTTAAATTCCATAAATTATTCTCAACTTTTCTTACATACCCTTTACACACCCCTTAATCCCCTCTCAAGAGGGGAAATCTAGACAGTGCAAAATTTTAAGTGATTACTATTAATATCACAGATAGTAATGAATTAATTATCTTTATTGATATTTAGAATCTATGTCAAAGAATAATATTAAACAAATTCCAGCATCCGCTTTTACATTCCTCAAAAAAATTAGTAAGAACAACAACCGTGAGTGGTTTGCTAAGCATAAAGAAGTGTATATTGTGGAGCAGGCGCATATACATGACTTTGCCGAGGCTCTTTTGTACGAACTCAATAAACACGATGTAATAGAAACGCCATCCGGTAAAAAAGCCTGTTATCGTATTTACAGAGATGTGCGTTTTTCAGCTGATAAAACACCCTACTGCACTTATTTTAGTGGTAGTTTCCGTCGCGCTACCAAATTCCGACGTGGTGGTTTGTATTTTCACATAGAACCAAACAATACCTGGGTTGCCGGTGGTTTCTGGTCGCCGAATGCAGAAGACCTAAAGTGTATTCGTGATGATATTGCTTTTGATGCCGCACCATTGAGAAAAATTATTAAGAATAAAGTTTTTGTAAACACATTTGGTTCATTACAAGGAGAGCAATTAAAAACATCTCCGAGAGATTTTGATGTAAACCATGAAGCCATTGATTTGCTTCGCTACAAGCAGTTTCTATTAATTAAAAGGTTTACAGATAAAGAAGTATTAAGTGATACTTTTGTAAAACAAGTTAATCAAACATTTATTGCCATGCGGCCATTTTTAGACTACATGAGTGAAGTGTTGACTACTGATATCAACGGACAGGAAATTTAGCCCAACAACGTTGCTTTTACAGTTTCCAAAACATCAATAACAGAAGCTCTGTCTTTGGCTTGGGCATATACACGCAATACCGGTTCTGTTCCTGAGGCACGTATCATCGTCCAGATGCCATCATTCATAAAATATTTCCAGCCATCAATATCTTCTTTACGTTCAATCGTGTATTTCCCAAAACTTTTATACGCGTCGTTTTTACAGTTGGCTATTACTTTTTGTTTTATTTCTTCGGAAATATGTAAATCATATCTGTCGTAATCAAATGCACCTACTACTTCATATACTTCAGCAATTAATTCCTTAATTGATTTTTTTGTTTTTGCCATAAATTCCATCAGCACTAAAGCCATCCAGACACCATCTCGTTCCGGAATATGTCCGGTGATAGCAATACCACCACTTTCTTCGCCACCCACTAATACATTTTCATTCACCATTATTTCGCAAACATATTTGAAACCAACAGGCGTTACTTCATAAGGCAAACCGTAAGCTTCACACATCTTTACAATTTTATCTGAAACAGTAAATGAAATTGCAACTTTGCCTGATAAACCTTTATACTTATGTAAGTAATGAATCAATAATAGAATTACATGATGTGAATCGATGAAGTTTCCTTCATTATCATAACAACCAATTCGGTCGGCATCACCGTCATTCGCAAATCCAAATTCTATATCGGTTGAATTTTTAATAACACTTGAAAATTCCAATAAATTTTTATGCAGTGGTTCAGGAGCCTGTCCGTTAAATCCCGGATTCTCTTCGCAATGTAAATACACTAAATTATCAGGTAATAAACGACGTGTAATTTTTTGACCTGCTCCATACATCGCATCGTAACCGAAAACCATTCCTGAATTACGAATCGCATTCATATCGAAAGAAGCTTCCACATGGTTGAAATACATAGTTTCTAGATCTACGTATTCCAGCAATCCTTTTTGAATATATTCTTCCAGAGAAGTTTTAGGTATTTCTGCTTTTTCAGGAATTAGTGCTTCTACTTTCGCAATCTCATCCGGTGTGGATGGTCCGCCGAAATTAGATTTTAATTTAAATCCGTTATAGCTTGGCGGATTATGAGAAGCTGTAATAACCACACCGGCAGTTGTATTTAACTTTACACAACCTAATGAAATCATAGGAGTGGAACAGATGCCTTTATGTGCAAATACTTTTACGCCTTCATTACACAAAACTTTTATGGTTACTTCAGTAAAAAGCGGACCGGCAAAACGACAGTCGTGCCCAATGGTAATACTTGGCTTGTCTGAAACTGATTTTACCCAACCTGCGGTTGCCTTTGCAACACGTGCTACGTTATCTGTGGTGAATTCCTGTGCTATAATGGCTCTCCAGCCATCTGTTCCGAATTTAATCTGCATACTTTTGAATTAATTAAGGTCTCAAAAGTACAAAAATTAATTTAAGTCATCAGAATTTAGGAGAGGTAAAATGCTATTGTATCCTGCTTTTCTCTTCTTCGTTACTCTTGTCAACACGGGTATTCTGGAATTTTTTTCCTTTCTGGAAATTATACACAACAGATAACCCAAACCAGCGAGAACTGAATTTATTTCTGGTTTTGGAATGAACATTAAAGAAGTCTGTATCGTAAGAGAAATTTTTTGTTCCAAAAATATCATTTCCTGCAACACGGATTACGAGTTTTTTATCAAAGAAAGATTTTGAAACCGAAATATTCACCATCCCGTCACTTTTCATGATATCAGTAGCGTCCAGCATAGGTGTAACATAAAATGCAAACAAGTTAATTTTGAAATCTTTTGGTAAAATAAAGGTGTTGTCAAATGAGATATAAAATTTATTAGAACTTACCTTAAATGGTGAATTATTTACCACGGAATTATATTTGAAGAATGTGTACTGAGCAGAGTAAGAAATCGTCCACCACTTAAATAATTCCTTATTAATATTGATTCCGATATTTAAATTATTACGCACATTAAAATTGGTTGCTCTGTATGTAGAGATTTTTGTGCTGTCATCCTGAAATACTAAATGTGTGTAATTGTTTTTTATATTTTCATGTCCGATAAAAAAGCTGTAAGCATTTTTTAACGTGTATGTAAATTCAGTAACGTTTATGTATTCCGGTTTTAGATTCGCATTTCCGGTCCAGATAGAATACGGGCTCAGGTAAAACTGAAACGGATTTAATTCATTAAAACCGGGACGGTGAATTTTCCTGCTGTAATTTAGGTTAATATTATGTTTTTCCTTGATTGTTTTTTGTATAAACGCACTCGGAAAGAAGTCCACATAGTGTCTCTTTGTTCTGCTGTCTAATGTGATAGAATACTGGTTGGTATTGGTTTGTTCAATACGCAATCCAAGATTGGTGCTCCAGCCTTTATTCCAGCTTTTACTCCATGTTGAATAAAGCGCATTGATATTTTCAATGTATTGAAATTCGTTGGATTTTGTAATATCCTTTATGTATTCCGTTCCGTTCCAGTTTTTAAACTGAATATCATTATGTGTTTTTGTCCAGGTGAATTTTGCCCCAAATTCTATGGAATGATTTTTCTTAAGCGGTTTATTGTAATTCAACTTTGCTGTATGTAAGTTTACCGTGTACGGATTATCCTGAGTGAAATCTAATGGTGGAACACCTTGTTCAGCTTCTGTTGAATCGAGGAACGACATATTTAAATGTGTATTCGTATATAGATTAAAATAAGTGTAATCGTATGTCAATTCCAGCGTACTTCCTGAAGTATCCAACTGGCTTCTGAAATTAAAATTAGCAGACGGGTTTACGCTCTTTCCGTAAGAAGTATTTTTCGTTTTCTGAATTGCATTTATATTTTCTGCAATTGAAATGTTATCATATACATTCAATGTCGAATTAGCATTATGTGGATTATAAAAGCTAAAAACCTCTCCGCCGAACCCGATGGTGTTTTTATCATTGATGTTATACTTAAGGTTCAGGTTCCCGTAATGACTGATGAATTTATTTCTGTCAAGACTTCTTTCGTCAAATCGCTCTACAATATTGCCTGCTGTAAAATCTCTAACGTAATCATTCTTTTGCCAGTTATTTTCAAATCCAAAATTGTATGCCGTGCTTAAGGTAAGTTTTTTATGATTAACACTTAGATTAAATCCGGCATTGGCACCTGCGTATTTGTGCTGTCTATAGTTAACATATACAGAACCATTGGCACCTGTTCTCAGATTTGTTTTCAGTTGTATTTCGAGAATACCACCTTTTGCGCTGGCATCATATCTGGCTGAAGGATTACTGACTACTTCAATCTTTTTTACATTAGAACTCTGAATGGATTTTAACAGATTAGCCAGTTGCTCTTCGGAAAGTTGTTCTATCTTTCCGTTAATCATAACCTGAATTTCATTTTTTCCATTGATGCGGATCTGGTCGTTGCCGCTAACCGTAACGCCGGGAACAGAACGCAATAAATCCATCACATTTTCACCGCTTGCTTTCGCACTGTTTTCTACATTATATATCACTCTGTCTGCTTTACGTTCAATCACTGGTCTGGAGGCAGAAATCTCTACACCTTTTAAAGTATTTTCTTCCACATAAAGTTGTGTTATACCAACATCTTTTGTTTCATTATTTTGTATTGAAATATTTTGTATAGTATCTGTTTTATATCCGATAAATACAGCTTCTAAAAAATAGTTTCCATCTTCCAGATTACTTATCTCATATTTCCCGAGACTGTCAGTCGTTGTTCCGTTGAGATAGGAGGCATCAGAATATTTGTGTAAAATAACATTAGAAAATTCTACCGGCATTTTATTTTCGTCAATGATAGTTCCGGTAATCGAATTTGCAATGCTACTCAGATACTGAATCAGTATTAAAATACTTAAGAATAGATTTCTCATAATTTTATTTTGTGACAATAAGATTGGTTGCAGCAACCTTGATTTTATTACAACCGGGCAGAATTATTTTTTTAAATGTTATTTCAATTCCACGCTAGAGGCACCGGATGTTTCTTTATTTATATTTTTGGGAACGGAAGTATAAGTAATATGAGATGCACCACTTGCTTCCACGTTCAACGTGTCGGTACAATTAATACTTGCTTTGGACGCACCGGAAGATTCAATGGTAATATTTGCACTTTTACACTCTTTGCCGTTATAATTGGACGCACCGGAAATTTCAATGATTTGTTTGTCGGCGTTTCCTTTTGTAGTTACTTTAGAGGCTCCCGAAATTTCCAAATTCAGATTTTCGGTATTTAATGTAATATCTACTTTGGATGCTCCGGAACTGTTAATATCTATATTTTTCCCCGTGAACGTGTAATCACTCTTGAAATGAGCGGCACCGCTTATTGTAATTTCAGATAATGTGTTACCATAAACTTTTGCCTTCATTGTATGAATATTTTTTCCGCTGTAATCCTTCAGTTTAATGGTTAATTCATCACCTGAATTTTCAACAAAAAGTTTGTCTGCCATATCTTCGTCTATTTCAATATCTACTTTATTTTCATTGCTGTGGATGAATTCCACATGAAATGCAGAGCCCGTTTTTAGTTTTGAAAACTCTTTTACCTGAAAACTTTTAGTAATCGTTGCTGCTGTTATTGCTTTTGTAAATCCAATCAATAAAACGTTTACCAGAAATATTTGCAATAAGGTTTTACCTATGAATTTATTTTTTAAATTTTTGATTTCATGAATTTTTGATTTCATTTTATAAATTTTAGTTGGTTAATTAATAAATAATCAAATCGCTGTTTTTGCTGTTTATTTTAATAAGTGGTGATGCATCAACAGCACTTTTTGTTTTAGCAGACATATCTGTAATATTACCGGTTTCGTGTTTTTTACTTACAACTAGCTGTGTGTTTTTCATAGAAATATCACCATTTATATCATTAATCTGTAAGTTAACAGGATTTTCAGGATTGATTTTTAGTGAACAATCGGAATATACACTTGTAATAGAAATACCTGAAATGCTTTTTGCAATTTCATTTAATTTTAAGTCGCAATAAGTAAGTGCTGTATTGGCTTCCTGTGTAAGAGAATTGATATTTATATCTGAATAAGTACCAGTTGCCCTTACGGAACCGGCTTTCTTTATCGTAATATTTCCATAGTTTATGCTTAATGATTGGAGTAGCGAACAACTGTTTAATTTAATATCTCCATAACTGGTGCTTAGTGTAAGCGTATCAATCGTATTTAAAATAAAATCAGAATAGGATGAACTTATTTTTACATGGCTCATATCTCCGCAGCTAATATCGGAATAGGACGAGCTAATAATGGTTCTGTTCTTGTTCTTTAATACAGATACATTCCCGTAATTTGATGTAATCTTTGTCGGAATATTTATTTCACCGATTTTTAAATCACAATAATTTAGAGAAAGAATCAAAGAAGCAATGTTTCTGGGGATGTAAACAGTATTGCTTAAGCTATAATCTTCTTTCGTTTTTTTATTGCTGAAAATCCAATTCCAGATAGAGGAGGAGGATAGTTCACTGATGCTGGTATTGACAGTTAATTTGTCTCCCGTCTTTTCTGCATTTATTTTTAAGGCATCTTTGAAATCTTCCTCTTCAATTTTGGAAGTACCGGAATGTAATACAAAATCAATCCGAACTACATCTTTATCCCAAACTTCTATTTTAAAGCCCTGATTTTTGGCTATCAGCTCAAATGTGGTATTGGCATCCGCTTTCCATTCTTTGGTAATTTTATATTCAGTTGCAGTATTTCCTGCTATTGCAAATGATATAAAGAACCAGCTAAATAATAGTGCTGTTATCCGTTTCATTGTTAATTAATTTATCTTGTTTTTTCAATACTTCTTCAATGCGTTGTATTAGTTCCAGCTTAGCTTTATAATATTTTAAAATCGCATCTTTTATTTTCGGGTTATTGGGGTTTTCCTTTAATTCTCTCAATAACATCACTTTCATCGGGCTGTCGAGTATAACTTCATCTTCCACTTCTTTAGGTATAGATAAATCAGAAGAATTAAGTGTGCTTAATTTTTGCTGTATATCACTTTCGTAGTTGTTTACCTGCATGCAAAAATCTTTTGAAACACCTTGAATAGAACAAATAGTATTTGTGTTGTTTTGAGTTTCATTTTTTAAGACAAAGACTGCAATGATACCAATTAAGCTTGCTGCAGCTGCAAATTGTACAAAACGATTTTGCCATAATGGGATTACCTTTTTTGCAGCAATGTTTTGTTCAATGTTTTCCCATAATTTTTGTTTGTTGGGGAAATCAACATCAAACTCTTTTTTGTTTGCTTTGATATGTTTTTCTATATTATCCATTTTATTTCTTTTTTTGTAATAATATTTCTTTCAGTTTTCTTTTAGCTTTAAATAGTTGCGATTTTGCCGTTGATTCGGATATTTCCAGCATTTCTGCAATCTGTCTATGCGTGTACTCTTCAAACATAAAAAGATTAAACACCACTCTATATCCTTGCGGCAACTCTTCAATTGCTTTCTTTACATCTTCTACTGAGTAATCATACTCGTTTTCACTCTCACTCTCATTTTCACTCTCACTTATATCATCAACCAGTTCATCCAACACCAGTTTCTTTTTTCGCAGTATATTCAGACAGGTATTGGTTACTATCTGTTTCATCCAGCTCCCGATACTGCTTTCATTCCTGTATTGCTGAATATTGTTAAATATTTTTATAAACGCTTCCTGCAAGGCGTCTTCCGCCTCAGTCTGATGTTGCAAAATCCGCACGCATACATTGTACATAGCATCTGCATATTGCAGGTACAATTGTTTACAAGCCAATACATCTCTTTGCTTCAGCTTTTCTAAGAATTTATGGTCGGTACCGTAATCCAATTTTTTTCTTTTATCAGTTGCTTTTATTTTTTATAATTGAGCTGATAGAATTCGTATAATAATTATTTCAGATGCTTCACTTATATTTCAGATGCTTCACTTATTTTATATTCATTTCAACTATATAGACACGAAAATAAAGTATAGTTGCCTGCGGGCAGATAAAATGTTCAATTTTGGTTCATTTATTAACATTTTAGGATAGATTTTACTTTATAGTAGACCAAATGAAGTCTATTTTTACAGTATGCAAGATACGTTCAGACATAAAGGTTTACGAAAAAGATTGGTACAGGAATTGAGAGGTTTAGGTATCAAAGAGGAAAAAGTATTGCAAGCCATCGAAAAAATACCGCGCCATTTGTTTATACAAACTACTTTTGAAGATGATGCATATGAAAATAAACCATTTCCGATTGGTCGCGGGCAAACTATCTCCAATCCGTACACAGTTGCCTACCAAACGGAACTGCTCGAAATAAAAGAAGGCGAAAAAATACTGGAAATTGGAACCGGTTCGGGTTATCAGGCGGCTGTGCTGGCAGAATTGAATGTGGATGTATATACGATAGAACGTCATCAGCCGTTGTCAGATAAAGCGAGGCGTTTATTGGATTATTTTAACTATAAGAATGTTTATACATTTTTTGGGGACGGATTTAAAGGCCTGCCGGATAATGCACCCTTTGACAAAATTTTGATTACAGCTGCTGCACCCGAAATTCCAAAAGCTTTATTGCGACAGCTAAAAATTAACGGAATGATGGTTATTCCCTTTGGCGAAGGGGATACACAAGAAATGATACGGATTAAACGTTTGGATAACAATGAATTTGAAAAAGAAACGTTTTCTACTTTTACTTTTGTGCCTATGTTGAAAGGTGTGGAAGATTAATTGATTTTTAAAATTAAGAGGATGAAAAAGAAATTAAAATGTATTGCTGTAGTTGTTTTTACTATATGCATATATAATCTCGCAATGGCACAGCAGCCAATATCTAAAAAGCAATTTGACGAGCTTTGGAAAAAAGCGGATAGCACATCAAAAATTGTGGTAAAAACAGGTGCTAATAATAACAACAGCATTAGTAACAACAACAATACCGCAAAAGATTTAAACACTATTGAACGCGATAATATAAAATCTGTAGATGTAAAACAAAAAACGGTAACGAACCTAAATTCTAAACCTGTTGATACATCTAATTTAGAATTGCTTTCAACAAAACCTATTATAAAAGGAGCAACTTCAAAAACAAAATCATCCGAGAAACCAAATATAGCAGTTATTAATCTTGAAAAGAATAAAACAAAAGATGTTGTAAAAACTGAAACGAAAGAAGTAGTTAAGACTAAAACGCCGGAGCCAACACCGGTAAAGAATACAGTAAAATATACCGACGATGATTTTTCTACCAAACCAATTATAAAAGGGAAAAGTAATAATACTGAAAGTACGAATACCAATACGCCTGCTGTTGTAACAAAACAATATAATTTGGATACAACTAAAGGATTCAGAGAATTTACATTTGAAACAAAACCTATTGTGAATAATAATGCATCTTACAACAGAAGAGATGAGCCGATGCCAAAATCGAAAGAACAAATTGACGATGAGATTCCGGTGAACAGAAAACTAAATAACACGAATGTCGATAAGGATAATTCATTCATGAAAGAAGCATATGCGCAATATGATAAAGAAGCGGATTCCTTACACACTGCCAACAAAAGAAGGCTGGATAGTATAATGCAATCATTAAATATTAAGGTACCGATTGTTATCAATTCTACCGAGTACGTTGATATTTATGTAAACGGAGGCGGTACAATTTTGGACGGCGATTCTAAGCTGTCAGACCACATTTCAATCTTACATACCGGAGTCGTTCAGCGTGAATACAAAACTAAAAACGATGGCACACAACGCACGGAAAAGAAAATATCAAAAGATGAATTGACAAAATTAGCACAGTATATGGTAGATATGGGTTTCTTTGATTTTAAAGATGATTATGATTGTGCTGATGAAGACGATGCATGTAATCAGCGCATTACAAAATCACCGGCGGCAGTACCTTTCAGTATCTCGCTGACGGTGGGTTCTAAAAAAAATAAAATAAGTGTTGCATTGTTTGCGCCAAAAACAGAAAAAAACTGGGTAAACTATCCTGCCAATCTGGAAAAGATAATGAAGGCTATCTATACGGTAGTTGATAAATAAATTACAGATGAAAAAAATTGCTGTTGCATTCGTTTTGTTTTTTGCAATTCAGCATCTGTGTGTAGCACAAAATAGTATAACTAAGAAAAAACCGGTTACAGTTAAAGATTTAAATAAATCAGAAGCCGAGAAAATAAAAGCATTAATCATTCTTGGTAAGCCATTAATTTCTAAAGATACTTCTGTAAATAATAAAACCGTAGTACCTGCTTTAAATTTAAGTATTGCAAGAAAAAATACACTTAATACAAGTGGAAATTTGCAAAAAGATACTATTGAAAGAAATGAGCAACCACCAGCATTCTTAAATGAAACCGGGAAGCAGCGTTTTAGTTCAGCCCTGAAATTATCCGCACAAGATTCTTTGCTGTTAGTCAAGTATGAAAAGAATAAGAAGACGGCAGATTCTATTAAAAGTATTCACAAACATTGGTTAGACAGTACATTATCAGTTTTGCCTGCAAAAAAACCAGTGATAATAAATGCGGACGATGAAATAGAAATTTTTATTACCGGCGGAGGGTTATTTACTGGTGTCAATCCAACAATCTATAACAGGCTGACAATTTACAATTCAGGACTGGTGCACAAAGAAACTAAAACAAAACTGCAGGGAGAAAGCGTAGAAGATAAAAAAATACCGAAAGATGCGCTAAGGAAATTAGCACAGTATATTATTGATTTAGGCTTTTTTGATTTCAATAATTTATATGATTGTGATGCAAAAGATAAGGCATGCAATACTCGTTTAAAGACAAATCCTGAACCAACTCCGTTAAGCATAGTAGTTTCTGTTGGTGCCCGCCGCAAGAAAATTTATGTTGCTTTATATGCACCACACATGGAAAGCAATTGGGTTAATTATCCTGCTAATTTGGAAAAGATAGTGAATGCAATTTATGATGTGGCTGCGAAATAATTTTTTTGCAGATTGAAAATGAGCACCGTCATTCCGAACGAAGTGAGGAATCTCGAAAAGAATTAGAATAGCTGTATCAGCTAGGGATTTCTCCTGACGCGAAATAATGGATTTCGTTTAGTTGGTTGTTTGTTGGTTAGAAACCAACAAAGGCAAGAGTGAATGCAATTTATGATGTGGCTGCGAAGTAATTTTTTTGCAGATTGAAAATGAGCACCGTCATTCCGAACGAAGTGAGGAATCTCGAAAAGAAATAGAACGGCTGTATCAGCTAGGGATTTCTCCTGACGCGAAATAATGCATTTTGTTTAGTTGGTAGTTTGTTGGTTAGAAACCAACAAAGGCAAGGATACAAACCAAGGCAAGGGTTGTTGACAGGTGACGCGTGCAAACACTAAAGCTTTGTAAGCTAAACACCTGTCAAGGGCGAGGTACGACCAGGCGTAACTCTTATGTAAAAACTAATTCTTTATACTTTAAAAATCCTTTTCCAAATAAAGTAAAAACTGGCACTTCTATTATGTTGAACTTTTGGTTTGCAAAGCTATTTATGTGTTCCAAAATGTTTTGTTGCATATCTTGAATTTTTGTTTCTTTACAACCTTCATAATAATCAAACCACTCACTATAAATCTTTTTTTTCTTTACTTTATTAGTTATTATGTATTTCCACTCAATACTTGTATAATCATCAATGAGTTCTCTCATTTCGTCATTCGGAATTTCCAGATTAATTTCGATTGAATCATTTGGACTATATATCAATCGATAATAGTTTTCTTGTTGGTCAATTGTGTAACCGAGTTTAATTGCGTGTTCAATTAAATCAATGAATTTCATCCTTTATATTTTTTTCGAGCTCTTGCACATAACGGTTGCGGCTACGCGCAGGTGGCTAAACGCCGATGAATTTACTAATTGTTTAGCCACTTGCGCTTAGCCGCTGTTATATGCCGTTAATTAATTTTTATTGGTGGTGGCGGTTTAAAGTTTGGATTGTTATTTTGGAAATTCAATTTTTCAATCCTTTCACTTTCCAACTGATCGAAGTTTTTTATTTTGATTTTTGATACTTTAGAATTTGCTGAATTTTTATCAAAGTAAAAAATAATCTCTAATTGGTATTTTTTGTCTAGCAGATATGAACTATGAATAACGTAAAAATTATTTTCAACTGTTATCCAGCCTGAATTCAATTTTGCTGTGTCCTTGTATTTATTAATACCAATACAGGCTTTCTCAATAATATTTTTCTGTTTACTGATTATAGATGGATCTACATAAAGCTTCAAACTATCTATTTTGTAATCTCCCAAAAGTGTTATTATTTTTAAAGTTGATAACCTTTGTTGTTTGATAACATCATAATTCAAATCGTCAGCCTTTGTATATAAAATAGCCAATACAAAAAGACATAAATGAAATACTCTAATGTTCATAGAAAATTAATTAATTGCATATAACTTGTTTATATACGCTACTTTATAGCACATATACAACCAACAGTAGTCTGGCTATGCGCTATAAACACGTATTATAAATATAAGAAAAAAGAATTAAAATCTATTTCTTACTCCATCCATCCTTCAAGCCAACAGTCTTATTAAAAATGATTTTGTCAGCAGTAGAATCTTTGTCTAAATAAAAATAACCTTTGCGCAAAAACTGAAAATGGTCGTTTAGTGTTGCATTTTTTAATTCCGGTTCCGCGTAGGCAACAGGAATAATATCTAAACTGTGTTCGTTTATATAATCTTTAAAATCACCTTCCTCAGCATCCGGATTTTCTACTTTAAATAATCTGTCGTACTCACGGACTTCAATTTTTATTGCATGTCCGGCACTTACCCAATGTAATGTACCCTGCACTTTTATGCCTGAAGTATCTTGCCCGCTTTTGCTGTCCGCATGATAGCTACAATGAATTTCTGTAATGTTTCCGTTAGCATCTTTCACTACATTATCACAGGTAACAATGAAAGCGCCTTTCAAACGGATAGCTTTACCAACTTCCATTTTAAACAACTTTTTTTGCGGCTCTTCCACAAAATCTTCGCGCTCTATGTAAATTTCTCTGGTGAAAGCAACTTGGCGAGTACCGGAATTCTCGTCTTCAGGATTATTTTCAATATCTAATAAAATTTCCTCATTCAAATTGGTAATGATAACTTTTACCGGATTAAAAACCGCCATTCTTCGTAAGGAGATTTTATTCAAATCTTCGCGTACACAAAATTCCAGTAATGAAATATCATTCACTTTTTCACGCTTGGCAATTCCGGCCCTGTCGCAAAACTCCCGAATCGCACTTGCCGTGTATCCACGTCTGCGCATTCCTGAAATTGTTGGCATACGCGGGTCATCCCAGCCTGCTACATGCTGCTCTTCCACCAGTTGTTTCAGTTTGCGTTTGCTCATTACCGTGTAATTAATATTCACACGTGCAAACTCATATTGTTTGGATGGATAGATGCCGAGTTTTTCGATGCACCAGTCATATACTTCGCGGTGAGGAACAAATTCCAGTGTACAAATCGAATGTGTAATTTTTTCTATCGAATCGCTTTGACCGTGTGCAAAATCATACATCGGATAAATGCACCATTTGTCGCCTGTTCGGTGATGATGAGCAAATTTTATTCTGTACAAGAGCGGATCACGCATCAGCATATTCGGAGAGGTCATGTCAATTTTTGCACGCAATGTTTTTTCTCCTTCTTTGTATTTGCCGGCTTTCATGTCAGCAAACAGTTGTAAATTTTCTTCTGCACTTCTTTCCCTGTAAGGTGAATTTTTTCCTGCTTCGGTTGGTGTGCCCTTTTGTGCTGCAATTTCTTCTGAAGTTAAATCACAAACATACGCATCGCCTTGTTTGATTAACTGTACAGCATATTCATATAATTGGTCGAAATAATCACTTGCATAAAAAATATTTGCCCATTCAAAACCCAGCCATTTTACATCTTCTTGTATGCTTTCAACATATTCGGTATCTTCTGTAACAGGATTGGTGTCATCGAAACGTAAATTGGTTTTTCCGCCGAATTTTTGTGCCACACCAAAATTTAAACAAATAGAGGTAGCATGTCCAAGATGTAAATAACCATTTGGTTCCGGTGGAAAGCGTGTTAAGATGGAGTCGTATTTTCCCGCTTTTAAATCGTTGTCAATAATTTCTTCAATAAAATTCAGCGACTTGTTTTCTTCTATATTTGATGTTTCCATTTCTTCTTACAATTGATTAAAGCAGTTTCTTATTCTCTTATTCGTTTCATTTATTCCTAACAATACAATTAAATCAGGTATTGCAGGTCCTGAAAGTTCTCCAACTAAACTAACACGTAAAAATTTCATCATGTCACCAACTTTAATGTTGTTGCTGGCTGCGAATTCTTTTAATGATGTTTCGATGGTAATGATGTCAGAGCTATTGTGTTGTTGTAAAAAATTATCAAACGCTTGAACATTAAAATTCTCTTTTATATTATTTATTTTAGACAGAGAAGTTGCATCGTATTTTTCTGTTGCCTGAAATAAATATCCAAACAATTCAATATCATTTAAAAATACCAGACGCTCTTTTACTAAACCAACTGCTCGTATTAAATAGTGTTCATCTTGTTCACCAAATTTGGCAGATATGTTTGCTTTTACTAAAGATGCTAATGCTTCATTTGGTAATTTTTTGATGTATTCTGCGTTAAACCATTTTGCTTTTTCAAAATCAAATTTTGCACCTGCTTTATGAATATGTTCTATACTGAATGCTTCAATTAATTCTTCTTTAGAAAAAATTTCCTGCTCAGTTCCCGGATTCCAGCCTAAAAAAGCCAGCATATTTATTACCGCTTCGGGTAAATATCCTTTTTGCTTGTATCCGCTACTGATTTCACCGGTTTTTGGATCAGTCCATTCCAGAGGGAAAACGGGAAATCCTAAACGGTCACCATCGCGTTTGCTTAATTTTCCATTGCCATCCGGCTTTAATACAATCGGTAAATGTGCAAACTTTGGCATCGAGTTTTCCCATCCCAAGTATCGATATAACAACACATGCAGCGGTGCACTTGGAAGCCATTCTTCTCCACGAATTACATGCGAAATCTGCATCACATAATCATCACACACGTTGGCTAAATGATAGGTTGGCATACCATCACTTTTCAATAATACCTTATCATCCATTTGCGAGGTATTGACCGTTACATGTCCACGAATTTCGTCATAAAATTTTACATCTTCGTTTGCAGGTAATTTAATTCGAATGACATAGTCCTCATTATTCTCTATACGTTGTGTTACTTCATTTTCAGAAAGCGTCAGAGAGTTCTTACCTTGTGTACGCGTAGTTGAATCGTATTTAAAATTCGGATGAGCTGCTTTTAACTGTTCCAAATCAGCTTCTGTATCAAATGCATAATAAGCAAAACCTGCTTTGAGTAATTGTTCTGCATATTGTCTGTAAGAATCTTTTCGGTCGCTTTGCCGGTAAGGTGCGAAATTGCCATCGCCAAAACCGGCACCTTCATTCGGCTCAATGCCCACCCATTTCAGAGTATCGATAACATATTGTTCTGCTCCGGGAACTAAACGATTCCGGTCTGTGTCTTCTACACGTAGGATAAAATCACCCCCGTTTTTTTTGGCAAATAAATAATTATACAATGCAGTGCGAACACCACCAATATGCAAGGGACCTGTAGGACTGGGTGCAAAACGAACTCTTACTTTACTACTCATACTTTATTTTATTTGTAAATTAGCGGAATAGCCAATTTGAAAAATGTAAATTCGGACTGTAAAAGTAAGAATTTAGCCTTGTAAAATGTATTTTGTCAGAACACCATATATTATTAAAAAACTATTTCCTCAACTCATTTGGGATTTGCCTAATGCTGAAAATAAGATTTACCTTACGTTTGACGACGGACCACACCCTGAAATTACACCCTGGATTTTGGAACAACTCACAAAATATAATGCAAAAGCAACATTTTTTTGCTTGGGTGAAAACATAAAAAAGTATCCTGAAATTATACAGCAAATACTGAAAGAAGGTCATCAAATTGGCAACCACGGCTATGCGCATTTGAATGGCTGGGAAACGGATAATGATAACTATTTGCAAGATTATTTAAAGTGTCAGGATTTGCTGAAACAGGTTACAAATAGTGATAATAACATATTTCGTCCGGCTTATGGAAAAGTCAAAAAATATCAGATTTTGCGTATCAAATCTCAAATCTCAAATCATAAATCTGAAATTATTAATTGGAGTTTAATGGCTGGTGATTTTGACCAAAACCAGACTTCAGCGCAATGTTTTTCAAATTTGAAAAAAGTAAAATCAGGTGATATTGTGGTGATGCACGACAATGAAAAATCATGGAAGCATCTCGAGTATTGTTTGCCAAAATTTTTAGAATTTTGTAAAGAAGAAAAATATAATCTGTATAAAATAGAATTATAAAAAAAACTTACAACTTACGACTTACGGCTTATGACTTTTACAGATACACATACGCATTTATACGAAGAACAATTTGACTCGGATAGAATTCAGATGATTGAACGTGCAATAAATACTGGTGTTTCCAAGATGCTGATACCAAACGTTGATTCAACAACCATAAGAGGAATGATGGATTTGGTACAACAATTTCCGTTGAATATTTTTCCGATGATAGGTTTGCATCCTTGTTATGTAAAACCGGAAACGTATAAAAATGAGTTGGAAATTATAAGACAACATTTATTTGATGATGTAAATAAACTTACGACCCCATTTGTGGCAATTGGAGAAATTGGTATTGATTTATACTGGGACAAAACTACTTTAGCTATACAAAAAGAAGCATTTGAAATTCAATGTAACTGGGCTATCGAAAAAAAACTGCCGGTTGCCATTCATTCACGGGATTCTACACATGTTTTAATAGAAATCTTAAAGAAGCGCAATCAAAATCCACGTGGTGTTTTTCATTGTTTTACAGGAAGTTTAGAAGAAGCCAATGAGATTCTAAAACTTGGTTTTTATTTAGGAATTGGCGGAGTGGTTACTTATAAAAATACGCATTTAAGAGATACATTAAAACAAATTCCATTAGATAAAATAGTGTTGGAAACGGATTCACCTTATTTGCCGCCTGTTCCTTATCGCGGTAAACGAAATGAAAGTGCTTACACTAAAATCGTTGCAGAAACGTTATGTACAGTATATGAAAAAAGCTTAGAAGAGATTGCAGCCGTTACTTCACATAATGCACATGTTTTATTTAACGTTTAATTTGTAAATTTACACTCAATTATTTCTATGAAGAAAATACTTTTTATACTTTCTGCCGTTGCATTATTTGCAGTTTCCTGTACTAAGCCGGAAGAAGACAGCGGACCAAGACTGATATTCAAATTTAAATTTGATTCCACTCAAGCAAGGCTGAATAATATTGGATTGCCTGCAGCTATTATTGCCGGAAATGCCGCACAATCGCCTGTTTTTCATACTATGAGTGCACATTTTATACAAATAGCAGCGGATTCTTTATCGCCTTTAACTTCTGATATTTTGTATAGAAACACTGAAGTTACTACAGGTGGCGATAATGCCATAGATTTTTCTAAGTCGATTATAAAAAGTGAAGGAGAAGAATTTTATTCCGTTCCATTAAAGAATTTATCGCTCGGAACCTATAAATGGTTGCGTATTTCATTAGCCTATCAGAATTATGATATAAAAGGTATTTATCGTAGAAGCGATGTGAATGGTGGTGTACCATTTTCGTTTAATGGAGAAGTAGCTTCATTTTTGGGCTTCAATACTTATATTACTTCTTATACACTAAAAGGAGAAACTATTTCAGTAAATGCTAACAGATTGCAAGGTTCGGGAGCCGTAAAACCATATAATGTGCCTTTTGTCGGAACCATGCCTGCAATATCATGGGCTGCCACATCAAATCATACAACTACGGTTGTAAATCCATTTGCAGCATTATTAGGAATCCCACCGGGTTCTTGTTTGGTAACAGGCAGGTTTACAACACCAATTACGATTACCGGTAATGAAACCAATGATATTGTAGTGACAGTCTCTCTATCAACGAATAAGAGCTTTGAATGGAAAGATAAAAACTCAGATGGTTTGTTTGAACCTGTAGATGGTTTGAACAGCAATGCCGTCTTAGATTCTGTAGTGGATATGGGAGTTCGTGGAATGATTCCGATAGTAAATTAATTCTTTTAGTATCAGAATTTATCAGATTGAAAGATTTATGGATACTAAACGATAATCCTGTGAATCCAATCCAGAATCTTCGGGAAAAACAAAATTTATTCTCCGTATTTTACTGTTAATGTGATATAACAATTTACTTCAGTTCCGTTTTGTTTTCCAGGCGTCCATTTCGGCATTCCGTCAACCATCATTATTGTTTGTAAATCAAAAGAGGGATTATCTGTTTTTACAATTTTCGGATTTTTAGCATCGCCTAAAGTGTTGATATAAAATTTAACCATTACAGTTGCTTTTTTCCCTACTAGTGTATCGGGAATATAAATCTTGGATGATGCAATATAATCTTTCAGCCCGCTTTCGCCATCAGGAAATTGCGGCATTATTTCTGCTTTTTCACGGATAACGGATTCATCATCCATAGTGGAAGCTTCTTCTTTCTTTTCTTCCTTCACCTGATATAAAAAAGGACGTGCCAGTGAATCTAATCTTCGTTCGCCTACGAGCATAGAGTCAACATTTCCGCCATATTTGGAATACAGGATATCGCCTTTAGGATAAGTATCTTTGGGAGGTTTAAAATCTGTAAGCCCAATAAAACCGAGAATGGAAATGATAAGTATGTAATATCTTGTTTGCATATCAATTAGTATTTAAACTTAATTATAATTAAATGAAAGGTCAAATCAGACTTTTGTCTTTTCTTGTTTTATAGAATAATAAGCACCGGTATAACTTACTGCTGAAAACAATACATAAGCTCCGAGGAAAAAAAAGTAATCTATTTTATTTTTTGATTTAAACATTGCAATATAAATTAACACCACCAGAGAAGACAAGATAAATTTCAGTACAATAGCTGCCAGATTTCCATTCGCATTTTTAGCACTGTTTTTATTTATAATGAAATAAAAAATAAATGACACAATTGCCATGCCAGTTGTCATCCACCGATATGCAAAGACATAATTTTGTGCAATAAAGAAACCGGATATAACACCAACAGAGGTCAAAAAGAATAAACTAAGCAACCATTTCATTCGCTTTGGAAATTATTTTAATTGTTTGAAAATACGGTAGAATGCGGCAATTAACCCGATGATCAACAATAGAATTGTAAATGCGGGTGTCGTTTGAATTCTTTTATCTAAAAAAAAACCGGATGCTGTCAGAATCCCGATAATGGCAAACATTTCAAACGCCATACTTGAGTAGGTCAGCCAGTTTTTTTCGTCTTTACCCAATTTGCTGCTGTAAGGTATTATTGGATTGCCCGTTTTCGATAACAGACTGTATAGGTTTCACCACAGAAGATACATTTACCAGAGAGCCACTAATATTCGCGCCTTCCTCTACAATTAGTTTTTTATATTTTACATCACCTTCGAAATTTGCAGTAGTACGGAAAAATAAAATACCGTTTACTTCTAAGTTGCCTTTTACTTTTCCCTCAATGGTGAGGTCATGGCATTTAATATGTCCTGTAATTTGAGAAGTTGCACCAATCACTACCTTTGAAGCACAGGTAATATTTCCTGTAATTTTTCCGTCAATGCGTATATCAGTTTGTGCATCCAGGTCCCCCGTAATGGTGGTACCGTCATTTATTTTATTCGCTACCATCGTTTCAAGGTTGCTTTTTTGTGCAATTTTAGAGAACATATCGTTTATTTTAAAAATTTACTTGCGTCAATAGCCTTTCCACGGTACCAGAGTTCCAGTGTGGAAACATAACTTTTATTATTTTTTCCGGCAATAGCTATAGTTTCACCGGCATTTACAAAGTTACCTGTTTTCTTTAATAGTTGACTGTTGTTTTTTAATATGTAAACTAATTGATTCTCAGCCTGAACCGCAATGTATGCACCATTTGGGACGGAGTTTTCAACAAAAATAACATTGCCGGAAAGTACCGCTTTAACCTCTTCGTTTGCACTTGCCGAAAAAGTAACGCTAGGATTAGAAGGTATAAATTTAGAGATAAGAGCACCAGAAACCGGTCTTTGTAATTCCAGATTGTTTAAAATACTTGTTTTTGAATCACGGACAGACTCCATTAATTCGGCATTTTGTAGCCCTTTTTCGATATCTTTTACAAACCGTGACTCATCCGTAGACTTTATGCTCAGAATTCCGGTATCTATTTTTGATTTTTTTAGATTTGATTTAACCGCATCAATTACCACCTTGTCGTTTAGTATGTTCTGAAGATTAGTAATGTATTTCTGTTGGGCATTCATCTTTTCTTCCAGTTCTTCCGCTTTCATGCTCATTTTTATCACCTCTTTTCTGCCGGAAGACGAACCATAACCCGGAATGTATTGTTTTAAAGGCGTGTAAGCAACCAATAAGAAATTTAAGAGCGTGAAGAATGCAAGTAATAGTCCAGTTCCTACTATCACATTCAGTCGGTTAAGCTCTATCACCAATTTTACATCATAGCTTTTTTCATCTACAATCTGGAAGCGATAAACGTTTTTCAACTTTGCTTGCCATTCCTTCCAATTTGTTTTTTTTAACGCCATGTGCAGTAATTAAATAAATTTCACTCTAATAAGTAAAATAAATTTAAGAAATTGCGTTAAAATTAGGGAATTAATACGAGCATGCGTCTATCTACGGTTAAAAAACTATTTATATTATCAGGATGTCTGTTCTTTTTCTCGGCTCATTCGTTTGCCGATAAGAAAAAGAAAACGGCTGCACAATATCAGAAACCAAATATCATTAAGCGTGCCTGGGGAGATTTGACTACTCGAAATAATTATTATTTCAATGCAAATGAATTGTACAAAGAAGTAGTGCACAATTATGAATTTAACCGTCAGATTGATTACAATAAACTACTGCCTTTTTATTATCACGATGGTGCCGATTTCTCCTCCAATACACCTGAACTGGAAACTGTCGCTAAGAAAACAGGTATTGTTCTCCAATTACACGATTACAGCCGCTGGCGTGATAATGCTTTTTTATTATTAGGTAAATCACAGTTTTTGCGCCAGCAATATGATACCTCTTTAATTACTTTCCAGTACATCGTAACTACGATGAAGCCCGGAAAGATGAATTTAAAACTTGAGTATAGTAATAAAGACCGATTAAAATATATTCGTAAGAGACAAAAGGAATTAGCAAAATTAGCAGGGGAGAAAAAGAAAATCATCGAATTCCAATATAAAAAAGCACAGGAGGAAGCGGAAGAAAAGGCGGAAACAGCACGTGAAAAGCAAGAAGCTGCTATTGCAAAAAAGAAGAAAGAAATTGAAGAAATTATAAAGGCCAAAAAGAAAATTATTGAACTTCAAAAGAAAGGAAAAAAAATTCCTCCTGAATTAATTGCAAAAGCAAAAGGCAAATCAACTAAAATTGATTCTACTGTTTTAAACGCAAATACCACCGCTAAAAAAACAGAGAAACCAACGTTCAACAAAAATCAGCCATATATTTTGCTGGGCGACCAGTATGTGCCAAATCCGTATTATAAAGACACAACAGGCGATCGTAAGAATCAAAATCCTCTTAAAGAGTTAGATCCAAAGAAAGAAGCAAAGTTTGATAAATTAACACCCTGGGAAAAGATAAAACACAAATTATCGCGTCCGGAAGCAATCGTATGGATGTCTAAATCTTTAATTGAGTTAGGAAATTTTGCGGATGCCAAAAGTATGATTTCTTATGGGAAAGCTTTGCGTAAACTTACCAAAAAACAACGCAGAGATTTTTATCTGATTGATGCATACTATAATGTTCGCAGAAATGATTATTCACCGGCAATTGAAGAGCTGGAAAATGCAATGGCGTATTTTAAGAAGAAAAAAGATAAAGCCTATTATGAATATTTGCTTGCACAGCTTTATCAGAAAAATAATCAACCGGCAGATGCAGTAGATTATTTTGTAAAAGCAGGAAAGCATACAAAGACAGAAGAACTTAATTTATTTTCACAAATACAACTGGCAAAATTATACAGCGACAATCCGGATCTGGCAGACCGTGATGTAGTAAAAATGCTAACGAAGCTAATTAAACTGGGTAAAAATAAAGACCATGCAGACGAAGTTTTGTACACAATTGCCAATTATTATTACTATCAAAAAGACACTTCCAATGCGATTGCTTATTTGCATAAATCTGTCAAAAAATCGATTAGCAATCCTGAACAAAAAGGTAAATCCTATCTGCGTTTAGGTGAAATATTTTATGAAAAAGAAGCGTATGAAACAGCAGCCGTTTTTTATGACAGTGCAATTGTTTATTTACCGAATACCGTTGAAAATTACAATCAGATTGTTGCAAGAAAAGATATTTTAAATGATTTGGCAGGGTATGCTAAAATTATACAGGAACAGGATAGTATCCAGCATTTAGGAAAAATGAGTCCGAAAGAACTTGAAAAGTACCTCGCAGATTTAAAGGCAAAGAAAGATAAAGAAGATAAAAAGAATTCAAGATTCAGTTCGGATAATGGTGATAACAATGCTTCGCAAACATCATTTATTCCGGAAGATGTTGTTTCAAATGGACTCTGGTATTTTTACAATCCTGAAGCAAAAAGCAAAGGATACAATGATTTTATCAGGATATGGGGCAACAGAAAACTCGAAGAAAACTGGAGAAGAAGCAGCAAGTCAGGCTTTACAGATGATTTAAGTTCGACAGATAACAGTCAGACAGATACATCGTCAGTGCTGAAAATAAAAAAGAAAAAGGACCAGGAACAAACAACCGTTACAGATTCACTGAAAATTCCAAAAACACCTGAAGACTTTTTGGCTTCGGATGCAAAGATTGCTGATGCATTGTTTGGCACCGGTGAAATATTTAAGAATAAATTGAATAATTTACCTAAAGCAAAACAGGCATTCGATGAGTTGACACGCAGATTTTCTAACAGCGAATACGACGCTAAAGCACATTATTATCAATACCTGATTTATTTGGAGAAGAACCTTACAGGGTTGGCGCAAAAAGAGAAAGATTATATTTTACAAAATTACCCGTTTAGTGATGTCGCAGACGTATTAAATAATGTCGGTAAAACAAAGTCGATAGATACCACCCTGCAAACTGCAGAAAAATTGTATGCATCCACTTATCAGCTTTTCCAGGAGGGAAATTATGAACAAGTAATTAAAAACAGATTTATTGCCAAAACAAGATTTCCGTCATCTGAAGAGCTACCGCAATTCGAATTCCTAGAAGCGGTTTCTTATGGAAAAACTCAGCAATTTAATTCTTACAAAGTAGCACTGTCAGATATTATCTTAAAATACAAAGACACAGAAATAAAGAAGAAGGCTCAGGAATATCTGATTTCTTACATTCAGTATGAAAGCAAACTGAATGATTCAACCATACAAGCATTAACCAAAAAGAATACCCCTGTAGTAAAGGATAGTATCACAGATAAATTTTCAGTAGATACAACAGATTTATTGGTGCTGATTCAACTAAAAGACCAGTATATAAAAGTATCGGATATTATTAGCAATGTTCAGAAGTTCAATAAAAAAGAATTTAATAATCAAAAAATAAAAATCAATCCATTCTTTATTGAAGGATTTGCAGTGCTGCAGTTAAAAAAATTCGAAGGACTGACTGATGGCTTAAAATACTTCACAGCTATACAGGCAAATTCTGCATCTATAGTTGGAGAAAATGATTTGCAAAAAGTTGCATATTATATTATTGCGCCGTCTAATTTCAAACTCATAAAAAAAATAACAGACTTTGAGGCTTATGGCGAGTTTTTTACAAAAAATTATTTGAAATAATGAACAAAATAAAGGATTGGTTAAAGGAGCCGAAAAATTTATGGAAACTATTTGGTGTATTTATACTGAGTATAATCCTGTTTTTTACATTCGTTAGAATTGGCGTATTTGGTAAACTCCCGAGTTTTGAAGAATTAGAAAACCCAAATTCAAATTTATCATCAGAGGTATACTCTGCAGATTCGGTATTAATTGGAAAGTATTATATAGACAACAGAAGCAATGTTGCATACGAAGAACTGCCACCGTATTTGGTAAAGGCACTAGTGGCAAATGAAGATGAACGCTTCTACGATCATTCCGGAATAGATTTAATAGGGACAATCAGAGCCATTGTAAAATTAGGAAAAGGCGGCGGTGGCAGTACCATTACGCAGCAACTGGCAAAAAATATGTTTCACAATCGCGCTAAGAATATTTTTCAGCGTATGATGCAAAAAGCAAAAGAATATGTGATTTCCGTAATGCTGGAACGCAGATATACCAAAGAAGAGATTATTGCAATGTACTTTAATACATTCGATTTTGTGAACAACGCAGTTGGAATTGAAAGTGCATCCAGAATTTATTTTAATAAAAAACCAAAAGAATTGTCAGTGGAGGAAGCCGCAATGTTTGTGGGAATGCTCCAAAACCCGTCGTACTACAATCCACGCCGATTTGAACAACGCACACGCGACCGCCGGGCAACAGTATTGCGCAAATTGATGGAGCAGGGAACTATTTCTGAAGCAGAATTTGAATCCATAAAAGATAAACCTATCAAACTGGATTTTCATCCCGAATCAGCAAATGATGGTCTGGCACCTTATTTCAGAATGATAGTAGCAGAAGAATTGAAGAAATGGGCAAAAGAAAATAAAAAGCCAAATGGTGAACAATATAATATTTATACAGACGGCTTAAAAATCTATACTACAATTAACACACGCATGCAAAAATATGCGGAAGAAGCAGCAACACAACATTTAACGCGTTATCAGTCAATACTAAACTCACAATTTAATAGCGGTTGGAAGCCTTGGGAAACGGAAGCAGGAAAACATATTTTAGAAACTGCTTGTAAATATACTGACCGTTGGGAATTTCTAAAGGAACAAGGTTTAAGCAAAGATGAAATCCTCAATAATTTTAAGACAAGTAAACACAGGATGAAAGTCTTCACCTACAAAGGAATGAAAGATACTACATTGACACCATATGATTCTGTGAAATATTACAAATCTTTTTTACAAATAGGTATGATGGTAGTTGAACCTTATACAGGTTATGTTCGTGCCTGGGTGGGTGGACCGAAATTTGAATTTTGGAAAGTAGACCATTGTAATATAAATACAAAAAGACAAGTAGGTTCTACGTTTAAACCTATCGTATATGCATTAGCAGTAGATAATGGCTGGTCGCCATGTATGGTGATTACACCGGGAATGGTACGTATTGGCAATTGGGCACCCAAAGGTGGCAGTGGAGGACCACAGACACTCATACAAGCTCTCAAAACATCCAACAACCAAATGGCAGCCTATATAATTAAGAATTTTGGCGTGAATCCAACTATTGATTTATCAAGGAGAATGGGAATAACCTCAGATTTACCACCTTATTCACCAATTGCATTGGGCGCATCGGATATTTCTTTAGAAGAGATGATGGCAGCATACAGCACCTTCCCAAGTGCAGGAATTTGCACCAAGCCCCAATATATACTTCGTATAGAAGATAAAGACGGAAATATTGTTCAGACTTTTGCCACGCAAATGAAAGAAGTCTTTAATGATAATACAGCATACAAAATGTGTCAGCTTATGAAAGGACCTGTTTCTGCTGGTGGTACAGCAGCAGGATTGCGCGGATATTTCACTTATCCGGTAGATGTAGCCGGTAAAACAGGTACCACAAATAAAAATACTGACGCTTGGTTTATAGGTTATACACCACAATTATTATGCGGTGTCTGGGTAGGCTGCGATGATCCGCTAATACGATTCTTATATACAGGAAACGGACAAGGCGGCCGGGCTGCAATGCCTGTTTTTGGTATGTTTATGCAAAAGGCATACAGCGATCCTAAATTAGCACTAAATAAAACAGCTAAATTCTTTCGTCCATCAGATTCTACTTTAGTAAAAGATTTATGTGAAGAAGGAACGGAAACACTTATTAGCGGAGGGGCTACAGGAAACTGGGGACAGGTGGATGAAGAAAATCCGGACTCAGAGTATTAGCAGAGTATTGAAAAGACCCGATTTTTGACTTTATCTTCAGACAAAACAAGATAAATGTGAATTAGTTGCTATAACAACT
>JAXLTZ010000003.1:100000-461549 GCA_046329785.1 Chitinophagales bacterium
CTGTTCGCTCATTAAAGTGGCACGCGAGCTGGGTTCAGAACGTCGCAAGACAGTTCGGTCCCTATCTGTTATGGGCGTTTGAGATTTGAGAAGATCTGTTTCTAGTACGAGAGGACCGGAATGGACTGACCTCTAGTGTACCGGTTATGTCGCCAGATGTACCGCCGGGTAGCTACGTTGGGAATGGATAAGCGCTGAAAGCATCTAAGCACGAAACCAACTTCAAGATGAGATCTCATAGGGTCGTCGAAGACTACGACGTTGATAGGTCATAGGTGTAAAGGTGGTAACATCAAAGCCGAGTGATACTAATAACCCATCAACTTTTTAAAATTTATATAATGATATTCCCAATATGTTAAAATTTACTGACAAACAAGTCATAAAAATTACGGTAGTTTTCTACCAAAGATTTAATGGCGATTATAGCGTAGGTGATCACCTCTTCCCATCCCGAACAGAGAAGTTAAGCCCTACAGCGCCAATGGTACTAGGTCAAACCTGGGAGAGTAGGTCGTCGCCAACCCATACAGCGTCTCACGAAAGTGAGACGCTTTTTTGTTTAATTTAAATATAAATATCACCGTTTATCATTATAAAAACTATCAATTCTTTTTCTACTTTTAAACATGTTTTCATCTATCACTTTACAGCAATTTATTTATGTTTGGATTGCCATTGCCGTTATTTTATTTCCAATTCAGTTATTTATTTCTGCACCTTACGGCAGGCATACTAAAACAAGCTGGGGGCCGATGTTGTCGAATAAAGCCGGTTGGGTACTGATGGAAGGCTGGGCTTTAGTGGCGTTTTGGTTTTTTTATCTGAAATATTTTAACAGCAATATGTATTCCTTGTTTTTTGCAGGACTTTATACATTTCATTATATAAACCGAAGCTTTATTTTTCCGCTAAGAACTAATACAGCAGGTAAGCAAATGCCTCTAATAATTGCTTTATCAGCTATGTTATTTAATTCGGTAAATGCTAGTTGTATTGGTTATTATTTATCAAACGTTACAATTTATCCGGAACAATATTTTTTGCAATGGAATTTTATTGTTGGATTTGTTTTGTTTGCGTGTGGATTTTATGGAAATTATAAGTCAGATGGTATTTTAATTAATCTTAGAAAACCCGGAGAAACTGATTATAAAATTCCGCAAGGTTTTTTGTTTAAATATATTTCCTGTCCAAATCATTTTTGTGAAATGGTAGAGTGGTTTGGTTTTATGCTAATGGTCTGGAATCTGGCAGGTGTTTCATTTTTTGTATGGACGGTTTCCAATTTGCTCCCTCGAGCATTGCATCATCATCAATGGTATAGACAAAATTTCCCTGATTATCCGTCAAACAGGAAAGCAGTACTTCCATTTTTAGTCTAATTATTATTAGTTAAAACATCTAATTTTTCTGCAAACCACTTGTCTCTGTAATTATTAATTAAATAGTCTATATTTTTTGTCTTGATTTTTTTCAGAAGTTCTTCGTTCTTTTTATTTTTTTTATACCGGAACAAAAATTTTATAAAATCAACGGCATCCATCATGTTTTTCTTATGTAGTTTATTCAGAGATTTATCTTTTACTAAAAATTTCTCAAATGTTTGTGATTGGTAATTAAATCCATGCTGATCATCTAATTCAAAATACATTTTAAGTAATGTAATTTTATAATCTATAATAAATTGTGCAGTATTCAGATTTATTTTTACCATTAATTTTACGGCTTCATTATATTCCTGCTGATTAAAGAATACAAGTCCTAATGCATAGTTATATAGATTTATTTGAGATGTTTTCTTTATCCAGCGGATTTCATTTTTTATAAAATCTTTTGCCCATTCAATTTGATTGGCACCTAATGCAATTTTTACAATTAAAATAAACCGCTGCTGAATAATCAAATCATGCTGGTCTAAGAAATATAATTCTTCTTTCACCAAAAATTGTACTATCTCAAAGGCTTTTTGAAAATAAGCAGGATCAGTATAACATTTTATTACACAAGCAGAAGAAGCCTGCAATAATGCATACTTTATTTCATACGATATTTCATTTTTCTGTAAATGGAATGTTTCATTCTTTAATTTTTCATAGTATAAATCAAAGGCCTTATTATCAGCACTAATATTTTTATATAACTGAATAATGTAGTAAACACATTTTACAGAAACCGGTTGTTCTTCGATTTGCTCATTTACCAGATTTAAAACCAATTTTGTTTCTATAGATTCTTCTACGTTTTCAGGCATATTGAATGCATGTGTAATTTTATTTGCGTAGACTAATAAGTATTTGCTTAAGAAAAAATGTAAGAGGTTTTTCATAGCATAATCGCTGTGAAAGAAAATCTTTTCTTTATCTGCAATCCAGTTATTTTCGCACAAAGTGATAGAAGAAAATTCCTTGTAAAAATCTGCATACAACTCATCGCTGCTAAGTTTTGTATCCGGTGTTGTTTGTTGTAATTGCAGGTAATATTTGATATTATTTTTTTCCTCCAGCTCCAGTTCATATAATAAACTTTTTTTCAGGAATTTCTTTTTATTATACATTTCGTACAATTCAAATTCATCCAGTAAATCATTCATTCTACTCAGTAAAACATGGTGTGCTGTTTTACTTGGGGATAATTTTTCAATCTTGGTTGTAACTGACTTTGTAAAATTAAAGTCGGGATAAAATGGTTTTATGAGATTTATTAAAAGTATAGCATTTTCACTTTTATGGAAGTAAGGTGACTTAACAAATAACTCAAATCTTAAAAAATCGTCGTTTTTTAATTTTTTTAATCTGTTTATAAGTAAATTATTATTCAAATTATTAATTTATATTATTGATAATCAATATATTGTGATATAATAATGATATTTATATGTAAACTTACATAAAATTATTCTGATATTAAATAACTTTTTCTAATTAATTTTGGATATTGGTTTAATAATGGGGTTCCAAATGAAAAAATGTCTGTTTCTGTTTTCTTTTCTTAGTTGTTGCGTGTTTGTGTATGCACAACAGTTTAAACCTGAACTTATTTGCCCAGCAAGTGGTTTAATCTCCAATGCAACTACTAATATTTCGTGGACTATAGGTGAAGTGACCATTTCTACAATGAATAACTCTGCTATTCTTCTTACCAATGGCATTGCCCAGCCAACTTATAACATTACAACTGTAAAACATAATCTTACTCAGACGGAAGTAAAATTATTTCCCAACCCTGCGAAAGATATCTTAGTATTACAATCCAGGAACGGACAGCTAAAAGACGCATTGTATTCAGTTTTTGATATTAATGGAAAGTTGATTTTGAATGACAAAATCTCAGGCGATGAAGTCTATATTGATTTTTCTAATTTCTCACCGGCAAATTATCTAATGAAGATAACGGATAACTCCGGTCAAAATATTCAAACATATAAAATTATAAAGCAATAAAACGTACGAACATGAAAAAGATAGGTATTTTATTTTATTGTCTGATTTTATTAACTGCAAGTATTACTGCGGCAGTGCCACAGTCATTTAAATACCAGGCAGTAGTACGAGATAATACCGGCAGTGTGATAGCAAATAAAAATATTGGTATCCGACTTAGTATCCTGAAAAATAATGCATCCGGTGTTTCTGTATATACAGAAACACATTCAGTTACAACCAGTAATCTTGGTATTATCAATTTAGAAATTGGAAAAGGAACAGCAGTTTCAGGGAACATGCAAAATATTGGTTGGGGTAGTGATAACTTTTTTATCAAAATAGAGATGGATGAAAACGGTGGAAGCAGTTATACATTAGTTGGAACGAGCCAATTGGTTTCTGTTCCCTATGCATTATTTGCAAACAGCGCAGCTAATGGAACACAATGGAAAGATACTTTAAATAATATTTATTACAATGCAGGTAAAGTTGGTATTGGTACTAATGCCCCGAGGTCTGCTTTGGAAGTGCGCGATAATGCCACAAATGGTGGACGTTTAATGATATCAGGCAGTATTCCTACTATCAAGTTGTCGGATACTGCATATAGTGGAAACGGTATAATAATTGGTATGGCTAAGGATAGCAGTAATTTAATTAACCGTTCAGGCAAAGGAGATTTGGTTTTTACAAATGAAGCATACGGTAATGGAGGTTCTTACGTTTTTGGTACAGGTGTGCCTTCAGAAACTTGTGTAAAAATAACAGAAGATTGTAAAGTCGGAATAGGTACTGACGCACCGGTTGCTACATTAGATGTCAGAGGAGATATAAATTTAGGAGATATTGGTACCGGTGTTATAATGAAATCACCAGATGGCAACTGTTGGAGAATGACAGTTAGCAATACCGGACAACCTGTATTTACAACTATAACATGTCCGACTACTGCAACGGTACAAAATAATTGTTTGGATGCAATTGCTTGCTACCCTTTTAATGGAAATGCTAACGATACATCGGGTAATGGGAATAATGGTACTGTTATAGGTGCCACCTTAACAATCGGACATAAAGGAAATGCCAATAGCGCCTATTATTTTAATAAAAGTACAAGTACGAGAATTGAACTTCCTAACTTAAGTGTTTTTGATAATACAGGCGAATTATCTATTAGTGTTTGGGCAAAAACAGATAATGTTACAGGATATGGGACAACCATTTTAAGTACAACACCTGACGCAAGTAACGATAGATTTCAAATAAACATTAATTGGTCAGGAATCAGTCTTCTAAATACAAATATTTTTGATTATGGTAACATATCATCAGGCAGATTGGTTTCTCCTGCAAGTGCTATTTCTTTTGATACTTGGGAACATTACGTCTTTGTAAAAAGCACTGCGGGAAATTATATGAAAATTTATAAAAACGGAATTGAAATTGCTACCAAAACAGGTGGTGCGAGCATTTCTAATAAAGCTAAAAAAGTTGTCTTAGGAGGAAGTCCTGCAAATGGAGAACATACCGACCAATTATTTAAAGGCAGCTTAGATGATTTGAAAATATTCAACAAAGCACTTTCGGCTTCGGAAGTAGCTAACATATACAACGCTGAAAAATAGTTTAAGGTAAAAATTCGAAAAGTAAATCTATTCCCTCGAAACCATAAATTATTTTTTTCTTTTTAGTTCAGTGCTTTGACAGTATATCTGTCAAAGCATTTTTTTTAATAAATATGCTAATAAATAAAAAGAATTACTTCAGACTCCAGTCATTTTTATGAAGGTTTTCGACACAATGTTTTAACAATAAGACGCTGGCTTCAATATCGGCTTTATGTGCCATTTCAATTACCTGATGCAAATGGCGGGTCGGAATGGAAATAGCGCCTGCAATAGCTCCCGTTTTTCCCATACGCTGAATGGCTGCAGTGTCAGTTCCTCCCATTGGTAACACTTCCGGTTGCCATTTTATTTTAAATTTTGCAGCCATTTCTTTTTGAAATTTTACCATTCTGTAATCACAAATTGTAGAAGCATCCATCATTTTAATAGCCACACCTCCACCTAATTGTGTTACCTGCTCTTCAGGTTTTGAATCAGGCAGATCGTAAGCAATAGTAGTATCTAAACCAAAACCAAAAGATGGATTGATATTATGTGCAGCAACATTGGCACCACGTATTCCAACTTCTTCCTGAACAGAAAAAACACCATATACATCGTACGGGCAATCTTTTAATAATTTTAAGGTTTCAATTAAAATGTAAACGGAAACTCTGTTGTCGATAGATTTACAATTGACACATTCTCCCATTTCAATTAACTGGCGGTCTCTTGTAATCACATCACCAACTGAAACATATTTTATTACTTCTTTATAAGGTAATCCTAAATCAATGAAAAAATCACTGATTTGTACATGCTTACTTTTTTCTTCAGCAGTCATAATGTGAATAGGCTTACTGCCCATCACACCAATTAAATCTTTCTTTCCATGTATGATAACACGCTGAGCAGTCAGTGTTTTTGCATCAAAACCACCCAATGTATGAAAGCGCAAAAATCCATTCTCATCTATATGCTTTACCATAAAACCAATCTCATCCATATGAGCGGCAATCATTACACGCTTACTGCTATCTTTTCCTTTTTTGATAGCATATATGTTTCCAATATTATCATGTTCAACTTTATCTACAGTACCTTTAATGTTTTTTAGTACTATTTCTCTAACTCTTTGTTCATGTCCAGGAGCACCGGCTGCCTCGCAGATTTGTGCTAGTAATTTTACATTTGTTTTCATTATGCTGATTATCTTTTAGTTTTATGGTTTTATAAAAGAGGGATTCAAATATACATAGGATTTTCATAATAACCAATTATAGCAAAAAATCATCCCTGTTTTTGGTTATCTAAAGTTATTCTTATCTTTAAAAAGTAAAAGTAATCGATGTCTGTATTAAACAATTTAAGTGGTGTACTACTAAAGCCAGTTATCAAGGAAATGAGCAGGGCAAGTTTGCCTAAAATTGATGGTCAGACTTTCTTAAAAGGTTTGCGGGAGGAGGTAGAAATAATAAGAGATGAACATGGAATTGCGCATATTTATGCCAGTAATATTAACGACTTATTATTTGGACAAGGTTTTGTTCACGCTCAGGACCGTTTATTTCAGATGGAATTAAACAGAAAAGTAGCAAGAGGAACCTTGAGTGAAATTATTGGCAAGAAAGCATTAGACAGTGATAGAATAGCCCGAACAATGGGCTATGAACGTGTAGCCAAACAAGATTGGGAATTATTTGGTAAAGACGAACAACAATTAATAATTGATTACTGCAATGGTATTAATGCTTACATTAAGAGTAGTGATTTTAAATTACCTGTAGAATTTAAATTGTTAAAACATCGCCCCGAACCTTGGGAACCGATGGATGTGGCGTCTTTCAGCAGATTATTAATTTCATTATTAACCTGGGGCTGGTATGATGAAATTATCAGAGCAAAATTAATTGAAGCAGTGGGTGCTGAAGCAGCTATGGAATTGGATAATACTTATCCTAAAGAAAACCCTGTTACCCTTCCCAAAGGAATTGAGTTTAATATGCTGGATATATCAGGAAAATTTCAGGCGATGCAGGGACCATATATGCCGCAAATAAGCGGAAGTAATGCCTGGACTGTAAGCGGAAGCAGAACAAAAACCGGCAAACCATTTTTATGCAACGATCCACATTTAACGCTAAAAAACCCAAACATCTGGTATATGAATCATTTGCATTGTCCGGAGTTGCATGCAAGTGGGGTAACCGCTCCATCTCTGCCGATGGTACAAATCGGACACAATGAAAAAATCGGATGGGGAATCACTTTGTCTTACACAGATATTGAAGATGTATTTGTAGAAAAATTTACCGATGAAACATGCACCACTTATATGCATGATGGTAAATTAAGAGAAACCAATATTATAGAAGAAAAAATTTTCATCAAAGGTGAAAAGATGCCGCATATTGAAAAAGTATATGAAACGGTACATGGCACCTTAATTTCTGATGTTACAGGGCACTCTTCCATGAAACTGACATTATGTTCTATGGCATACAAAGCAGGCACTGCAACGAAAGGATGGTTTTTATTAAATAAAGCAAAAAACTGGAATGATTTTACGGATGCCGTAAAACACATCACTGCTCCGGGCTTAAATATTGTATATGCTGATACAGACAGTAATATTGGGTATTACAATTCAGGTAAAGTTCCGGTAAGAGATAAAGAAACGGCTTCAGTGCCTCAGGCGGGTTGGACGGCTGAGCATGATTGGAAGAGCTTTGTTCCGTTTGAAGAAATGCCGCACGCATTAAATCCCGAGAAAGGATATATAATAACCGCTAACCATAAAATAGAACCGGATGATTTTCCTTATTTTCTCGGTGATATTTATATGAACGGATATCGTGCCAATCGTTTGGAAAAAATGCTCTTGAGAAAAGAAAAAGCAGAACCAAAAGATTTTAATGAAATGCAGATGGATTTTTATTGTACTCCGGGAAAACAATTTGCATCTCATTTTAAAGATATAAAAATGGATAACGCTGAATTACAACGTTATGTAGATATCTTGCTTGCATGGGATGGAGTACTCGATCCTGAAAAAATTGAAGGCAGTTTGTATAAAGTTGGCAAGTTGATGGTGGTAAAAAAATTATACGGCTCGGCTGTTCATGATAAAAAATTAGTAGATGAATTGCTGGGAAGAGGATTTCACACTATTTTCGGTCCTGTAAATTCTTTTTTAGGTCATAATACACCTACTTTGTTGCGCATTTTAGAGGATAAAGATTCATTTTGGCTACAATCGGCTGGCGGTAAAGAAAAATTATTAAAAGATGGTTTTAAAAGTGCCATTGACTGGTTGAAATTAAATTATGGAACAAAATATCAAAAATGGAAATGGGGAGATTTACATGCTATTGTATTTCCGCATGCTTTAAGCGCCCAGCCTCCGTTAGATAAAGTATTTGATATCGGTCCCTTCCCGATTGGCGGTGATACAGATACACCGTTTCAAACATTTATTATGGCCGCAGAAGGATACGGAGGTGAGTTGTCGGCACCATCTTACAGACAGATTATAGATTTTTCTGATTTTGATAAATCAACAGTAATAATGCCATTAGGAAATTCAGGAAATATGGCGAGTCCGTTTTATAAGAATCAGCTTCGTGATTGGTTTGCAGGAAATACTTATCCGATGTGTTGGACAAGAGAAAAAGTAGAGCAACACAAAAAATATAGTTTAAAATTGAAAAAAGGATAAAGCAAATAGTATTAATTTTTATTGGTATATTATTTGATTTAAAAATGAAGTAAAAAATACAAAAATGAAAAAATATACATTCTTATCTTTTTTGTTAGTTTTTGTTTGCGTGAATATCCTTGCTCAAGGAACAAATACAAAAACAGCAAAATCAGTTGATATAGCAACTGTTTCATCGGATGCTATAAAATTTACAGACAGTAACAAAGAAGAAGAAATCATTGTTGATGGAAAGGATGTCATACTTTCGGGAAATGATAATAAGCTGACATTTAAAGGCACCATCGGAAAAATTCTTATTACAGGCAAGGATAATGATATTACTATTGTAACAGTAAATAAGATTACTGTTACCGGAAATGGTAACTTTGTAAGCTGGGAAAAATCAACTACTGCTAACGGGAAACCTATAGTAGAAGATAAAGGCGGATATAATAACATAGAAAAAAGATCCAGTGATGCAATAGACAGATCTGATAATTAAATAATCAAAAAAATCTGTCCTGAGACAATAATACTTTATAGAGAATATGGCCTTTCATTTTTATAACCCATTTGATTTTAATGATCCTGTTGCATATGCAGTACCGGGATTTATATTGCTGATTATAACAGAATTCTTTTTATATTATCGAAAGCATCATACCATTACCAAAGAATTTTATAAAGATGCAGCAGCCAGTCTCGAATTGGGAATAGGTTCAACAATTATTGACCTCGGAATTAAAGCCATAGCTGTTGGATATTTATTATGGTTCTACCAGTTTAGGATTACAGATAATTTAGGTCCCGCTAATATACAGGAATTAGCAAGCTGGCAATGGCATAAATCTCATTGGTATGTATGGTTGATATTGTTTTTCAGTCAGGATTTTATCTTTTACTGGTATCACCGTCTTGCTCATGAAATAAGACTGCTTTGGGCTGCGCATGTAAATCATCATTCTTCGGAATATATGCACTATTCAACAGCATTACGTCAGAGTTGGCTGGAGTTGTTGTTTAAAGATTCATTTTATATTCCATTGGCACTTATCGGGTTTCATCCGATTATGATACTAACAATGCATCAGCTAAATCTCATTTACCAGTTTCTCCCGCACACGGAAACCATAAAACGAATGCCGCGCTGGTACGAATTTATTTTTAATTCACCTGCTCATCATCGTGTGCATCATTCCAGCGAGGTTAGATATCTTGATAAAAATTATGCCGGAATATTAATTATCTGGGACAGGATTTTCGGCACATTTAAAGATGAGGATGATAAGTCTTTCCCCGTGTACGGAATCACCAAAAATATTCATACCAATAATTTGTTGAAGATTACATTTCATGAAGTCATGAGTTTATGGAAGGATATAAAGCGTGCTCCGAATCTGAAATCTAAACTGAATTATATTTTTCAGTCTCCCGGATGGAGTCACGATGGTGAAGATAACAGGGCAAAAACACTCCAGAAAAACCTGTAATAAGCTACTTTACTGCATTATTTACTTTCATTTTTTTATCTTTGGAGCGAAGAAATACAACGTAAATGATATTAGGTAAAAAATTGGTTATTGTATTACCGGCTTATAATGCGGCACTTACGCTGAAAAAGACATACGATGAAATTCCATTTGATATAGTAGATGATGTTATTTTGGTAGACGACCACAGTAAAGACAATACGTCTGAAGTTGCAAGAGAAATTGGAATAAAACATATCATCCGTCATGAGAAAAATCTTGGATACGGTGGTAATCAGAAATCCTGTTACAACAAAGCATTAGAAATTGGTGCCGATATAGTTATCATGCTCCATCCTGATTATCAGTATACACCCAAATTAATTCACTCCATGGCATACCTAATCGCAAATGAAGTATATCCTGTGGTATTAGGCTCCAGAATTTTAGGGAAAGGAGCACTGAAAGGTGGAATGCCAATGTATAAATATTTGTTTAACAGAATGCTCACTTTTATAGAAAATATTTTGATAGACCAGAAATTGTCGGAATACCATACGGGTTACAGAGCATTTTCCAAAGAGGTATTACAGGCAATTAATTATGAAATTAATTCCGATGATTTTGTTTTTGACAATGAGATGTTGTCACAGATTGTCTATGCAAATTTTGACGTGGCAGAAATTACATGTCCGACTTTATATTTTCCCGAAGCCTCTTCCATTAATTTTAAACGAAGTTCAAAATATGGGTTAGAAGTTTTACGTGTTAGTTTTATGCATTTCCTGCAGCGTATAGGATTGGTGAAATTAAAGATGTACGAAAAAAAGACAACGTAATAAATGCAACAGAAAATTTTACTTTCTATTATTCCTGCACAGAATCAGGATTTCTCCGAAGATTTCTCTGTTATTGAACCTGTAAAATATGTTGATTTTGATATTGATATCAAATTAGTTTTAAATAGTCACTTGCTAAATGATGCTGCAAAAAATATTATTAGAGAAAATAGTATTGATTGTATAAAATTAGAAGATACGTTTGATACCGGTAAAATACACAAAATTATTTTTGAATACAGTAAAGAAAAAAATTATGATTTTGTGATTGTGGCAGATTTGCAGCAGTACAAATTTCTTAAAACACACTTGAATGAATTATTGCCATCGTTGCAGGAAGATATCGCTTATCTTACTTCAGGAGATACTTATACTTCACAGTTTGGAATCATAAATTATGTACAAAAGAAAGTATTTCAGAAACAACTTAACTTGTTTCCCAAGATTTGTATTTATAATGTAAAATATCTTTCCAAGATACCGTATTTGTATAATTCAGACAGTGTATCATTTATTAATGAAGTTGCCATACAAATGGTATTGTCTGATTTTAAATTTAAAGAAATCAACAGCGATATAAAAACCAAGATTCCATACAGTGCCAAACTGCGTACCTTACAGGTTTTTTTCAGAGCGTATGTGCATTCGCTGGGTATTTTCTATCAGAATATGTTTGATATCATTCAGGATAATCTGCAGTACAGTCTGAAGTTAGGGTATGCAAGTTCACATACATATGCAATTGATGCAGTACCTGCAAATTCAAGTGTGATAGACATCGGTGCCGGTCCTTTTGGTGTGGGTCATGAATTAAAAAATAAGAATTGCAAAGTTGTTACCGTAGACCAGTTTGATATTCCTGAAAAATATAAATTAGACAATCATATTGTTGCCAATTTAGATACTAATTTTTCTATATCTACACAGGAATACGATTGCATTTTGTTTTTGGATATTATTGAACATTTAGTGAATCCGGAAGCATTTATGCTTAAGCTTTCTGAACAATTCACTTATAAAAAACAAAAAATAATTTTTACTACTGCAAATATTTCTTTCTTTCCCGTAAGAATGATGCTACTCATGGGCTATTTTAATTATGGCAAGAGTGGGATTCTGGATAAAACGCATACACGTTTATTTACCTTTTCTTCATTTAAAAAATTAATTACGGATGCACACCTTACGGTATTGAATGTAAAAGGAATTCCGGCACCGTATCCGAAAGCACTCGGTAATAATTTTTTATCAAAAATGCTTCTTGCAATTAACCTCTTTCTAATAAAGATATCTAAAGGATTATTCTCTTATCAGATATACATTGAAGCAGAAACCAATCCTTCTGTTTTTTATATAGTGAATGAGAGTTTAAAAAATGAATAAAAAAAGAGTTCGGGTTTCCGAACTCTTTTTTATTGATGATAATTGTTAATTACTAATTCTGTTCTTCTTTTGCTGCTTTTTTCTTTTTCTTTTTGATGTCGAATCTAAGTTTGTCTTTAGTTTCTTCATCCAGATCCGCAACAATAGTATCACCTTCATTAATATTGGTATTCAGAATTTCTTCCGCCAACGGATCTTCCATGTATTTCTGAATCGCTCTGTGCAGTGGACGGGCACCAAACTGAGGGTCGTATCCTTTTTCTGCTAAGAAATCTTTTGCAGCTAAAGTCAATTCAATGTTATAACCTAATTTTTCCAATCTCAGGTATACGCCTCTCAAAACAATATCAATAATTTTATGAATCTCTTCTTTTCCTAAACTGTTAAAGACTACTACGTCGTCAATTCTATTTAAGAATTCCGGTGAAAATGTTTTTTGCAATGCTTTTTGAATCACACCTTTAGTCAGGTTATCAGCATTGTCTTTGATTGCTGATGTAGCAAAACCAACACCTGTTCCGAAATCTTTTAACTGACGCACACCAATATTAGATGTCATAATAATTACAGAGTTTTTGAAATCTACCTTTCTGCCTAAGCCATCTGTTAAAATTCCATCATCTAAAACCTGTAACAAAACATTGTAAACATCAGGATGTGCTTTTTCGATTTCATCCAGTAAGATAACAGAATAAGGTTTTCTGCGAACTTTCTCCGTTAGCTGTCCGCCTTCTTCATATCCAACATATCCCGGAGGTGCACCAATTAAACGAGAGATAGAGAATTTCTCCATATACTCGCTCATGTCAATTCTGATCAATGCATCTTCTGTATCAAACATGTATCTTGCTAACGCACGAGCTAATTCCGTTTTACCAACGCCTGTAGGGCCAAGGAAGATGAATGTACCTATTGGTTTTTTCGGATCTTTTAATCCTACACGATTTCGTTGTATTGCTTTTGTGATTTTTGAAACCGCTTCATCTTGTCCAACAACTTGTTTTTTCAGGTCTTCCGCCATTTGCACCAGTTTCTTGCTTTCACTTTGTGCTACACGTTTTACAGGAATGCCCGTCATCATTGCTACCACCTCTGCTATATCTTCATCATTTACAGGGAAACGTTTTGTTTTTGCATCTTCTTCCCAATCTTTTTTAGCCTGCTCCAGTTGTTCCTGCAGTCTTTTTTCAGAATCACGCAAACGAGCAGCCTCTTCATAACGCTGGTTTTTTACTACCTGATTTTTTTCTTCTTTTACATTTTCAATTTCCTGTTCTAATTGTGTGATGTTTTCAGGGACATGAATATTTTTTAAATGTACGCGTGCACCCACTTCATCCATCACATCTATAGCTTTGTCCGGTAAGAATCTATCCGTAATGTAACGAGTGCTTAACTGAACGCATGCTTTTATTGCTTCATCACTGTAAGTAACACTGTGATAGTCTTCGTATTTATTTTTTAGATTGGTTAAAATAGTCAATGTTTCTTCCGGCGTAGGAGGATCTACGATTACTTTTTGGAAACGTCTGTCTAATGCGCCGTCTTTCTCAATATATTGACGATACTCATCTAACGTAGAAGCACCAATACATTGTAATTCACCACGCGCTAAAGCCGGTTTGAAAATGTTAGATGCATCCAAAGAACCGGTAGCGCCACCTGCACCAACAATCGTATGGATTTCATCGATGAATAAAATTACATCGCGATTTTTTTCCAATTCAGTCATTATAGCTTTCATACGCTCTTCAAACTGACCACGGTATTTTGTGCCTGCCACCAATGCAGCTAAATCTAAAGAAACCACACGTTTGCCGAATAGCACACGCGATACTTTTCTTTGTATTATTCTTAAAGCTAAACCTTCCACGATAGCTGTTTTTCCAACACCGGGCTCACCAATTAAAATTGGGTTGTTTTTCTTTCTTCTTGATAAAATTTGTGAAACACGCTCAATTTCCGTTTCACGTCCAACGATTGGGTCAAGTCTTCCTTCTTCTGCTAATCTGGTAATATCTCTTCCGAAATTATCTAAGACCGGAGTATTAGATTTGGAAGCCGACTTTTTGGCAGTTGACTGTCCGCCACCTCCCTGATTACCAAAACTGCGGCGCTCGTCTTCGTCTCCGTCATCAAATGGTTCATTAGGTAATTCTGACGTAAAGTCTGTTAATTCTTTATTGTCGTTTTGCATAAAGTCTAATTCAGCTCTGAACACTTCATACGTAACATCCCATTTACCCAATAATTGAGTAACGATATTTTCTTTGTTTTTCAAAATAGATAAAATCAAATGCTCAGTACCAACAGTCTCCTGTTTCATTGATTTTGCTTCTAATAAAGTAATTTTCAATACCTTTTCCGCCTGTTTTGTTAATGGCAGACTATTAACGTTTCCGGGAATGGTAGTTACTCTGTCTTTGATGGCATCTTCTATTTTTTTACGAAACAACGTGATATCAATGTCCAGTGAACGTAATACTTTTATAGCCATGCCATCGCCTTCGCGAATTAAGCCGAGCAATAAATGTTCAATGCCGATTTGATCGTGTTTTAATCGAAGTGCTTCTTCTCTGCTGTAAGAAATTACTTCTTTTACTTTAGGTGAAAATTTTGCTTCCATATAGTTTAGTTCTCAAATTAGCTGCCAAATTGTAAAACCTGACATAGTTACTTAAATAAAAATAGAACGCTTTTTTTACTTTTTTCATTTTTTTTTGCACAAAGCGTCAATATCTGTCCATTATTAACAAAAAAGAGATAAAAAAGATTTGATTCATTAAATAGATGCAATTTTTGCACAATTAGTTCTATTTTTGGGTAAATATTTTCATAGAAACATTTAAATTAACGTAATTAAATAAAAACAATAAGATGAAATTCAGCGTAGACAAACAAGATGGAGTAGTAGTGTATGAGTTATTAGAAGAAAGATTAACTTCTTTGAATGCTCCTATTTTAAAATCAGAATTAGTACTGGCGAATGCCGAAGGTTTTAAGAATATGGTAGTAGATTTAGATAAAGTAAAATTTGTAGATTCTTCCGGCTTAAGTGCTTTACTGATTGGTCATCGTTTATGTAAAGATGAAAAAGGGATTTTTGCATTATGCGGTTTAAACGATACAGTAAAAAACTTAATAAAAATTTCCCAACTGGAAGATGTATTGCACGTATATTCTACCCAGCACGATGCTGCCGGTGCAATTGATAAGAAGAAGAAAAAATGATAGTCGTAAGTGATAAGTCGTAAGTCATAAGTAAAAATTGCTATTGACCATTGACCAATGACCAACTTTGACATTACCATATTAGGCAGTAACTCTGCTATTTTTAATCACGGAAGACATCCTACGGCACAAGTAGTAACTATTAATAATATCCATTTTCTCGTGGATTGTGGTGAAGGTACACAGGAACGGCTGCACGAAAATAAAATCAAGTGGTTTAAGATTGATTATATCCTGATTTCGCATTTACACGGCGATCATTATTACGGGTTGATTGGTTTGCTGACGACTTTTAATTTATTAAAGAGAAAAAATAAACTCACCATTTTCGGGCCGAAAGATTTGAAAAAAATTATTGACCTGCAATTAAAAGTTGCAAATACAAAACTGAATTACGAGTTGAGATTTGAGACAACCAAAGATGATGAAAAAAGACTGCTGCTGGATTTACCGGAATGCTTGGTCTATTCTTTTCCATTGAAA
Organism: Chitinophagales bacterium; assembly: GCA_046329785.1. GTDB lineage: Bacteria > Bacteroidota > Bacteroidia > Chitinophagales > JADIYW01 > JADJSS01. Next base: position 116,138 of record JAXLTZ010000003.1, read on the forward strand.
CATAAATTGCCGACGACAGGTTTTTTATTCACAGAAAAGAATGAGTTGCGTCAACTGAATCTTGAAAAGTTAAAAAAATATTCAATAGCAAAGACAGATTTTAAATTACTGAAACAAGGATTTGATGTGTTGGATAAGACCGGCAGGAAGGTAAAAAACAGCAATGTAACTACCAAAGGAAAACAACAACGCTCTTATGCATTTTGTTCTGATACCATGTATCATTTGCCGTTAGTGAAAATGATTAAAAATGTGGATGTATTATATCATGAAGCAACATTTCTGCATGAGGATTTACAACGTGCAGTAGAAACAACACATTCTACAGCAAAACAAGCCGGACAAATAGCAAAGAAAGTAAATGCTAAAAAATTATTGCTCGGGCATTTCTCCTCTCGTTATATAGATTTGTCTGTTTTGCAAAATGAAGCTAAAACGACATTTGAAAATGTGGAGTTGGCGATAGAAGGCGAGGTGTTTACGGTGTAATAATTATCTCTTCTTTAATCCTAAACTTTCCAGTTTTTCTTCCAGCGCTTTTTTGCTCATGCCAATATCTTCCGCGGTTTTAGAAGTGTTCCAGGAATTTTTATCTAATTTATTTTCAATAAAACTACGCTCTACATAATCATTCAGTTGCTGAAGGTTCGCAAATTTATCAAAATCAATTCCTTTGTTTTCTGCTTTGCCACTTGGTCCGGAATAATCAATTACATCTTGTTTGGTAATTGTTTTATCACTCATAATTACTAAGCGTTCCACTACGTTACGCAGTTCACGGATATTACCTGTCCAGTTACGTGCCTGCAAACTTTCCAGAGCATCGTTTTCTATTTTCTTTACAGGAATTCCATAATCTCCGCAAATTTCATTTAAGAAATGATCTGCCAACACAGGAATATCATCTTTACGTTCATTCAAGGATGGAACATGAATCAATATCACACTCAAACGATGATACAAGTCCATGCGGAAACGGTTTTCTTCCACTTCTTTTAATAAATCTTTATTGGTGGCAGCTACTACGCGCACATCCACTTTTTCTTCTTTGTCGCCACCCACTTTCGTGATTTTATTTTCCTGTAAAGCTCGCAGCACTTTTGCCTGTGCAGACAAACTCATGTCGCCGATTTCATCTAAGAAAAGCGTGCCGCCATTTGCTTGTTCAAACTTTCCGACACGTTGTTTAATGGCTGAAGTGAAAGCACCTTTTTCATGACCGAATAATTCGCTTTCTATTAATTCCGATGGAATAGCTGCACAGTTGACTTCTACTAATGGTCCGTTGGCACGGTTGCTTTGTTCATGTAACCAACGTGCAACTAATTCTTTTCCGGAGCCGTTATCGCCGGTTATTAAAACACGTGCTTCTGTTGGTGCTACTTTTGCAATCGTTTCTTTTATTTTTACTATCGGATTAGATTCACCTACAATATCTTTCGATTTGGCAATTTTCTTTTTTAAGATTTTTGTTTCCGTGACCAAAGAAACTTTATCCATCGCATTGCGGACCGTTATCAATAAACGATTCAAATCCGGTGGTTTTGGAATATAATCAAATGCACCTTTCTTTACAGCTTCCACAGCTGTTTCAATATTACCATGACCGGACAAAACTATAACAGGAGTATCGATGCCTTTTTGCTGCATTTCAGTCAATACTTCGATGCCATCTTTTTTCGGCATCTTTACATCGAGAATAATTACATCGTAATTATTCTTTTCAATTTTCTCTAAACCGACTTCGCCGTCTTCCGCTTCTTCTATATCGTACTTCTCGTATTCTAAAATTTCTTTCAACGTTCTGCGGATTGCTTTCTCGTCATCAACAATTAAAATCTTCGGCATACAATAGTATTAAGTGATAAGTAATAAGTGGTAAGTAACAAAAAGTATACCACATTTGGATATAAAAATAATAAAAAAATATTTAGTTACCTTTTGAACATAGGTAATGGCTTTAACGGATGCTGAATCAGATTTTTTGTAAATTCTTTTGTAAGAAAGAAATGAAAACCTTTGTATGGAAATTTGCTTACAACCTGATTGATAAATGCAACAGGGATTTCAAAATGAATAAATCCGAGTGAAACATCTGTCCAGTCTGATTTACGAAAAATTTCTACGGTATTTTCAAAAGCACCTTTATAGATACTTGTTTTATGATGATTATCTATCATTAATGCAATCTCATCTGTCCAGACTTCTTTTTGATTTTGAATCAAATATTTTTTTGCTAAATCAATAGATGGTTGCAGGTAGTCAAAAGTGTTGTTAGTCCAGATTCCAACATCATGAAAGAATGCCGCAACAGCATATTTATCTGCATCTTCATTTTTACTCAAATACAATGCATAATTGAAAATACGATACACGTGATTTTTGTATTTCTCTGTATCGGTTCCAATCATTTTTTCATATGAAGAAATAAGATCTTCAATAATCGGATGTTGTTTAACGATGTTTTCGTTCATATAATAAAAGTAAGAAGTAAAAGTAATATTCTAATTACTAAGTACTACATACTAACTACTCAAAAAACGCAGGCTCATAAGCCGAATTCTGTTTCAACTCTATCATTTATCTGGTCTCGTCGTCACCGACGAGATCTATCCATCTACCCACCAACTCTAGCGAGCAGCTATCAGACGTTGGCTTACATGATGTTTCAGCGTTTGAGGTTTACCTGAACAATGCATTACTGCAAAGTAAGTTTCACTACAGCATTACCTGTACTATTTTCTGTGGCACTTTCTCTATTGATAAATCAACAGACAGTCGTTAGCTGTCAAACTGCTCTGTGCTGTTCGGACTTTCCTCCCCGAATACTCGGAGCGATAGATCGACCTGCCCTGCAAATTTACGATTTACGATTTACAATTTTTTAAGATAATTATTCAAACACCATAACATTCACACCTTCGAAATTGGATTTCCAGTTGGTAGCATGCAATGTTCTTCCGTTTAATGTCATCGTAATGGTTTGTCTGCTTGTTGTTGGAAAATAAATATCTGCACCTTTTAAGAATGGAAATAAATTGAATGCACCAATGGTAGTCATATTGGTAACTTTGTTTTTATTGTCATCATAAGCAAACAAAGCAATGGTGGTGTTTTCTTTAGAGCAAAAAGTATTTGTCGAAAGTGTATTTCCATCCAGGACCAATACATCACGATTGGCAACTGCAGCCTGACTTGCACCAAAGAAGGCGGTTACACTCTGGTTATCATCTTTAGGTAATGCCGCCAAAAATAAACCGGCAATACTGGCACCAGTAGGAAATGTTCTCAGATAAACTAATTTATCACTTCGTGTAAACGGCTCTCTGTAATAATGAACTTTTCTGCTACCTGTTATATTGTCGTATACTACAAACTCATAATAAGTGTTAGCACTCGCACGAAACGGACCCCAATATCCTTTGGCGTCTGTATAAAACTTTTTTTCCGGAGATGAATTGATCCGGAAGCCGGTTGCCGGATCTACTTTGTAGATTTCAATAACAGTATTTGCAATGAATTTATTTTCACCAAATGAGCCAGCTCTTCCGGATAAAATTATATCAGTTTCTGAAGTGTATTCCAGATTTGTGGGTGCAGTACCGTTATTGAAGAATTTGTACATGGCTTCAAAAGTGGAGGCACTGGTAGCAACTTCATAGTGATCTTTATCGGTTTGTTTAAGATTTGTGCCACCAATAACATCTTTTCCGCCGGTTGCTATAAAATCAAAAGTGGAATAGATATTTAAGATGGGAGTTGCTCCCTGACTATTTGGCGGGAAACCAGCCAGTAAAACCAAATGTTTAACTTTTGTGGGATGTGCGGCCAGATAGGTTTGTACAACACCAGTTCCTGCACTATGTCCAACTAAGTCTACCTGAGTTTGTCCGGTTTTTGCAAGAACTTCATTTACTAATTTGTCTAAATCTTGTTGGGTGGTAGTTCCACCAAGAGAGTTCCAGTCAAATGCGTACAAGTCTGCCAAAGAATAACCATTTGAGGTAAAACGTTTCGACTGTTTTTCATAGGTATCCCCGGAAGCTAAAAAACCATGTACAAAAATAACCGGTGTTTTACCTGATGGAACAGGTTCAGGAATAGAGCTATCTGTGATGTTCTCTTCAGTACAAGAAGAAAATAGCATAAAGACAAGTAAACTGTAATACAGCATTCTTTTCATAGCAAGCATTTATGTAATAATGAAATTACGAATAAATTGTTCAATTTACATACAATACCAATCCTTTTAAGTAGGAACCTTCGGGATGGAATATATTAATCGGATGATCAGCCGGCTGCGATAAATAATGTAAGATTTTTACTTCGCGATTGGCTTCTATAGCTGCAGACATTACGGTAGCGTAGAATAATTCTTTGTCGACTACTTGTGAGCAGGAAAACGTGAACAAGATGCCACCTTTATTTATTCTTTTAAAACCTTCTGCATTTAAGCGTTTATATGCTTGCACCGCATTGTGACGTTTTGCTATATTTTTGGCAAATGCAGGAGGGTCTAAGATAATGACATCAAAATTCAAATCACTGATTTTGAAAAAATGAAATACATCATCGCAAAATGAGTGATGATTAATATTTTTGGTGCTAAAGTTTAATGAGATATTTTTTGCAACTAACTCCATGGCAGTTTTAGAGCTGTCAACAGAAACTACTTCTGCCGCATCGTTGTTTAATGCATAAACAGAAAATCCACCACTGTAACAATAAGTGTTTAAAACAGATTTGTTTTTGCAGTAATGCGCCAGTAAATTCCTGTTATCACGCTGGTCTAAAAAGAAACCGGTTTTTTGACCGTGTTCCACGTCAATGAAAAATTTGTTGCTATTTTCTACTGCAATAACTTCTTTGGTATTGCCCAGTAAATAAATATTTTCAATAGTATCAGCATATTCTTTTGGCAAATAAGCTGCACTTTTATCATAAATGGTGTCAATAAATTTTAGTTCATCTTCAATAGCTATTTTGATCTCGTGAATTGCTTTATGCATACCAATCGAGTGACATTGAATGACGGCAGTTGTGTCATATATATCAATAATCAAACCGGGGCAATTATCGCCTTCTGCATGAATTAATCTAAAGCAATTCGTGTTTTTATTATTGATAAGTCCAAGACTTTTTCTTAATTCAAAAGCAATTTTTATTTTTTGATTCCAGAAGTTTTGGTCAACAATTTTATTTTCAAAGGTTAAAATTTTTACAGCAATACTACCATGGTAAAAATGACCAATGCAAAGAAAGTTTTTTTTGAAATCCTGTATTTCTACAATGTCACCATCTTTTAAGTTTGTATCAAAAGATTGTAATGCGCCGGAGAAAATCCACGGGTGAAAACGTTGTACGGAACGTTCTTTTTCTTTTTTTAATTGTATGATTGGATAATTCTTCATAATTTTTTACCACTAAGACACTAAGCTCACTAACAATTTTCTTTGTGTTTTTGTTGGTTTATTTTTCTCTTTCTAAGACAACATAAGTAGAATCGAATTCATTCTTCTCATCTTTCGGAATAAATTCTGAATGCATCACTTTCCAGTTAGAATCGTCGTATTCAAAATGGGTATCACCTTCAATTTCTGTGTGCACAATAGTTAGATGAATCGTATTCGCTAAAGGCATTGTTTGTTTATAAATTTCACCGCCTCCCACTACAAAAATTTCCTGCTGATTTTTTTGTGCCGCAAAAATAATCGCGTCATTAATGGTTTTAAATACAAAACAATTTTCAAATTCACATTCAAAATTTCTCGAGATAATTAAGGAAGTTCTGTTGGGTAATGGTTTGCCAATCGACTCAAATGTTTTTCTTCCTAACAGAATGAAATGACCTGTCGTAATATTCTTAAAACGTTTTAAATCGGAAGATAATTTCCAAAGCAATTGGTTGTCTTTGCCAATTACACCATTTTCTGCTGCAGCTACTACAATGGAAATCTTCATACCTTATTTGTCATGTTGAACGAAGTGAAACATCTTATTCAATTATTTTACTATTTTTTAGAATATCCTTCGCTTTGCTCAGGATGACAACATTGGTGCTATACCGCTACTTCGCCTTTAATGTGTGGATGACTTTGATAGTTTACTAACTCAAAATCATCATACTTGAATTCAAAAATTGATTTCACACCCGGATTTATCTTTAGTTGCGGTAAATCATACGGCATTCTGCTTAATTGCAGTTGTACTTGTTCCACATGATTAGAATAAATATGTGCATCACCAAACGTATGTACAAAATCACCTAACTCAAAATCACAAACCTGTGCAATCATCATCGTAAACAAAGCATAAGATGCAATGTTGAAAGGAACTCCCAGGAATGCATCTGCACTTCGCTGATAAAGCTGACAAGAAAGTTTATTATCGATTACATAAAACTGAAATAACGAATGACAAGGAGGCAAGGTCATTTCTTCAATATCGGCAACATTCCATGCAGAAATAATATGACGGCGTGAATCGGGATTGTTTTTTAAGTTGTTAATGAGGTTGGAAAGCTGGTCGATTTCGCCACCATTTCCATCCGGCCAGTGCCGCCACTGATAACCATACACAGGTCCGAGTTCACCATATTTTTTTGCGAAGTCATCATCGTTTGCAATTTTAGATGCAAACTCTTTCATAGTTTCACCCTGATATTCTGAACTTTTTTGATATTTAGCAAAAGGCCAGTCATTCCAAATATTGCAACCGTTTTTGCATAAATACTGAATATTCGTATCTCCGGCAATAAACCATAATAATTCATAAATAATGGATTTCAGGTGCAATTTTTTAGTCGTGACTAATGGAAAACCTGCATTCAAATCAAAACGCATCTGGTAGCCAAAAACGCTGATAGTGCCTGTGCCGGTTCTGTCTTCTTTTTGGGTGCCGTTTTCTAAAATATACTGTAAAAATTGCTGGTATTGTTGCATAGTGTAAAAATAAGAAAGCTATTTTAATCTTTTGAGAAACAATATAAACAAGAAGATTTTAATGTGAGATACTGCAATTTTAAACTAAATTAACATCAAAACTTCAATTAGCTAATTCTCAGATTACCTAAATAGCTAATTATGTTGTATTTTTGCGCCTTATGTTTTTTAAGAAATCACTGTATCTTTTACTGTTTATCACCGTTTTAGCTTCTTGTAGTCGCCAATACGATAAAGTATTCAAAAGCAATGATATGGAAGCCAAGCTAAAACTGGCAGACGAGTTATATGCCAAGAAGAAGTACGACAAAGCCATCCCGATTTATGAGCAATTGTTAACGGTTTTAAAAGGCCAGAAAAGCGTAGATGAAATCTATTACAAATATGCCAATTCACACTATTTGAATGGCAGCTATGAGTTAGCGGCATTTTATTTAAGAAGTTTTTATAATACATATCCGGCTAGTGAGCATGCAGAACAGGCAGCTTTTGATGAAGCTATGTGCTATCTGAAACAGTCACCAAGGTATTCTTTAGAGCAAACAAGCACCCAAAAAGCGGTAGATGCCTTTCAGGATTTTGTGAACAGGTACCCAAAAAGTACCAGAATGGAGCAGGCAAATGCAAAAGTTGACGAATTAAGAGCCAAATTGCGTAAAAAATCGTACGAAAGTGCTTATCTTTACTACAAAATTGGGCAATATTATGCAGCATCTGTATCATTGGCCAATTTCCTGAAAGATTTTCCTGAATATGAAAATCCTGAGAAAATTGACTATCTGATTGTTAAATCCTTGAAAAAGTATGCAGACGGAAGTTACAAGAACAAGCAGGAAGAAAGATTAAAAGAAGAAATTAAAGCATACGAAGCATTTAAAGTAAAATATCCTAACAGCACATACATCGCAGATTTGGATAAAATGCAAAACTCAAAAAAGAAGAAAAATAAAAAGTAAGATTATGTCAAATATTAAGAAAGAAGAAGGAAAAGCAGCATCTGCTTACATTGAAACAAGAAATTTAGATGAATTAACTGCAAGAACAGGAAATTTATACAAATCTATTAATGTAATTTCTGCCCGTTCTAATCAGATGAATTCAAAGTTGAAAGAGGAGTTGCACCGCAAATTAGAAGAATTTGCATCTGCTACAGACAATTTAGAAGAAGTTTTCGAAAATCGCGAGCAAATAGAAATCTCCCGTTACTATGAAAAATTGCCTAAAACAACTATCATGGCGCTGCAGGAGTTTTTAAATGATGAGACGTATTTCAAAGACAAAGAGAATTAACAATTGATGGTTAACAATTGACAATTAGATTATTATTGTCGATTATTGTTAATTGAACGTAGTCAATCGTTAATCAAAAAATACACGAACATGCTGAAAGATAAAAAAATTGTACTCGGTGTTTGTGGAAGTATAGCTGCCTACAAGGCAGCTTTTTTAGTGCGCTTACTTGTAAAAGAAGGTGCACAGGTAAAAGTTATAATGACTAAAGCGGCTGTAGAATTTATTTCACCACTTACCTTAGCCACGCTTTCTAAAAATGAATGTAATGTAGATTACATCAACACTACTAAAACCAACTGGAATAATCATGTTGAGCTGGCACTTTGGGCGGATTGTATGATTGTTGCGCCTGCTTCCGCAGGAACGCTTTCTAAAATGGCAAACGGCCTGTGCGATAATTTACTGATGGCCGTTTATATGTCCGCCCGATGTCCCGTCTTTGTGGCACCGGCAATGGACGAAGATATGTGGAAACATTCATCTACCAAGAGTAATCTTCAAAAAATACAGTCATACGGCAATAAAATTATATCAGTAAATGCGGGAGAGCTTGCCAGTGGTTTGGTTGGAGAAGGACGTATGGCAGAACCCGAACAGATAGTTCAATTCCTGAAATCGGAAATTAGAAGTTTGGTGCCAACTGTTTTTACAGGAAAAAAAGTGTTGGTTACAGCAGGCCCAACCTATGAAGCAATAGATCCGGTAAGATTTATTGGAAATCATTCTTCCGGGAAAATGGGAGTTGCTTTGGCAGAAAAATTATACAATGCAGGTGCGGATGTTCAGCTTATTTTAGGACCGTCCAAACTTATTGTTCAGGATGGAATCAAAGTGACACCCGTATTTTCTGCCGGTGAAATGTACAATGCATGTAAAAAACATTTTGCCACAACCGATATCTGTGTTTTTGCAGCAGCAGTAGCGGATTATACACCTAAAACAGTTTCTAATCAGAAAATTAAAAAAAGTGATGCAGAGTTTTCAATTGTCTTAAAAAAGAATGTAGATATTGCATTTGAGTTTGGAAAAATTAAGAAAAAAAATCAGATGTCTGTTGGTTTTGCATTGGAAACAAATGATGAGTTGAAACATGCAAAAGAAAAACGCTCTAAAAAGAATTTTGATATGGTGGTGTTAAATTCACTGAATGATAAAGGTGCAGGCTTTCAGTTCAATACGAACAAGATTACTATAGTGAATCGTAACAATAAAATTACTAAATTCGAGTTAAAGAAGAAAGAAGAGGTGGCTGACGATATTATAAATGAAATTGGAAAATTATTGAAATAATGAAGAGATTATTTTTAATACTTATTACTTATTCCTTATTACTTAGCACTGCGAATGCTCAGGAATTGAATTGCAGTGTTTCCATCAATGCGCCAAAGAATCAAAATATTGATCCGATGATTTTCAAAAATATGGAAACTTCCATCCGGGAATTTCTGAATGGACGAAAATGGACATCTGATAATTTTAAGGATATAGAACGCATTAAATGTAATCTGGTCATCAATATAACAGAAATACCTACGGAAGGCGAATACAAGTCTACTGCAATAATTCAATCACAACGTCCGGTGTATAACACTAATCTGAATTCCATGTTGTTAAACCTTCAGGATAAAACATTTGATTTTGCTTATGCGGACATGCAGAATCTGGAGTATAATGATAATGGGTATTCCTCACAATTAACTTCCCTGCTTGCTTATTATGCCTATCTTATAATTGCATATGATTATGAATCTTTCGGTAAAGAAGGAGGAACTATTTATTTTCAAAGAGCATTAACGGTTTGCAATAATGTTCCTTCCGGAGAAAAATCAAGATATAAAGGGTGGAGCCAGTTTGACGGAGGCATCAGTTTCACCACCGGGACAGTAAACCGATTTATTATGGTTGACAATTGGTTAAATCCGCGTTATAAAGATTTCAGAGCAGCATTCTATGCCTATCATTTTAGTGGTTTAGACAGAATGTATAATGATGCATCACAGGGAAGGACTGCAGTAACTACTACACTAACCTTACTGCAAAATATAAATGCCGACAATCCGGGTTTATTGCCATTGCGTAACTTCTTTCTGTCTAAAAGCACAGAACTGATAAATATTTATTCTAAAAGCGATATGACGGAACGTGTTTTAGCTACTCAATTATTATCGACTTTAGATCCGATTAATTCTGATAAATACAAGCAGATAGGCAAGAACTGATTTCTGTATATCGCTTAAATTTTTCTTCCATAAAATCGTATAACGTACCTCGTAAATCGTAAATTTGTTAAGTGTTACAATCACTTTCCATAAAAAACTATGCCATCATTGAAGCTGTCGATATTCAGTTCGATAAGCAGTTAAATATTATTACCGGCGAAACAGGTTCCGGAAAATCTATTTTACTGGGCGCCATGAATCTGATTCTGGGAAAACGGGCAGATACAAATGTGTTGAGAGACAAAGATGAAAAATGTCTAGTGGAAGCAACCTTCAGTATAAAAAATTATAAACTCAAAAAGTTCTTTTCAGAAAATGATTTGGAATACGAAGATGAAACCATTATCAGAAGAGAAATAAATACTAACGGAAAATCACGCGCATTTATAAACGATTCGCCGGTGACATTGGATGTATTGAAAGAATTGACCGAACAGTTAGTAGACATTCATGCGCAGGGCGAAACTCAAAACCTGTTAGATAAATTTTTCTTTTGTGAAATCCTGGATGAGTTGAGTAAGCAAACAGTTGTTGTAAAAGAATATCAAACCGATTATAATTTATTCAAACAAAAACAAAACCGTTTGCATCAATTGCAAGAAGAGCAAATCCGTTTGCAAAAAGAATTTGATTTTATTTCTTTTCAGCTGAATGAATTGGTGGAGGCAAATCTGAATGAAGAAGAATTTGAAAGTATAGAAAACGAATTAGGATTATTGCAAAATGCGGAAGTTATAAAACGCAATTTATCGGAAGCTTATAATTTAATAGATGCAAATGAGTTTTCCGCATTGAGTCAATTATTACAAGCCAATAAACAAATTGGTCAATTGGCATCTTTTCATGATGTCATTCTGGAAATGCACGATAAATTATCAGCGATTACCGACGACTTGAAAAGCATTACACGGCAGATTACTAATATTGCTGATGCTACCGAATACAACGAAGAGCATGTGCAGGAATTGATGGAAAAGCAAACAACGATTAATAAACTCTTACAGAAACATCATTTTTCAGAAGTGAAAGATTTGATTGCGTTGCAACATGAACTGCAACAAAAAGTAGATGCGTATGCAAATTCTTCAGAAGAAATAGTGCGGCTGGAAAATGAAATTAAAAAAGAAAAAAATGAATTGTTTGCCACGGCACAACGCATTTCAAAAAACAGGAACGAGAAAATAAAGACGGCGGAAAGCAAAGTGTCTTCCTTGCTCGTAGATTTAGGAATGCCATTTGGACATATTATTCTGGAACAGAAAATAGCCGATGCCGAGAAATTAAATGACTTTGGTATTGATGAAATACGATTGTTGTTTTCTGCCAATAAAGGTTCACATCCGCAACCACTGGATGAAGTAGGCAGTGGTGGTGAAAAATCAAGGTTGATGCTGGCGATAAAAAGCCTGGTAGCTGAAACGGTGACTTTACCAACGTTGATATTTGATGAAATTGATACCGGAATTTCCGGTGAAGCAGCACAGAAAGTTGGTAATATCTTGAAAGATTTAGGAAAGAAACATCAGGTGATTTCTATTACGCATTTGCCGCAGGTAGCTGCCAAAGCGAGCAAGCATTTCTTTGTGTATAAAAACCACGAGAAAGAAAAAACATTCACTGAAATAAAAGTTTTATCGGGCAACGAACGCTTACATGAAATTGCCGTGATGCTCAGCGGTAACAACCCGCCAAAAGAAGCATTGGAAAATGCGAAGAGATTGTTGAATTAGGGATTTCATGCACTTAAGCAACGCTAAGCTAAAATACCTGTCAAGGGCGAAGCAATCTCTTTATTTATTTCAACAGATTGCTTCGTGCCTCGCAATGAAGTTTTTTCATCACCCGAAAAATACATAGCAAACCACAATACTCAATACAATACTTACCAGTTCTGCAAATAAACTGGTGGCTACCACATAGCGTGTTTTCTTTATCGCTACCGCGCCAAAATAAACTGCGAGCACATAAAACGTCGTATCATGGCTGCCGTTGAAAATTCCGGCCAGTCTTCCGGCAAAACTATCCGCACCTAAACCACCTTCGGTAACAGGTTTTATCAAATCCACCATCAGTCCTCGCGCACCGCTGCCGCTAAACGGTTTCATAATCGCCACAGGTAAAGCATCTACAAATTTTGTATCAAATCCCAATCCATTAAATAAAGAAGCAATGCCATGCGTAATGATTTCCATACCACCACAAGCTCTGAAAATACCAATGCCAACCAACATGGCTACCAAATAAGGAATAATTTTTACCGTCACTTCAAAACCTTCTTTTGCTCCGTCAATAAATGATTCATATACATTTACTTTCTTGAAAAAAGCAAATGCTATAAAAGTAATGATGACAGAAAAGATAATCAAACCTCCAACAATATTGCTTACAATTTCCATATGTTCTTTCGACATTGTACTGAATAAATAGGTGAGTCCGCTAATAAAACCTATGATACCAATCACCCAGGAAGTCAGCACTATGTCCCATTTTATTTTCTGAATAAACGTACACAAGATTAAACCGGAAATCATACCGCCATAAGTAGAAATCAGTAAGGGTAAGAAAATATCTGTTGGATTTAATGCGCCTGCGGTTGCCCTGAATGCAATAATACTCACAGGAATAATAGTGAAACCTGCTGTGTTCAATGTCAGAAACATTATCATCGCATTAGATGCCTGCTCTTTATTTGGATTAATTTCCTGCAATTCTTTCATTGCTTTCAAACCTAACGGCGTGGCCGCATTATCCAAACCGAGCATGTTGGCTGAATAGTTCATCAAGATGCTGCCCATGGCAGGATGGTCTTTCGGAATTTCAGGAAACAAACGGGAGAAGAACGGACTAATCAATTTTGAAAATATCCGGATGGCTCCACCATTTTCACCTACTTTCATAATGCCCAGCCAGAAACACATCACACCCGTTAAGCCTAATGAAATTTCAAAAGCAGTTTTGGAAGAATCAGTAATGGCATTTATGGTAGTTGACATTACGCTTGTATCGCCAAGTACAATCATTTTAAATAATACAATAATAAACGACAATACAAAAAACAGAATCCAGATATAGTTTAGTACCATTTTTTAAATGTTGAATGATGAATGTTGAGTGTTTAATGCAATTTACAATATTTAAAAATACAAATACAATTGTAATAACCTAAATAATGAAGAATATCCATTCATCATTCATCATTTAACATTCATCATTATTTCATACATTTGCATCGTGAGTAAGAAATTTGAGTTACCCGAAATTGTGAACCGGAAAGCGAAGTTCAACTATGAATTCCTTGAATCCTACAAGGCCGGTATGGTATTGACCGGAACGGAAATAAAATCAGTAAAAGAAGGAAAAGTGAATTTAGGGGATAGCTTTTGTTATTTCCGGCAGGGTGAATTATGGTTAAAGAATTTGCATATTTCAGAATATAAGAATGGCAGCTATGCCAATCATGAGCCTTTGCGTTTGCGCAAATTATTATTGACTAAAAAAGAGATGTCAAAACTGGAAGGAAAAATTAAAGAAAAAGGACTGACCATTATTCCTTATAAAATATTTTTTAGTGAACGAGGTTTGGCAAAGATTGAAATTGTATTGGCAAAAGGGAAAAAATCTTTTGATAAACGCGAATCTATCAAAGAACGCGATACGCAAAAAGAAATCCAACGGGTGAAAAAGGCAATTCGTTATTAAATACGTATTTGCTTGTATATCTTTTATTGATTTTTCATTCTATATTTAATGTATGAAGTATCTATTGTCTTTTTGCATACTCCTTATTACTTATTATTTGCAAGCTGATGTGCCCGGCAATAAACCACGACCGAGTTATGATGTAAAAATTACAGGACTTAATCAATATGATAACCATGTCTTCTTTTTTCAGGAAAATAGTATTGTTTCAAAACTAAACGATAGCAGTAGTATTCATGTTCCGGGTGGTTATGGTGCACCGAGATGTGTTGAAGTTTGGGCAATCAATAAAAATAATTTAGTACATACGGATACACTTGTTTTTTGCAGTGGCGATGAAAAAAAATCAAAAACAATAAAAGTAAACATATATCAGAGACATTTGACTTATTCTTCGGTAGAGTCAAAAGAAAAGAAGCAAAATTCGATTCCTTTTTCTCTTGTTAATAATTTCCCAAACGACAATGACAGCTTTAATAAAAACAAGGATATCATGTATTTGATTTCATCTTTCAGTTTTGTAATGTTGTTAGTTCTGTTACTCTTTGTATTGAGACAGAAAAATGAAATAAAGTTTAAAAAAACGTATGAATAATACAGACCTGCTTTTAGACGCCGTATCACCACTTGTTTTAGCCATTCCACTAATTATTTTACTGGCAGTAATTGCCATTACAACATTTGGCATTTTATGGCTGATTGCTTATATTCGAAAAAGAAATGCTGACAAATGAAAAAACTTATCTCATTTTATAGCTTGTTTTTATTTGCAAAAATTTGTTTGGGAGATATTCCAATCGAAAAGAACGAAAGTAGTAGTACCGAATTTACTAATTTTAATTATTTACCCTGGGCCTTGGGCGTTTTAGGAGCCTTAGGAATATTTGTTTTTATGTATATTTATAAAAATGAAAAAAATGAAACTAAATAAATTAACTTTCCTCTTTTTATTTTTGCTCATCAAGTTGACATCATCAGCTGATATCGCATTGCCGAAAATTCAAAACCTGCACGATACAAAATATTATTTTGCAAATGTCGATAGCTTTGCAACACACACATTCTATGTAAAAAAAAGTGCTAATAATAAAACCTATAAGATTAAGCAGGATGCCGCATTTTTATTAAAAGTGAATGGTTCAACAGGAGAGGAAAAACTGGAAGTCTGGTCAGTAGATAAAAATAATAAGCAAAAATCCAATTCGTTTATTTTAACCACCCAAAAACCAACAGCGCCCGTTAGTTCGAGTACAAATTATATTGCTATTACCTTTTATTTTGATAAAAGTAATAAGCTGAATTACAAGCAGACAGTTTTAAAACCTGATTGTTACAATAAAAAACAATTTGCTCCGTTCCTTTCATTTAATAATACAGACGACAATTTCAAAAAACTGATGTTCATTTCTTTATTTTCAATGCTTGTTTTGCTTTCTGTTTTTATCAGCACTAAAATGAAACAAAGAACAGTATATGTTTAAATACCTTGCATTAACTATTGCAGTGGAATTGCCCATTTATTTTTTATTTGACCGTAAAAGAATTGCTTTCTCTATTTTAATTTTAATACTGGCCAATTGTTTCACCTGGCCCATCATCAATATTTTATACCAAACAACCAACATTCATTTATTAATTTTAGAAAGCGGCGTAACGATAACAGAAGCATTTATCATCTATTTCTTTTTAGAACAAAAATTCTCAAAGGCATTGTTAATATCACTTATACAAAACAGCATTACAACTTTTTTAGGGATTTGGATAAATCATATTAAGCTATGAGTAACAAGTATAAAGTCGCGGTTTTATTTGGTGCATCACACGGCATTAATGATTTTATTGCAGGTTATTTATTATCAAAGATGTCGGTAGATTCTACAAACTGGCAACTCAACTCCATAGCATTTTTAGTGTACAGTGTTATAGCGTTTGGCGGTCAGTTACCGGCGGGAATTTTAGTTGATAAATTAAAAAAAATAAAAACTTTTAGTTTGCTATCGCTTTCCTTAATGACGTTTGCAGTTGCAGTATCTTATGTAAATATTCTGACTGCAATTTTGATAAGTGGTATCGCTTCAGCATTTATACATGTTTGCGGAGGTGCTGCTTGTTATGTATCAGAAAATAAAAATTCCACACTGGCAGGTATCTTCACTTCACCCGGAGTTGTTGGTTTAATTACAGGAGGTATTGCAGGTTCTTCTGAATTTAGTTTTTTTTATGCGCTGATTCCGGTTCTGATACTTTTGATTTTTTTCGTCAGTAAACTGAAGATTCCATCTTATTCTTTAAACGAGCATGGAAAAAATGAAACACTGATAGATACACATGATTTCATTATGCTGATATTATTGCTTGCCATTGCATTCCGTTCGCTTTTTTGGAATATAGCTCATATGTTGTGTTCTGAGAATAATCAATGGCTGCTAGGTATTGCTTTTTCTGCTGCTTCCGGAAAATTAATAGGAGGGTATGTTTCAGATAAAATGGATTGGAGGAAATTTGTTTCTTTCAGTTTGGTTTCATCGGTAATTTTACTCAGTATAGGCAACTATTATTTTTCGGCCTTGTGTTTAGGTGTTGCATTTTTACAAAGTGCAGTTCCAATTACATTGGTATTAATGCAAAATTATATGAAAAATAGTCCTGCAACTGCTGCAGGACTATCACTCGGAGTAGCAATCGCTTTAGCCGGATTGCCAACATACTTAAATCAATTCAGACTAATACAACACAACAAAGTATTTCTACTGCTATTAAGTATAGCCTACATTTCTTCTAATTATTTTATAATTAAAAAGTATAAATTGCCATAAGCTAGTTCAATTCAGCTTCTAACTCACCTTTATGGAATACTAAAATGCTGATACAGCAGAACAGTACTACAATTGCAGATGCGAACATCAGTCCACTGTCACCTAGGATGTTAAGTTCGCCCATTGTTAAGTGCATGCAGATAGCACCAAACATCATCAGAGCACCTAAAATCGCTCCGCGCCATGCCATTTTTGGAATAAGTAACAAAACGATAGCAATGCACTCTAAAAGTGCAACACCATAGCGTCCGGCTGATTCCATACCAATACGTTGGAAAATGTACACCGCTGCGGGTGCAGCTGTAAATTTCATAAATGCTGAATATCCGAAGATACCAACGGCAATTAAACGGGTTCCTATGTCTAGAATTCTTGCATTGTTTTTCATAGACATAAATTTTAATACTTCAAATTGATACTAATTTTGATTTTTGTCAAGTTTTATGCTATTCCAATTAGTATTCGGTAGAAATTGGTTAGTATTCGGTAAAATTGACAGGTGCATCCAGCAATTAAACAAAAAAAGAGGAACCATTTGGTTCCTCTTTTTTACTTTTTGAAAGCTATTTTATTGTTCTGCAATGCCTTCTGTCAAAACAGAAACATTGTTTTTTAATACTTCTACAATTCCGCTTTTTAGCTTGAACTCTTGTTTTCCCGTACCCGTCTTGATTCTGACTTTACCTTCTACAATGGAAGCAATCATAGGTGCATGGTTATTGAGAATCTCAAATTGTCCGTCTGTTCCGCAAAGTTGCACCGAATCTACCTCGCCGGTAAAAACTTTTAACTCAGGTGTAAGTATGTTTAATTGCATTTTCTAAATGTTTAATGATTAATGTTTATTGTTTAATGATTTCAGTTTTAATTTAACATTCATCATTTACCATTTAACATTATTACTTTGCTTCTGCTAATAATTTTTTACCTTTCTCAATGGCATCTTCAATACTACCTACTAAGTTGAACGCTGCTTCAGGATATTCATCCACTTGGCCATCCATAATCATTTCAAAGCCTTTCAATGTGTCATCGATAGAAACGAATACACCTTTTAAGCCTGTAAATTGCTCAGCAACGTGGAAAGGCTGAGATAAGAAACGTTGAACACGACGTGCACGGTGAACCACTAATTTATCTTCTTCAGATAATTCGTCCATACCCAAAATCGCGATGATATCCTGTAATTCTTTATAACGTTGTAAAATCATCTTTACACGTTGCGCAACACTATAATGTCTTTCACCCAAAACCGCAGGGTCTAAGATACGGGAAGTTGAATCCAACGGATCCACCGCAGGGTAGATACCTAACTCAGCAATTTTACGGCTTAATACCGTTGTTGCATCTAAGTGAGCAAATGTTGTTGCAGGAGCAGGGTCGGTTAAGTCATCCGCAGGTACATAAACTGCCTGTACAGATGTAATGGAACCTGATTTAGTGGATGTGATACGCTCTTGCATCAAACCCATTTCTGTAGAAAGCGTTGGTTGGTAACCTACCGCAGATGGCATACGACCTAATAAAGCCGACACCTCAGAACCTGCCTGTGTGAAACGGAAGATATTATCCACGAAGAATAATATATCTTTTCCTTTTCCGTCGCCGTCACCATCACGGAATTGTTCAGCGATAGTCAAACCGGATAAAGCAACACGCGCACGTGCACCCGGCGGCTCGTTCATCTGACCGAACACCAAGGTTGCTTTAGATTCTTTTAATGCTTCTTTATCTACGGATGCTAAATCCCAATCACCTTTTTCCATAGAGTGTTTGAACGCTTCGCCATATTTAATTACATCCGATTCCAGGAACTCACGTAATAAGTCATTTCCTTCACGCGTTCTTTCACCTACACCTGCAAACACTGATAAACCACCGTGACCTTTCGCGATGTTATTTACCAATTCCATAATTAATACCGTTTTACCTACACCGGCACCACCGAACAAACCGATTTTACCACCTTTTGCATAAGGCTCGATTAAGTCAATAACTTTAATACCGGTATATAACACTTCTTTAGAAGTAGCTAAATCTTCATATTTTGGAGGTTTGTTGTGAATAGGATAACCACCTACTTTGCTTACTTCACCGATACCGTCTATTGCAGTACCGATTACGTTAAACAAACGACCTTTGATTGCTTCACCTGCCGGCATCGTGATTTGGCCACCTGTATCTGTTACTAATGCTCCACGAGTTAAACCTTCGGTAGCATCCATTGCCACACAACGCACGCTGTCTTCACCTAAGTGCTGCTGGCACTCGAGGATAACTTCTGATCCGTCATCTTTTTTTACAGATAAAGCGTTTAGAATTTTTGGTAATCCGGCACCTTCGCCACCGAATGCAACGTCCACAACAGGACCGATGATTTGAGTAATTTTACCTACGTTTGCCATAGTATATTGAGTGTATTTATTTTAAAAATCGGTGCAAAAATACGTTTAAGTAGCTGTATATCAAAATTGCTGTGTCAAAGTTGTCCACAAATAAAGATTTGGTAATTTTTAGCAGTAAATCAACTTTCTTGCAGCTAGTTTGCAAAATCAGCTGACTTTTAACTTTTTCAATAATAAATTGTAATTTCAACCTATGTTTTCTATCAAAAACCTGTTTGTTTTCACTATTTTAATGTTGCTGAATCTTACTACAATACTCAGTGCTGAAAAAATCAGGTGTTCCACTACAGAAGTTTTCAGAAAAAATGCAATCAACCACCCAGAAGTAGTCGTTCGTAAACAACAGCTTGAGAATGATATACAGCAATGGTTAAATCAAAATGGACTTAACAGGCAAAACGGAATAGAAGCGGTTATCACCATTCCCGTGGTGGTGCATATTGTGTACAAAACAACAGCAGAAAATATCTCAGATGCACAGGTTCAATCTCAGATAGACCGCTTGAATAAGGATTTCAGAAATCTGAATACAGATAAATTACTTTCCACACATCCGTTTTTTTCTTTAGCCGGTGATGCCGGAATTGAATTCTGTTTAGCACAGGTGGACCCGAATGGAAATGCAACGACAGGTATTACCCGGACAAATACATCAGTTACCAGTTTTACAGATAATGATGATGTAAAATTTTCCTCGAGTGGAGGTATAGAACCCTGGGATGCCACCAAATATTTAAATATCTGGGTCTGCAATTTAAGTGGTGATTTGTTAGGCTATGCTCAGTTTCCATCAGATTTAGGTAGTTTCCCGGAAACAGATGGTGTGGTCATCGGTTATACATCTTTCGGAACAACAGGAACGGCGACGATACCCTATAATTTGGGGAGAACTGCAACGCACGAAATTGGTCACTGGTTGAATTTAGAACATATTTGGGGTGATGATAATGATTGCAGCGGTTCCGATGGTGTAAGTGATACACCCAATCAGGAAAAGGAAACCACCAGTTGCCCCTCCGGAGTGAAAACGGATAATTGTACTACAACCTCTCCGGGAATTATGTATCAGAATTATATGGATTACACACAGGATGCCTGTATGGTGATGTTTACAACCGGACAAATAAACAGAATGAAAGCGGTGTTCAACATTGCGAGAGCCGGTATTCTGACATCGAATAAATGCTCAGGAACAACGGGTGTTTCTACTCTGACTAAATCTCAGTTGAGAATTTATCCGAATCCGGTCGAAAATTATCTGACAATAGAAAATTTACCTAAAACCAAATCTAAAGTTTTTACAATAGATATCATTAATGCTATCGGTCAAAAAGTTTATACCAATATTATTTCATTTGAGGATACCATGATGGAAATGTCAGCACTTAAGACGGGTACTTATATAATGATGATTTATAATGATGAGTTTTCTGCAACACAAAAACTGACCGTCGTTAAATAATTTTTTCTTACGACTTATCACCATTTATCTTTTTCATTCAAAAATTTTTCCAGTAAAATTTTCTTTGCTCTGTGTAACTGCACTTTTATGGTGCCAACGGGAATATTTAATTCTTCAGAAATTTCTTCATAGCTATACTCTTTGAAATAACGCAATGCAATCACGCGGGAAAAAATTTCATCCATCGAATTAACGGCATCCTGCAATTTGTCTATACGCTGAGATTTTATCAAATCCATTTCAGGATTGGAATTAGTGCTGAAACTGATGCTGTCAAATAATGACTTTCCTTCTTTTTCAAGAGAAATTTTTTCAATACTTTTTTTACGTAAAAAATCAATACAGGTATTGGATGTAATTTTATACAACCACGTTGAAAATGCAAAATCCGGAGAATATTGTTCCAGACGGTCAAATGCTTTTGAAAAGGCTTCTATCATTAAATCTTCAGCATCTTCAGGGCTTTTGACAATTTTTAGAATCAAATGATACACAGATTTCCGGTATTTTTCCATCAATGCAGTATAGGCTTTCTGGTCACCGTTTTTCGCAGCCAGCAATAAATCATTGTCTATACTATTGTGGTTTTTTATTTCCAATTTTTTGTTGGTTTTAATAGACTGATTAAGCCAAGTGTAATTGTAAAAATACAATATAAAATATCATTAAAGACAGTAGTAATCCATCTTAAGTTTAATTGCTGTTTCCTGTGAAGTAAATAATTACAAAATGTAATAAATAAGCAGTATACAATAAAACAATTAAGATACATTTTTAAAATACCATGTTGCTTAAAGAAGAAAAAGCTATAGACAAAAATATAAATATATAATTTGGAAAGAAGATAACTGCCTAATAACAAACGATGCGATAGTTTATATAAATTTCCGCTTTCATAATGACGCAGTTTTTGTTTGATATATTCTTTCCATGTTTTCTTCGGTTCACTTATTGTGTAACTTTCTTTTGATAAACAAACAGCGGTATTTTCTTTTGTTGCCAAACTCTGTATCATTAAATCATCATCGCCTGAAGCAATAGATAATTCTGCACCTGACCATGTTTTTGATTTTAATAAAGCAGCATCGTACAATACATTTCTTCCTACGCTCATGTATGGATTTCCAAGCAAAGCAAAACCAATATATTGCAAGGCTGTTTGTGCAGTTTCATATTCAATTAAACTGTTCAGGAATCCAATTCTTCTGGAATAAGGAGAAATTCCTAATACAATTTTTTTCTCATTAGTAACACAACTTGCCATTTCTGAAATCCAGTTTTTAGATACAGGTTGGCAATCAGCATCCGTCAATAAAATCAACTTATTTTTGGCTGCTTCTACACCTTTTTGCAAAGCATATTTTTTGCCTAAACCAATCTTCTCTTCTTTTGAAAGATTAATAATCGTTAATCGTTCATTAGCTTGTCCCGAATTTATTTCGGGATTTATCGTTAATCGTTCAT
This sequence comes from Chitinophagales bacterium, assembly GCA_046329785.1. Lineage (GTDB taxonomy): Bacteria > Bacteroidota > Bacteroidia > Chitinophagales > JADIYW01 > JADJSS01. The sequence goes on from JAXLTZ010000003.1 coordinate 138,437, forward strand.
CAGAACCATCATCAACAATAATTACTTCAAAATCCGGATAGTTTTGTTCTAAAATAAAAGGAAGATTTTTTTTTAGGTTTTCTGATTCGTTTTTTGCACAAATAATAATACTTACAGAATGTTGAATGTTTAATGAAAAATCATGAATGATACCTTTCTTTGAAAGAATAGCATATATCAATATCGTTTGATACAGTATTTGATAAAGACAACAAACAACTAATAAATATAATAGGAAATTCACTCAATAAAAGTAAAGGTTTTTGTTGTATTTTTGCTTTTTCAAGTCTAATAAATAAACACATAGATTCATAGAAAAAAGAATTTATTCTTTTCTGTGGTTTCTGTTTGGATGAAAATAGAAATTTCCTTGACATCTGAAACAGGTTACATAGATAATTCAATTCTTGAATTATTTTTATAAAAAACTTATGTGTCTATGTGTTTAAATAATGAAATACGAAATACAACATACAGACCAGCATTCTTCCGCTCGTGCCGGAAAGATTACCACGGAACACGGTGATATTGATACACCTATTTTTATGCCTGTTGGTACACAAGGCACGGTAAAAGCAGTCCATTTTTCTGAGTTGGAGAATGAAATACACGCGCAAATCATTTTAGGAAATACGTATCATTTATACTTGCGACCGGGTTTGGATATTTTACAAAAAGCCGGCGGATTACATGCATTCAATACCTGGAATAAACCAATACTTACAGACAGTGGCGGCTATCAGGTGTATTCATTGTCTCACCGCAGAAAATTAAATGAACAAGGCGTTACCTTTCAATCACATATTGACGGCAGCAGACATTTATTTACACCCGAAAATGTAATGGATACACAACGCATCATTGGTGCCGATTTTATTATGGCTTTTGATGAATGCACGCCGTATCCCTGCGATTATAAATATGCAAAGAAATCGTTGAAAATTACACACGACTGGCTGCAGCGTTGCATTCAGCAGTTCGATGCAACGAAACCATTGTACGGATATGAACAAACCTTAATTCCAATTGTACAGGGCTCCGTGTATAAAGATTTGCGCACAGAATCTGCTGAATTTATTGCAATGCAAAACAGACCGGCAAATGCCATTGGCGGTTTAGCGGTGGGTGAGCCGGCAGAAATGATGTATGAGATGACGGATTTAGTGTGCAGTATTTTACCAAAAGATAAACCGCGTTATTTAATGGGTGTTGGTACACCCGTAAATATTTTAGAAGCTATTGCATTAGGTATTGATATGTTTGATTGTGTGATGCCGACAAGAAATGCACGGCATGGTTTGTTGTTTACTTCCGAAGGAATGATAAATATTAAGAATCAAAAATGGAAAGAAGATTTTTCACCTGTTGATGTAAACGTACCGTGCAGTACCAGCAAGAAACACAGCAAAGCATATCTGCGTCACTTATTTATTGTGGAAGAATATCTCGCGGCACAAATTGCAAGCTTGCACAATCTTTCGTTTTATTTATGGTTGGTAAATGAAGCGCGAAATAAGATTAAAGAAGGTACATTTACATCGTGGAAAAATGAAATGGTGGTGAGGCTGATGCGTAGGTTATGATTAACGATTGACAATTAACGATGAACAATTAATAATTGAGATTAAAAATATGGAAAAAGAATCACCAAAGAATTTAATTGTCAATTTGAGTTTTGAATTTGCTTTGCAAATCATAGATTATTGTGAATTGCTTGAGACAAAGAAGAAATATGTTATATCTAATCAACTTCTAAAATCAGGTACCTCAATTGGTGCAAATGTAAAAGAAGCACAGAATGCAGAAAGCAAAAATGATTTTATTCATAAATTAAAAATTGCTTTAAAAGAAGCTGAAGAAACAGAGTATTGGTTGTTGCTATGTGCAAGTGCTAAACAATATCCAAATCCTGAAGATTTATCAGACAAAATAAAATCATTATTAAAAGTATTAACCAAAATAATTAATACATCAAAAAATAATAATCGTTAATTGTACATTGTTAATCGTTCATCATAATCTTGAAAACACTCGACAGATATATCATCAAAAAATTTCTTATCACTTTCTTCTTTGCCATCTTTTTGCTGAGCGCTATTGCTATTGTGATTGATATAACGGAAAAGATTGATGACTTTATTTCCAATAAAGCACCCTTGCATGCCATTATCTTTGATTATTATCTCAATTTCATTCCATGGATTGGACTGATGCTGGCACCTATTTTTGTCTTTATTTCTGTTGTTTATTTTACATCCAGACTAACAGAAAACACCGAAGTTATTTGTATGCTGAACGGCGGCATAAGCTTTTACAGATTATTGTATCCGTATATGTTTACGGCTGTTTTGCTCGCATCGTTGTTCGGTTATTACAACCACCATCTGTTGCCCAAATCCAATAAAGTAAAAATAAAATTTGAGGAAACATACGCCTCTAAAAAAGATAAAAGAACCTCCGATATTAATTATCATTTTCAAATCGGAACAGACACTTTTATTTACACGCAGTCATACGATATCAATGCGAATACGGGGTTTAAGTTTACCATGGAGAAAATAAAAAACAAGGTGCAGTATTATAAATTCTCCGCAGAAAATATGCAATGGGATACTTCTAAAATGAAATGGAGATTAATGAACTGGAGTTTCCGTAAAAATGTCGGCACTCATGATTCTGTCGGCACGGGGATAGATACGTTTATGGTATTACCGATTACAACGAAAGAATATGTAAAACAGAACTACGATATTGAAACAATGACCACTAAAGAATTAAAGCAATTCATTGTTGACCAGATACACAAAGGCAATGAGAATGTAAAAATTTATGAGGTGGAAAAATACAGAAGAACGGCTATCCCTTTTTCTACTATCATTCTTACGTTGATTGCAGTTGCCATGACAACTAAAAAAGTTCGCAACGGAATGGGTTTATATATTGTAGCGGGGATGTTGTTAAGCGGTACCTATATTATTATTCAGCAGTTTTCTACAGTATTTGCAACCAAAGGAAACCTTGACCCCTTGATTGCCGTTTGGATACCAAATATTATTTTTGGAGTCATTGCCGTATTGTTGATTTTGCGGGCACCGAAATGATTTAACGGTTTGCGGCTACCCGAAGGGCGGGACTTTTACCACTGAACTTAATTCGGAGAACTGAATTTTCGGCTTGCACAAATGTGTCTGCGAAGCACGAAACCCCGCCTTTTGGGTAGGTGCTGTTAGTGGCTGCCCTTCTTTCTGTCGTCATTGTTTAGCTATAATTTTTCTTCTGTTCAACACTTGTTGGTTCGTCAGTTGTCGTGTATTTTCCGTTCTTATCTGGAGTGTGAATTTTGTAAGGTTCTCTGCTCTTGTTTTGTTCAGAACGTGTCTCGTAAAACAAAGTCAAGTCGCCACGCAAAAACGTGTCTGCATATTTTAATAATTCTTTGTTAGCGTTTGTCACGCTGAATTTCACTTTGTCACCATAAGGAAATTCATATTCTTTTGCTTTCGCTGTTGGGTCTATTTTGTTTTTAAGTCGCCACAATGCAGTTGAATTCCAATCCCACTCCGTGAAGTCTTCGCTTTCACCTTCACCAAGAACGATGTTGTAGGAATATGGATAGTCTGTCGGATAGGTCGAACCGCTGACTTTTATATATTGCTTGTCTTTGCGAAAAATAATAGTCGTAAAATATGTTTCGATTTCAGTCTTGTGTCTTGCAAAGCCAAATTGTTCAACTGTCGGGTTAATAATTTCTAAAACGGTGTCCGCAAACAAAGTCTGTTCAGGTGAAGGCTTATTTGTCTTTACCGTTTCATTCTTTGATTTTTTATTTCGCTTAAAGAAGTCTAAAAGTCCCATAGTTGTCTGTTTACCGTGTCGGTTTTTAGGGTTGCCCATAACTTATTTATATGCGCAATAAAGTTACACATATACAACCAACAGTAGGCTGGCTTTGTGCAACACTGCATCATATTTTCAAATATACATTTTTTATATTAAACATCAAAAATAGTAAGCGCAATCACCAATCTTAGGTAATCTTTACCAAAATTCCATATTCTCAAAATAAGCATGTATTTTTGCTATTTAGATTTGATTTAAATAGCAATTGGACAATTTCAGAAACATAACACAACTGCACATCGGAGAAGATGCCATCATCAGCGAATTTTCCAATGGATATGTTGCCTGCAAATTAATGGCAATGGGTTTGTTGCCGGGGTCAGTGATTTCGCTTCAGCGGAAAGCTCCCTTTGGCGGTGCTTATTATGTAAAAGCAAAAAATCATTATGTGGCATTGCGAAAAAACGAAGCAGAAAATGTATTGATAAACGAAAAAGAGTCCCTTTAGGGATTTAGGGATGTCTGACGCCAGAAAGAAAATAGCATTACTTGGAAATCCTAACGCAGGAAAGTCGTCGCTGTTTAATCAGCTAACAGGTTTGCGGCAAAAAGTTGGCAATTTTCCCGGCGTAACGGTAGAGCGCAAAAGCGGATTTATAAAATTAGAAAATAAAGAAATCGAAATCATCGATTTGCCCGGCACTTACAGTCTGTATCCGACTTCATTAGATGAACGGATTGCCGTAAATGCTTTAATAGACACTTCCAATAAAGATTATCCGGATGCGATTGTTTATATTCTTGATGTTACCAATCTGGAAAGACATTTGTTACTGCTCACACAAATTGCAGATGTTGGGTTTCCGGTATTAGTCGCCTTGAATATGAATGATATTGCCGCGCAGCAAAATATTCAATGTGATGAAAAAAAGTTAAGCGCAGCACTGGGTATTGATGTTATAAAAATAAACGGCAGAACCGGTGAAGGTGTTGATAGTATAAAATCAAAACTAAGTCTGCTTTTAGAAAAGAGTAAAGATGTGTCGCCTGTTTCCGCATTTTATGAACTGACAGATGAAGAAAAAAGTATTGCGTCAAAAGTAAGTCAGGTACTCTCTGTAAAAAATGAATATCACGCGTTGCTTTTTGCACATCATGCTAAAAAAATAAACTTTTTAAAAGAAGATAAGAAAAAGCAGCTTCAGGAAATCGTGTTGCAGAATAACTTCAATCCTCTTAATAATCAGCTGGATGAAATAATGCAGCGTTATAACAAATTCACGCCCATTGTAAACAGTGTTTTAAGTAAATCTTTTTCCAACGCTAAAACATTAACCGATAAAATAGATTTTATTGTAACCAATAAATTTTTGGGTCCGGTTATTTTCTTTGCACTGATGCTTTTTATCTTTCAGGCGATTTTTGCATGGTCTGTTATTCCTATGGATTGGATTGATGCACAATTTGCACATCTTGCTTCTTATTTACAATCTGTGTTACCGTCTACAATCTTTTCAAGATTATTAACGGAAGGATTAATTCCCGGCATCAGCGGAATTTTAGTCTTTGTTCCGCAAATCACCATATTGTTTTTATTGATTACATTATTGGAAGAAATCGGCTATATGGCGCGTGCTGTTTATATGTTCGATAATATCATGCAAAAATTCGGATTGAACGGAAGAAGTATCGTATCGTTAATTTCCGGCGGTGCGTGCGCTATTCCGGCTATTATGAGTACCCGGACAATCAGCAATTGGAAAGAAAGATTAATAACTATTATGGTGACACCCTTAATCAGTTGTTCTGCCAGAATTCCGGTGTTTGCGATATTGATTGGATTCATCATTCCAAATTATAAAATAGGATATTTTAATTCGCAAGGTTTGGTTTTTATGGCATTGTACTTAATCGGAATTGCGGCAGCATTAATTGCATCCTATGTTTTTAAGAAGATTTTAAAGTCAGAAGAATTTTCGTTTCTGATGCTGGAATTACCTGAATACAGGAAGCCACACTGGAAAAATGTTTTTTATACACTGTATGAAAAGGTGAGTGCGTTTGTATTTGGTGCAGGAAAGGTAATTCTCGTTGTTTCATTATTATTATGGTTTTTAGCAAGTTTTGGACCGAAGAGAGAAATGGAAGAAGCAGTAAATATTGCGACAATCGAATCTTCTTTATTGCATGCAGATAAAGAAACAACAGATTTGCATATTGCATCTAAAAAATTAGAAGCGTCTTATGCCGGACATGTAGGTCGTTTAATAGAACCAATTATAAAACCATTGGGCTTTGACTGGAAAATTGGTATAGCATTAATTACTTCTTTTGCAGCCCGTGAAGTGTTTGTGGGTACTATTTCTACTTTATATTCCATTGGAAAAAATGCGGATGATTTAACGATAAAACAAAAATTACAACAGGAAAAGAATGCGGAAGACAAGCCTGTTTTTACCATGGCAGTAGCATTGTCCTTAGTTTTATTTTATTTATTTGCAATGCAATGCATGAGTACACTGGCGACCGTTTACCGCGAAACGAAGAGCTGGAAATGGCCAGCAATACAATTTATTTACATGTCAGGAACTGCATATATTGTGTCTTTTGTGGCCTATCAATTGTTTAAATAATTGTCTTTAACAAAATTTCACCAAAACATTTGTAAGTATAAAGTTGTTTTTACGTCTATATAGAAAACATTATGAAATTCCTGATTACAATCTTTAGTTTATGTGCATTTGCAGGTTGCAATCAGGCACAAACACAGACAAAAGAAATAAAAAATAATTCCATAAAAAAAACAAAAATTAGTATGAATACAAATACTGAAGTGGCCACTTTCGGCGGAGGCTGTTACTGGTGCATAGAAGCAATTTTCCAACGATTGGAAGGAGTGGAGAAAGTAGAATCAGGGTTTTCGGGCGGCAATGTAAAAAACCCAACATACAGAGAGGTGTGCACGGGAGCAACAGGCCATGCAGAAGTAATTCAGATTACGTTTGATACAACAAAAATTACTTTTGAAGAAATACTGAAAGTCTTTTTCACAATGCATGATCCAACAACTTTAAATCGACAGGGAAATGACATTGGCACACAATATCGTTCTGCTGTTTTTTATCACAACGACAAACAAAAGAAAGCAGCAGAAGAAATTATTGCTGAATTGAATAAAGCAAATGCATATCCTTCACCCATAGTTACAGAAGTTACAAAATTCGATACTTTCTATAAAGCAGAAGACTATCATCAAAATTACTACAACGATAACAGTGGTGAAGGTTATTGCAGATATGTCATTCAACCAAAGATTGAAAAATTTGAAAAAGTATTTAAAGACAGATTGAAGAAATAAAATAATTATTCTTCATTTCTAATATCTTCATAACTTTTCATCTCATCTTCTAATTCAGAATGTACATTTTTATTGCGTTTCGGATAATTAAACAGTACAGATGTCATAATCGGAATAAAGAATACCAAAACGGTAACAATTGAAATAATCATATCGAAATGCTCCGATTCGATAAAATGAAAGACAGGATTTTCTTTATAAAAATGAGCAGGAAAAGAAAGTAGTAATTTTATACCTAAAATACCAATTACCACAAACGCAGCAGTTTCAAGAAACGGATATTTTTCCATTAGTTTTACAAACGTTTGAGCAACAAAACGCATGGCTAAAATACCTATGAATACACCTGTCCAGATAAGATAAATATTATCTGTAAATGCAACTGCAGCGAATACATTGTCAATAGAGAATGCCAAATCCATTATTTCTACTAAAATAACAGTAGACCAAAATTTACCAAATAACCCGAATGTGTACTTATATATTTTGCTTTCACTTTTATTTAGTAAATCATCTTCTTTTGTAACCGTTGCTTTTGTCCGGAAATAATTGATAAACAAGTAAAGAAGATATAAACCACCTAATGCCTTTAACCACCATATTTTTATCAGCCACGATGCGAGTATGAGACAAATACCCCGAAAAACATAAGCACCAAGAATACCAAACTTTAATGCTTTGTTTCGCTGCTCTTTTGGCAAATCCATAACCATTGTCGCCAGTACAGCGGCATTATCAACAGAAAGTAAACTCTCAATTATTATGAGGTTTAAAATAATTAACAACGCTTGCTGAATTGAAATATCCTGTAGTATGTTTTCCATGTCTAAATAAACAAAAGACAATTTCCATAAAAAAATCGTTAACAAACATTAACATATTGAATAATTAATGTAAATTTAGAGTGAAAACTGTTTTAAAGTATGAAAAAATCTCTATTCCTGCTACTTGTAGCGGTAAGTGCTGTTATACAAGCACAGACCAAATATTTCCCAATTCCCGGTTCACGTGAAATTCCCGGTGAAAAAATTAATGGTACACTGGATGATATTACAGATTTTTCCACTTGTACACAAGTTCCGTTTACTATGCCGGATGGAACAAAACTTATGACAGATATTTATCTGCCTATCTTACAGGATAGTTTTGTTTACAATGATACATTGACATTCAACCTGCTGCCCGCACCGTTCCCGCAGGTTAGGATTCCAATATTTGCGGTTTTGTTACAAAAAGGATCTCAATATCTGATATATGATACTATAAACGGTATACCAAATGCAAATCCATATCAGCTGCCAATGATATTGGAACGAACACCTTACAACAAAGATGGTGCAATTGAAGGTGCAGCAATGGCATTACTGGGTTATGCAGGTGCTGTTCAGGATATGCGCGGAAGATATACATCTCAGGGGGCTTACCTGCCTCTATATTCCGATAGCTGGAAGAAGTGGCCATATCACAATTATACGCACGTGCTGGATATTACAGCTCCAACAGATCCGCGAAACGGGAACAATCACGAAGACGGTTATAATACGTTGGAGTTTGTAAAAAATCAATTAGTAAGAAAATATGACTTAAACAGAGATGGTATTTTTGAAACTACAGATTTAGTTTACAACGGGTCGATAGGTAGTTTTGGTGCTTCTGCACTGGGATATAATCAGTTGCAGGCTGCTGCAGCTCATAAAATTGATCCGACAAAACCCGGCTTAAGATCAATGTTTCCGATTGTAGGACCATTAGAATTTTATAAGAGTACAGGTTACCAAAACGGATGCCTGAGAGATGGACTGGTTACAGGCTGGTTGCGTGGTCAGATTAAAGATACACGCGATGAAGATAAGTATATAGACACAGGTATTGATGATGATATTCATTCTTCTGTAGATTACGGAACACCTGATAAATTTGATGCAGCGAATAAAGCGATTGACCATTTTGTAACAGTACGTTATGAAAATTCTGCTTGTGGATATTACCCGAACTCTATTGGAAGAAGTGATATGGATGCAAGTAAGGCACCTGTTGATATAAATGGTGAAGGCGATAAAAACGGAACGTATTCCCGATACAAAAATATAGAAGTACCAACTTTCCATGTAGCCGGCTGGTGGGATATTTTTGTTGATGGTTCTATGGAAACACATAAATTTATTCAGGATAACATCACACAAAAGAAGAATCTTCAAAAAATTGTTATTGGCCCCTGGGCACACCAAACAATTGCATCCACCAGAACAGGCGATAAAATATATCCGAAAAATGTAACAGATATTACTAAAATCGATATTTCTAATTTAGGTGCAGGCGGCCAGATTAATATTGCAGATATTGCCAAGTCAGAATTAATCAGCTGGTTCAGATATAACTTAAACTATAATGGCTATAATAAAGTGGGAGAACCAAAAGTTTTAATTCCCAAAGCAACTACCTGGCAAAAACCTTTACCTCAGCTGCCGGCATTGGAAGTCCGTTTTCCTTCAGAAGATTATAAAATACAGTTTGCAGATTTACTGAATTTTATTCTGGGTGAAGAAACACTTAAACAAGTACCCGTAGAAGTAAAATTAGGAGCATTGGTAATTCCTTTTAAAATAGATTTACCTGAATTAGGTCCGATTTTGGAAGGATTCGGTACGTCAGGAAAATTCCAGGGAATTCCTCAATATGATTACACTACTATCCCTAGTATCCGTTATTATGTTACAGGTGCTTCTAATGATGATGCTACTGTTTCTTATTCTGGAAATTACTGGATGGGTACTGAAGTTTTTCCACCTAATGAGATTCAATGGCACAGTATGTATTTGCACCAAAACGGAAAATTGAATTTTGCTAAACCAACTGTTGATGAAGGCTACAAAACATATGTTCATAATCCGGATGATCCGATAATAACTGTCGGTGGAGGAAATATGATAGAACAAACACCACAAGGTGACAGGGAAAGTCAGGGACAAATGAATCTGGCAGATACCAATTTTGCCAAATTTACAATGGACAGAGAAGGTGTAGTGAAGTTTGAAACAGACGTATTGCAGGATTCATTATGTATTGTCGGTTTCCCAAAATATAAATTATATGCGAAATCAAACCCTGGAAATACTCCTTCAGGTCCTACTGATTGCGATTTCTTTGTTCGTATTCTGGATGTATATCCTGATGGGAAAGAATTTTTTGTGGTTGAAGGCGCAGTAAATGCACGTGCCAGAGAATTTGCTAAATCAATTGCGGTAGGTAATCAGAATGATAATGCACCATTCAGTAATATTGATATTGGAAAAATTTATGAATATTACTTTCAGGGATATCCAATAGCCTATTCATTTGCACAAGGCCATAAAATAAAAGTATTAATATCAAGCAGTAATTATCCGCGCTTTCAGGCATGTGCCAATGTTCCGATAATGCCAAATGAATTCTTCAGAAGAAAACCTGCGGATGGAAGAACATACATTTATAATGGAACAGAATACGCACCGAGGATTTCTGTTCAGCGCATTGCGATTTCCGATCAATATCCGTCACAGATAGAGTTGCCGGTATTTGGCAGTACTGCTGTTATTACTTCTGTAAAGAAACCTAATGCAACAAAAGCTAACTGGGATGTGAATTTATTTCCGAATCCAAGTGATGGTCAGTTTTCTTTGTTTATTAATAAAAACGGGAAATATCTCGCAAACATTTATAACATGATTGGAGAAAAAGTATTGTCTCGCGAGATTACAGAACAACATCTCTTTGAGTTAAAAGATTTTGCGAAAGGACAGTATTTAATTGAGTTAATAGATGTAAAAGATGCAGACCAGAAAGTAACAAAATCATTTACCATAAACTAATAAGAATTACTAACCAAAAAACCTACCAAATGCAAGCTAAAAGTAATTTGCTAAAATTATTTACAGTATTTCTATGTGTTTTCTTCAGTGTGAATACGTATGCTCAGGAAATTTCACTTAAAGGAAAGATTACAGACAAGAATACCAAAGAGTCTTTAATTGGAGCAAATGTTCAGATTAAAGGTACTAATTATGGTGCGGTAACAGATATGGATGGAAATTTTGAAATTAAAGCAGACGTAAAACTTCCCGTTGTATTGACAGTTACCTATTTAGGTTTTGCAGATCAGGAGATAGATGTTGCAGAGGAAAATCAAAATATATCAGTAGCCTTAACATCACAGGAAATTCGGGTTAGTAATGATGTGGTAATTTCTGCATCCCGTTTAAGTGAACGTATTCAGACATCGCCATCTTCTATCCAGAAATTGAATGCAAAACAAATTCAGTCGGTTGCTTCGGGAAATTTTTATCAAAGTTTAGGAAATCTGAAAGAAGTTGATATCACTACAACGAGCATGGGATTCCAGGTATTTAATACGAGAGGATTTAATACCACTGCACCTGTTCGTATGGTACAGTTTATTGATGGGATGGACAATCAGGCTCCAGGGTTGAATTTTCCGGTAGGAAATCTAGTCGGTGCAAATGATTTGGATTTGGAAAGTGTAGAAATAATATCAGGTGCCTCTTCAGCCTTGTATGGTGCCAATGCGTTTCAAGGAGTTGTGAGTATGCAAACAAAAAATCCTTTTGATTATAAAGATTTACAATTGAAAATAAAAGGAGGTAATCAAAAAATGGCAGATGCACAAATTCGTTATGCAAATGCTTTTGGAAAGAAAAAATATGGAAGAGATGTTTTTGGATTTAAAGTAAGCGCCGAATATTTCAGAGCAAAAGATTGGGTTGCGGATGATACAATTGCAAATACATACGGTGATATCGGTGCAGATGTAAACGTTAGTACAGTAGTTAGAAAATTACAATTCAGTGAAGATACTGCTATTGCCCGTCAGTTCAGAGCTTTGAATGCCTATTTGGATTTCTTTCCAAATGCATTTCCCGGAACGATAAATGTTCAGGCACCCGGTTATCAGGAAAAAGATTTAACAGACGGAAAGATAGAAAGTATTAAGGCAAATATTGCTTTATATGCTCGTCCGATAAAAGATATGCAAATAGAATATCAATATAAATTTGGACGAGGGAATGCGGTTTATCAAGGTGCTAACAGATATAATATCAAAAATATTTTGTTTCAGCAGCATAAAGTACAGTTTGATTATAAAGGAGTATCGGTAAAATATTATACCACACAGGAAAATGCCGGTAAATCTTATGACATGGTTTTTAGTGCCATCAATTTATCCAAGATTGGTATCAGCAGATATGTATCAAATTTTGTGAAATCTTATTTTTCTAAGTTGTCGGATTATACAAACGGATTTAAGAATGATCCGCGTGATGAGGATGTACAAACATCAAGAGAATATGCATTACATCAGGCTTTTGAAAATGCCTACCTGCAACCGGGTACTTATTCATTCGATTCGGCATATAACCTGATTGTGGATGATGCAAATCTGGTAACAGGTGCGAAGTTTCAGGATAAATCTTCGCTGCATCATGTGGAGGCCAGTTACAATCATACTTTCAAGCATGACATTAACTGGATTGTCGGTTCTTCTTTCCGTATGTATATCCCGCGTTCCTATGGGTCTATATTTTTTGATACATTAAGAAATAGAGCAGATACGCTGGCAGACGGTTCTCCCGATTTAGATGCAAAATTTATTAATTTAAATACATGGGAAGTTGGTGGCTATACACAAATTACCGTTGATTTATTTAAGAAACATCTCAAGCTGGTAGGTTCTGCCCGTATTGATAAAGCCGAAAATTTTAAAGTACAGTTTTCACCCAGAATTTCGGCTATAGGTACTTTTAAAGACCATACCTTCAGGTTTTCCTATCAGCAGGCATTCAGAACTCCAACGTTACAAAATCAGTACATTTCACTGGATTTAGGTGCCATACAATTATTAGGTAATTTAAACGGGGCGGAAGGATATGATTTTCAATCAGTGAAAGATTTCAGAAGTAATTATAATGTTACTCTGGAAGTAGATCCTACAATCTTGAAACCAATTAAATTAGATCCCATAAAACCTGAACAGGTAAATTCGTGGGAAATTGGATACCGCGGAGTGTTTGCAAGAAAATTGTATGTAGATATAAATGCTTATTTCAATCGCTATTTTAATTTTATCGGAGACTTACGATTCTATATGCCGAAAAATAAAGAGATTGTAGTTGGTACTGAGGCAGGAGCTGATGCAATGTTAACGGGTGCGTATAATCTGATACAGATGCCAACCAATGCTAAACAAAAAGTAGATGCATACGGTGCTTCGATAGGATTGAATTATTATATCTGGAAAGCACTGGTTGGTTCATTCAATTATACGTATGCAGGTATCAATACTAAAAATTTACAAGACCCGATAATTCCGGGTTTTAATACACCTAACCATAAATTTAACTTAGGTATCAGCGCTCAACGCATTTGGAAAGGCTTAGGATTTGGTGTAAACTTTAAATGGGTGAGTAAATATAACTGGGAAAGTACTTTTGGCGATGGTGCCGTTCCAAGTTATCACATGTTGGATATGCAGTTGTCGTATGAATTCCCAAGATGGTTTATATTGCAGGTGGGAGGTTCAAATATTTACAATAATAAACATATAGAAGCTTATGGCTCTCCGAAAATAGGAGCACTGGTTTATGGTTCTATGACGTTTGATTTATCTAAAAAAGGTACTGAAGCGGAAAGATGGATAAAGAAAAAGTAAAAAATTCGAGACTTTAAGTAAGTAGCTGCTTTTTAGCAGCTATTTTTGTTTATTATCTAATTTGTTTATTTTTGTAAGGATGAGTGCAAAATTATCTATAGTCGTTCCGGCATATAATGAAGAGAATACAATTCAGTTTATTTTGAATAAAATTAATGAAGTTCAACTCATTCAAAATATACAGAAAGAAATCATTGTTGTAAATGACTGCTCAAAAGATAATACCGAACAGAAAGTTAAAGAATTTCAGCAGCAGCATCCTGATGCTACTATTGTTTATCAAAAGCATGAAGTAAATAAAGGGAAAGGTGCTGCTCTGCGAACAGGTTTTCAAAGCGCTACCGGTGATTTTGTTATTGTACAGGATGCTGACATGGAGTATGACCCGAATGAATTCAATATCTTGCTGAAACCAATACTGGATGGTTTTGCTGATGTGGTATATGGCTCTAGGTTTATGGGCGGCAGACCGCATCGTATTTTATTCTTCTGGCATACTATTGGTAATAAAATGCTCACATTTGCTTCTAATATGTTTACGAATCTGAACCTGACTGATATGGAAACATGCTATAAAATGTTTCGTCGTGAAATTATTCAGAGCATTGATTTAAAAGAAAACCGTTTTGGCTTTGAACCTGAAGTCACAGCAAAAATGTCTAAGATTCCTAAAATTAGAGTCTATGAAGTAGGTATCTCTTATTATGGAAGAACTTATGAAGAAGGCAAAAAAATAGGTATGAAAGATGCATTTCGTGCCCTGTATTGTATTTTCAGATATAATTTGTTTTCCTGATTTAACACATAGGCATATAGAAACGTAAAAAGAATTTATTCTTTTACTATGTTTTTCTATTTGAGATAGAAATAGAAATCTTCTTTAATACAGGATAGTTAGAAGAAAATAGAAATTCTTCGAATTAGCATAGACTTTTTATGTGCCTATGTGTTTCAATTTTTTTCTACAGCAACGCATCTAACTGACGTTCATGATGCAAATAATGTTCACGGGTAAAATTTAGTGTTTGAATAATGTTAAACAAACCGGAGCGCGGATGTTTGAAAATAAATCTATCTTCTAATTCAGCCGGTAAATCTTGTAATATCTTTTTGAAGTCTTCACTATTCTTATCAAAATACTTTTTTAATTCTTCAATTGAAATGTTCTCAGGAACTTTGCTTGCTTGTTTTGGTGCTTTAAATTTTAAAGGTAATTTCAAAAAGATGACTAATGTTATATTTCTGAGTACACTTCCATAATCACTTTTTGCCTGCACATTGTTTTCAGTTAAATTTTTATTAATGACAAGAATTGTTCCGCTTTCCGCATAGGCACAGTGATAGAGTGTTTGTGCAGCACTCCAGCCACCGTCAGATGGAATTTTATTCAATTGTTCATTCGATAATCCGGCTACTTTTTTCAAAAATTTATTTTTGACAGCTTCTATATCGCTATATTTTTCTATTAGTTGTGTGCTCATATGAAGTATTTTACACAAGATAATGATTTATCTGAAAATTACTTTTAACTATTAACTAATTACTTTTAACTTTAAGACATGTTTCTTGATTTCTTTTTACTCTTAAAAGATGAAGGTTTGCCTGTTAGTATTGGCGAATATCTTAATCTGTTAGAAGCATTGAATAAGCGTGTAACAAGATTCAGCGTGGAAGAATTTTATTTTTTATCTAAAACAATTCTAATCAAACATGAACAATTTTTAGATAGATATGATTTATTATTCGGAAAATATTTTCATGGTGTTGAATTGTCAGAAATTGAAAAAAAAGAGATTCCAAAAGACTGGCTGCAAAAAGAAATCGATCGACTTTTTTCAGAGGAAGAAAAAGCCATGATAGAAAAAATGGGCGGTTTGGATAAGTTGATGGAACGCTTACAACAGTTGATGGAAGAACAAAAAGAAAAACACCAGGGTGGAAACAAGTGGATTGGAACAGGAGGAACGTCACCATTCGGAAATGGAGGATTTAATCCGGAAGGTATTAACATCGGAGGTAGTGGCGGTGGAAGAAGCGCAGTCAAAGTCTGGGAAAAGCGTCAGTTTCAAAACTATTCATCAGATGTGGAATTAAATACCCGAAATATAAAATTAGCATTGAAACGTTTAAGAATACTGACACGTGAAGGTATCGAGGATGAACTGGATTTACATACAACCATAGAAAAAACGAGTAAAAACGGCGGTTATCTTGATATTGAGATGCAGCCAGCAAAAAAGAATCGTGTAAAAGTTTTATTATTCTTTGATGTCGGAGGTTCAATGGATCCTTATGTGGAATTGTGCGAGCAACTATTTTCTGCAGCAAAATCAGAATTAAAGCATTTGGAATTTTTTTATTTTCATAATTGTGTATATGAAAGTATCTGGAAAGACAATAATATGCGCTACAATGACAGAATCCCTACATTCGATATTTTACATAAGTTCAATCAGGATTACCGTGTTATATTTGTCGGAGATGCAACGATGTCGCCTTATGAACTGACTGCACTTGGTGGCAGTGTTGAGCATTACAATGATGAAACAGGTATTGCATGGCTGCAACGTTTTGTTACGAAATTTCCAAATACAGTCTGGCTGAACCCCGGTAATGAATACTACTGGGACGGTTTGCCAACAGTAAGAATGATTAAAGAAGTCTTTAAAGACAGGATGTTCCCAATGACGTTGGATGGATTAGCAAAAGCTATGAAAACATTAAAAGGAAAGAAAACAGTACATTAAAATAGAAATCTAATTACTAACTACTAACTACTCAATACTAAAGATATGAACGAATTTAAAGGAACCGAAAATTACATTGCAACAGAAGAGTTACAAATTGCCGTGAATGCAGCAATTGCTTTAGAAAAACCGTTATTGATAAAAGGTGAACCTGGTACCGGCAAAACCTTGCTTGCATTTGAAGTTGCTAAAGCATTGAATAAACCTATTTTTACATGGCATATAAAATCTACAACACAAGCACAGCAAGGTTTGTACGAATACGATGCCGTGGCACGTTTACGCGATTCACAGTTTGGCGATGAGAAAGTAAATGACATTTCTCACTACATCATTAAAGGAAAAATGTGGCAGGCATTTGAAAATGACGAACAGGCTGTTTTATTGATTGATGAAATTGATAAAGCTGATATTGAATTTCCAAATGACTTGTTGCTAGAGTTGGATAAGATGGAATTTTATTGTTATGAATTACAAAAAACGATTAAAGCCAAAACACGCCCGATTGTGATTATTACTTCTAATAATGAAAAAGAATTGCCGGATGCTTTTTTACGCAGATGTTTTTTTCATTACATCCGTTTCCCAGAACGACCAACAATGATTGATATTATCAATGTCCACTTTCCGAATTTAGAAGAAGAACTGATGGATGAAGCATTGAAAGTTTTTTATGGTTTGCGTGAGATTCACGGAGTGAAAAAGAAACCATCGACATCAGAATTAATAGATTGGATTCGATTATTAAAACTTGGTAAAAACACCAAAGAAGATTTACAGAAAATTGATTACTTAAATACACAGCCACCTTATTTTGGTTCACTCCTGAAGAATGAGCAAGACTACGAACATATTTCAAAAGTGAAACGAGCTGGTCAAAATACCTTTAAAAGGTTTTAGTGAACTAAATTACAAATGTATTACTTCGCCATACGCAGCAGCAGCAGCTTCCATGATGGCTTCACTCATAGTAGGATGCGGATGCACGGATTTTAAAATCTGCATGCCTGTTGTTTCTAATTTGCGAGCTACAATTATTTCTGAAATCATTTCCGTTACATTTTCACCAATAAAATGTGCGCCTAATACTTCACCGTATTTTTTGTCAATAATTAATTTCACGAAACCCTCTGCTTTTCCTGATGCTTTGGCTTTTCCTGATGCAGAGAATGGAAATTTCCCAACTAAAATATCTAACCCTTTTTCTTTTGCTTTTTGTTCGGTAATACCAACACTTGCTACTTCTGGCGAACAGTAGGTACAACCCGGAATATTATCATAATCCAATGGCTGAGGATGATGCCCGGCCATATGTTCTGCTGCAATAATTCCTTCAGCACTTGCTACATGTGCCAGTGCTTGTCCTTTTACAATATCCCCAATAGCATATACACCGTCAATATTTGTCTGGTAAAATGCATTTACTTTTATTTTGTCGTTCTCAGTTTGTATACCACTTGATTCTAATCCTATATTTTCGATATTGGTTGCAATACCAGCAGCACTTAGTACAATATCCGTCTCAATAATTTGTTCGCCATTTTTTGTATTCACTAATAATTGTACTTTTTCTCCAACTATTTTAGAAGTCAGTACTTTTGATGATGTTAAAATAGTCATACCTTTTTTAGCATAAATTTTTTCTAAGGTTTTTCCAACCTCTTTATCTTCAACAGGTAAGATGGTATCAAAAAATTCTATTAAGGTAACTTGTGTGCCAAGAGTATGATAAAAATAGGCGAACTCAACACCAATAGCGCCTGCACCAACTATTACCATGGTTTTGGGCAATTCAGGTAATATCATTGCTTTACGATAATCAATAACTTTTTTACCATCAATAGGTAAGGAGAATAATTGTTTTGCTCTTCCGCCTGTTGCCAGTAACACATAGTTTGATTTGTAGATTTTAATACCACCTTCATTTACTGTTACTTCTACACGTTTACCGGGCAATACTTTGCCATATCCATAAATGACTTCTATATTATTTTTTTTCATCAAAAATTGCACGCCTTTACTCATACCCTCTGCTACATTGCGGCTTCGTTTTATAATTTCTGAAAAATCAGCATTAGCATCACTAATATTAATTCCATAATCTTTTGCATGATTTAAATAGTCGAATACCTGTGCAGATTTTAAAAGAGCCTTAGTCGGGATACAACCCCAGTTCAAACAAATACCGCCAAGGCTTTCTTTTTCTACTATGGCAACCTTCATACCAAGTTGCGAAGCACGAATAGCTGCTACATAACCGCCGGGACCTGAACCTATTACTATTAAATCAAAATTGTTCATGTAATTTAATTTGACAATGTGCTAATTTGATAATGTGCTAATGATTATATTTGTGCATAACCATTAGCCAAATTTAGTATTATGGAATTGAAAGATAAAATAAAAAATTTAGCCGACAGTTATTTTGATGAAATGGTTTCCATTCGCAGGCACTTGCATGCACATCCTGAATTGAGTTATGAAGAAGCAGAAACATCAGAATTCATTTCAAAAAAATTAACTGAATTCGGTATCGAACATCAAACAAATATTGGTGGCTATGGTATTGTTGGTTTAATAAAAGGAAAAAATCCCGCTGCTAAAACAATAGCATTGCGCGCAGATATGGATGCATTACCAATTGAAGAAAAAAATACAACGGAATATGCATCAAAAAACATTGGTGTGATGCATGCCTGCGGTCACGATGTACATTCCACTTCTTTGTTAGGTGCTGCAAAAATAATAAACGAGCTAAGAGATAATTTTGAAGGAACGATAAAATTAATTTTTCAACCTGCCGAAGAAAAATTACCCGGAGGAGCATCCATTATGATAAAAGATGGAGTACTGGAAAATCCTAAAGTGGAAACTATTTTCGGACAACATGTTTTACCACAATTGGAAACAGGTAAAGTGGCTTTCAAATCAGGTATAGCGATGGCAAGTTGTGATGAAATTTATATTACCGTAAAAGGAAAAGGAGGGCATGGTGCAGTTCCTCATCTAGCTATCGATCCGGTTTTAATTGCATCTCATATGGTAGTAGCTTTGCAAAGTGTAGTAAGCAGAAATGTAAATCCTACGTTGCCAAGTGTATTAAGTATTGGAAAGTTTATTGCAAATGGTGCAACCAATATCATTCCGGATGAAGTACGATTAGAGGGCACATTCAGAACCTTTGATGAAAAATGGAGAATGGAAGCTCATGAGAAAATTAAAACTATTTGCAATAATACAGCTGCGACCTTTGGAGGTACATGCGATGTGCTGATAGATGTAGGATATCCATTCTTAAAGAATGATGAAGTTGTTACCCGGAATGCATTTGCATTGGCGCAGGAATATCTTGGTGAGGAGAATGTGGAAGAGATGCCCGCGCGAATGACTGCAGAAGATTTCTCTTATTACTCCCAAATAGTACCGTCTTGTTTTTACAGATTAGGTACAGGAAATATTGCCAAAGGGATTACATCGCCCATACATACACCAACATTTGATGTGGATGAAAACTGCCTGAAAATCGGTGCCGGTTTAATGGCCTGGATGGCAATGAATGAATCAAAATAAAAAGTGCCCGGAACAGGACTCGAACCTGCATGCCTTTTACAGCGCCAGAACCTGAATCTGGTAAGTCTACCAATTTCTCCACCCGGGCATATGATGAATAAGAACTTTATTGTGACCACGACTGGACTCGAACCAGCACACCATTTCTGGTACTACCACCTCAAAGTAGCTTGTCTACCAATTTCAACACGTGGCCAAAAATGAAGTGAGATTGCAAAGATACTTTTTTGAATGAATATTTTAAAATGCTGTTGATACCGGTAATTTTATATTATTAATAAAATAGCCCGGATAAAAATCCGGGCTCTGAAAGTATGCAAGTAGTAAATAATTTTTTTAAAACGCGTACACTGCTGCCAGTGTTAATGTATTTTGGATTTTGGAACCACCACCTTTTCTGTCTAAGAAAACTTTATCCGTAGAAAAATCAATTCTGTATTCAGGAATTAATTTCAAGCCACCAATAATATTTATGTGTGAGGTTAAAGTGAAATCTGCAAAATGCTTTGCCGGACCTGCTACATAAGGTGCTGCGCCGTCAGGATTGAAGAAGTAACCGGCACGTGCGCCAATGCTTGCACGCTCGTTTATATCGCATTGGCCGTATAAATACGTAGTGAAATATTTGTTGCGTGTAACCTTATCTTCTTTTAGCGCTTTGTATCTGTATTGGTGATACGCAGCATTCACACCTAATTTTCCTTTTTTATCTTTTCCTAACTTAATAGAGCCTGTGACATCATAAGAGTTTTTGTAGTTTTTATAAACTGCAGCCTCTGTAGAATCATTAACCATGTATGTAGTTGGTTCATTACCACCCACAAAGTTTAAATAAACACCTCCGTTATCACCAGTATAACCAACTTGCGCTCCGACATATTTATTGCGATCGTTATCGCTTTTTGTATCTGTATCATTAAAGAAACCAGCCATGAAATTCCATTTTTTTACCATAAAGTTTGCTTTGAAACCAGTATGGTAAAAAGGACCATTTTCAAACGCTAAAGAGGTGGAATAATTAAAATTGTTTTGCGGCTCAATCAACTCATAGCCAAAGAATGTGCTGAAATTACCTAAGGTAAACTCTACCCAGTCAGCAGGTGCATATGTCATGTACAACTGTTTGATGGCTAAGATGGTATTAGAGTATAAGGTATTATTAGCAGCTTCCGCTCTCGGACCAAAACCTATATCTGCAACAAAACCAACTTTCTTCACTTTCTTTTTCATAATTAAGTTAATCATTCCTAACTCAAATGAATTTGCTTTGGGTGTAAAAGCTCTGTGTGCTACGGCATTAGTTTGTTTGCCGTTGAAATTGGTTTGTACATAAACATCCACAGAACCGCTTATGTCAAAAGGAATTTTAGACTTTACTTTTTCAATTTTTTCATCATATTTCTCTTTCAAAGTCATTTTTGGTGCTGAAACCTCTTCGGTAGAATCGACTTTATCCAACCCAAGTTGATTGGTTAACATTTCCACTTTATCTTCTAACGCTTTTATTCTGTCTGCATCAGATTGAGCAAGAACGACCTGTGTAACAGGGAAGAAACAAATCAAAAAACTAAACATCATTTTTCTCATACTGCAAATTTTAAATGTTAATAATTATTATTTTGCAAGTATAAACTTCAATTTTGATAAATTTTACTAAAAATAGTTTATTAATTTTTACTTAAAATAGAATAAACATTTAAAAATGTCTAAAATAATTTACATATTTATTATTATAACATGTTATTTTGACTTTCATTAAAATAATCTTATAACTTAATTGTTAAGACATTTTTTAATGCTTAAGATTTTCTTAAAAGAATGAAAATATGATTAGAAAAAGTTTTTGGCTAATATTATAAAACAGTCTGAAAGCAAAAATTAAGTCTGTAAAGCTATTTCAATCTAAAATCGAATTATCAAAAATGAATGTTACGAATGAACATAATGGTCTGTATCTATCTGAAATGGAAAAAGATGCCTGCGGCATCGGCTTCGTAGCCCATTTGAAAGGTGAAAAATCACACCGTATCATTCGGGATGCGTTAACCATGCTGGAAAATATGGAACATCGTGGTGCTTGTGGTTGTGAAGAAAACACCGGTGATGGTGCAGGGATTCTGTTACAAATTCCTCATAACTATTATAAGAATGAAGCAAAAAAAATAAACATAGAATTACCTGCATTGGGTAAATATGGAACAGGTTTTATTTTTTTTCCGCAAGATGAAAGTACCAGAAATCAATGTAAAGATTTTATTGCTCAAACTGCTGAAAAACTAAACTTTACCATATTAGGATATAGAAAAATCACTACTGATAATTCACCAATTGGTCCGACTGCAAAATCTGCTGAACCGGTTATAGAACAATTATTTATTAAACCTGAATTTGATTTTAAAGAAGATATTGAGTTGGAACGTAAACTATATGTATTACGTGCACATACTGTTCGTGAAATCAATTATATACTTGGAGGTAAAGATCAATTCTATTATACTAATCTGTCCTGCCATACTGTAATATACAAGGGACAATTGACTACTCATCAGGTGCGTCAGTATTATCCTGAATTAAATGATGAAAGTGTTGAATCTGCTCTGGCAATCGTACATTCTCGTTTTTCTACCAATACTTTCCCACGTTGGCGCTTAGCCCAGCCATTCAGATACATTGCTCACAATGGTGAAATCAATACATTGCAGGGCAACTTAAACTGGATGCGTACACGCGAACATTTATTAGAGTGCGATGTGTTCACTAAAGAAGAAATCGATATGTTTATGCCGATTTGTTATCGAGATCAATCCGATTCTGCTTCTTTAGATAATGTAATTGAGTTATTGTATTTAGCGGGTCGTTCCTTACCGCATGCCATTATGATGCTGATTCCGGAAGCATGGCAGGATAACGAACAAATGGAAGATTGGAAGAAAGCTTTTTATGAATACCACGATTGCTTAATGGAGCCTTGGGATGGACCGGCTTCTATTTGTTTTACGGATGGAAAAATTATTGGTGCCACTTTAGACAGAAATGGCTTGCGTCCTTCACGGTTTGTAGTATATAATGACGGAAGAGTTGTCATGTCTTCAGAAGCAGGTGCTTTGCCTACAGAAGAAGAGAAGGTTATTCAGAAAGGTCGCTTGCAACCCGGAAAAATGTTTATCATCAACATGGAAGAAGGCAGAATTATTTCTGATGATGAATTAAAGAAAACCATTTGTACGCAACATCCTTATCGTGAGTGGTTGAATAAACATAAAATTACTTTTTCCGATTTACCAAAGTCAGTTATTAAAGAAGATAAATTATCGCATAAAGAATTATTACAGCAACAGTTAGCATTTGGTTACACAAGTGAAGATGTAAAAACAATCATCACGCCAATGGCAGAAACTGCTTACGAACCTGTTGGTTCTATGGGAACCGATACACCACTGGCTGTTCTTTCGGATCAATCTCAAAATTTATCGAACTATTTCAAACAATTATTCGCACAGGTAACCAATCCACCTATCGACCCGATTCGTGAGCGTATGGTAATGAGTACATTTGCAACTTTAGGTGGTGCAAGCAGTATTTTAACAACAACTGAAAACCACTGCAAGCAAATTTCATTGCGTCAACCAATTTTATCGAATGATGATATTGCAAAATTACGTTATATCAATCATCCTGATTTTAAAGTAATCACTATACAGGCATTATTTACTGCCAGCGGTAAACCCGGAGCATTAGAACGAGGAATCGAGAGAATCTGTAAAGAAGCAGAAGATGCAGTTGCCAATGGTAACAATATTATTATCATTTCAGATAAAGGGGTGAATAAAGATTTCGCGCCCATTCCATCATTACTGGCAACAGGTGCCATCCATCATCACCTGGTTCGTACTAAAACACGTATAGACTGTTCATTAATTGTAGAAAGTGGTGATATTCGTGAAGTACATCAGATGGCAACACATATTGGTTATGGTGCAACTGCTATCAATCCATATTTAGCATTCCAAACAATCTATGATTTAAACAAAGAGAAATTAAAATACTTAAATAAATCGGATGAGAAATTGGTAGAAAACTTTACTAAAGCAGCCAGCAATGGCTTGCTGAAAGTGTTTTCTAAAATGGGTATTTCTACACACCAGTCGTATCATGGTTCTCAGATTTTTGAAATTGTAGGCTTAAGTAAAAATGTAGTAGATAAATGTTTCTCAGGTTCTATTTCCCGTTTAGACGGAATGGGCTTTGATGAAATTGGAAAAGAAGTTTTAAAACGTCACATCCTAGCATTTCCTGATATACAAAACGATGAACAACGTTTAGAAGTGGGTGGAAACTATCAATGGAAACGTCGCGGGGAAACACACATGTTCAATCCTGATACGATTCACTTATTGCAATACGCATCTAAGAAAAATGATTACAGTATCTATAAACAATACGCAGAAAAAATAAATAATCAATCGCAAAAGGCAATTACGTTACGAGGTTTATTGGAATTTGATTTTTCTAAAGCAACACCAATATCTATTGATGAAGTAGAACCTGTGTCAGCAATCTTAAAACGGTTCGCAACTGGTGCGATGTCATTCGGTTCTATTTCGCACGAAGCACATGCAACTTTAGCAATAGCGATGAATCGCATTGGCGGAAAATCCAACTGCGGTGAAGGTGGTGAAGATGAAATTCGTTTTGAGAAAAAAGAAAACGGAGATTGGGAACGCTCTGCTATAAAACAAGTAGCATCAGGAAGATTTGGCGTAACAAGTTATTACTTAGCAAATGCTGATGAATTACAAATAAAATTAGCACAAGGAGCAAAACCCGGCGAAGGTGGACAATTGCCCGGACATAAAGTTGATGAATGGATTGGACGTGTGCGTCATTCGACACCGGGCGTTGGTTTAATTTCACCACCACCTCATCATGATATTTATTCTATAGAAGATTTAGCACAACTAATTTTCGATTTAAAAAATTCAAATCCCAAAGCTCGCATTAATACGAAATTGGTTGCAGAAGCAGGTGTTGGAACGGTTGCAGCCGGCGTAGCAAAAGCAAAATCTGATGTTATTTTAATTTCAGGATACGATGGTGGCACAGGTGCATCGCCAATTTCATCCATCAAACACGCTGGTTTGCCTTGGGAACTTGGTTTAGCCGAAGCTCATCAAACTTTAGTAAAAAATAATTTGCGCAGCCGTGTTGTATTGCAAACTGATGGAATGCTGCGCACAGGAAAAGATATAGCAGTTGCCACATTACTTGGCGCCGAAGAATGGGGAATTGCTACTGCTGCATTAGTTGTGGAAGGTTGCATTATGATGCGTAAATGTCATTTAAATACTTGTCCTGTTGGTATCGCTACACAAGATCCGGTTTTACGAGCACGTTTCACCGGCGATCCGCAACACGTTATCAATTTCTTTACTTTTATTGTACAGGACTTGCGTGAAATTATGGCACAATTAGGTTTCAGAACTATTAACGAAATGGTTGGACAAACGCAATTATTAAAACGCAGGGAAAATATCAATCACTGGAAATACAAACATTTAGATTTATCACCAATTATTTATAAAGAAGAAGCAGGTGATGATGTAGGTTTGTATAAACAAATGCGTCAGGCGCACCCAACCGATGAAGCTATACTAGACAAGCAATTGATTGAATCAGCCAAAGCATCTTTAGAAGATAAAATACCGACCACAGCTCAGTTTAAAATCATCAATACGGACAGAACTGTTGGTGCTATGTTGAGTTATGAGATTTCCTCAAAATATAAAAAGAACGGTCTGCCGGAAGATACTATACAATTCAAATTTGTAGGTAGTGCAGGACAAAGCTTTGGCGCATTTTCTACTTGTGGTGTTAAATTTGAATTAGAAGGTGAGGCAAATGATTATTTTGGTAAAGGATTATCAGGTGGGAAATTAGTAGTGTATCCTGCATCTGTTGCTACATTTAAACCCAGTGAAAATATTATTATTGGCAACGTGGCATTTTATGGGGCTACCAGTGGCGAGGCTTACATACGTGGTATGGCAGGTGAGCGTTTCTGCGTGCGAAATTCAGGCGTGAAAGCTGTAGTAGAAGGCGTTGGTGATCACGGCTGTGAGTATATGACAGGTGGCTTGGCAATAATATTGGGAAAAACAGGAAGAAACTTTGCAGCAGGTATGAGTGGGGGTGTAGCTTATGTATATGATATGGAAAATACGTTTCCAAAAAATGTAAATAAGGAAATGGTAGCACTCGAAGATTTAGATAATGAAGATATTGATACGTTGAAATTTTATATTGAACGTCATTATAATTATACACAAAGCGATGTAGCTAAAAATATATTAGACAATTGGGAAGTTACGTCTAAGTTCTTTGTTAAAGTAATGCCAACCGATTATAAGAAGGTATTAGCAGAAAGAAAAAATAAAGATGTAAAAGTTAACGTGTAAAAAAGTTTTTAAACACATAGCAATATAGATAGTCTCTATATGTAATTCGAAGAATTCTATGTTGAACTTTTTGAACAAAAAAAATAAAAAAAATCGTAGAAAAGAATAAAGTCTTTCATAGTAATAAAACACTATGTGTCTATGTGTTTAAAAATATAAAGTTTAAAGTTAAATGGGAAAACCAACAGGATTTTTAGAATTTACCAGAGAGTTGCCGAAGTACAAAGATGCGTCTGAGCGCATTCATGATTACAAGGAAATTTATTTGGAGTTTGCAGAAGAGAAAACGATTAAGCAGGCAGCTCGCTGTATGGATTGTGGCGTTCCGTTTTGTCATAATGGTTGTCCGCTTGGAAATATTATACCTGAATTCAATGACGCTACGTACAACAATGATTGGAAACTAGCCGCGGAAATTTTATTGTCCACCAATAATTTTCCTGAGTTTACCGGAAGAATCTGCCCGGCACCTTGTGAAGCCTCTTGTGTGTTAGGCATTAATCAACCGCCGGTTGCAATAGAGCATATTGAAAAATCCATTATAGAAAAAGCATTCGAATTAAATTTAATTACTCCAAACATACCGAAAGAAAAAACCGGTAAAAAAGTTGCAGTAGTTGGTAGTGGTCCTGCCGGATTAGCAGCGGCAGCACAATTAAATAAAGCAGGTCATACTGTTACGGTTTTTGAACGCGCAGACAGGATTGGCGGTTTATTGCGTTATGGTATTCCTGATTTTAAACTGGAAAAGACTATTGTTGAACGTCGTGTTCAGCTCATGGAAAAAGAAGGAGTAACATTTAAAACCAATATTAATGTTGGTGTAGATATAACAACGGATGAATTGAAGAGGAATTACGATGCAGTTGTATTAGCTGGTGGTTCTACTGTGCCCAGAGACTTACCGATAAAAGGAAGAGAATTAAAAGGCATTTATCCTGCGATGGAATTCTTGTCACAACAGAATAAACGTGTCTCCAATATAGAAACGACTGTTGATCATCGTGGTACGAAATACGAAAATGGAGATATTTTTGCTACCGGTAAGCATGTAATAGTAATAGGTGGCGGTGATACAGGTTCTGACTGTGTAGGAACATCTAACCGACATGGTGCTAAATCAGTTACGCAGATAGAATTGTTATCTAAACCACCGGAAAACAGAGCAGAAAGTACACCTTGGCCACTTTGGCCGATGATGTTGCGTACTTCCAGCTCGCATGAAGAAGGCTGCGACCGTAAGTGGTCTATTTTAACGAAAGAGTTTGTTGGCAATGAAAAGGGCGAACTTACAGGTTTAAAGATAGTTGAAATAGAATGGAAGACAGTAGACGGGAAACCACAAATGGTTGAAATTGAAGGAACTGAACAAACTTTACCTTGTGAATTAGCCTTATTGGCAATGGGTTTTGTACATCCGCAGCATGAAGGCTTGCTGAACGACCTAACTGTAGAATTGGACGAAAGAGGAAATGTTAAAGCCAACAACTATAAAACCGGCGTGGATAAAATATTTACCGCTGGTGATATGAGAAGAGGACAAAGTTTAGTAGTTTGGGCTATCTCTGAGGGTAGAGAATGTGCCCGTGAAGTGGATTTGTACCTGATGGGCGAAAGTTCGTTGGAGGCTAAAGACAGAGGTTTATTGTATGTGAATGAATAAAGAAAAAGGATAGAAAATGACGAGCACATCATGATTTATGGCTCTTGATTTTTCGCTCTATGAATATGCTGCTATTTTTGCGCTTGCTGTTTTGCATATAGTAGCTGAATCCCAACCGAAAGGTTGGGATTTTTTTATTTTGTTCAATTCAAAGTAAGCACATGCGCAGGGAAGTATCAGTTAATATAGTTTCTAAGACGCTAAACAAAATAATCAGCAGTGTAAATAGTTTTCTCATTGGTTGTTTTTTGTTGAAATAATAAGCCGCTCCTTTCGGAGCGGCATTAAATTAGCAATTGCAAGATGTTCCGCATTTGCAATCATTGCATTTGAAGGATGTTCCGCAAGTACATGTTTCGCATACACAAGTTTCACACGTGCATTTAGGATTTGAGCAGTTTTGGCTGCTGACTGGAGCACTAAGGCTCGTTTTGAATGTAATTTTCATAACTGATTTGTTTTAAATGATGCTGCAAAAATATATCAGTTATGCCTCGTGTTTATTATATTACTTTGGGTATGAATTATATAATTTTTGGAATTGAAAAAACCTGTTCTGCCACTGAGTAAAGTATTATATTTCTTTAGGTTTATTTTATAAAATATTGGGTTAAATCTTATCGAGTGATTTTCGTTTTGCCGCGCCCACTTGTTTAAAATGAGAAGGAGTTAAGCCTGTAATTTTCTTAAACTGGCTTGAAAGATGTGCTGTACTGCTGTAATCCAGCTCAAAAGCGATTTCGGAAAGTGTTTTTTGTCCGTAAACCAAGAGTTCTTTTGCTTTTTCTATGCGCTGTTCAATAAAAAAATTCTCGATTGTTCGTCCTTCAATATCTGAAAACAAACTACTGAGGTGTGTATATTCATAATTCAGTTTGGCTGAAAGAAAAGAAGAAAGATTAAGTTTATTTTCTTCTTCACTCACCTCATTCCGTGCCTTCAATATTACATACTTTTTTATCTTCTCAATTAAACCGCCTGTGTGGCTATCAATAAGTTCAAATCCTACTTGTACAAGGTCTGCTATTAATTGTTCTTTTTGTGTTGTAGAGAGTTCTTCCTTTAAATGAATTTCTCCAAACAAGACTTTATGAAAATCAATTCCTTCTTTTTCCAGGATACTTTCTACGGTCAGCACACAACGATTGCAAACCATATTCTTGACGAGTAAAACAGGTGATGTCATGTTATAAATTTATAATCATGATACGTTTTTATTTTCATGTTCAGATCTCTCACAATTAATATGATTTTGAATCCGGTTAGAAATATATTGCCAGACGACTAGCAAACCTTTCTAACTTTTATGCATATAAAAATACAATTCTGGTATAATTTATTATGTATTTATTTTTGTGTCTGACTAAATGTAAATATTTTTTTCGAGTGTACAGATGTAAATTGTTGATGCATATCAAAAATGAATCTTAAATAACACTATGTTAGTCATTTTAGAAATTTCTTTTCAAAATTGGCATTATCATTGTAAATAAGAGAGTAATAGAGTCCCCAACTTATGACACACATCAGATTAAGCATCGTTCTGCTTTTTACAGGCACGGTATTTCAAATGCACAGTCAGCAAGTAAAAATTGCCGACTTTCTATTTCTGCGTAGTAAAAAGATAGAAGTCATTGAATCCCGCTTACAACAATTTAACATCCATTTATATGATACCAATGAGTTGAATAACGGTAGAACACAACTTAGCTTTCAAAACGAAACGGATGCTTCTTCTGCATTTCATAGTGTGAATTTTCTTTATTTAGAAGATGCGCAATGGAATAACAGACTTTCCATTCAAACACAGGAAACAGAACTGGTACAGAAGTATTTGATGGAAATGAAACAACTTGGGTTTATATTCACTAATAAAAAGATTGTAGACAGGAGAGTGTATGATGTATATACAAATGGCGAAAATACCATTGAACTTATTTGTTCTCAAATCAAAAATACGAGGCTTACTCAACCATATTATATTTTCGCGTTTTATAATTCTGATGAGTACAAGTATGCATTTGCAGAAGAAAATAAGGTATGCAGTGTGCAACCTACTAAGAACAATAGTTTGTTTGACAATTAATAGTATTCAAAATCATAGGTGATAATTTGTGGTGCTGATGGACTTCCAACAGTAGTTATTGTTCTGGTTTCTGTTACCACTCTGTTTTGAGCATCAAATGTATAACTTATGTCGGTCTGCAACGTGGTTTTAATTATAGTAGCACCAAAAGCCACATATACATTCCATGTAATTTCGCTCGCAAGGTTTTTGTTGGTGGTTATATTGTAACCCGCAAGACCGGCTAAACCATTAAAATTTAAACCAAATGCAGCAGGTCTTAAATTATTAACAGAAGAAGAATAGGTATAATATATACTATCTGCACGAAACGGATTTGGTCCAGTATTATACGTATAAGTAGTGCTTTGTAAATTACTGTCAGCAAAATTAGTGTACGTTGGCGGAACTCCTGCTGCATAGCCATTTAAATAATCAGTGTAAGAAAGCATAGTGCCGCTGCCATTATAAGCATAGGTTACAATTTGCTTAGGGCTGCCTGTATTTCTGTAAGACACAACTGAATCAAGTTTATTGGCAGATGAATAATAGACACTGGAATCAGTAACAGAACTACCAATTGGTGTAGGTTTAAATACTAATTTATTTGAATAAAGACTTGCAACTAATTTAGTTCTTGCGCCTGTTGCGACTATTATATTTATAATTGAATCAATTACACCATTGCTGTTGTAATAAAAATCACTAGTGTTGACATTACCATTATAGGTTATACGTTTTACCTTTCCAGTCAATGGATTCGTCGGCGGAACAGGATCAGACTGGCAGGATGTTATACTTATCAATAAAGAAAACAGGATAATCAGAATTGTAGTGTTTTTCATAAATTATTTAGGTTTATTTTATATTATGGTAAAAATAATAATAAAAATCAAATAATAAAAACTACAGATAAATAAGTCTCTTTAAGAGCTTATATCAATTAGAACACAATAATAAATATCATTAGATTGATAGAAGTCAAGAAATTAACAGAAATACAACATTTTTGTTGACTTATTGAAATAAGAGTGCTAATATTATTGCAACATAAAAAACCCTTTTATGAAACCCTTATTAAGCATTGCAACGCTGATGTTGTTTTTTACAACATTATGCCACTCTCAAAACATTGATATTGCTGATTTTCTGCAGTTACGCGGTAAAACTAAAAATGTTGTTGAATCCAGATTAAATTCTATGAACATACTATTGTATGATGAGGATATAATCGGTAACGGCAAAACACATTACACGTATCAAAAAAATAGCAATTCCGAAGGAATAACATCTTCTTTCCAATGGATAGACTTTATCTATGAACAGGATGCACAATGGAATAACAGACTTTCTTTTCAGATTCAGGATATTGAACTGGTGAAAAAATACCTGACCGAAATGAAAGAGATTGGTTTCGAATTCTCAAACAAGAAAATTGTAGACAGACAAATTTATGAAGTGTATACTGATGGCATTAATACGGTTGAGTTAATTACTTCACAAACAAGATCCGCACTGAACAATGATATGTTCTTTAACTTTGTTTTTTACAATACGGATGAATATCAATATGCATTTTCAAACGAAAATAAAATTTATACGGTACCTCAGATAAATCAAAATGAATTATTTGCTGATTTGGTTGGTTTTCCGATAACGGCAGCAAAATAATATACTACAAACACAATTTAAATTCTTCATAGTTTGGCTAAGGAACTGAGTACTTATTCAGTTCCTTTTTTTATTTAAATACTATGGAGCAGGATTTGGAAATTCTAAATGTATTTTTTGAATTTCTTTCATTACTTCTTCTGATAAAGTAATATTAATAGAATCTATATTCTCTGTGAGTTGCTGCATACTGGTGGCTCCTATGATATTTGCCGTTAAAAACGTTCTGGTATTTACATAGGCTAAAGACATTTGCGCTAAACTTAATTGATGGTCTTTTGCTAAAGCAGCATATTTTTCTACGGCTTTCATTGTATTAGGATGCGCATATCTTCCAAAATAATTT
This sequence comes from Chitinophagales bacterium, assembly GCA_046329785.1. Lineage (GTDB taxonomy): Bacteria > Bacteroidota > Bacteroidia > Chitinophagales > JADIYW01 > JADJSS01. The sequence continues at coordinate 170,855 of JAXLTZ010000003.1, forward strand.
GGCCACAACGTAAAACGTGCACCATCTGGTCTTTTTCCGGATAAATATTTTTCACTTAATAAACCTCCTGCTAAGGGTGAATACGCTAACAAGCCTACTTTTTCTCTTTCACCAATTTCTGCCAATCCAATTTCATAAACTCTGTTCACCAAATTATATGGATTTTGTATCGTCACTACTTTCGGCAAATTATATTTTTCTGCAGTACATAAATATTGCATTACACCCCATGGTGTTTCGTTAGAGATTCCAATGTATCTTATTTTCCCTTCCTGAATTAATTCATTTAAGATGGTTAGTGTTTCTTCGAAATTGGTAACAGCATCTTCTGAAGCATGTACATAACCTAATGTGCCAAAATAATTTGTTGGTCTTTCAGGCCAGTGCAATTGATATAAATCGATATAATCTGTTTGCAGACGTTGCAGACTTTCATTCAATGCCCGTGTAATATTTTCTTTATTGAATTTTCTGCCGGTACCAATATGTAGTAACCCTGCACTTGGTCCGGCTACTTTAGAAGCCAGGATAATATCGTCACGTTTATTACGTTTCTTCAGCCATGTACCAATAATTCTTTCTGTAGAACCTTGCGTTTCTGCTTTTGCAGGTACTGAATACATTTCCGCTGTATCAATAAAATTGATGCCTCTTTCATTTACTGAATAATTTAGTTGTTCGTGCCCTTCAGCTTCTGTGTTCTGCTGTCCCCAGGTCATAGTGCCTAAACAGATTTTAGATACTTTAATATCGGTATTTGGTAAATTGTTGTATTGCATAATTTTATTTTTGTCTGAATCAGGATTTACGGATATTCAGATGCTTTAATTTTTTAAAGCACTGATATAACTGATAAAAAAAACCTGTCGAGTAATGCTGACAGGTTCTTATATAGTTTCTTCGATGCGCTCAGAATGACACAAAAGTGGAGTTATTCTTCACTTGATAAACTTGCTGCAGCAAATTCTCTGTTTAATCGTGCAATATTTTCTATGGATATTTCTTTAGGACATTCTGCTTCACATGCACCTGTATTGGTGCAAGAACCAAAGCCTTCTTTATCCATCTGTGCGACCATATCTAATACACGTGTTTCACGTTCTGCTTGTCCTTGTGGTAATAATGCTAACTGAGAAACTTTTGCTGAGACAAATAACATAGCTGATGCATTTTTACAAGCAGCTACACAAGCACCGCAACCGATACATGCTGCTGCGGCAAATGCCTTATCTGCATCTGTTTTTGGAATTGGTGTTGCATTTGCATCCACCGTGACACCTGTATTTACTGATATATAGCCACCTGCTTGTATAATTCTGTCGAATGCTGTTCTGTCCACAACTAAATCTCTGATAACAGGAAATGCTTTTGCTCTCCATGGTTCTACCACAATGGTATCGCCATCTTTGAAGGCACGCATGTGTAGTTGGCAGGTTGTTGTGCCGTGCCATGGACCGTGTGGACGACCGTTGATGTACATGGAGCACATACCACATATACCTTCTCGGCAATCGTGGTCAAATGCAATCGGCTCTTTATTTTCTTCGATTAATTGTTCGTTCAACACGTCAAACATTTCCAGAAAAGACATCTCTGAAGAAATGTTTTTCACCTGGTATGTTTCCAAACCACCTTTATCGCTGCTGTTTTTTTGTCGCCACACTTTCAGTGTGAGGTTCATATTGTAATGTTCCATACTTGTTATTTATAAGAGCGTGCTGCTATTTTTATATTTTCGTAAATCAGTTCTTCTTTGTTTAAAGCCCATTCGCTTTCACTTTTATATTCCCAGGCTGCCACATATTTGAAGTTTTCATCGTCACGTAGTGCTTCACCGTCTTCTGTTTGTGACTCTTCACGGAAATGACCGCCACAACTTTCTTTTCTGTTCAATGCGTCTTTGCACATTAATTCACCTAATTCAATTAAATCCGCAACGCGTCCTGCTTTATCTAATTCCGTATTAAACTCGTTGATATTTCCCGGAATTTTTACATCGCTCCAGAATTCTTTTTTTAATGCCTGTATTTCTGCAATAGCTTCTGTTAAACCCTCTTCATTTCTTGCCATTCCGCATTTCTCCCACATAATTTTTCCTAAGCGTTTATGGAAACTTTCAACAGATTTTGTTCCTTTAATATTCATTAAAGTATCAATTCTGTCTGCCACATTTTTTTCGGCTTCCATAAATTCTGCACTGTCAGTTGGAATTGGTTTTACAGCAATCTCATCTGCTAAATAGTTGCCAATAGTATAAGGAATTACAAAGTAACCATCCGCCAAACCTTGCATCAATGCAGAAGCACCTAATCGGTTAGCTCCATGATCTGAGAAATTACATTCACCTAAGGCATATAATCCTTTAACAGTCGTCATCAATTCATAATCTACCCAAAGTCCGCCCATGGTATAATGCACTGCCGGGTAGATACGCATAGGTACTTCATATGGATTTTCGCCGGTAATTTTTTCGTACATATCGAATAAGTTACCATACTCTTCCTTCACTACTTCTTTTCCTAATTTTACTAAGGTAGCTTCATCCGGATTTTCAATTCCTAATTTATTCGCTTCGGTTCTTCCGTATTTATTAATCAAATTGTATTTAAAATCTAAGTAAACCGCTTGTTTTGTAGTACCAACACCATAACCGGCATCACAACGCTCTTTTGCAGCACGTGAAGCCACGTCACGCGGTACTAAATTACCGAATGCAGGATATCTTCTTTCTAAATAATAATCGCGTTCTTCTTCAGGAATATCATTTGGTTTTCTGTTATCATCTTTCTTTTTAGGTACCCATATTCTTCCATCATTTCGTAATGATTCTGACATCAGTGTTAATTTTGACTGATGATCGCCGGATACGGGAATGCAAGTAGGATGAATTTGTGTAAAGCAAGGATTTCCAAAGAATGCGCCTTTTTTATGTGCCTTCCAGGCAGCAGTTACATTAGAACCCATAGCATTAGTAGATAAATAAAATACATTGCCATAACCACCTGTACACAATAGTACCGCATGCCCAAAATGACGTTCTAATTTTCCTGAAACTAAATCGCGTGCAATAATACCACGTGCTTTACCATCTATTGTTACCACATCTAGCATTTCATGACGTGTATATTGTTTTACATTTCCTAGTGCTACCTGTCTTTCGAGTGCAGAGTATGCACCTAATAATAATTGCTGCCCTGTTTGACCTGCTGCATAGAATGTACGTTTTACCTGAGTACCACCGAAAGAACGGTTATTTAATAAACCACCATATTCACGAGCAAAAGGAACGCCTTGCGCTACGCACTGGTCAATGATATTTACAGAAACTTCTGCTAAGCGATGAACGTTTGCTTCACGCGCACGATAGTCACCACCTTTTATGGTATCATAAAATAAACGATATACTGAATCACCATCGTTTTGATAATTTTTTGCTGCATTAATACCGCCTTGAGCCGCAATAGAGTGCGCACGACGAGGTGAATCCTGAAAACAAAATGCTTTTACCTGATATCCTAATTCACCAAGAGAAGCAGCTGCAGAAGCACCAGCTAATCCGGTTCCTACAACAATGATTTCTAATTTACGTTTGTTAGCAGGGTTTACCAATTTTACATGACCTTTATAGTCTGTCCATTTTTTATCTATATCTCCTTGAGGTATTTTTGAATTAAGAGCCATATCTGTACTGATTTGGAAATTTGATGATTTGATATTTTATTGTACTAAACCAAAGTGAACTGCTAATGCTATGATTGCAAATAAAGCAGGCACTACTATAGAAAATGCAGTACCTAATCCTTTGATAATGGGCGTATATTTTTTGTGATTTAATCCTAAAGATTGAAATGCACTTGGGAAGCCATGTAATAAATGAAAACCTAATGAGAATACACCAACTATATATATAATAATTAATACAGGATTTTGTAATGCACTCATTATTTCTAAATATGGATTATCTTCTTCTTTGGTGATGTATAATGCTTTCTTTGTTGTCCACCAGAAATCTGACATGTGCACTACTAAAAATATAAGTAACAAAGAGCCTAAGATACCCATTGAGCGTGAATACCATTTTGAATTTTCATTGCCTGCTGTAACTGCATATTGCACAGGTCTTTTGCTGCGATTTTCAAAAGTTAGTTTTAATGTAAGTGCAATGTGTACCAAGATACCTAACAATAAACCTATTTCCAGTATTCTTATTAACCAGAAATGTGACATAAAATGCGCTGCACTATTGAAGGTTTCGCCATTATCATTTAAAAGTATCAGAGAGTTGATGCCTACGTGTACTACTAAAAATGAGATGAGGAATAAACCGGTGAGACCGACAATTAGTTTCTTGCCGATGGATGAACTTAAATAACTTTCTTTTGCCATGATATATTGATTTCAAAAAACCGACGCAAAATTAACAGTTTAAGTATGAAATATGTTTTGATACAAGTTATTTTTTTGCACATATTTTATTTAGAAACAATCTAAATAAAATAATAGAGAGCAACTATAAAAAATAACTATGGCAAAAGTAGAAGAGAGTAGCTGGTTACTTATGTGTTTGCAATAAACCGTTCACCAAATTCACATATTTTTGTTTAGCGTCGTCTTTGCTCATTCCGGCTTTATCTTTCCAGGCATTCCATTTAAACTGACCTTTAATATCGAACATACCTGGTTTTGAAGTGGTGTTATCTCCCTCCGTTCCTTGTTTGAAGAATGCATACAAATCAAGTAATTGAGCATCACTTGGTCGTTTTGTTAAGGTTTTAGTGTCTGCCTGTGCCTGTTCAAACTGTTTATCTAAGCTCATGTCTTTATTTTTGCTAAATTTAGAAAATATCTATGTAAAAGTGGTTATTTTGCTAAAAGATTCAAAATATATTCTACAGTACAATAAAAAAGTAAGCATATTCTGATAAAACTAGATTTGATATTTCACTCTTTGTTTAAATAAATCTCAGATATGAAAAGACTCCAGTTTGCCATATTGATAGCTATACCATTATGTTGGTTTTTTTTCAAGCTGATGCCAATGTATACGCATCCGGCAGATTGTTCGACGGCAAACTTTATTTATGCGGAGAATTTTGAGAAAACAAACGTATGGTGTTTTGAAACTTCACCTGCTATTTGTTACGACGACAGTTCTAACTTTTTATATGTTTTATCACTTTGGTTGCTTATCCATTTTTTTAAATTCACTACTATTAAAGCGGCATTTGCAATTGGTGCATTCAGTATGCTGATGTCTGTTTATTTATTGCAACGAATTATTGATACCAGATTCTGGAGTGTGAATTTATTACTGGTTGGTTTGTTATTTATGAGCACGCAAATTTGGGCAGGTGTTTTAGGCGATGAAATTTTATTTCAGGGAATGTTATGGTTATTTGCCATACGTTCATTCTGGAAACATAGATATTTTTGGCTGATGATCTGGAGTACACTGAATATTATCGCAAGCCCGGATAATATTTTTATTGTATTGCCTTTGATTATTGTAAGTTATGCTGATATAAGAGATCTGAAGGAGAGGTATAAAAGAAAATTTATATACAGAAGAATCCGAAGAACATTTGCAATGTTTGTTTTTCCTGTAACAGCTTATTTTATTTACCGTTATTTATATTTTGGAAAAATATTGCCATATAACTGGCTGCATCATTCATTAGAAACTGATAAACATTTTGGCATTTTTAATTTTGAAGCATTCAATTTCTTAAAACATTACCTGCGTTATTATACACTACCATTAATAATTGGAGTTGTATTTTATTTTTTAAAAGAAAACAAGAAAATACATATCCGTTATTACGCGCTGATGTTTAGTTTGCTTGTTTTTCAAATGATTTATGTGTGTACATTCTCACAGGATGAAAATCTTGCTTTCAAAAACTATTACGCCATTTACCTCGGTTTAATAATTCTTTCATTGTTATTTATTAGAGATTTCCGCTCAATTTCACAAGGAATTACGACCGCTCTCTTTGTCTTGTTTTTTGGCTTTAAAATTTCATTTATATATTTTGAAAAAACATTGCAAAGTTATAATGATAATCAATATTATATTGCTAATGAGTTAACTCAGATACATAACGGAAAAGCTATAGTATATTATGATAATTTTATAACCTGGTTGAGTGGCTGGCAAACAACATTTGCAAGTGGCAAGCACACTAAGGGCGGACAACAAATGAGTAATGAAGAATTGGAAGCATCTGTGTCAGATATTATTCTTACGGATAAACAGGATGTGATTCAGTCACTAAAAGAAAAATATGCAATTTTCATTGTTCCGGCAAACACGCGCCAGTATGAAAAAGAAACCAAACCTGAGAATTCTTTAGATCAGTTTTTTTATAAATATTCACACAAGTCACCTGTTAATAGAAATGATAATGTCACGATGTTGGTTCAGAGATTTGGGAATAACTATAAAAAGATTAAAGAAATCTTAGAGAACCACGGTGGAAAAGAAATTCAAAATTAATTTGAATAATAAGAAAACATAATAATCTGAATCATCAATTATTTTATATGCCAATACAAATGACGTTTATAAAATGGAACTTATTGTTTATACTCCTCATACTAAATATATGTGCTTCCGCGCAAACTAATAATAATGCAGTTAATTTTCCGATGGTTCTCGTGAAAGTGGATAGTTTTCAAATGGGAAACGTCAACGGAAAAAAAGATGCAAAACCTGTACATTTGGTAAAACTCAAAGATTTTTATATTGGAAAATATGAAGTAACACAAGGTTTATGGCAGCAAATTATGGGTAATGAAAAGAATAGAAAATTAGATTGCTTGGATTGTCCTGTATATGATGTTTCATTAGACGACATACAACTATTTTTGATGTCACTAAATCAAGCAACAGGAAAGCATTACAGGTTGCCAACGGAAGCAGAATGGGAATTTGCAGCAATAGGAGGAAGTGAAAGTAAGAATTATAAATATTGCGGAAGTAATAACTTAGAGGAAGTAGCATGGTTTGAATCCAACTCAGATATGAAAACACATCCTGTTGGACAAAAGAACCCAAATGAACTTGGTATTTATGATATGAGTGGCAATGTTTGGGAATTGTGCAGCGACTGGTATTCAAAATCATTTTATAAGATAAGCCCGGTTGAAAATCCAAACAATACTGTTAAAAGTTCAAATCATGTGGTTAGAGGCGGTTCGTGGCGTAGCGGAGAAGAACGCTGTCGTACACGTTCACGCAATCGTGATATTCGCGACCATCATATCAGCAATTGCGGATTTCGTCTGGTATTAGAATTATAAACTACTATTTGTATATTCGACTATCAGTTTTTCATTTATATGCAATTTATTTTAAACAATAGTACTGTTAATACACAATTGCCAACCGGCACCTTGTTGCTCGATTTTATCCGTTATCACAAACATTTAACCGGAACGAAAATTGGTTGCCGTGAAGGTGATTGTGGTGCATGTACTGTATTGATTGGTGAATTAATTGACGGTGAATTAAAATACCGTTCTGTTACTTCTTGTTTGACGCCGATTGGAAATGTTCACGGTAAACATGTCGTGACAGTAGAAGGAATCAATATGGAAAGATTAAATCCAATACAACAAGCCATGAGTGATGAAGGAGCCACTCAGTGTGGGTTTTGTACACCAGGATTTGTTGTCTCTTTAGCAGGATTTTGTCTGAGTAAAAGTGAATATACGTATGAAGATGCTATTGCAGCCATTGATGGAAATATCTGTCGTTGCACAGGATATAAATCTATAGAACGCGCTGCAAAAAAGGTATCGCTTATCATGCGGGAAAATAAGGGAGAAGAGCCTGCTGTATTTGTCAGTAAAAAAAAGATTCTCCCGGACTATTTTTCTTTTATTAAAGAACGTTTACAATCGTTAAATACCGACGATGATATCAGCCAGAATACTAAAAAGTTTGTCGGTGGTGGTACAGATTTATATGTTCAGCAACCGGATGAAATGACACATTCAGCCATTCATTTCACGATGCAGGATGATAGCTTAAAAGGTATTTCATTTGAAAATAATGTATGCATTTTAGGTGCTTCCACTACAGTTTCAGAATTAAAAGATTCAGTTAAGTTCAATGAATACTTTCCGTCATTTAAAGAACATGTAAGATTGGTTTCTTCCACACCTATAAGAAATATTGCAACATTGGCGGGCAATTTTGTGAATGCTTCCCCGATAGGTGATTTTACTATTTTCTTTTTAGCATTGAATTCTACCTTGCATTTAAGTGATGGAAATAATAAGAGAAAAATTCTATTAAAAGATTTTTACAAAGGGTATAAATCATTAGATAAAGAAAAGGATGAGTTTGTAGAAAAAATAAGTTTTAATTTACCTGATGAAAACACGCTATTTAATTTTGAAAAAGTGAGCAAGCGAACCAATCTCGATATTGCAAGTGTTAATTCAGCCATACAATTACGAGTAGAAAATAATATAATTTATGAGGCACATGTTTCAGCAGGTGGAGTAAGCGCAACACCATTTTATTTGGCAAGAACATCTGCATTTTTGTTAAATAAGGAAATAAGTGAAACATTAATATTAGAAGCAGAAAAAATTGTACAATCGGAAATTGCTCCAATAAGTGATGCACGCGGAACTTTGGAATATAAACGATTACTGCTGCGTCAATTATTTTTTGTACATTTTTATAAATTATTTCCGCACATTCAAATAGAAAAATTAATTCACGCTTGATGAAGAATATAGATTCCACATCGCATTTAAAAGGTGAATCCATTTATCTGGATGATATTCCTGTTATTGGCGGCACTCTATTTTGTGCAGTGTATGATTCGCCGGTTGCACACGGTAAGATTATAAATTTAGATATTTCGGCAGCATCAATATCAGAAGGAGTAGTAAAAATTTTTACATATAAAGATATCAAAGGAGAAAACCAAATTGGCGGTATTATTCCTGATGAACCTTTATTAGCAGAAGAGATAGTTGATTTTTGCGGAATGCCAATTGTATTAGTCGTTGCCGAAACAACAGAATTTGCGAAAGAGGCTTGTAAGAAAATTATTTGCGAAATAGAACCATTAGATGTCATTACCGACCCGCGCGAAGCAAAAGAAAGAGGAAAACTTATTATGGCGCCTCGCACTTTTCAAATAGGAAATCCTGAAAATTCATGGTCGCAATGTGAGTATATTTTTGAAGGCAGAGCTGACAGCAACGGACAAGAACATTTATACATTGAAACACAAGGAGCATATTCAGTTCCTTTAGAAAATGGCAGCATAAAAATTTATTCTTCTACTCAAGGACCAACTGCTGTACAACGCACTGCTGCACGTGTGTTAGGTTTAGCGATGCACCAAATAGAAGTAGATGTTACACGATTAGGTGGTGGCTTTGGTGGAAAAGAAGATCAGGCAACCACGTGGGCAATTATGTGCGCGCTGGCAACACAGCATTTAAACAAACCTGTAAAATATTCCCTTGACAGAATGGATGATATGCGTATGACTGGTAAACGTCATCCATATTCTTCAGATTTTAAAATTGGCTTGAATAAAGATTTAAAGATACTTGCATACGAAGCAACTTTCTATCAAAACGCAGGAGCTGCTGCAGATTTATCACCTGCTGTAATGGAAAGAACTTTGTTTCATAGTACCAATTCATATTTTATACCTAACGCGAAATGTACTGCTTATAGTTGTAAAACTAACTTGCCACCTAATACAGCATTTAGAGGCTTTGGCGGACCACAAGGAATGTTCGTAATTGAATCTGCGATTGCAAAAGCAGCAGAATCATTAGGCATTCCGGCAAGTGAAATACAAAAAAGAAATTTATTAAAAACCGGTGATGAATTCTTGTATGGACAAAAAGCAGAAAGCGAAGCAGATGAATGCTGGCAAAAAACGGAGAAAAATTTTGAAATTGAAAAACTGATTAAAGAAACAACACTATTTAATCAGGAAAATACGATTTATAAAAAAGGCGTTGCGATGATGCCAATTTGTTTTGGTATTTCATTTACCAAAACGCTTATGAATAATGCGCGGGCGTTGGTGCATATTTATTCGGATGGCAGTGTAGGTATTAGTACAGGTGCAGTAGAAATGGGACAAGGTGTTAATACAAAAATTTTGCAAGTAGCAGCACATATATTTTCATTAGGAACAGATAAGATAAAAGTAAATTCTACCAATACATTTCGCATTGCAAACACATCGCCTTCTGCAGCAAGTGCTACTGCAGACTTAAATGGCAAAGCTACACAAATGGCATGTGAAGTATTATTGCAACGTTTAAAAAGTGTGGCAGCAGAAGAACTAAAAGCAGACGTTTCAATTATTGAAATAAAAGATGAAAAAGTATGGGTAAATGGTGAAGATGCTAACTTAAGCTGGAAGCAAGTAGTCTTGGCTGCTTTTTTGAAACGTGTCAATTTATCGGAGCATGCTCATTATGCCACTCCTGATATTCATTTTGATGCTACAAAAGAAAAAGGTCATCCATTTGCCTATCATGTTTATGGTACTTCTGTCTTTTCTGTTACGATAGATTGTTTACGTGGTACTTATTCTATTGACTCGGTGCAGGTAGTACATGATGTGGGTAAAAGTATGAATGAGCTGGTAGATAAAGGACAATGTGAAGGTGGTATAGTACAAGGCATTGGCTGGATGACAATGGAAGAAATTATTTATGATAAAAATGGGAAATTAAGATCAAATGCACTTTCTACTTATAAGGTGCCGGATATTTATTCAGTTCCGAAAATACTGGATGTGCAATTCCATGAATCTGCACACAAGAATTTAGCTATACTAAATTCAAAAGCGGTCGGAGAACCACCTTTAATGTATGGCATCGGCGCGTACTTTGCATTGCGCAATGCAGTAAAAGCATTTAATCGAGAAGCTACTATTGCCTTCGATGCACCAATGACACCGGAAAAAGTGTTGATGGCATTGTATGCTAAACCGTTGTCACTTTTTGATGCAAAAAAGTAACCAAAAAGCCTTTATGATTTTTAAGGTAATTTGCTTCTCTTTTCAGTCGAAGCAACCGCCGATAAAATGAACTCAAATGCTGATTGCCACGCTTCGTTCATTTTACAGCTATTACTGTAAAAATCATAACCTAACCCTTCTGCGGTCGGAATATTACGTGAAAGGCAGTATCTTTATAGAATGTCATCCTGAACTTGTTTCAGGATCTATTTTAAACGATTTATTCACAATGAAACAACTCATTACTTGGCAATTTATAAAAACCAGTCTTGAAAAAAAGCTGGATGTAATATTATTGTATGTATTGGAAAGTAAAGGCAGCAGTCCAGGCAGACAAGGTTTCATGATGGCAGTGAATTCTAAAAATGAGATGCAAGGTTCTATTGGAGGTGGTATTATGGAACATAAATTTGTAGAGCTTGCTAAAGAAAAATTGAAAGAAAATTCTGTCGAAAGTATTGTGCGAAAACAAGTACATAGTAAATCTGCTGCTGCGAACCAAAGCGGCATGATTTGCTCCGGTGAACAGACCTTATTTATTTATCGTGTTAAAGAAAATGATACAAAAGCTATAAGGGGTATTATTTCCTGTTTGCAGGAAAATAAAACAGGAACGTTACAATTATTGCCGGATAAGATTCTTTTTACAGAAGCTATAACTTCCGCGCAATTTATTTTTAAATACATTGATGAAAAAAACTGGGAATACACTGAATGTTTAGGTTATAAAAATCATTTGTTTATTATTGGTGGCGGCCATTGTGCACTGGCATTTTCAAAGTTGATGAGTACTATGAATTTTTATATACATGTATTTGATGACAGAAAAGACCTCAATACTTTTTTGGAAAATGATGTTGCAAATGAAAAAACTATTCTACAAAATTATACAGAACTGGTAAGTCTGATTCCTTCAGGTAAGAATAATTACGTAGTGCTGATGACATTCGGTTACCGAACCGATGCACTTGCTTTGCGTGCAGTAATTGATAAAGAGTTGAAGTATTTAGGTATGTTGGGAAGTAAGGAAAAAATCAGACAATTATTTAAAGAATTAAAAGAAGAAGGAATTTCTTCTGAAAAAATAGACAAAGTACATGCGCCAATTGGTATAGATATTAAAAGTGAGACACCTGAAGAGATTGCCGTGAGTATTGCTGCTGAAATAATAAAAGTAAAAAATAGAGACTAAAATAATGATTCCCGCTTATAAGAATATAAGTTCATTTCAATCTTTCCAAAACTCCTTTTCTTTTTACTATGTTTTTATAATCCCACTGAATCTTTTCAGACTTTTTCAGCCAGCGTTTTAAATTTTTTATATTTATTTGTTCAATGGTAGTGAAGAAAATGGAAGCGTCTTTAAATTTAGTACCTTTAATATTTAAAGCGTCTTCTTCAAAGTCAGCCCCGCTCCAAAACATTAAACGCCAACCGGCTTTTTGTTTGCTATAACCAACAATTGGATTGCCATCCAAAAACCAGACAGGATGCGAGTGCCAGATTTTATTTTCTGCTTTCGGTAAATGAAGATTGATTTCCCGTGCCAGCAAATTACATATTTCTCTGTCTTCTTTGGATTGTGTATTGTTGTATGCCTGTGTGTCTATATTCATTGCCATTATTTATCTTCAATTATTAATTGAAAAAAGAATTATACACCAGCAGACAACTTTTTCAACGTCAACGCTAACACCATGACACCTTTTTCAATTTCTTCCGGTGAGCTGTATTCATCAGGTCTGTGACTGACACCACCTTTACTCGGAATAAATATCATGGTGGTTGGAAAAACCTGTGCCATAAACAAAGAATCGTGGTAGGCATAACTTACCATTTTTTTATAGCTGTATTGTAATTCTCGTGTCACATTTTCTGCAATATTTATAATCTTTTCATCACAAATTGCCGGAGGATCACAATTAACCAACTCTACAGAATATTGAATGTTACGACGTTTACAGATTGTTGCAATTTCATTCTCTAAATCTTTCAGTGCTTTGTTTCTTGTTTCAATGTTTGTATCGCGTAAATCAATTTCCAGATAAGCTTCTTTCGGAATACTGTTTACTGCTCTCGGCAGGATATCAAATATTCCGGTAGTTGCTACTGTATCATCGCTTGCCGATTCAATTGCGATGCGCTCTACTGCCAGCATAATTTCTGCACCCGCTACGCCGGCATCTTTACGGATAGGCATCAATACGGCTCCCGCATGTCCGCCTTCTCCTGTTAACTTTACCCTTAGAGAACTCGGTGCAGCAATCTTGGTAACGATACCAATGTCTAATCCTTCTTTCTCTAAACGCGGTCCTTGTTCTATATGTAATTCCACAAATGCGTGATAATAATCATTGGAGAGAACCACACTGTTTAAGTCACCTGTAAATCCGGCCTGTGCTCTTGCATCATTTAAAAAAAATCCATCTTTATCAGATAATTTTTCTGCGTCTTGTGCTTTTAATTGTCCGCTTAGCATACGGCTTCCCAGGCAGCCGATAAAAAAACGGGTCGGCTCTTCCGCTGTAAATAAAAGTATTTCAATCGAACGTGTTGGTTTGAAATCAATACTTTTTAAATATCTGATGGCAGCCAGACCACCAAATACACCAACTGTACCGTCGTATTGTCCTGATAAAGGTATGGCATCGATATGCGAACCTGTTCCTATTGCAGGTAATTCCGGATGCGTACCTTCCCATCTGGCAAATGTATTTCCAATGGCATCAACTCTGACAGTCAACCCTTCTTCTTTACAAAGTCCGATAAAATATGCACGTGCCGCTAAGTCTTCTTTATAATATAGTATTCTGGTGACTGATGGATTCTCGCTGGCGGAAAAAGTGGCTAGTTTTTTTAATTCTTCATGAATTCTTTTCATATTTCAATTCTTATCTATTATTCAACAGTATTATCTTTTTACTTGTTACTTTTTTGATGCCAAAAAGTAACCAAAAAGCATTTTTATTGTACTAAGGAAATTTTCTTTTTTCTTTATGGAAAAAAGAAACCGAAGATGAAATCAACTCAAATGCTGATTGTTACGCTTGTTTGATTTCACTTCTATTTCTTCGTACAATAAAACCCTAACTCTTCTACGGTTTGATGCGTTTCAATTTGATTAGTTATTTACAAGAACATTATTTCATTATTATATTGCTTCATTATTTCATTATCAAGAACCACGATAGGTGGAATATCCAAATGGGTTCAGTAATAATGGTACATGGTAGTGTGCATCTTTTTTAATTTCAAAAATGATTTCTATATAAGGATAAAATGTTTCAAGATATGCTGCATCAAAATATTGTTGGGTATCAAATTTTAATTTATAGATACCCAAGTTAATGATTGTTTCTTTACTCAGTAAATCAGGAATTCTACCATCACTATTTGTTTTTCCGGAAGCAATCTCTATCCATTCATTATCTTGTTGCTGATATAATATAACATGAACATCCTGTGCAGGACTGCCTTTACTGGTATCTAATATATGTGTACTGATTGAACTCATGCGAGTAATTTTTTTAATCGTAATTGTGTAATCTTTGCCTGTTCTGCTGCGGCAATGTGTAATTCATATTCTCGGGTATGATGCATTCTCGCTTCCAACAATTCCAGCATTTCAGCAGCTGATTTTCCCGTAGCACAAACTATGAATATAAACCCGAATTTATGTTCATACTCGGCATTACCTTTTGCCAATGCTTCAATAATCGTATCAGTTGCTGACTGAACGCCTGATTGTTCGTTAGAAGCCCAGGCAGATGTACTTGCAAACTTTTTCTTTAAAGCATCTATATCTCCAATCTTAGGATGATGGGTAAATGCTTCGAGCCAATCTGCTTCTGAACATTCTGCCCATTTTTCATCTGCCATGTTTAATAATTCTTCTTCATCTGCAACAGGAAAAGAAGATAGCATTTTTTCAATCCATTTTTCAGCACCACAACATTTTTCCAACTCTATACGGAGTAGTGTTTCATTTAATTGATTGAGTTCCTGTATTGTCATCTTAAACCGTGGTTGGAAACCTGTTTACATTCTTGTAATATATATATACGGCCGGTTCTTTACCCATGGCAGTAAACCATTGCTGGCAATATGGTGCCATCCAGATGGAATCTCCCTTTTTGATTGGGTACCATTCTTGGTCGAGCATATATACACCTTGACCTTGCAAATAAATCAACCCATGTTCCATAATATGTGTTTCAACCATCGGGAGATGGCCTCCGCTATCATAAGTAAAAATATTTACGGCCATATCAAAAGAAAAATTCTCCGGTAATAATACCTGTAGTCTTAATGCCGGGTCGCCTAGATATTCAGGTCCTTTTACTTTTGCGGCATCGCCAAAAATTGTTTTAGGTGTTGCATAACCTTCCAGCTTTTCATATACTTTATGAAAGGTAAGGATTTGCGTATCTTTTTTAAATTTGTCAAACAAATATTGTTTACCAATTGGCACATATACAAACTGTCCCTGTGTTAAATCTTTTTTGTCTTTATCGATTGTTACACTCGTTTTTCCTTTTATCACATAAAAAAAGATTTGTGATGCTTCTGTATTTCCTGATAGTTTAGTAGCTGTTGTAGCTGTAATTAATGTCTGGCAAAAGCGTGCTCCCATTTGCTCGTTTATAATTACATTGACAGTGCAATCCGACCAGCCGGGTACATTGCTGTTAATATAACCATCCGGTGCTATAATGGCGTGACTGCGTTTGACCACACTTCTTGTTAATGCTGATATTTCCATTTATATATTGTTTAAGATAAGTTGGTTTAAAAAATGATCCGATACTTCAACAGCAGCAGCGATATCTTTCACTTCTGCATTTTCCAGTGGATTGTGACTAATGCCTTCAAAGCATCTCACAAACAACATGGATACAGGAGCTACTTCAGAAATAGGAACTGCATCATGCCCGGCACCGCTAACCAAAGATACTAATTCATAATTTTTTTCCGTTATTGATTGCGTTAATAATGTACTTAAGCCTTTATCGCAGATAACAGGCTGAGTTCGCAAAATTTCTTTCCATGTCATTATAATATTTCTTGCATCACAAATTTCCTCACATTTTCTTTTTATCGATTCGATGGATGATTTTAAGACTGTTTCATCTGCACTTCTTATATCGAGACTACATACTACTTTACCTGGTATAACATTGCTTGCTGCATGGATGATATCCAGTTTACCAATAGTTGCCACTAAATGGTCTTTATGTGTAAATGCGAATGCTTCTGTAGCCTGTACAAATTCTGATGCACAACATAATGCATCTTTACGCATATCCATTGGGACTGTTCCCGCGTGTCCTGCTACTCCTGTAAAGGTTATTTCTGCGCGGCATTGACCGGCAATGGCAGTAACTAAAGCCACGGGAATATTTTTCTGATATAATACAGGTCCTTGCTCGATATGTATTTCAAAATATCCCAGCCATTTGTCTCCAGGAATGGCTTCTTTATCTATTTTAGTAGCATCACCACCTATTGACTGAATAGCTTCTTTCAGTGTTATTTCATTTATATCTCTTTTTTCTAAAATATTTTTGTCGAAAGTTCCGGATACTGCTTTGCTCCCCAAAAAAGTAGTCTGGAAGCGTACACCTTCTTCATCACAAAAAGCAATCAGTTCTATATTGAAAGGTATTGTGATTTTTGATTGAGAGAGGCTATCAAGTAAATCAATACCCATGATAACACCAAGAGGGCCGTCGAATTTGCCTGCATTTACAACCGTGTCTATATGTGAACCTATGACAAATGTTTTAGCATCTTTATAATTGCTAACTAATTTACCCCGTACATTACCAATAGCGTCAATAGAAGTTTGCAAACCAGCTTCATCCATCCATGTTTTTACCAATGATTGTCCTTTAATGAATGCAGGAGAACCATATGTTCTGGTGACACAGCCATGTTCTTCAGTTATAGATGCCAGTTCGTTGATTCGAACTAAAATCTTTTTTGCTCTTTGCAAGTTATCACTCATTTCTACCTGTATATTATTTTTCCCTTACCGGGTGCTGTAAAATGATGGCGGTCATATACTTTTATTCCACCTAAAAATGTTTGCTCTACTACACCATATAGTGTTTCGTTTATATATGGTGTAATTTTATGTTTATGGTAAATGGTATCTTCTGTTACCTTAAATGCTGTATCACTCCATATGACTATATCTGCATCATATCCTTTGGCTATTTTTCCTTTGGTAGTTTCCTTTCTTATGAGTTTCGCCGGATTTTCCGCTAACCATTTTGCTATATCTGTAAAATTACAATTTCTTTTTTTAGCTGCTGTCCATAAAACAGGTAATGCAAACTGTATAGATGCAATGCCTCCCCAGGCTTTCATAAAATTGCCGCTTTTCAACTCTTTTAAGTCAGGTGTTGCTGGCGAATGGTCGGTGGCTACAAAATCAATAATGCCATTTTGCAATGCATTCCAAAGTTGTTCATTGTTTTCTTTTTCGCGGATAGGTGGTGCACATTTATATTGTGTTTGTCCGTCCGGAATTTCTTCTGCGGAAAAATAAAGATAATGCTGTCCTGTTTCAACAGTTATAGGTAAATTTCTTTCTTTAGCATCTTTAATTTGCGTTATTGAATTTGCCGACGACAAATGTACAATATGTATCGGGCAACTAAATTCTTCGCATAAACGTATCATCATAGCGATAGCATTGTCTTCCCATTTCTCCGGTCGGGTTGCCAGGTAATTTTTATAGATGTTCGGGCTACCTGTACACGGATGCTCATCATCGCTTAGCTCAGCATGAACTAATAAAGGCAGATTGTATTTTGCCAGTAGTGGCATTGCTTTTCGTAAATCTTCTTCAGTTGCATTTGGAAATTCATCAATTCCGGAATGAGTAAGGAATACTTTGAACCCTAAGACACCTTTATCGATTAATACTTCCAGTTCATTTATATTCCCCGGAATTACACCTCCCCAAAACCCAACATTTGTGTGCAGTTTATTTTTTGTTGCCGATATTTTATCCCCGAAAGCTTTTCCTGAAGTTGTGACGGGAGCAGAATTTAATGGCATATCTACTAACGTAGTAATACCACCTGCAATAGCAGATTTTGTTGCGGTGTCAAATCCTTCCCACTCCGTTCTGCCGGGTTCATTAATATGTACATGTGGGTCAATAATACCTGCCATTACTATCTTATCGGATGCATCAATAAATTCTCCGTTAAAATCAGCCGGAATTTCATTTACGATATCTGAAATAACTCCATTGTCAAGAATAATGACAGCCGGTTTCATTCCTTCAGGTAAAATAATATGGTTACTACGAATGGCTATCAACTGAAATTATTTTTAGGATTTGTTGGATTTAATGGTTAAAAATACAAAACAAAATTTTAAATTGAGGATTTTAAGGCGAAGACTTATGCTGAACAATATTCTATTCTTCTTATTTGGTTTTCTGGTGTTGGTTTTATTATTGCTGGCAGGTTTATCGTATCATTTGAGGAAAATGACATTAAGTCATACAGATGATAATAATATTCCGGATAGAGTAATTAGTGAACAATACAAAGAGCGTTTAAACAGTATTCAGGGTTTTATATATGCATCTATACTTATCGTTGTTATTTCCATTCTTTTTTTAACATGGCTTCTCGTAAAGGGAACTATATATGAAGCTCATCTGATGGAGTGGTTGAATATGGTAGTTCGTTTGATGCACATTACTTTTGGTATTGCATGGATTGGCGCTTCCTTTTATTTTGTCTGGTTAGAAAATGCATTGAACAGGACAGAAAATGTGCGGGATGAATTGGCAGGAAATCTATGGGCTGTTCATGGCGGCGGGTTTTATTATCTTGAAAAATATAAGATAGCTCCAAAAGAAATTCCTAAAAATTTGCACTGGTTTAAATATGAAGCTTATTTTACATGGCTTTCAGGATTTACTCTTTTATGTGTGGTGTATTATTTTAATGCCAAAGCATTTTTAATTGATAAACATGTGTTGGATGTAAGTTCGTTGACTGCAATATGCATCGGTATTGGTTCATTTATTGTAGCATGGATAATTTATGATGTGTTATGTAAATCTCCGTTAATAAATAAAACTGTTTGGTTTGCTGTTATTGGTTTTATTATTCTGGCCTGCTTTGCATATTTTTATAGCTGTGTTTTCAGCAGCCGTGCAGCATATATTCATTTTGGAGCAATGATTGGCACTCTCATGGTGGCCAATGTTTTTTTTGTGATTATCCCTTCACAGAAAGCTATGGTAAAAGCTGCAAAGGATAATAAACCTTTAGACCCGACATTAGGTAAAAAAGCTTTACAACGATCATTACATAATAACTATTTTACATTACCGGTATTGTTTGTGATGATTAGCAATCATTTCCCCAGTACATTTGGAAACAAACATGCCTGGCTGGTATTGGCAGTTATTTCTTTAGGCTTGGCAGGGTTGAAGCACTGGTTGAATTTGAGAGAAAAAGGCCAAATGAGCGTATGGGTTATGCCTGTTTCTGCATTAATACTATTAGCAGTTGCTTATATAACATCTCCACAAACATCAGGTGCAAAGAATAGCAGAGTAATTACTATGAGCGAGGTGTATCCGATAATACAGGAAAGGTGTGTGGCTTGTCACTCAACTAAACCAACAAATAAAACATATGCTGCGCCACCGAACGGTGTAGTGTATGAGACTCCGGAAGATATTGTAAAACTGAAAGATAAAATTATGCAGCGTGTGGTTATTACGAAAACGATGCCACAGAATAATGAAACAAATATGACACAGGAAGAGCGTGATATAATTGGTGCCTGGATAGAACAGGGAGCGAAACTAAAATAAAAGAAATAATTTTACAAAAATAAAATACAACATTGAGAGATATCACGTCAAAACAGATTTCATTACGTACTGCAAAAGCTGTTGGATTTGTTATTTGTTCTGAAGCAACTTTAAACCTGATTAAAGATAATGCGCTGCCAAAAGGTAATTTATTTGATGTGGCAAGAGCAGCAGGACTTCTGGCAGCTAAAAATACACAACATCTGATACCACATTGTCATCCTGTTTCTATCGATGGTATGGCTATCGAATTTCAAATCATTACTCCTGATGAAAAATATGAATATCTTCCAGGAAATAATAAGTTTGGCATATTAATAAAAGCAGAAGGCAAATCTATCGGGCGTACAGGCATTGAAATGGAAGTATTAACTGCAGTTTCTGTTTGCGGACTGACTATTTATGACTTATTAAAACCACTAAATGATGTTGAACTTGAGATTTCTTCTATTAAACTAATAGAAAAAAAAGGTGGTAAAACTGACAAGCAAAAGTTTTTTACTGAAAAACAAAATGCAGCCGTGTTGGTTTGCTCTGATAGTACATTTGAAGGTAAAAGAAAAGATAATTCAGGTTTAATAGTAAAAGAAATATTGAGCAAGTACAACACTGAAGTCACACAATATGCTATTTTACCGGATGAACCGGAACAAATAAAACAGCAACTACTGAAATGGGTAAGGCAAGATATTCCGTTCGTCTTTACAACAGGCGGCACAGGTTTGGGACCACGTGATAATACAGTTGAAGTTGTGAAATCTATTATTGAAAAAGAAGCGGAAGGTATTTCAGAGGCAATGCGTGTACATGGACAAATGCGTACACCTTTAGCAATGATGTCACGCTCTATTGCCGGAACGATAAAACAAACATTAATTATTACACTGCCCGGCAGTTCTAATGGTGCAAAAGAATCATTAGAAGCGATTTTGCCTGCTGTCTTTCATGCAAGAAATATGTTATTAGGTGAAAATCATGATGCGAAATAATGTATGATTTCAATTGAAGAAGCACAACGATTAATTAGTGAACAAACAAGGAGTTTTGGTACAGAAGAGATTTCTATAGATGATGCATTGAACAGGATTTTAGCAGAAGATATTTTTGCCGACAGAGATTACCCTCCATTCAACAGAGCCACGATGGACGGTTACGCTGTATTGTCATCTGATTTCAATAATGACAAACAAACTATATTACAATTAATCGGTGTAATGCATGCAGGTAATATTTCTACACAAGTTGTTACTACAGGCACTTGCATAAAAATAATGACAGGTGCACCGGTGCCTGAAGGCGCAGATGCTGTTGTCCGGTTTGAGGATGCTGCGGAAAAAAACGGGGAGGTTGAATTTTTAATTCATCAGGTTTTGCCAAAACAAAATATTGCACCAAAAGGTGAAGACAATAAAAAGGATGAATTAATTCTTGAAAAAAATATAAAACTAAACGCATTGTCTATTGCTGTTTTAGCAGTTACTGGTAAAGCAAGAATAAAGGTGTATAAATTACCAAGTGTTGTAATTGTTTCTACTGGAAATGAAATTGTGAATGTTGGTTACTCTATTTTTCCTCATCAGATTAGAGATTCCAATTCTTATTCCTTAAAAAATTTCTTAAAACAATATAATGTAAATGATGTGAAATATGTTTTGATAAAAGATGATAAATCAATTTTGCAAAAAGTTTTATCTGATTTTTTGAATGCAGATATTTTAATCTTGTCAGGGGGTGTTTCTAAAGGTGAAGCGGATTATGTTCCTGAAGTATTAATGTCATTAGGTGTTCAGGAAATCTTTCACCGCGTGCGTATAAAACCTGGAAATCCATTATGGTTTGGTAAACTTCCAAATGGTGGTGCTGTATTCGGATTGCCTGGTAATCCGGTTTCTGTACAGGTTGGATATAAAGTTTTTATTGAACCTTTCCTTCGGAAATGTTTTAATATGGAAAAAACAGCACCTTTGTGTTTCCCTTTGTTTAACGAAAAAAATAAAAAATCAAAATTCACAGAATACTTTCCTTGTAAAATGGTGACGAAGGATAATAATGCCGGACTTGTTTCAAACAGAATGAACACAAGTGGTGATATTGCTGCAACTTTATATTCAGATGGAATTGCTGTACATCCTGAAGAAACCCATATATTGAAAGAAAATACAAAAGTGGAATTTTATTTTTGGTAAATTTAATTTTATGGAACTTAAACTATTGTTTTTTGGCGTACTGACAGATGTAATCGGAGTTTCAGATATTGAATTCGTTATGAAATCAGGTAATGTAGAACAACTCAATCAGAGACTGCGAAAAGATTTTCCGGCATTAAAAAATTATACATACAAGATTGCTGTAAATCAGGAAATCATAACTGGTGAAAAAAAATTAAAGGACGGTGATGAAGTGTCATTTCTGCCACCTTTTGCGGGCGGATAAAAAAGTACCACAATGAGCGTAAAGAAAAAAAAGAAACATATGGTTTTAATGATAGGTCCAATAACTCCGGACTTTATCAGTAATTCTATTGCCAAACATAGCACTAAGACTGATATTGGCGCACATGCTATTTTTTTGGGTCAAGTGAGAAAAGACGATAAAAAAAATACAACAGTTTCAAGTATTGAATATTCAGCACACAAGGAGATGGCAGAAAAAGTTTTTGAAAGCGTCCGTGAAGATGCCTTTGGAAAATTTGATATGATTTGCATGCATATGCATCATGGTTTGGGGTTAATAAAAGCAGGGGAAATTTCTTTGTTTGTGTTTGTCTCTTGTAAACATCGGGCACAATCTTTTGAAGCAGTGGAATGGATAGTGAATGAAATTAAACAGAAAGCTCCGGTATGGAAAAAAGAAAATTATGAGAATGGTCAATATTCTTGGATAGGTTCAGAAAGTATTTAATCAACCGCCAATGTGTAACATAGATAAAGCACTGCCGGAAAATTTTGTTTTCTTTTGACTTAACGCATTCACTAATCTTATTTTCAGTTCTTCTTCATTGTCTAAACAACCTAAAATATTTATAGGATGATTGTTACTTAGACAGCCATAAATATTACCATAACTGTCCAGTCTCAAGCGATTGCAATCATTACAAAAAGGATCTGATTCGTTTGCAATAATTCCAAATTTATATCCGTCATTTGTTATCCAGTACTTTGCTGTTGCATTTATATCCCGGTTCAATGGCGTAATATCGTAATGTGCATTGATTGTTTTAATAATCTCTTTTTCAGAAATAAAATATTCTTTATAATTATGATGTAAATGTCCCATTTGCATCAATTCCAAAAAACGAACACTGATATTTCTCTTTTTACCATATTCAAATATTTTCAGCAATTGATTGTCGTTTACACCCTTCATCACGACGCAATTAATCTTTACCTGCAAACCTGTGCCTATTGCCTTTTCAATATTAGTAAGTGTTTGCTGTAATTTTCTTCGTTTGCTAATATTGAAAGAGATATTATCGTCTATTGCATCTAATGAAATATTAACAGAAGAGAGTCCTGCATTTTTTAAATTAATTGCATCCAGCTGCGTTGCATTTGATGTCATTTTTATTTGATTAATTCCTGTATTCTTTATACCATTAATTAAAGGAATTAATTCTTTGTATAAAGTAGGTTCACCACCTGTTAATCGTACAGTTTCTAAAGAAAGTATATTATGTAAAATTTGGATTAGTTGAATATATTGTTCAGTGGTTAAAACCTTTTGTTCGGAGTTTTTTGATTTCTTTGTTTCAGATATATCCACACAATAACTGCATGCCAGATTACAGGTGTTTGTTAAACTTACACGTAATGTTTTAAATGTTCTGCCGAATTCATCCGTTATTGAATTTATCATATTAAGAGAATATAAGTTTGAAACTTGCAATGCATAAAACAATTGCCAGCACTCTTTTTAACCATAGGTTATTCCATTTTTTACTTCCCCAATAAGCACCGAGCAACCCACCTGTAACAGCAACCAATAACCATATATAAACAGCTTTCTCAATGGTAATTCCTTTGGATAAAAGGCTTGTGAAACCTGCAATTGAATTTACAAAAATAAATAATGCAGATACGCTTGCTGTCTGTTTCATATTTCCATAGTGCAGTAATAAAATAACAGGACTTAAAATAATGCCCCCGCCAATGCCTAGTAAGCCTGAAAGAAATCCGATTATTAATCCGGTAATTAATGCAATGACAATATTTGTATCTTTTAATTCATCACTCTCTGTGTTCAATAAACCCAATAATCTAAGTATCGGAAAAATTAAGATTATACCAAGTATTTTTTTGTAAATAACAGCGTCTACTGTAATGAAAGCACCAATAAATGCTGCAGGAATGGAAGTAACAGCAAATGGTAAAAATAATTTCCATTTAAAATATCCGCCGCGATAATATTGAACAAATGCAATAAACGAAACAAAAATATTCAGTAATAATGCAGATGATTTCATAACCGGTGGTGCAAAATTAAATAATGCCATTAACGCCAAATAGCCACTTGCTCCGCCATGTCCGACAGATGCATACAGAAATGCAACAGCAAAAAGTAAAAAAAGAAATAATACATTTAATTCCATAACTACTGCTATACATTTCCATTCATTGAGTTAGTAGTCCCTGCGAGAATCCCCGCCTGAACGAATTCATTCGGGCAGGGAACTTGCATTAAGAGTTTATAAAACTACTTTTTTTATTACCACAATATAACTTTTGTAGTCCCTGCGAGAATCGAACTTGCATTAACAGTTTAGGAAACTGCTGTTCTATCCATTGAACTAAGGGACCGGATTATTTAATTACATTGCCTACGTCAACACCTGTGGCATTTACAAAATATAATTTCCCGTTGGCATCTTCTGCCATTAAAATCATGCCGTTGCTTTCTATGCCTTTTAATTTTCTCGGAGCAAGATTTACCAGCACGGCAACTTCTTTTCCGATAATTTCCTCCGGTGAAAAATGTTCTGCAATACCGGAAACAATAGTACGTTGTTCTATACCGATATCTACCAATAATTTCAATAGCTTATCTGCTTTTGGTACTTTCTCAGCTTCCAAGATTTTTCCTGTTCTTACATCTAATTTTGAAAAATCATCATAAGTAATTTCAGATTTCAAAGGTTGAATAGTATTCGTCATTTCGACGTCAGGAGAAATCTGTTGAACTTGCTCTTTACTTTTATTTAATTTCTCCATTTGAAAAGCAATTTGCTCATCTTCAATCTTTGGAAATAAAATTTGGGATGGATTTATTTTTGTACCAGATGGAATAAAAATTGTATCATTTAATATTCCATTACTGATCGGTTCAATAATATTAAAAATAGCTTCTATCTTATTTGCTGTTTTAGGCAGCAATGGTTTCATTAAGTATGTTATTGCACCAACTAATTGCGTAGCAATATGCATTACTTCTTTTACTCGTTGTTCATCTGTTTTAATTAATTTCCATGGTTCATTATCTTGCAAATATTTATTTCCTACACTTGACAAAAACATTATTTGCCGTAATGCTTCTTTAAAAGAAAACTGTTCGATGATATTAGAAAGGTTTATTATTGTTTCATTAATTAAATGTACTCCTATCACGTTTGAGTCTAAATCATAAATTACACTTTCACTGCGTTTATAATTTTCATCAATTTGTGGCACAACACCATCATAAAATTTATGCAATAAATCAGAGACACGTTTTATAAAATTGCCTAAGTTATTTCCTAATTCACTATTCACTCTATTTTGAAAATCCTGCCATGTAAATTCAGAATCTCTGTTTTCAGGCATGTTTGCAATTAAACAATAACGTAATTCATCTTCTCTTCCTGGAAAATCCTGTAAATATTCATGTAGCCAAACTGCCCAGTTTCTAGATGTAGAAATCTTATCGCCTTCTAAATTCATAAATTCATTAGCAGGAACATTGCTTGGTAAAATATATTGTTCAGTTGCTTTCAGAATTGCCGGAAACGTAATACAATGAAAGACGATATTGTCTTTGCCAATAAAATGTATCAGTTCGGTTTCTTTATCCTTCCAATAATTGTTCCAGTCATCCGCTTTTTTATCTTTTAATAGAGAAGAAAAATTATTTGGATATGAAAATTCATTTTTCCCGCTTTCAATTTCTTTGAATAATTGCTTAGTTGCTGAAATATAACCAATCGGTGCATCTAACCAAACATATAATACTTTGCCTTCACTACCTTCAATTTCGGTTGGTACCGGAATTCCCCAATCCAAATCGCGAGTCATGGCACGCGGTTTCAACCCGTCATTCAACCAGCTTTTGCATTGTCCTACTACATGCGCTTTCCAATTATTTTCTTTAGAAGTTTTATCAAACCAATCTTCAATACCTTTTTGTTGAGCATCTAATTTTAAAAACCAGTGTTTGGTTTTTTTCAACACAGGAGTTGAGCTCGTTAAGGTTGATCTTGGATGTATTAAATCTGTGGGATTTAAACTTGAACCGCATTTTTCGCATTGATCGCCATACGCATTTTCATTACCGCATTTAGGACAAGTGCCCATAATATACCGGTCGGCTAAAAACTGCTTGGCTTCCTCATCAAAATATTGTTCACTTTCAATAATCTCAAATGCGTTTTTGTCATTCAATATTCTAAAGAAATCCTGTGAAGTTTCATAGTGAATCGGTTCTGATGTACGATGATAGATATCAAATGAGATTCCAAATTTTTCAAAGCTATCTCTGATAATTGCATGATATTTATCGACAATTTCTTTTGGTGTAGTATTTTCTTTTTTTGCTTTAATAGTAATCGCTGCACCATGTTCGTCGCTGCCGCACACAAAAATCACATCTTTGCCTTGTAAACGTAAATAACGTGCATAAATATCAGCTGCAATATAGGCACCTGCCAAATGACCAATATGCAAAGGTCCGTTTGCGTAAGGTAATGCTGCTGTTATCGTATATCGTTTTGGTTCTGACATAGTGCAAAGGTATGAGTTATAAGTCAAAAGCCAAAAATAAGAATACATGAACTTTTTTGCTTTATATCCTTATTCCTTTTTACTTTTACAGTATGATACGACCGCCATTCCTTAAAAAAGGTGATACAGTAGGGATTACATGCCCTGCGCGTAAAATTTCGATAAGTGAAATACAAGCAGCTATTGATACTCTCGAAAGCTGGGGTTTGAATGTTGTGGTGGGAAGTACTGTTGGAAAAGAAGATAATCAATACGGCGGTACTGACGCAGAGCGGCAAGCTGATTTTCAAAAGATGTTGAATGATAAAGACATCAAAGCAATTATTGCAGCACGCGGAGGCTATGGTACAGTCCGAATTATGGATAATCTGGATTTCAGTGCATTTATGCAAAACCCGAAATGGATAGTTGGGTTTTCGGATATTACTTATCTGCATATACATTTAAGTTGTAATATTGGTATAGAATCATTACATGCAACGATGCCGATTTCTTTTCCGGGCAATACAGCGGATGCCGTCCAGTCATTAAAACATGCTTTGTTCGGTGAAATGTTAGAATATACATTTGGACCACATCCGTTAAATAAAGAAGGACGCATGCAGGGCGATATGGTTGGTGGTAATTTATCTATTTTATATTCCATATTAGGCACTAAAACTATTTTAGATACTCACAATAAGATTTTGTTTCTGGAGGATTTAGATGAATATTTATATCATATTGATCGAATGATGATGGCAATGAAACGTGCAGGAAAGTTGAAAAACCTGGCGGGTCTGGTTGTTGGTGGATTAAGTGACATGAAAGACAATACGATTCCATTTGGTAAAACTGCGGAAGAAATTATCGCAGAGCATGTTGCAGAATATGATTATCCTATTTGTTTTAATTTTCCGTCAGGGCATATTCCGGATAATCGGGCTGTTTTTATGGGCAGACAAGCAAGAGTAGAAGTTGGCAGCACGGTATCTGTATTTAAACAGTAAATTGGCTTGACATTTGCAATAAATTTACGATGAAATGAGCATAATAGTTTGCTTAACAAACATTAGTGATTATTAGCGAATTCCCTGTCTGCAACAGGCAGGCATTTGCTCCAATAAAAAAATAAGAATAAACAAATGAAAAAGATAATATTTCTCAGTTTGATATTTGCGACTTTGATTTCATTTGGAAAATGTTGCAAGAAGAAGAAACATTGTTCAAAGAAAACATCCGTTGAAACCACCTATAAATTGAATACTAACGAAGCTTGGATGCAATATGATGAAACTAAATGTGAAAACCCATGGCAGTTTAATTGGTTTGCAAAACCTACAGAAGAACAAATCTTAGGAGCAGTTAAAAGCGAACTTTTAGGAAAAGAAATTAATATCCTAGAAATAAAATCTTCTTTTGAAGAAGGACTGATTTCATGTGAGGCTTGTAATTGCCCGAATGGAAGACATTTTTATGTACGTGTCAATAAAACAGAAATAGAGAAATTGAAGGCGTTGAATTTTTACGAAGTGAAAGGAGTTCCGGAAATAGAAAATATAAATACAACTAAGTAAATTGAGCAGATTGCTTTCCCGAAACAATCGGGAAAAGCTGTGCCTCGCTATGACGGATTTATTCTTACAAATTCGATTTTATCTTATCCGCAATTTCCTGCATCTTTTCTTTAGAAATTTCTTTGGTATTTCTGAAATCTAAGTCGTGAACCGAATTGATAGGAGATAAGTGAATATGCGTGTGCGGTACTTCTAAGCCGATAACTGTCATTCCAATGCGCTCGCATTCAATAGATTTTTTGATAGCAATAGCAATTTTTTTTGCAAAGACTATCAAGCCTTTTAATTCTTCATCTTCTAAGTCAAA
The DNA here is from genome assembly GCA_046329785.1 of Chitinophagales bacterium. Taxonomy (GTDB): domain Bacteria; phylum Bacteroidota; class Bacteroidia; order Chitinophagales; family JADIYW01; genus JADJSS01. Next base: position 199,558 of record JAXLTZ010000003.1, read on the forward strand.
AATGTAATCTGTTTCTTTTTTTGGAACAACGAGTGTGTGTCCTGCGTTCAACGGACGAATGTCTAAAAAAGCGAAATAATTTTCATCTTCCGCAATCTTATAGCACGGAATTTCACCGTTAATAATTTTAGTGAAAATTGTCATACCACTTTTATTATTTCGAACTTAGTGAAAAATATTATTGCATTTTACTACTATATTGAAATATCCAATACTTCCAGTTCCATAGCACCTGCAGGAATTTGTATAGTAACTTTTTCGCCTTTAACTCTTCCCAGCAATGCTGCACCAATTGGTGATTTTACCGAAATTTTTAATTGCTTTAAATCGGCTTCCTTTTCTGAAACTAAATGGTAGGTAAATTCTTTTTTCATTTTGAGGTTCAGCACTTTCACTTTCGACAAAACAGAAACTTTTGAAATATCTATTTTTGATGCGTCCAGCACGCGTGCATTACCAATTTCTGCTTCTAATTTTCTAATACGCAATTCCAGTAAGCCTTGTGCTTCTTTTGCCGCGTCGTATTCTGCATTTTCTGATAAATCACCTTTTTCACGCGCTTCCGCAATTGCCTTTGACGCGTTTGGACGTTCAATTGCAACTAAGTGTGCTAATTCTTCTTTCATCTTCGCCAAACCATCTTCTGTCACATATACTATCTCAGACATAACTTTTATTTTTAATTGAAAAAAATAGACACGCCCCGATTGAGACGTGCCTTATGTGCAAATTTATGCATTTTTTCGACAAAACGCAATTTTTAACCGATTTTTAGCTTTTGATATAAAAGCCTATTTTTACGTCATGATTGAAGAAAAAACTGACTTTTTTGCATTGCCTAAGAAGATTTGGTGGTTATTACTGTTTTCTTTTATCATTAGAATACTGATTTTCGTTCGTTTTCAGCCTTGGAATGATTTAGTAGTCCAAAAACAAATATTAATTTTTGATTCCTTAGGGTATCATAATTTAGCATTGTGCATCAAAGATTATTTTACATTTTGTGGCGATGCGTTCCGGACTCCCGGTTATCCGTTTTTTGTTTCCATTATTTATGCCATCTTTGGAAGTCAGCCATACACTGCAATCTTTGTACAAATCTTTTTGAATTTAATTTCCATTGTTTTATTGTACAAAATTGGCAAAGAATTATTTTCTGAAAAAACAGGATTCGTCGCGGCGGTTTTATTTTCATTGGATTTACATCATACCATTTATATTTATTACATTTTAACGGAAACTATTTATACAACCATATTTCTCGCTGCTTTATTATTTTATATAAAAGCAATAAAAACTTCGAGTATCAGGTTTTTTATTTTAACAGGAATTATTTACGGAATCAGTACATTGATTCGACCGATTTCACAATATTATATTGCAGGCATTTTTCTGTTTACATTGATGTGGTATTTTAAAGACTGGAAAAGTGGAATCAAAGTTTCAGCTATTCTGATGGTTGCATATTTTGTCGCAATTGCACCCTGGTGTTTAAGAAATTATAGTGAATATAATCACTTTGCTTTGTCAAACATTAAAGGGTATAATTTACTCTTTTGGAATGCAAGTTATTATGAATCGAAACGATTGAAACAACCTATAGACTCTGTGAATGCAAACTTTAAAATTGAGTTACAAAAAATGGGTTGGACGCCAAATTCAAATCCCTTTGATAAGGAAAAGTACGATGGTGAATTGGCAAATAAAATATTGAAGGCACATTTTACGGATTATTTAAAGACACATTTAATTGGAACACTAAAAATACATTTAAGTGTCGGAACACAAAGCCTTACGGAAGTGCTGCATATTCCTGCAAAGAAATTCAGTGAAGAAGATAAATACAATAAAGGTGTTGTGGCATTGGTAAAAAAATTCTTTGCAGAAAAAACAATTTATGAAGTTTTATTAGGATTGTTTGTTGCGGTGTTTTTAGCAATTGTTTATTTCTTTGCAGCTTTTGGAATCTGGCGAATGATAAAAGAAAAGCAAACTTTACTAATGTTGTTTTTATTAGGTTCTGCAGGTTATTTTGCGTTAATCAGCGGCATCATTTCATACGCACGCTATAGATTACCAAGTATGCCATTTTACATTTTACTGGCAAGCGTTGGTATAGTGTGGTGGTTGGAAAATAAACGAAATGCAAAACGCTAAAAGGATAAGCAAAGCTAAGGCATGGCAAACCTTTTCGGTATTACAGAAACAACTCTATCTTATCCATCAAAATTTTTGATAATTTGTATTTTGACTGGTGTGTCCAGCCTGCAATATGTGGCGTGGCAATTACATTCTTATATGAAAATAATTTTTGATAGGTTTCATTTGTATGAATCTTATTTTTAGTAATTGGCTCATCTTCAAAAACATCGATACAAAGTCCAGTAATATCTTTTGTTTCCAATCCATTTAAAATATCTATTGTGTTTATAACAGCACCACGCGAAGTATTTATAATAATTGGATGTTTTGTGCATTTTTTTAAAAAAGCAGCATCACAATAGTGATGTGTTTCTTTGTTGTATGGTACGTGAAAACTAATGATATCACTACTCATTTGCAATTCATCTAAACTTACATTCCTCACAAACGTATCAAGCGCTTCCCTGTATTTATCATATACTAAAATATTTACCTCAAAGCCACGTAGTTTTTTTGCAAAAGCTTGTCCCGTGTGTCCATAACCAATAATGCCAATAGTTTTTTCGTCTAATTCTTCACCACGATTTTCTTCTCGCAAAAATAGATTGTTTTTTAATTCATTATTAGCTTTGTTTATATTGTTTAATAAATTCAACAATGTTGCCAGACAATGTTCACCTACAGCGTTTCCATTTCCTTCTGGCGAATTAAGGCACGCTATTTTTTTTTGTTTGCAATATTCGATGTCTACGTTTTCCATTCCACTTCCAACTCGACCAACTATTTTTAAATTGCTTGCAGTGTCAATCAGTATTTTGTCAACTTTTGTGTAAGTGGTAATAATTAAAACTTCGTAAGTGCTAATAATAGCTAATAGTTCCGTACGTTCAATATTAGGTTTTACATCTACACAATAACCTAATTCTTCAAATCTATGTTGAATGTAATTATCGATATCAGCAGTTATTAAAATTTTTTTATTCATTTGATTTCGCAATCATTTTTGTCAAATTAATAAAATCAGTTACACTGAGTTGTTCCGCCCGTTTTTGAAAAATTTCCTGCTGCAATAATTCTTTGGATGCAATACCACTCAGACCATTGCGCAACATTTTTCTGCGTTGATTAAAACCTGCTTTTACAATATTTTTGAACAATTTAACATCAAAATCTAAATGGATATTATCTTTTCTCCGCATGGAAATTACGCTGCTCATCACCTTTGGTGGTGGTGAAAAACTTTCCGGAGGAATATCAAATTCCATTTTTACATCGTATAATAATTGTGCAAATACACTTATAACACCGTACTCTTTTGAGCCTTCCCGGGATGCGATGCGATGACCCATTTCTTTCTGAAACATACCAACCATAAAAGGAATCTGTTCATAATGATCCAAGATGCTGAATACAATCTGTGAGGATATGTTATATGGAAAGTTCCCTACAACAGCAGTTTGCGATTGTAAAAATTGAGATAAATTCAGTTTTAAGAAATCTGCTTCTATTATATCAATTTTATCTCTATGAACAGCATACTTTGTATTTAAGTGTTGAACACAGCGATTGTCTACTTCTACGCATGTCACATGTTCAAAGTCCTTCATTAAAAAATCAGTTAGCGCACCCATTCCAGGTCCTATTTCCATGATTTTTTCAGTATTATGATATCTTTTTACGAGGTCTGATATCTTGTTTAACACCAATTTATCCTTTAAAAAGTGCTGACCATACGATTTTAAGGCTGTCACAAAATTCGACATTTGTTCTTACTTTTTTTAGGTAAATGATATAATTTTGAATACTACTAAGACTATTGAGACCATAGAACCCTAAAGATATATATTATGTTACAGATTTCCACCAAACCTCCTAAAAGAGCTATCCTTGTTATTTTCACTAAAGTGAACCTGAATATCTTGCCGTTTTTTGATATTGAAGAGAAAAAAGCAATTCAGGAAAAATTAAATGATGGTTTACAGATTATTCCTTTCAGCAAACAACAGAAAACATACATCTTATTTCCAATGGAAATTGATACGAATATTGATTCAGACCGGATACATGAGAAGTTGCGCGTTCAGGGAAACACCATCTATAAAACATGCAAAGAACATAAAGAAACAGATGTCAGTATAGAAGTATTAGGTGATATTAAACAAGAACATCTTGCATCTCTCTTACTCGGTATTAATCTATCGGATTATGAATTTTTAAAATACAGAACCAAACCTAAGGGTTATAACTTAACGATTCATATTGACCCTATTTTGCTGGAAGAATCAGTAGTTAATGAATTAAATTTAATAGCTGAGAGTGTCCGTATTACTAAAGATTTAGTGAATGAACCTGTATCTTTTCTGACGGCTACACAATATTCAAAAGAAATACAGAAAATAGGAGAAGCTTCCGGTTTTAGTGTAACAGTTTTAGATCAAAAAGAAATAGAACAGGAACAAATGGGTGGCGTAATTGCTGTTAATTTAGGAAGTTCTGCACCGGCTACTTTTAATATTTTAGAATATAAACCGGCAAATCATAAAAATGAAAAACCGTTAGTATTGGTTGGCAAAGGCGTAGTCTTTGATACCGGAGGCTTGTCTTTAAAACCTACCAGAAACAGTATGGATATGATGAAATCGGATATGGCCGGTTCTGCTGCTGTTGTTGGCGCAATGTATGCAATTGCAAAAGCAAATTTGCCATACCATATTGTCGGCCTGATTCCGGCAGTGGAAAATCGCCCGGGTTACGAAGCAATCTGTCCGAGTGATGTAATTACCATGTACGACGGAACTACGGTAGAAGTTTTGGATACCGATGCTGAAGGTAGATTGATATTAGCAGATGCCTTGCATTATGCAAAGCGGTATAAACCTGAGTTAGTGCTGGACTTTGCCACACTGACCGGTTCCGCAATGCGTGCTATCGGAAAAGAGGCTAGTGTTGTGATGGGTACAGCAGATAAGTCAATTAAAAAGAAAATCCGTAAAGCTGGAAATGCTACCGGTGAGAGAACGGTAGAATTTCCGCTTTGGGATGAATATGCAGATTATATGAAGAGCGATATTGCAGATTTAAAGAATTTAGGACCGATGGATGCGGGTGCCATTACAGCCGGAAAGTTTCTGGAACATTTCACAGATTACCCCTGGATGCATTTCGATATTGCCGGACCTGCATATATTTCTTCACCATATAATTACCGTGGAAAGTGGGCAACTGCATATGGTGTCAGATTATTGTTTAAATTTGTACAAAATCAGTGCAAAGATGACAATGCAAAATCAGAAAAGAAAAGTAGGAATAACGCTGGGTGATGTAGCGGGTATTGGTCCTGAAATCATCATGAAAACGTTTGCCGACGAGCAACTCTATAAACACTTTATCCCAATCTTATATGGCAATCCGCGTGTATTGTCTTATTACAAAAAGATGCTGAATATTGATAAATTTCAATATTCTTCGGTTAAAGGATACAATAATTTAAGTCACAATTCTTTAAATATTATTCCGGTTTGGGAAGAAGAATTCCCGATTACTCCCGGAGCACCTAGTGATATTACAGGTAATTATGCCCTGAAATCGCTACAAGCAGCGTGTGAAGCCTTAAAATCTAAGCAGATTGATGTATTGGTGACATCACCAATCAATAAGAAAGTGATGCACTCTGAACAATTTCCTTATGCCGGTCATACTGAATACTTAATGAATTTTTTCGGAGCAAAAGACAATCTGATGTTCATGGTAGCCGAAGATTTACGTGTAGGATTAGTTACCAATCATAGTGCTATCAAAGATGTAGCTTCTAAAATTTCTAAAGAAAAAATTGTTCGCAAACTACAGTTAATGAATGCGTCTTTAATTCAGGATTTTGGAATTGATAAGCCACGTATAGCGGTATTAGGTTTAAATCCGCATGCCGGTGACGGTGGTGTGATTGGTAACGAGGAAGTGAATATTATTTTACCTGCCGTACAGGAAGCAAAAAATTCAGGTATTACTGTCTTCGGTCCATATGCTGCGGATGGATTTTTTGCATCATGCAATTATAAAAAATTTGATGGCATTTTAGCAATGTATCATGATCAGGGCTTAATTCCATTTAAATATATTGCTGCTGAAGACGGTACAAATTACACTGCAGGTTTGGAAGTGGTACGTACTTCACCCGACCATGGCACGGCTGAAGATATTGCAGGTAAGGGGATTGCCGACGAGACATCTTTCAGAAAAGCAATTTATACTGCTATAGATATTTATAATTTTAGAAATGGATATACAGAGATGCGCGAAAATCCTTTAGTGAAAAGAGCTGTATTGCATGAAGAAAGAATTTAAATTTAAATAGAATAAAAAAAAGCGGATTCAAATGAATCCGCTTTTTTTTATTGAAAATGTACTTTTCTATCTTATGATATACAATTTTCCATAACCATGTTTAAAATATTTATCAATGGAAGTTTGTTTCACTTCTGTAGTTGTTCCATCTAAATTTCTGGTCATCACTCTGTAGAAATAAACACCATTTGCAAGTCTGTCACCAAAATTATCAGTTCCATCCCATTTGTAATCAGTCACATTGGTGCCAACATGCAAATTACCTAAATCTTCACGGGTAATTTCTTTTACAACTTTCCCTGTAGCACTGAAAATTTGAATTATTAATTGCTCAGGGATGGTAGCACCGGTTAAAGTAAACACAAACTGTGTAGATGTAGAAAATGGATTTGGATAATTCAGAATATTGGTGATAGAAGGTTTAGAATCTACCTTGAATTTTATTCTGTAATCATATTTTCCTGCATCATTTTTGCTTCTGTCAATACCTTGTGCTCTTATTTCGTATGTTCCATCAGCTAGTGTTGGTTTATATATCAAACGAGCTTCGTTTGTTTTGCCGTTATTTAGATTCGTTGCAGGAATATAGGTTACATCACTTTGGTTGTTTGCAACTAAGACAGGCTCTGTCGGATTATTCGGGTAATACATGTATATTAAAAACTCGGAAGTGTCATTTAAAGCTAAATATTTGTTTTCATCTTTTAGTCTGAATAATATTTCAGGATTTGCTGAAACATACTCACCATCTGTGATATGTCTGCCGTCAAAAGTAACATCCAGCAGCGGATTAATTTTATCTCGGTCAACAAATAATGTAAATTCAGCAAAATTATTGAAGTGAAACTGTTCCGGTTGGTCATCATCAGGATTAACTTCAACCGTAATATAATTTAAGCCAAAGAAATTAAATCCGGCAAAGTCATAATCAAAATTTATATTTATAGATTGCTTGCCGGGTAGCGGAGCAAATCGTTTGTATATAATAGTTATATTATTGGATGCATCTTTAATAATGAAACGTACTAAAAGACTATCCATATTTATTGGTGTTACATTCTCTACCGCAACAGACATACTGAAAGTCTCACCCGAAAGAATAGTGTCTCTTGTTTTTACAAAATTAATTGTAGGATTTACCACTGCTTCCGGAGCCTTGTCATAATACAATCTCCAGAAATCCATTTGTGGAGCAGTACCTGTGGAATCATCTTTTGTTATCCATTGCATTTGCAAATATGGAAAACGTTTAGCATCTATATTAACAGAACTGATTGTGCCTTTTGCTAAATCAGTGTATAAAGGAGTTCTGACACCAATTGTGTCGTAACCATAAATTGTAACTCCACCTTCATCATAAGATGGCGTCTCATTGGGGTGCCATTCCATGTGGAAATTCTTCCAGTCTTTCGCGGGGCCAATAACAGTTGATTCCATAGTTCCTTTTGTCCAGGTACCATCAAAAGTAAATGAAGTGTCGACAATTAGCCCCTGATTGAAACGTTCAATTTGAATTGGTGTAAAAGATGGATCGCATTTATGTAAGAAGAAAGTAAAAGATCCATTTTCCTGTTGATTTCGTATTTTGGTAACTCCTAAGTTTTCAAATGCCTGAAATAAATCAGGATCCCCATTTTGGCTATCTCCTGCCCATTGAGAATACCCTGCATTAAAGAAACTATATCCTAAAACATAAGCATTGCATGGAATAGAGTTGATAAAGTCAATTACATTTTTTCTTTCTTGTTTCCCGTTGTTAATATCATTTGTAATGAATTCTACAACATTTGTGGGATAACGATTACAGGTAATATCTCTATAAGGCCCTCGGCAAGTATTTCCTATCTGATAGGTTTGCCAGTTTTGTCCGGTATTGCCATCATAAACAAAAAATATGAAACCTTTTCTTGCCCATGCGTTTCTTCCAATTACATAACCATCCCAGAATGCATAAATATTATCATCATAATATCCACCATTTCTCACTCTAATTGTTCGTGTAGTATTCGGATAGTAAAACATCCTGTCATTTTTCAGGTTTAAGGTACTGAAAGAATTTCTCAAATACTGAAAATAATGAGATTGATTCCATCCTGTTGATAAGGAAGTATTGTATAAAAATGAACTTTTTTTCCAATTAGCAGAACTACCGGGTATTGTGTCTAATGTACCACGCCAATAATAAACTTTATTTTGTATTAAAGTAACAGGTGGCTTCCAGTGAATAGTAGCACCTGGTTGCGTTACTATTGTTTGGGTTAGCAAAGGACTGTTAAAAAATTCGGTAGTATCTATTTGAAAAATATATCTTTTAGGAGAAGCAAATGCATTTGCCGTTGAAAATACCAATTCAAAATTCGGGTCATTTATCATACAAAACTCGTATGGATAAATTGGAATGATGTCATCTGCCAAAATTAGTTTTGTAACAGTAACCTCATTATTAAGTTCTGAATATTCTGCAATAGCATTTGTATAATCAACTTTTATTTTAAAAGTGTTTAACCCAGGCCCGTTTATCCTGTCAGATTTTATCCATAAAAGCACGGTGTCTACATTTCTTGCACTTGGAACAGTTACACTGGTTACCTGTATTTGTCCGTTTGGAAAAATCCTGTCTATATTTACTACATATTGGTCATTTACAGCAGAGCCTAAATTTTTTACAATTACTTTAACTAAGAATGAATCAGCAGCAGCATTAATATTTTGGGGTTCAAAAATAATACTGCTCTGGTCAATATAATAGTCAGGCCTGAAGTGTGTGTTTATTCTAAGAGCCGGATCACCATGAAAAATCATTTGTTCACCAATCATCGGATTTATATCTCCACCATCTGTTATTACCTGTTTTGAGGTTTCTTTTAAAATATTTCCAATGTAGTCATTATACATTGTGTTGGAAAATCGATTATAAAACTCAGATGAGTATGAATTTAAGTTGGATGCAACAGCATAAGTTACTGGTGCAATATATCCAATCGCTGCTTTATCAGCTGTTAATACAAATCTTTCACTTAAAGATCTAAAGTCAACAAAAATACTTCCTACGAAACAACCATTGGAAAGCATTAAGTGATACTTCTTGCTATTTTCCATTTGATCGGGTTCTAAATTAAAATCTAAAACAGAAGTAGAGGAGTGCCCGAAAAATGTAATTAATGAAACACCTGTATTAATTAATGAGTCTATAAAAATATTTTGTGCTATTTGAATCGGGTCGGTACTATTTTTAAATAAACTACTTACTTGTCCGCCATATTTCGGTGCTTCAATCGTATTTTTGTATGTATCAAGATATGACCTGAATAATTGTTGTTCATAATAATTATTACCACCTCCTAAATGCATAACATTCTTCATCCATAATTTATTAAAAGGTGTTTCAGACAAATTAAATGTATCATTTAAAACGGATTCATAATCTTTTACTTTCTCTAAATAAAGTTTTACATCATCTCCGGTAATGGCAGCAAGTCTTCCGACTCCTATTTGAGGATAATTCAATAAGCCGGAACGCGCAGATAATAGAACATCAGAAGCTGGTTCTCCATATGTTTGTACTAAACTTCTATCTATGACGGCCTGATTTCCCCGTGTATAAGTAAACTCAAATCCTTTTCCAATAATGTATGCTAACTTAGGCTTAGTAGAAAATTTATCGATTGCAAAATTTATAAAATTTCTTATTGAAGACGGATTCTGATTAATTCCATAACCAAACTGATCATTCAGTTCATCAATATAATATGTATTCGCAATAAAGCCTCCGCCTGCAGCTGAACTTCTGTATTTTTTATATTCATTTACATAATCGACTCCATTTGTACTGTTTCGTAATTTCTTATTAGAGATAATAAGAAAATTTCCAAGCTGACTGGCTGAAAGATAATTTGTAAAGTTAACAGGAGTAATAGATGTAATAGATGGAATATCTGCAGATGATTGAGATGATAAATACAATTGGTCTTTATCTTTTGCCGTTTCAGGCATGTGAAATTTAAGAACGGTGTCCGTTATTCCAAGGTATCGTTGCATATTGTTTAAATCATACAGAATGGGCTGAGTACCTGAGTTGTTGTAGTTTCTTATTTCAAAATAGATGTCATCTTTCTTCTTATATCCGAAATTAAATTTAGTTTGGTTATCAAAATTTAATAAACGGGGATATTCAAGAGATCCATATGCTATAGCGTCAGGATAATTAGCCCCGGTCTGTACTAAATCGAAAATTGAAATAGCAGCACTTAGCTCATTGAAATTCCCTGAGCTTATTGCGTAGTTAAATTTCTTAATAATTGGACCATAGACTGTTTCAGTTGTGTCAAATCCAGTCGTTGAGGTTCTAATAGTATGATTGCCAATTGGTAGAATCATAGCTGTTGAAAAATAAGCAAAAACAGAGTTGTCTTTGAATAAGAATTTTGGAGAAAATTGGTTAAAATTAAATTGACCTGCATATGTGCCTACAGCATATCCCTCCCCAAAATCGAAATCAGAATTATATAATTGTGGCAAAAACGGTGAAATAGGATAGCCTCTAAAATAATTGTATGTTGGGTTATTGGCAATAGGATACTGGGTTATAGTATAATAACAATATTTTTCTGCCGGTGGAGGTGCAGTTAAATCATTATTTTGCTGAATTACTCTGGCATTAATGGAAAACGGATCTAATCTCAAAAAGAAAGTGGCTGTGTCGGAGAACAAACTTTGAAAAGTATTAGGTTGTTGGTTTGGATTCTTATAGAGAAGTGAATCAGGTTTCCCGTCATTCTTTTCACCATAGAACTCAATATAATCTGTAGGGCCAAACAGGTTATTGGTTGTCACATAAAGTGGAACCTCAACGCCATTTCTGAATAATTTAAAATCGGTTCCTTTTAATTGATTAGCTGGAATTCCTAATGAATTTAATGTGGCATAATTAATTCTGTACAAACTTGTTTTGCCAACTTTAAATTTATAATAAGTACCTCCATCGTATTTTATCCACTCGTTGCCATAAGGTTGAGCCTTAGCAGTAGTAAACAAACCAATCAAAAATAGTATGTGAAGAATTCTTTTTATCATTTCGGTTGATTTTCAGTTGGTGCAATAACGGGTGTTTGTTCAGCAGGTATTGTCGTTTTATCAGGTTCCGTAGCAATATCTGCAGCATTTATCAATTCGGAACTTTCCTTGCGCTTGCGCTTGTTTATCCCTACTTTTAAAGATACTACATGTGAATATTGATTTTCAGAAGATTTTCCAACATCAGTGTAAGCATAATCAACAGACACATAGTCTTTATACTTAAAGCCTGCACCAAGGTTAGGTTGTGCACTAAATGTTTTTTTACCTTTAGAGTTTAAAAGCTTTTGAAAGTTATTTACACCACCACGGATATAAAATATTTTCCATAAGCCTAATTCCACACCAATTCTTGGATCCATACTTACTTTTCTGGTAGAAATAAGTGTGTTACGTTGTCCATCTGTGGTAAGCTCCCAGTCTAGTTCTGCCGTTAAATCAATTTTTCCCTTAAAGGTCTTATGGTAAGCGGCACCAAACTGAATTCTCGGCAACGTTATTTCTGTAGAGCTTTTTGGGATTACGTTACTGGTTTGTGCCAATACTTGTTTTTCTTTATCTGTAAAACTATAAGACCATGCATTAAATGTAGTAGTGATATCTTTTACTGTAAATCCTATCTTCCAGTCTTTTATGGTATACATCACGCCAACATCTGCACCAAATCCCCAGGACTTTGCAAAACCGCCTGCTTTATTATGGACGATTTTTGTAGTAACACCAATAGACAAATTTGGAATAATTGTTCGGGCATACGATAGTAAGATACCATAATTTCCAACGGAGAAATTGCGCACGTTGTCATAATTAACACTTCCGTCTGCATCAATTAAATCAAGTGTATTAGGAATATCATCCACACCAAACCGCATAAAATTAATTGCAAATGCATGCTTGTTGCTATCTAAAGGAAATGCAATTCCGGCATAATCATATTTGGCAATTCCTGCGAAATACTCATTGTGCATAAAGCTAAACTGGATTTTTGTAGGTATTCTCACCAATCCCGCAGGATTCCAGTAACCTGCAGTAATATCATTAGTAGATGCTACTACGGCATTCCCCATACCAAAATTATGCGCCCCAACACCGATATACATAAAATCGTTGCTATACTTTGGCGGACCGGCAAAAGATACAGTGGAAAAACAAACAAAAAAAACGCTAAGAATCAGTTTAGTATTTTGTAAACGCATCATGTAATATACAATTCATTAAAAATAGAACTCTCTATGGAGAGTACAGTCGTAAATTTACCCAAAATCTCGTAATAATAAGATAATATTTATAGATTTTTAGTTGCATTTAGCCTGTTTTTCCAAGTATTGTACAAAAATCTTGTATTCACTGTATCTGAAGCATTTCACAATTTGTATTTTTGCAAAAAAGAAATACGCAGATGAATTTTGTAGAAGAACTTAAATGGCGCGGAATGTTGCAGGATATTATGCCCGGAACAGCAGATCTTTTAAACAAAGAAATGGTGAAAGGGTATATTGGTTTTGATCCAACAGCAGATTCTCTCGGAATTGGAAATATGGTACAGGTAATGACATTACTGCATTTTCAAAAGTGCGGACACAAACCAATTGCTTTGGTAGGTGGTGCAACAGGTATGGTAGGCGACCCAAGCGGAAAAAGTGAAGAACGTAACATGCTTTCAGAAGAATTGTTGCAATATAATTTATCGTGTCAAAAAAAACAGCTAGAGAAATTTCTGGATTTTGATTGCGGCGCAAACTCAGCTGAAATAGTAAATAATTATGACTGGTTTAAGGATATGTCATTTCTTGAATTTATTCGCGATGTTGGTAAGTATATTACCGTAAATTATATGATGAGCAAAGATTCCGTAAAAAACAGACTAGAAAACGGGATGTCATTTACTGAGTTTAGTTATCAGTTGGTACAAGGATACGATTTTTATTATTTATGGAAAAATCATGGAGTTAAATTGCAGCTTGGCGGCAGCGACCAATGGGGTAATATTGTAACAGGAACAGAATTGATTCGCAAAAAAGACGGAGGTGAAGCATTTGCTGCAACTACGCAACTAATTAAAAAAGCAGATGGAACAAAGTTTGGAAAAACAGAAAGCGGTAATATATGGTTAGATGCAAAAAAAACCTCCCCGTATAAATTTTATCAGTTTTGGTTAAATGCAAGTGATATAGATGCAAAAAACTGGATTCGTGTTTTTTCTATGAAAGGAAAAGAAGAAATTGAAGACTTGGAAAAAAAACAGGAAGAAGCACCGCACTTGCGCATTTTACAAAAAACACTTGCAGAAGAAATTACAGAACGTGTACACAGCTACGATGACTTAGTGCATGCAAAAAAACTAAGTGAAGTATTGTTTGCTAAAGATGCAAAAGAAAAATTATTTCAATTACAGGAAACTGAATTAGAAGATATTTTTGAAGGGCTGCCGGTTTTTAAAATATCAAAAGAGAAGTTTACAAACGGGATTAATATTTTAGATGCATTAGCAGCCGAAACCAATTGTTTCCCTTCAAAAGGTGAATTAAAGAAATTGATTCCGGCAAATGGTTTAAGTATTAACATGGAAAAGAACACGGATATAAACGCTGTTTTTACTTCTGATAATCTGATAAAAGGGAAATATATTTTAGTCAGAAAAGGAAGAAACACTGACAGTTTAATAATTGCCGAGTAGTTTACTTCTTCTTTGCAATAGTAATATAATAGTCAAATATTTTTTCCTCTTTATGCAAGATGTTTTTTACGATTTCCAGATTCCTGGATGTCAGCATGGCATTGTATTCATTAATATCTAACTGAACAGGATGCAACATATCGCCGGGAATTAATTGAAAAATCTTTTTCAGGAAATTATTTTTATGAGCGTCTGTAGATATAATTAATGTGCCACCTGGTTTTAAGGCACAAACCAAAGCATCATAACTTTTTTCAATATCCTTTACATGATTGATGGCATTTAAGCAGAAAATATAATCAAATTTTTCTGTAAAATCCATGTCTTCAATTTTCGATTGTTTGAATTGTACCCACGGATAATTTTCAGGATGTAATAACTTATTTTCAATATACCGGCTAAGTAAAGGGTCAATCGCTACTACCTGATTTCTTTTTAGACAAATAAAAATTCCGGCAGGACCACAACCTGCATCTAATATCATAAAATGTTCGGGAAGCTCGATGTATTTCTCGATGTCAAATAATAAGTTGTTCCAATAACTTGCTTTCCATTGCAGATAATGGTTTCTGTCTTTGTTTTTCAGATACTTTTTCCACCATTGCAACTCAAGCATCTGAGCTAATTTCCATTTCCAAGAAGATGTTGCCGACAAGGTAATTTTGATTTCCGGTAAAGTTAAAGTTTATAACCGACAGTAACTACAATTGAAGGTTTTTTTGTACTTAACAAAGCAGCGGGTACATCACCTGCATTTGTTTGATATGGCACAAATACTTCTTTGAAATTAGTTTGTACATAGGCTATATCAGCGAAGATATGTTTCCCTCTGTAACCAAAGCCGGCTGAATATGAAATGTTTGAAGTAGTAGTGTTTGTTGGCGCTGCTGAATTTTTAAATGGAGAGGTTCTGTATTGCACACCGCCACGTATACGAATGGGATCATACTTGAATTCCACACCTGCTTTAATTGTATGAAATAAACCGTATTTCGCTTTTATCGTATTATTTACAAAGTTCTCATAGTTTTTAGAGTCGGCATCTTTCAGATTTAATTTGAATTTAGAATTTGACGCATCACTTAATTCGTATTCAACAGATATCAAGCCATATTTGTGAATATAACCCGCACCCGTAGTTAATTTCCAGGGCTGCACATATTTATATTTGGAAGCACCGTCCGGTGAGTCACCTGTGAGAATGTCAGATAAACTTGCATAATCCACTTCCATACTTGTTAGGAAAGCATCCTTCATAAATAAAATGCCGGGCGTTTGAAATGCAAGGGATAATCGCAAATTCTTAATTGGCATACCAATGATACCAACTTTTAAATTAAACCCAACGCCACGTGTTTTCACATAATTAAGATTGCTGAAGTTGTTTAAATCGTCAATTGTATTTTGATCATCACTTTCTTTTAATAAAATGCGTTCGGTGTAGTTTACGATAGGAATTCCAATGGAAGCGCCTATCATAATTTTATCATTATAGATACTGCCAGCACCGATAGCAAGTTCATTAATGCCACCACTTCTGGTAATCGTAAAATCCTGCAGTATAGAAGAACTGTCGGTTGCAGTATAAATATTTCCGGAAGAATCGGACGTGATTAAACCTAACTGATAAGCAATGCTGGCACCAAAAGGATATTTTGTTTTTGCGTCTTCTTCAGATTGAATAATATTTCTGTCCTTTAACTGGTCGCCATAAGAAGTGAGCAGACTGTTTTGGGTATTCAAACCATTAAAAGAATATACATCATTAAAATTTGCGAGTCGATTTAATGCAAATCCGAATTTTAAACCATTCCATTTTTTATTGGTAGATGCATTTGCATATCTGCTCACTACAACAATACCTAAGTTAGTCAGTTGAAATTTTACTTTGCTGTCTTTTGTGTTATTATCTAAATAAGTGGAGGAGGAACGATTAATGGCAATTGCAGGCGATAGTGAAAATTCCGTTGAACTGAATTTCGCGATTCCGGCAGGATTGGTAGAAAGTGAACTGATTTCAGCGCCAATGGTTCCCATTGTATTCCCTAATGCAACGTTTCTTGCAGTTCCCTGCACACTTGGTGTGCTGTATCGGAGCGCATCAATATCCGTTTGTGCATACAAAACAGTTACTAAAACAGAAAGCAAGCTGAGTATAAAAACTTGTTTACGCATTCATGATAATTGAAAGTTATTTCGGCCGGCTACCTATTTTGATACCACTGTTGTTGTCCGAATTAGAGTTATTATTTTGCCAGTTATTATTATTGTTGTTTGAATTATTGTTGGATGGCGTAGTATTTATATTGTTATTGTTCTTATAAGGATTACTCCAGCTTCCGCTGTTGTTGTTAGAATTGTTGTTATTCCATTTATTGGTTTTAACAGGAGTAGAATTTCCGTTCGTTATATTATTAGAAGAATTTGTATTGCCATTGCCGGTAGCATTCCAACTGCCGGAATTTGTGTTTGATGGATAATTTTTAGTGGAATTATAATTTCTGTTACCATTGGAAGAGTTAGAGTTGCCATAGGTACCTGTTCTCGGTGTGTATATTACATTCTTTCTGGTGTTATCATAATATCCCGAATAGTTTGAGTATCCGTAATTGTAGATAGTATTTGAGCAATACGGTGAAAAGCCATAGTTATTCCATGAATTCCACCCGAAGTTATTCCAGCTACTCCAGGGGTTATAAAAGCCGGTATTATACCAACTGCTGAAACCGGGCTGAATAATAATAATTTGAGTGTTGCTGCAAAATGGATTATAGAAATTGTTATAACCATAAGTCCAACTTGGTGTGAATGAATAATTATTCCAGTTATTCCAGCCATAATTGTTGTTATAAGTATTCCAGGGGTCATAGAAATTGTTATTCCAGTTATTCCATCCGTAATTAAATTGTATGGAAGGATTGTGGAATCTTCTTATTCTGTCACTATAACCGAAACTTGAACCGCTGTAATTCTCATCAATATAATTGTTGTCAGTTTGATAATCATCCTGAATATCGTTGCCGGAAGAAGATGTACGTGAAACGGAACTGCCTTCTTCAGAATATGGAACTGTTTTTTCAGTTTGTTCTGTTGGTGATGTATAGATTTGCTTTGATTTAACTTTTTTAGGTTTTGGCGCATCATATACATCATCATCTGCATTCACAAAATTTATTTGTAAAGCACTAACCAGTAAAACAGATAAAGCAATTATTTTTTTCATGACAGTATTTTTAATCTTTTGGCAATCTTAAATCCCTTACTTTTATAAACCAAAATTATACTAATTTAGTTGCAAAAAACATACCAAATTATGTTAATTAACTGTTTATCAATAAATATTCTATAAATCCATAATTCTACAAATATATAATTCATAAAAAATGAGCAAAGAAATAACAAGCAGAGAGGAGAATTACAGCGAATGGTACAATGATTTAGTGCTGAAAGGCGGGTTGGCAGATTATTCTGCAGTACGAGGTTGCATGGTGATAAAACCTTACGGTTTTACACTTTGGGAAAATATGCGTGATGTGTTGGACAAAATGTTCAAAGAAACCGGACATGTAAATGCTTACTTTCCCTTGTTTGTTCCGAAAAGCTTATTTGAAGCGGAAGAAAAGAATGCAGAAGGTTTTGCTAAAGAATGTGCTGTAGTGACGCATTATCGTTTGAAAACAAATCCTGATGAGCCCGGAAAATTAATGGTGGATCCCGAAGCGAAACTGGAAGAAGAATTAGTGGTGCGCCCAACTTCAGAAGCGATAATTTGGAATACGTATAAAAAATGGATTCAGTCGTACAGAGATTTACCATTACTTATTAATCAATGGGCAAATGTAGTGCGTTGGGAGATGCGAACACGTTTGTTTTTACGCACTGCGGAGTTTTTATGGCAGGAAGGTCATACCGCGCATTCCACTAAACAGGAAGCGATTGACGAAACGATTCAAATGATAAATGTATACGCAGATTTTGTAGAAAACTACATGGCCTTGCCGGTTATAAAAGGAGTGAAATCAGAAAGCGAACGTTTCGCAGGTGCTGAAGATACCTACACCATTGAAGCTATGATGCAGGACGGCAAAGCCTTGCAATCCGGTACTTCACATTTCTTAGGACAAAATTTTGCTAAAGCATTTGATGTTACGTTTGTCAATAAAGAAAATCAGCCGGAGCATGTTTGGGCAACTTCCTGGGGAGTTTCCACGCGCCTCATCGGTGCCTTAATTATGGCTCATTCAGATGATGATGGTTTGGTGATGCCGCCAAAATTAGCACCGCATCAGGTAGTTATTATTCCATTTTTATCTAAAAATGTGGAGGAAACCGAAAGCATGATTGTGAAAGCAAATGACTTGAAAAAGGACCTGGCTAAATTAGGTATTCGGGCGATTGTGGACAGCGACGAAACCAAACGTCCGGGTTTCAAATTTGCCGAATATGAATTGAAAGGAATTCCAGTTCGAGTGGTGATTGGACCGAGAGATTTGGCAAATGGTGTTGTAGAAATTGCACGACGTGATACGAAAGAGAAGTCACAGATCCCTACAGAAAACTTAGCTAACTCCATTTCAGATTTGCTGGAAGAGATTCAGCAAAATATGTTCAATAAAGCGAAAGCATTCAGAGATGCGAACATTACTAAAGTAGATGACTTTGATACATTTCAAAAATTACTGGATGAAAAACCCGGATTTATTTTAGCACATTGGGACGGCACTGCCGAAACAGAAGACAAAATAAAAGAATTGACAAAGGCTACGATTCGTTGTATTCCTTTAGATAATCCACAAGAAGAAGGCAAGTGTATTTTGACAGGCAAACCAAGTAAGGAAAGAGTATTGTTTGCTAGAGCGTATTAATCTGTTTAACGCTGAAATAATAGGCCATTTAAACTTAAAATTTTTACTGTAAGAGCTATGCAATATGTTATGGTTATGAGGTATTGTATCAGAATAGTTTCTTGCTCTGTCTTATAAAGTAGCTGGTATACACTAGTGTTTCTTCCTGTGTGAGGTGAATACCATCAGTAGTATGATAGACACTGCAGTCCGGCATGGATATATAATGATATTTATTCTGAGGGAAATTTATGTAGAATTTTTCACGGATAACGAGTGCTTTTGGTAAATTGCATAATGAAGGATGTACAGGCATCTCAAAGAAAATGATTGTTACTCCTTTTTCTTGAAAATAATCAGTATATGCTTTCAGTTGTCTGAAAATTGTTTCAGACAGTTTCTTATCGGGAGTGTTTAAATAATCTTTTTTCTGAACATTCAGTGTTTTTAAAAATAATGCCTCCTGATTTATGGAAGTAACTTTTTGAACATCAGGATTGTCTGTTTCCTTAATAATTTCAGAGAGAACTAATCCTGCAATGGCCATTGGTTGTTTACCATCCCTTAGCACAGGTATATATTTTTTCAATGAATAAAGGAATGGATTTAAAATTGCACCAGTAAAGTTTTTATCTTCTTCTTTTAAAATTACATTCATCTCTATAAATAGATGCTTGGGCAGATTCTTTCGTGCTTTTAGTATGCGGAGTCCATCAAAAACACTTTGTCCGCTAAACGATAAATTGAAAAAATCCTGTAAACTGTCTTGTACCAAACGACATGACAATGATGAACCTACAATAATATTTTCAGGAGCTTTTTTTTCTGTTGCATAGATAAAATTTTGAGCCTTAATAATATTATCCTGCCACTGATGCTGTGATATCTGCATATCTGGTTTTATGAAAAAAAAGAATGTAGCATATGCGGTTAATAGAAATATAAAAACAAGGATAGTTTTTTTAATCATCTCTATTTTTTTTAAAATTGAAAATAAATAAATTGCCCTGAAGAGCCACTATTAATAACTATAAGGAACAGCATAGTTGCATAGTACAGATATTCAGTTTTCTTAAAAAAATGATAAGCTGGCTTATCTTTCATTAAATAAATGAAATGATATGCAATAACAGGAAATGCATACACAAAAGTAAAGGCTATTAGTTTATAATTATTTGACAAGTGAGTATTGTAACTCATGCTGGTAAAATATTTTATAACCTGACTGAATTCCGGAAGTTTGAATAATAGCCAGGCAAGCGTAACGAGTAGGAACACAAAGATACTTTTTAGGAAAGTCAGAAATTTATTGGGACTGATTTTTATATTGTCATTAAATAATCTCTCTAATGCCAATGCACCACCATGGAATGCTCCCCAAACAGCATAACTCCAGGCAGCTCCATGCCATAATCCACCAAGTATCATAGTAATCATCAAGTTGATATATGTTCTAGTTTTTCCTTTTTTATTGCCACCAAGAGGGAAATACAAATATTCCATTAAGAATGAGGAGAGTGATATATGCCATCTTTTCCAAAATTCTCTGAAAGAACTTGATATATACGGGAAATTAAAATTTTCATTAAATACATATCCGAATAATCGCGCCAATCCAATTGCAATCAAAGAATATCCAGCAAAGTCAGCAAAAATTTGACAAGAATAACCAAATAACATAACAATAAGATTGAAAGTGGATTGTGATTCAAAGTAAGGGTAAGTGATTAAGTATGTGAAATCTTTTAAGTTATCAGCAACTACCATTTTGAGGAAGTACCCCAGAATCAGATTCTTAAAACAAAATTCCCATTGAATATCCTTGAAAGCCTTTTCTTTTATCTGTGGCAAAAATTCATGTGCTTTTAGTATTGGACCGGAAACAAGGTGAGGGAAAAATGAAATGAAAAATAAAGTATTTCTTGCATGCTGCCGGAAAGATGCCGGCATAAATTTTTTATTATCAAAATAATTTTCTTTATAAACATCTATCAGTAGACTAATACCTTCAAAAGTAAAAAATGAAATGCCAATGGGAAGTGGTATATTAATCAGGAATTGTCCTATTGAGCCCGTTTCGTTGAAGAAGGTTCTGGCAACAAGCGAGCTGTATTTAAAGAAGGCAAGCACACTGAGATTAAGAATAACACCTAAGGTTGCAGCAGATTTTCTATAGGATGTTTTCCCATTTACTATAATGTAGCTTACTGCGATATTTAAACTTGCAGAGAATAACAGCAATAATAATAGTTCAAGGTTTTCATATGAGTAAAATATTAAACTAGATAATACTAAAATATGTACCTGATATTTATACATTTTGGGGATGTAATATATGATAAAGGTTGCAAGACATAAGCCAACAAATATGAAACTGTTGAATAGCATTTTAGGTACTTTTTAAGATAAATATAATATACAGTTTAACTGTTGCAAAATATCATTTTCTTGAAATTAGCCGGAATTTTAACAAGTTGTAAAGATAGAAAAATATATTAGCGGCACTCCGTTAAAAAGAAGTTTCTTTAACGGTTTTTACTCCTATCGTATGCCTTTGAATAGTCTTACTTGATCTTTCTCTCAGTTTTTCTACCTGTTCTCAAGACAATAAATACTAAATTTATTTGGTTACAGATTATTTCTTCTCTTTTCTTCTCTAATCATCTTTAATGAAATCAATACCAAATCTGCCATATTTTTTACAAAAATCATCACGAATGCCAAAGCGTAATTCATCACTTTCGTTTTTGTCCAGAAAATAAAACCGTAACCTATAATTATAAACATGCCAAGATAAATACAAGTCAAACGTATGTTCACATCATGAATAATGGCATTGCTGGTAAATTTGGTTTTATCTTTTACAGAGCGCAGAAACAAAATAAATTGTAACCAATACAAAAATGTAATCAGTAAAATTTGACCATACGTTACATTCGTTTCCATCGATGCATCTTTAGCATTCGATAAATGTGCAATGGCAAAATAAAACCCAATCAAACATACAATATTCCAGAAACTGAACTTTAAGGCATTTAGCAAACGTTGTTTCAGTGTTTCATTGGAAACATAGATCAATAATAATACCGTATTGCAAAGCCAGTAATTGATAAGTTCAATCACAAAACAAAACAAAACTGCACCTGGTGTCCAGTGGAAGAAGATAATACCACAAACCGGAATCAGAATATTCAGCCAAAACTGGTGCAACGGTGATAAACGTACTAGCGAACTTAATAAACTAACTATATTAAAGCCGTTTTTCATTTCCATGGTTTTAATAAAGATATTGTTTTTCGCTATCTTTACACCAACTTTCAGCAATAAATCAGCTGCAGTTATGAAAAAAAATATTGTTGTAGAACTTCCACCGGAAATTGCTTTTGATGAAAATCATCTTCAGCAGCATATCAAATCTTTATTACAAATTAAAGAGGAAAGTAATTTTCATATTCGTTTATTAAAACGAAGCATTGATGCACGTTCGCGCACTATCAAAGTAAATATACATGCAGAAATTTATGTAGATGAAATTCCCGAACCACTTTTTCAGCATCATATAAATTATAAAAATGTGGATAATGCAAAGCAATGCATTATCGTTGGTGCAGGACCAGCCGGTTTATTTGCTGCTTTGCGATTAATGGAGCTTGGTATCAAACCTATTATTATCGAACGTGGAAAAGATGTAAAAGAACGCAGGCGCGATTTGGCAAACATCAACAAAAAAAATATTGTCAACGAAAATTCTAATTACTGTTTCGGTGAAGGCGGCGCTGGCACATACAGCGATGGCAAACTCTACACACGTTCTAAAAAGCGCGGTGATATCAGGCGCATTTTAGAAATATTAGTGGCACATGGTGCAAATGAAAATATCTTGTATGAAGCGCATCCACACATCGGCACTAACAAATTGCCAAAACTGATTGAAGAAATTCGCAACACGATTTTGCAGTATGGTGGTGAAATTCATTTCAATGAAAAAGTCGTTGATTTTATATTGGAAGGCAATGAATTGAAAGGCGTGGTAACGGATGCTGCAGTTGGTGTTCTTCACCAACAACACGAATATAAAGGCATCGGTGTTATTCTTGCAACAGGTCATTCTGCAAGAGATATTTTTGAATTGCTGCATAAGAAAAATATTACTATTGAGGCAAAACCTTTTGCCCTCGGTGTCCGTATAGAACATTCGCAATCATTGATAGATTCGATACAATATAAATGTACAAACAGAGGCATTTATTTGCCGGCAGCATCGTATAGTTTAGTCGAACAGGTGAAAGTCGGCACGAATCAAAAAGGCGTGTTTTCTTTTTGTATGTGTCCGGGTGGTTTTATTGTTCCGTCAGCAACGAATCAAAATGAAATTGTAGTCAACGGTATGTCGCCATCGAAAAGAGATTCACCTTTTTCTAATTCAGGCATGGTAGTAGCAGTCGATGAAACGGATTGGAAAAATTTCAAACAATTTGGTGCATTGGCAGCAATGGAATTTCAAAAGTCTGTGGAGCAAAAAGCATGGCAACTTGCCGGGCAAACACAAATAGCACCCGCACAAAAAATGCAGGATTTCGTCAATAAAAAAATATCATCGTCATTGTTAGAAACATCTTATCAGCCGGGTCTGGTTAGTGTGGAAATGCGTGATTTTTTACCAAAAGAAATTGCCTTTTGTTTGCAGGAAGGATTTAAAAGTTTTGGAAATAAGATGCGTGGGTATTTAACGAATGATGCACAAATCATTGGCGTAGAAAGCAGAACGTCATCACCGGTAAAAATTCCAAGAGATAAAGAAAGCTTTGAACACATTTCTACCAAAAGATTGTTCCCGTGTGCGGAAGGCGCAGGCTATGCAGGTGGTATTATGAGTGCAGCGATGGATGGCGAACGATGTGCGGAGAAATTGGTTGAATTATATGCGGGTTAATCAGGTATTGTGTAATTTTACTAAAACGTTTTTTTATGGAATCACACAGAGCCTATGATACAGTAAGTGAAGCAGTGAACGATTTAATAAAAAGAGGCTATACCTCTGATTTTAATTTGAACCACGATGTGAATTTTCTGATTTGTAATAAAACATCTACCAGTTTATCACCGGAAGATTTTGAAATATATGAAGTGTACCGTTTCGAAGGAGATACTGACCCTGCTGATGAAACTATTATATTTGCTATTTCTTCCACCAAACATGATTTAAAAGGAATAGTTGTGAATGCGTATGGAATTTATGCAGATGCATCAGCATCAAAGATGGTCCGTTATCTCAGCAATCACATCCATTAATAAATAAACCTTATCTTCTCTATGAAAATATATCAGATAGATGCGTTCTCCAACCTAGTGTTTAAAGGCAATCCTGCGGCAGTAGTGCCTTTGGAAGAATGGTTGCCGGCAGAAACCATGCAGCAGATTGCGGCGGAAAATAATTTAGCAGAAACCGCTTTTTTTGTAAAAGAAGACAACAGATACCATATAAAATGGTTTACGCCCTCGGTTGAAATTGAATTGTGCGGACATGCAACATTAGCCTCCGCTTTTGTGATTTATAATTATTTAGGTTACGATAAAAATGAAATTCATTTTACCTGTATGGTGGGTGATTTATTTGTTACTAAAAATGAGGAATGGATTACACTCAACTTTCCGGCAATCGAGACGAATGCAATAAAAACTCCTGAAATAGTAGCACAGGCTATTGGCACGCATCCGATTGCTTTCTATGATTCAAAATCCAAATACGTAGCACTATTGGAAGATGAAGAAGCTGTTCAAAATTGTCAACCTGATTTTTCATTGATTAATCAACTGGAGAAGAGTTTAATCATTACGGCAAAAGGAAAACAAGTCGATTTTGTATCGCGTTTCTTTGCGCCGCAATTAGGAGTGAATGAAGACCCTGTTACAGGTTCAGCGCATTCGGTACTGATTCCATTCTGGTCTCAAAAATTAAATAAAACAGAACTGAGTGCTATGCAATTATCGCAACGTACCGGTTTTTTAAAATGTAAACATCTAGGTGACAGGGTGGAAATGAGCGGACAAGCAGTTTGCTATTTGATTGGCGATATTTTTGTATAGGTTAACGGTTGTGCTTAGGCGCTGTTATGTGCAGTTTACTTAGAAATTATTTGTCGGTTTAGATTTATGGAATTAATTGTTGGATCTTTTGGATAGTAAGTAACTTCATATTTTCCATCCGGAACTTTTACATAAATATTTCCCCAAATATTTTGAGGAATTTTAGTAAAACCTGTATATTTTTTCCCATCCACAAAAAAATAATATTTTAGATCAGTACCACGCTTAGTCCAATGAGTTTCAAGTGTTGTACCAGTTGTAATTCTACCTTCCGTATGGAGTAATTTATATTCTCTCTCAGTAATATAATTAACCCAAACAAAAAATCCTATTAATGCCATTAAACCAAGAAAACTGAATATGGCTTTCCATTTATTTTTCTTTATCTTTTCAATTGATGTATTCTTACTTTGCATCTTGTCGAGAATAAATTGCACGTAATTTAGTTGTGTGGATAATTTTTCATCCTTATAAATCTGGTTCTAGGTGGACAGGGATGATTTTCTCATCCTTATTCAAATATACATTTTAATAATTAATCAAATCGTCTTTCTGCTTTGTAAACAAAATAAAAGTTTCTATCTTAGGAAGATGAAGCAACTATACATTCTTTTGATTTTTTCTTTTCTCATTTTTTCGTGCAAGAAAGAAAACAATACTGCTGTTGTTGCAGATGACCCAAGTATCTTTCAGGATCAGTATGGCCGGCAGTTAATTTTGCACGGATTGAACACCGGAGAAAAAAATCCTGCTGCTGACCCGTGGATTCAGGAAAGTGATGTGGACCGCGAAGACAAAGAATTTGGGTTTAATTTTGTTCGTTATCTTATACTTTGGGATGGCATCGAACCGCAAAAAGACAGTTTTGATTACAGTTATTTAGACAGAATAGAACAACGTGTCAACTGGTACACTTCGCGCGGCATGTACGTTATGCTCGATATGCATCAGGATATTTATTCCATTGTTTTCGGTGGTGATGGTGCTCCTGCATGGGCAGTGCATGCTAACGGGCATCCCATTAATACCACCAATACATCCGGAGCATGGTTTTTAAAGAATCTGGACCCTGCCGTAGTGGCAGCTTTAGGAAATTTTTGGGATTACACTACTTACAAAGAATTGCAAGACCATTATATTTTGATGTGGAAGAAAGTATTGGAACGTTTTAAAAATAACCCGAATGTGATTGGTTATGATGTGATGAATGAACCTTATGGCGGTGATTTTATCAAAGCACTTACAGGCGATTTTGAAAAAAATACACTTAAGAAATTTTACGACAAACTGATTCCAGCGATGCGAAGTGTAGAGCCTGATAAATATTTATTTTTTGAACCGCAGTCGCTGTATGTAAATTTTGGCGTAACGTCTAATTTGCCAAAAATAAATGATACCCGCAGTGTGCCTCATCTTGGATACGCACCACACTTTTATCCGTTCTTTGTGGAGGCAGCGGTAAGTCCGTATGATGCTACAGCAAAGCAAAACACAAGAGATTGTTTTAACAGCAGAACTAAAGAAATGAAGAAACAAAATTGTCCGATGATTATTGGAGAAACCGGCTTGAGTCCCTCTACCGTTGGATTTGGAGATTTTTTAGATGATATGTTCCATTATTTAGATTCCACACAATCAGGTATTTCTTATTGGTTTAACGGACATGGCGGTTGGGCTCCATTGAATGCAGACAGAAGTGAAACTCCGATTTTACAACATTTGTTGCGTACCTATCCGAAAGCAACTGCCGGAAAAATCAGTAAGTTTCGTTTTGACCCGGTTTCTAAAAAATTCTCTATGACATTTATTTCAAATGCTGCCATCACGCAACCAACTGAAATATTTATACCTAACCGTTTTTATCCGGCTGGCTGGAATTTGAGTGTAACGGGAACTACTAACTATACACAAACTTTTGATGCGGCAAGACAGGTACTTAAATTTTCAACGTCAGAAAATGCTAAAGAAATAACGATTGAGGTTCTACCCAAGTAGTATTATCAATTTTGTTAAAATTTAGTGAAAGGTCTTTGGTACAATGTGTATTAATTAAGTATATTTCTTATTTTTGAATTCTCAAAAGCTATCTGTGAACACCTTACGTACATATTTCAATACTCTTTTTTCAAATTGGACTGTTGCACTCCAACAGAAGAACTTCAGAAATCAGTTTATTGTTACCATGTTGTCTTATGTCTTTTTGTTCAAATATTGCAGAATGGTGATGACTATTTTTGAGAACAGAAAGGGTACGCAAATCTTCGATAAGTTTTTAGCAATGCTACCACCTGTAGATTCGTCTAATATAATTTTCATACTGACGTATACAGCACTTACAGTTTTTATCTTATCCAGTATCATAAATCCTGAACGCTTTTTGAAAGCAATGCAAGCGTATTGTTTGTTAATGGTTATGCGTACCATTACTATTTATTTAGTTCCGTTAGAGCCACCAATAGGCATGATATTATTAAAAGATTCCATTTCTAATTTTTTTATGAGTGGAAAAGAAGGTAGCTATGTAGTAAAAGATTTATTTTTTTCAGGACATGTTTCAACTGCGATGTTGTTCTTTATTATTTCAGAAAATAAACAAGTAAAATACCTGTTACTTGCCTTGTCTATTTCAATTGCATCTTTGATTCTGTTGCAGCATGTTCATTATTTAATAGATGTTGTTGCGGCACCATTTTTTTCATTATTGGCTTACACACTAATACGTTTAGCTCATAAAGATTTACAACTGCCCGCTGTTTCAAAAGGTATGAAACATAATCGTTAGGTTCTATTCCACTTAATATTCATTTTCGTATCTTTACTGAATGCAGGAAACTGTTTTTAATATCACTTTTGAAGAACTGGTAAAGAAAGATACAGTACCATTTCACTCTGAGAAATTATTTCCGCATCAGAATTACGCTGCCGGTATTGCGCCATTTTTGCGTGGTCCTTATGCTTCCATGTATGTAATTCAGCCCTGGACTATAAGGCAATACGCCGGATTTTCTACCGCAGAAAAATCCAATGAGTTTTATAAGAAAAATTTGGCGCAGGGACAAAAAGGTTTATCTGTTGCCTTTGATTTAGCTACACATCGCGGCTACGATTCTGACCATGAACGGGTGAGTGGAGATGTTGGAAAGGCAGGTGTTGCAATTGATTCGGTAGAAGATATGAAAATATTATTTGATGAAATTCCATTAGATAAAATTTCAGTTTCTATGACGATGAATGGGGCTGTATTACCAATTTTAGCATTTTATATTGTGGCAGCGGAAGAACAAGGAGTAGAACAAAAACTTCTAAGTGGTACCATTCAAAATGATATTTTAAAAGAGTTTATGGTGAGAAATACCTATATCTATCCACCACAGGCATCTATGAAAATCATCTCCGATATTTTTGAGTACACTAGTCAGCATATGCCAAAATTTAATTCTATTTCTATCAGTGGCTATCATATGCAAGAGGCTGGTGCCACACCGGAAATAGAGCTTGCATATACGCTTGCGGATGGATTAGAATATTTGAGAACAGGCATAAAAGCAGGTTTGAATATTGATGACTTTGCTCCGCGCTTATCTTTCTTCTGGGCAATTGGCATGCAGCATTTTAAAGAAATTGCCAAAATGCGCGCTGCACGTTTATTGTGGTCAAAGATTGTTTCACAGTTTCATCCTGCATCCGAAAAAAGTTTAGCCTTAAGAACACATTGTCAAACAAGCGGTTGGAGCCTGACAGAACAAGACCCATTTAATAATGTTACACGCACTTGTATCGAAGCATTAGCTGCTGCCTTTGGCGGAACACAATCCTTGCACACTAATGCACTCGATGAAGCTATTGCATTGCCAACGGATTTCTCTGCTAAAATAGCACGAGATACACAAATCTATTTGCAGAAAGAGACAGAGATTTGCCGGACAGTTGACCCATGGGCGGGTTCTGAATATATTGAAAAGTTAACCGATGAGATAGCGCAAAAAGCATGGACACTAATTGAAGAAGTGGAAAGTTATGGTGGTATGACAAAAGCCATTGAAGCGGGTATTCCCAAGATGCGCATTGAAGAAGCTGCTGCGCAGAAGCAGGCAAGGATTGACAGCGGACAGGATGCAATTATTGGCGTTAATTTATTTAAGACAGATGATGAGCAGAATATTGAAATATTGGATATAGATAATGCTGAAGTTCGAAATAAGCAAATAAATCGTTTAATGCATATTAAAGCAACAAGAGATAATCGTGCTGTTGAAGATATTTTAAACCAACTGACAGCAGCGGCTAAAAATAATGATACTAATTTACTGACTTTATCTGTTGAAGCCGCTAGAAGACGCGCTACATTAGGAGAAATATCCTTAGCTTTAGAAAATGTTTTCGGAAGATACAAAGCAACTATCAGAAGTGTTGCAGGTGTTTATTCAGCAGAAATTAAGATGAACAAAGATTTCCAAAAAGCCCGTAATTTATCTGATGCATTTGCTGAAAAAGCAGGCAGACGGCCACGCATTCTGATAGCGAAAATAGGGCAGGATGGTCATGACCGCGGAGCAAAAATTATTGCTACTGCTTTTGCAGATATCGGGTTTGACGTTGATATAGGACCACTCTTTCAAACTCCCAAAGAGGCTGCTATACAAGCCGCAGAAAATGATGTACATATTATTGGTGTTTCTTCACTAGCAGCAGGACATAAAACATTAATCCCACAATTAATTCAGGAATTGAAATCAATCAACCGTGATGATATAATGGTAGTGTGCGGTGGTGTTATTCCA
Organism: Chitinophagales bacterium; assembly: GCA_046329785.1. Lineage (GTDB taxonomy): Bacteria > Bacteroidota > Bacteroidia > Chitinophagales > JADIYW01 > JADJSS01. The sequence continues at coordinate 229,503 of JAXLTZ010000003.1, forward strand.
AAACAAGATTATGATTTTCTATTTAATGCCGGCGTTTCATCTATTTTCGGCCCGGGAACAGTAATAGCAAAAGCTGCGATTGAAATTCTGGAAAAAATGATTTGATGCGTTTGTTGAATCCTGTAATTTTTTCTTCCTGTAAGTTTAAACAACCTTGTTGGGTTTAAAACCTCATGTAACAATCTAAAAGGTCAAAATGTTTTGTTTAATATTTTTTTAAAAATATTAAACAAAATAAACATTCACGATGTTAAGGTTTTTATTAATTAATCAACATATAAAAATAACATCATGAAAAAAATCAGATTAGCATTATTAGGATTAGCAGCTCTAACATTTGCTTTAGTTAGCTGTAAAGAAGAAACCACAACAACCCCAGACACTGCAAAGGTAAATGTAGTACACGCATCTCCGGATGCTCCGGGTGTAGACTTATTGGTAGATGGTACAAAAGTAAATACCTCTGCCTTATCATTCCCTGATAATACAGGTTATCTGACAGTGAACGCAGGTGCAAGAAATTTTAAAGTAAATGTTTCTGGTACTTCTACAACAGTAATTAATGTAACGCCAACATTGACAAAAAACGCAAACTATACAGTATTTGCAGTTGACTCAGTTTCTAAAATATCTCCGTTATTATTAACGGATGACTTAACTGCCCCAGCAAGTGGTAAAGCGCATGTACGTTTTGTGCATTTATCACCTAATGCTCCGGCAGTTGATGTAGCAGTGGCAAGCAGCGGTGCAGTTGTTTTCGCAAACAAGTCATTCAAAGAGTACACAGCTTTCACTCCGCTTGATGCAGGCTCTTACAATCTGGATGTTCGTGTGGCAGGAACAAGCACAGTTGCACTAGTTCTTCCAACCATAACACTTCAGGCTGGTAAAATTTATACGGTGTTTGCAAAAGGCTTTTTAGGTGGTGTCGGTGCTCAGGCATTAGATGCAGGCATTATTGTAAACAATTAATTTTTTAGTTATTTTTGAATGTGGCGCACTGTAAGTGCGCCTTTTTTTTTATTAAATCTATTAAAACAGCTAAACAAATTCAGTGATATTAATTAATTCTGCGGATTAAAGTCTTAAAATCAGATAAACTCCTTTTTTTTCTTTATTTTGCAATCTTAATTTTGAGCAATTAGATGAGAAAACATTTTTCATATCTTTCAATTTTATTATTTTTTATTACATGCACACTGTCTGTAGCAAATGCCCAGGAGGATAAATATAAAGACATTATAAAAACAGAAGGCTTAAAGAATAAAAAATATCTGGCAACATTATCAGGACTTGCTGATGTGGAATTATTTAAACCGGTGAATATAAATTTTGGGTTATCAGCCAGTGGAAGCATTCGCATATTGTACAAACCAAAATTAAATACAGGAAAAAGTGTTTACAGTCCGCGTGTTATTGAAAGAGAAATTTATATCAAGCCTACATTTGGATATGTTTACCGTAAGAGATATAATACCGCCTTCTTTTTTATTCCTGAACTTGCTTATCGGCATACTTTTTACAAAGGAATTTTTGTTGAATTAAATTTTGATGCCGGCTATATGTATACCAAACTAAATGCACCGGTTTATGAACGTCAGAGCGATGGCACTTTTAAAAAAGTTTCTTACGGATATCATAATCTGATGTTAGGTGGAAAAATAGTAGCTGGTTATGATTTCTCAAAAAATATGAAAACACCACTTGCCATTAATTTTGGTACAGGTGTATTTTATCGTTATCCGAACAATCAAAAATGGATAAGACATATTTATGCAGAAGTAGGTCTTTCTTATGTTTTCAGAAGAAGTAAAGAATAATAGATGCGATTAAGAATAAAAATAGTATATCTCTTTTTTTTAGCTGCCTTTGCAGTTACGTCTTGTACACCTGACCCAAAACCTAATGGTGACCAGTTAGATAATTATTATTTCGTGAAAGTGGGAAATGTAGCATTGCCGGTACGTGTTTGTGGCAATATTAATTCTGACATTGCTATTGTATTCGTTCATGGCGGACCAGGTGGTTCGGCTCAGGGTGAACGGGCTAATATTTACTGGAAAGAAATTGAAAAATATTATAAAGTAGTCTATTACGATCAACGAGGTTCAGGTATAACACAAGGTAATGTGAAGTCGGATGAAATGACTATTGAGCAATTCAGTGAGGATTTGGATAACATTGTTGATTTTACAAAGCAGGTTGCAAAAACAAATAAAGTTTTTATCCATGGTGTGAGTTGGGGTGGTGCTCTGGCTTCCTATTATTTACTGGATACGCTACATCAGCAAAAATTAAACGGTGCCATCATCGAAAGCCCTGCTTATGATATCGTCAACGGAACACAATTATCAATACAGTGGTTATTACATAAAGCAGATTCGATAATTGCAGGTGGTGGGAAAGATGTTGCGTATTGGAATAATTGCAAACAATATTACACATTGCACCCTGTACTTACTGCTAATGAATTTAAACAACATCAATCTTATTTAAATCAGATGAGCGGTATTATATCTAATACTTCTAATATTCAAACACAAAGTATAAGTACTCCCAAATTTGAATTATCATTGCTATACAACAGTGCGGAATTTGCACCTGCAGCCTTAATGTATGAAGGACAGTCAATTTTCACACATTTAGATTTGACATCCCGGTTAAATCAAATTAAGCTACCGGTACTGTTAATTTGGGGTTATAACGACGGATTGTTACCAAGAGATAATCTCGCTCAGAAATATTTTTCTAATATCGGCTCTTCCGATAAATTGTACGATTCGGATAAATATTTATTATCCGCACATATTCCGCATCTTGAAGAATGGCAGCAATTTAATTCAGATGCGAAGACGTTCATAGAAGGTCATAAATAACTGTTCCTTTCTTTTCGAATTTAATTTATTGCTGAATACTATTGATTTTTTTGTTTAGCAAGTTTTAAGTTAAAATTGGTTGTTGGTATAAATATTGCTGTTTACATTCTTAATGAAGTTTATAAGCCATTTTCTTTATTATTTTTACAATGTAAATATCTTGTATGCAAAAATATTTTAATTCATTTTTAATAATAACACTTTCAGCACTCATTAGCTCCTGTACGGTGAATCCCGTTTCAGGTAAAAAGCAACTTAGTTTTATGTCGGAGCAACAGGAAATAGCTATGGGGAAAGAGAGTGACCCGGAAGTTATAGCTCAGTTTGGATTATATCCAAATGATACTTTACAGAAATTTATAAAAGAAAAAGGCCTGCTGATGGTATCTAAATCACATCGTCCGGATTTGGTTTTTTCTTTCAGGGTATTGGATTCTCCTGTGGTGAATGCATTTGCCGTGCCCGGCGGATATGTTTACTTCACGCGTGGTATTATGGCATACTTTAATGATGAAGCACAATTTGCCGGTGTGTTAGGACATGAGATAGGTCATGTAACTGCAAGACATGCGGCACAACAATACACTAAGCAGATGCTTACACAACTGGCGTTTATGGGCGGGATGATTTTTTCTGATAAATTCAGAAATATATCAGAACAAGCTATGCAAGGTATGCAATTGTTATTCTTAAAATTCTCAAGAGATGACGAGACGCAGGCTGATGTGCTTGGAGTAAAATATTCTTCTGCTGTCGGATATGATGCTAATGAGATGGCAGATTTTTTCAAAACACTCCAACGGGTAACAGAAAAAGAGGGCGGACGTGTACCGGAGTTTTACTCCACACATCCTGATCCGGGAAACAGATATGTGGATGTAAAAAAGTTAGCAAGTGAATACCAGGCTGCAAATAATTTAACCAACTTAAAGATAAACAGAGATGCTTACTTGCGCATGATAGATGGAATGGTATTTGGGGAAGATCCGCGACAAGGATATCTGGATAAAAATAATTATGTTTTCTACCAACCGGAAATGAAGTTTGAATATCCGATTCCAAAAGACTGGCAATTCCAAAATTCACCGCAAGCTGTGCAGGCAGCTCCAAAAGACGGTAATGCTGCCCTGATACTGATGCTTTCATCCCAAAAAACATTCCAGGATGCAATGAGTGAGATTCTGGAAGCATACAATTTAAAACTTACCGCTAATCCTACACAAAATAAAATTAACGGACTGGATTCCTATGCTTTTATGGCAGAAGAACAACCTGAAACTAACCAGCAATTATACGGTCAGCAAACACAACCTGCACAAAAAACGGATGAGAATTTATTCGTACATACAACATTGTACAGATATGACGGCAATATTTATGTGTTACACGGAATGAGTTCGAAGAAAGATTATAATACTTATAAAAACTATTTCACCTACTCGATGAATGGTTTTAAAGCATTGACAGATCCGAAAAGAATAAATGTAATACCTGAAAGAATTAAAGTTGTAACGGTAAATTCAGATGCTACATTAAGAGATATTATGATGAATAATAAAATTGCAGCAGACAGATATGAAGAAGTAGCAATATTGAATGGCATGGAACAAACTACCATAGTAAAGAAAGGTACATTAGTGAAAATGCTCGAAAAAAGATTATAAATGCAAAGATAGTAAGAGTATTATCTTTGACTATTATGTCTTTTAGTTCAACTTTAAAATCCTATTTTTGTTAAATGTTTATGGCTTATAAATCCTTACAAGATTGCATAGATGATCTGGATAAAACTGGTCAGCTTATTCGTATTAAAGAAGAAGTAGATCCTTATCTGGAAATGGCTGCTATCCATTTACGTATCCATGAAGCTAAAGGCAAAGCTATACTATTTGAAAAAGTAAAAGGGAGCAAGTATCAGGCTGTCTCTAATTTATTCGGAACAACAGAACGCAGTCAATTTATTTTCAGAGATACATTAGATAATGTAAAAAAAATGATTGCATTGAAGACGGATCCAATGCAGGCATTAAAAAATCCATTTAAAAATTTAGGTGTTGCTTTGGCAGCATGGAAAGCATTACCCAAAAAAGTTTATACTCATTCATTTGAAAAGATAAAAATTTCTGACTTACCACAAATACAATGCTGGGAAAAAGACGGCGGAGCCTTTGTAACCTTGCCAATTGTATATTCTGAAGATGCAGATAATCCGGGTGTGATGCATTCAAATTTAGGAATGTACAGAATACAACTAAGCGGTAACGATTATGTGCAAGACAAGGAAATTGGGTTACATTATCAACTACATCGAGGCATAGGTGTGCATCAAACCAAATGGAATCAGTTGGGAAAACCAATGAAGGTGTCTGTTTTTATTGGAGGCCCGCCATCCCATTCTTTTGCAGCTGTAATGCCATTACCGGAAGGATTATCAGAACTTACTTTTGCCGGTGCGCTCGGTGGCAGACGTTTCAGATATATGTATGATGAAGATGGTTTTTGTTTAAGTACCGATGCTGATTTTGTAATTACCGGGGAAGTGTATCCAAACGAAAATAAACAAGAAGGCCCGTTTGGAGATCATCTCGGATATTATTCGTTAAAGCATGATTTTCCGATGATGCGTGTAAAAAATGTCTATGCTAAGAAAAATGCGATTTGGAGTTTTACAGTTGTTGGACGCCCACCTCAAGAAGATACGGCATTTGGCAATATGATTCACGAAATGACAGGCTCTGCTATTGGTAAAGAGATTCCGGGATTGCATGAGGTGCATGCTGTGGATGCAGCCGGTGTACATCCTTTGTTACTTGCTATTGGCAGTGAACGCTACACACCTTACTATAAAGAAAAACGACCTCAGGAAATCTTGACGATTGCTAATCATATTTTAGGAACCGGACAATTAAGTTTAGCGAAGTTTTTATTTATTGCAGATAAAAGTGATAACGAAAGACTGACAACTCATAATGAAGAAAAATATTTTCAGCATATTCTAGAAAGAATTGATTTATCGAGAGATATTCATTTTCAAACCAAAACTACTATTGATACATTAGATTATAGTGGTGAAAATTTGAATGCCGGTAGTAAGGTAATTATAGCCGCTGCAGGCGAGAAGAAGAGAGAATTGATAAATGAATTCCCAAATGGTTTTGTTTTGACATCAGATTTTAAAAATCCAAAATTTGTCACCAAAGGAATTTTAGCTGTTGAACTTAAAGAAGTACAAGAATACATTCAACATTCAACATTCAACATTCAACATTTACAAGGATTGCCATTAATCATTATCTGTGATGATGCTGATTTTTTAGCAAAAAGCTTTAATAATTTCTTATGGGTAACGTTTACAAGAAGCAACCCATCACACGATATTTATGGTATCAATGAACGTTTTGAAAATAAACACTGGTGTTGTGATACATTGATTATTGATGCACGTATTAAACCGCATCATGCACCTGTATTAGAAAAAAATGCTGAAGTAGAAAAAAGAGTAGATGAAATTCTTAAAAGAGTAAATCAACATTAATACATTTTTATAATTTCACCAGCTTCTCACTGACTATATCATCATTTTGTTTAATGGAAATAATATACTCACCGCTTGGCAAATCCTGTAGGGTGTTAATTTCAACTTTATTCTTTCCGATTACACTTCTTCCATTCCAGATAGTTTCTACCAATAGTTGTCCGATTACATTCTGAACAGTGATAGAAGTTGGTTTTATCTCTTTTGAATTGAATTCTACCATAATAGAGTTGGAGAATGGATTCGGATATATTTTTAATTCATTCACTGAGCTATTATTCTTAATGCCTGAAATTATCGATGCAGTATCTTTTTTTATAATCCGGAATTTATCAAATATTTCTCCTGTCTCTTTATAATAAGTGGCTGTTAGAACGCTGTCTTTTACCTCCAGTATCATACTGCCTACACCTCTGTCCGCAGCATATTTTTTATACATTACCGGATGCATCTTTCCATTCTCTGCTTCAGATTTTCCACTATTTCCAACTACCGCATAAACGGTACCTTTATTTTTATTGGCACCATAAGTGTATTTTATGTAGGAACGATTGTCATCCGGATTTCCCGAAGCACTGTCTACCATCATTGTATTTTTGTCAAAAGACGCTGAATTACCATAATGTTTGTTGATGAGATAGGAACGTTCATATACATGACTGTGTCCACACAACACCAGATCAACACCATTGTTTTCCAATATTGGTAAAACTCTTTGTCTCATACTAATCATAAATACTTCCCAGAAATCATCTGAATCATGTGAGCCCTTTGAATAAGGAGGCTGGTGCCAATATGCCACTTTAAATTTTTTAGTAGAGGCTCTTAAATCATTTTCCAGCCATGTTTTAAACGTTGTTCCGAATGCATCCCAGAATACATATACCCGATACATTTCTGAATTTAATGCAATAAAATGTGTGTTGCCATAATCATAAGAATAATATGCTTCCATATTTGACGGAACACCGCCCATTTCTGCATTTCTAAACACTTCTACCATATCATAGTAAGGTCCTTTGTGTACAGAAGGATCATCAATTCCATTTACGCTTCCATAATCATGATTCCCCGGTATTGGATAGAATGGAAGAAAACGAAATATAGAATCATAGCCGTAATGAGTATCAAATACTTTATTTGAGTATTCATCGTCTGTTCCGGTATTATATACATTATCACCCAGCCAGAGCCAACCATCTACCACATTTGATTGTAAATAATTTTCAAACCATTCACGAACTTTTATTTGTTCATTATTTCCGCCGCCAAAATCACCGGTCACCCAGAATTTAAAACCGGTAGTCGAATCACCCGGATTGATGGCTGTAACAAAATGGTGTTGATCGTTGCCGCCTGCCAAAACTGTTGCATCATAACCAACACTGTAGAAATATTTTGTTTTAGCAGAAAGACCTGAAATTTTTACAATATGATTTTTTACGCGTGCATTGTCTGTAATGACATTTGTTAATGAAGAAGGAGAGTCACCGTATTTTACAACAGAGTTTGTTGAATCACTCGTACGCCACATAATTTTTATACTGTTGTTGGTTAAACTCTGAAGGTAAGGACCACGTGACAGTGACTGAGAAAAAGTAGAAATACTAACAAATGATGTGAGTAAAAAAAGTAGCTTCTTCATAACATTGGTTTATATAAAGTTAAGAAGAAATATCAATAGAATATACAAATGTATTTATGAAAGTTTGGTGTTATTTTTGGTCGACAATTATACCAACGTCAGAAATACCATCTAATGGATCTTTACGCATGAGTTGTACTATGGAAATTTTATATTCTCCTTTTTTGTTTAACGGTAAAGTTGTTTTGAGTGGTATTGTCTGAGTACACAAACTTCCTGAATTTTTTCCGTAAGGCTTTCCATCAATTTTAAATAATGGAATTTCGTACCGGAATGAGGTATCTGTTCCATTTCCTTTTATAAATATTTTCAGCCATAAATTACTAAACTCGTATTCTTTTGAATGACGTATACTCAAAGCATACTGATAGTTTTTATTATCCTGGTCTATTTTTATTGGGAAATATAACGTATCCGTAGATTTCCATGCTTTGATGTCAACGGTTTTAAATTCATTGTAAAAATGTTGCTGCTCGCAAGCAGACAAAAATATAATTGATAGGAATAAAATAATGAATTTTCTCATGATGTAAATTTATTATTCAACATTCAACATTCAAAATTATTACTGAATCATTTTTAAAAACTCATTTTCATCTATAATCTGAATAGTTGGTATTTTTTGTGCTTTTGCGAGCTTACTTCCTGCTTTTTCACCGGCAATCAAAAAATTTAAATTCGCAGAAACTGCACTCAGGTTTTTCCCTCCGTTTTTTTCTATCATAGCTTTGATGTCATCGCGCGAATAGAGCGGGAAAGTTCCTGTACACAAAAAAGTTTTTCCTTCCAGTTTGGAAGATGTAAGAATTTCTTCCGTTTTTAAGATGTTCACACCTAACGAAGCAAGCTGTTCAATTAAGGCAATGTTTTCCGCATCCGTAAAGAATTGAAAAAGTGATTGTGTTACTTTAGGACCGATATCTTCCAGTTCGTTATATTGTTCCTGTGTCCAGTATTGAAAATCTGTAAGCTTTTCTACTTTCTTTGCCAGCATCTTTGCCGTAGTACTTCCTACATGACGGATGCTCAAGCCAACTATCAATCTGTACAATTCATTTTGCTTAGATGCTTCAATACCATCTTTTAAATTTTGTATAGACTTTTGTTTCCAACCATCTAAACGACTTACCTTTTCATAATCAATCTGATAAATGGATGCAATGTCCTGAATAATATTTTCTTTAATAAACGTACGTACATTTTCTTCACCAAAACCGAAAATATCCATCGCCTGTTTGGAAACAAAATGGATTAAGTGTTCTTCTAATTGTGCAGGGCAATTTGGATTGATACAACGCCAGACACTTTCATCCATTGGTTTTACTAAATGGTGTGAACAGGAAGGACAATTTTTAGGGAACTCAATTTTTTGTTCATTTCCATTCCTTCTTTCTTTAATGCTTCCAACGATATAAGGTATTACATCACCGGCGCGCTCTACAATTACAACATCATTTAGTTGAATATCTTTGTCTAAAATAAAGTCTTCATTGTGCAGGGAAATAGAAGAAATTTCAACACCCATTAATTGTACAGGTTCTATCTTTGCAACAGGTGTAATGGCGCCCGTTCTGCCAACTTGAAAATCAACGTGTAGTAATTTTGAAGTCGCTTGCTTTGCTTTAAACTTATAAGCCACCGCCCATTTGGGATGATGTGACGTTTTTCCAATTAATTGTTGCTGATGGATACTGTTTACTTTTATCACCATGCCATCAATATCAAAATGATAGGAATCTCGTTTGTTTTCCCAGTATTTACAAAAATTTTCTACTTCATTAATGTCAGAAAAAATTCCTTTTTCTTGAAATGGAGTTTTAAAACCAAGTTGTGATAAAATTTCTAAATTCTTATTGTGCGATTCAAATATATTGGTAATATCTTTCCCATTTTTATCTTCTGCATATCCAATCTGATAAATGATGGCATCTAATTTTCTTGCTGCCACTTCTGCTGAATCTTTTAAACGTAAACTACCGGCAGCAGTATTGCGCGCATTCTTATAAAGCTCCAATTCTTTTTTATTTTCTGCCCGTAAGACCTCATTTTGTTTTTTACGTTCTGTATTCAATTTTTCCAGCATCGCAATTTCTAACAATACTTCGCCACGCACTTCAATTTTATGAATACCGAATCTGGAAAAATCAGCCTTAAGTGGAATTGACCGGATCGCTTTCGCATTTGGTGTGATTTCATCGCCTTCAATTCCATTGCCACGAGTAGCGGCACGAACCAGCTTATCATTTTCATAAACCAATGCAATGCTGCTGCCATCAAATTTTGGTTCGGCAATATATTCTACTATGGTATTTTCCGGCAAAGCTTTTTTTACCTGTGTGTCAAAATCTTCTAAATCGGTAATGTTGTACGAATTTTCCAACGACATCATCGGCACTAAATGCTGAACTGTTGGAAATTCTTTATTTAGTCCTTTTGCTACGCGTTGAGTAGGAGAGTCCGCTGTGATTAAATTCGGATTTTCTTCCTCAATAGCTTTTAATTTTCTAAATAATCTGTCATAATCATAATCGGAGATAACAGAATCTGCTTTTATATAATAATGATGATCGTGAAAATTAATAACGGTTTTTAAATCCTCGCAAAACTGTTCCAGTTCAGCTTCCGGAATAAAATCATCCGCTTTTTTTAAAAGTTTTTCTGTTAATGAAATTAAATTGGTGGTCATACGAAAGCGTCAATTGCTTTTGCTAATTTATGGTCTTTTTCTGTAACTATATTACCTGCATCATGAGTTTGTAAAGAAATAATTACTTTGTTATACACATTGTAAATTTCCGGATGATGATTCTGTTTTTCAGCAATAATTGCCACTTTGGTTAAGAATGCAAAAGCCTCTGTAAAATCTTTAAATATAAATTCTTTTACGAGTTTATTATCTTTTGTTAGCCATTCCATATTATCTATTTTTTATCTTGCATAAAGTTAATGGATTTTATATGAATTGGAGACTCCGTTTTTTACTATGGTTTGTCAATAATGTGCAACCTATCCGCGAGGTGGATGTAAAATATATAGACAAAGAAAGAGAAAATACACAAAAGGCTTCAGGACTGGGAAAATTATTGTTTGATAAGAAAACACATGTAAAAGAGGTCAAGGATTTTTCAATTGATGGTATTAAAGTTCGTTTATACAGAAATTCAAATGTGCCAAATCAAAAGCTAATTGTCTATTTCCATGGTGGAGGATTTGTATTGTATAATATAGAGTCGCATGATTATGTGACGAGAAGATTGTGTTCAATGAATGAGTGCACAGTTATTTCAGTAGATTACAGATTGGCCCCTGAACACACTTTTCCCGCTGCACATGAAGATGCATATAAAGTGATTGAATATGCATCAGCACATGCAGATGAATTAGGAATTGATGCGTCTAAAATTATTGTGGCGGGTGACAGTGCCGGAGGAAATCTGGCTGCATGCGCTGCTCATCATTTTAAAGATAACAGTAGTATACAAATTGCCGCACAGATTTTAATTTACCCCTGGGTTGATGGTAAAATTTCTTCTGATTCTATAGAAAGATATAAAGAAGGTCACCTTCTTACGAAAAAAGCAATGTTATGGTTTCAGCAAACCTACACACCGAATGTTGCAGATCGTCTGAATCCGGAAGTATCTCCGATTTATCATAAAGATTTTAAAAATTTAGCACCTGCATTTATTCTGACAGCAGAATATGACCCACTAAAGGATGAAGGGAAAGAATATGCAGATAAACTGAGAGATGCCGGTAATATTGTTTTATACAAAGACTATAAGGCATTAGTACACGGTTTTTTTAATATTCCAAAACTGAGCGACGAAGCCATGCAAGCCTATTATGATATACAGGCATTTATTAAGAAAGTAGTATGATTATTTTTTATTGGTACTTAATACCATTTTAAGTTTCAGCTTAGCACCAAGCGACATCACATCCACCAAATCCTGAACCGTAAGATTATCCGCAACACGCAGTACAACTGTAGGGTCCTGATTGTTTTCCAAGGCAATGGTTAAAGCATTTTCCAGTCCTTCAAATGGTATTTGTGTGGTGTTGATATAATAGGTTTTATCTTCTTTAACAGATAATGTTACAGGCTGTTTTGCTAATTGCTCAGTGGTATTGGCCTTTGGCAGCATCAGTTTTATCACATTTGGATTGGCAATGGTAGAAATAATTAAAAAGAATAACATCAAAAAGAACATTATATCATTCATAGATGCCATGGCATCTTCATCGTGAAACGGTCTTCTTCTTTTAATATTCATCTTAATTTATTTTACCGGTTTTTGAATCCCTTTTACAAATTCAAAAATTTGCTTTTGCAATTTCATAGAATAATTATCTATCAATGTCAGTAAGAAATGATAACCCATAAATGCTACAACACCAACAACTAAACCTGTTGCGGAGGTAATCATCTTTTGATATAAACCTGCGGAAATTGAACCTATAGAAATGTCAGCCGTTTGAGAGATACTGTAAAAGATTTTTATTACTCCGAGTATAGTACCGATAAATCCTAATCGTGGTGCCACACCGGAAATCATACTAATCCAGCTCATGCGTTTTTCCATCTCATTTATCTCGATATTAGACTGTATCTCTAACGCTTTTTCAATATGGTCAATCGGCTTTCCTAATTGTGAAATACCTGCCTGTAATACATTTCCTAAAGCAGACTTATCGGCAGTACACAATGCATCCGCACTTTGTATATTTCCTGAATATAATTTATCTAACACATCACGTACAAGGTTAGCATTGATTTTGGAGCGTTGATTAAAAAACAACCATCTTTCTATTATAAAAAATAACGCTATCGCTAAAAACAACACGAGCGGTATCATGATGAACCCGCCTTTTGTCAGTAATTCCAGAACAGATAATTCTTTTACCGGAGCCGTTGCTGCCGGCATGATTGAGTTTGCTGTATCTACAACGGTGGTGGCTGCCTGCAATAATATTCCCATAAGCTACATTATTTTTACAAAATTAAGATTTTAACATAAACGTACAAACAGAATCTGCTATTGTATTGTGGATAACCTATTATTCGTACTATTTAACTAAATTTAGCATGCAAAAGAGATGCCAATATGATTTTACACGCAAAAAATGTTTTCCTTTCTCTTCTTTTTCTTTTCTTTTTTTCATTAGCTGTTGCACAGACAAAGGTGATGCGTGAATTTGATTTGAATAAAAATTTTCCCGGAGCAGTTTATAAATTTTCTTTTGTCCATATTTCAGATATTCATATCGGAGAAGGATTCGGTGATTACGGATCATCCGGATTTTTTAATGATACGATGCCGGATATAGACGAAAGTGCACCTGCAAAAGATTTGCGCGAAGCAGTAAAATGGATAAATTATCATGAACAGGATAAAAATATAAAGTTTGTTGTTATTTCCGGTGATCTAACAGGAAGTGCGGAAAAATCAGAGTTCCAAATGTGTAAAAAGATTATGGACGATTTGCATGTGCCGTATGTTCCGGTAATTGGCAATCATGATGTATGGCCCTATGTGCGTTATCAGAACGAAGCACCGTATGCCTGTGGTGATTCAATAATGGGCGAAGTTTTTGAAGAAACCTATAACAATGATAAATTATTTTTTGATAACTGGAATGATGGAACCCGCTTGACAAGAACATTCAACCCTGAAACAAATAAAGAACATTATTTGCAAAATTTTTCGTTTGAATACGACGGTTTTATTTTTTACGGATTAGATTTTAATTCGCGTTATCACGTAAATAAAGCAGAGCCTGGAATTGGCCCTGAAGCACAACTGATGGATTGGACAGGTGGTACATTTCAGTGGCTAAAGAATGAATTAACAACTAATCCAAATAAAAAAAATCACAATATTTGTTTTATTTCTCACCATCCTGCTACCAACAATCTATTGTTTATCCTGTCTAATTTTGTTTTTGATTTAACAGAGTATAATAAAATACTGAATATGCTCACACCGTTCAGTCAGCATCTTGGTGTTTGGATGACAGGTCACATTCATATTGACTATGATTACCCTTTGGTAAATGATGTAATGCGTGTTCGTGGTATTGCAGCCAATAAGGATTTTGACTCTGCACATTTTGAAATCATAAATGTATACGAAGTACCTGAATTAACTGCTGTTATTCAACCGGCAACCAAAAGCCAACTGAATTTGTTTCCCAATCCGAATAATGGAAAATTTACGGTTGCAGAAGAATTATTTGAATCGGCTACTGTGCTGAGATTGTATGATGTATTGGGTAATCTGATACTCGAAAAACAAATGAAAGAATTTTTATCCGGAAACGGTTTTTATCAGTTTGATTTTTCTTTTCTATCAAAGGGTTCCTATTATCTGTCCGTTTCTGACGGTTATAAAACCTATTCACAACGATTGGTAATGCAGTAGTTATTCTTTCAACCACTTCTCCATATCTTCCTGGTTAATTTCCATGCCATTGTATTTCCTTTTCACAATGCTATTATCTATATACATAATTACCGGCAAACTAAAACCGGCTACCTGCATCCAGTCTTTAGGGCCCAAAAATAAATTATGTGGGATTTCTTTGGTATGGGTATTATCAAAAAATGGTTGTAATAATTCTTTATCTCCGTTTAGTGCAAAATACAAAGGTATATCTGGATTTTTTTTGTGTATGATATTCATTTTTTGTGCGGCAATTCTGCAATGTGGACATGTTAAGCTCAGGAATGCAATAATGTGTTTCCCTTTTGTCAAATCAATTTTTGGTTTTTCCTTTTGAGAATTACTGTACATTAATTCCAAAGGGATTTTATAATTTATTTTTGATTTATCTATCGCTGAGCTGAAGCTTGTATTTAGCGGATAAATAAAAAAACCTAAACACATCGAAGCAATAAATAGGACAGGAGCAATTATTTTTTGCCATTTAGGAATCACGTAATCTTTATCCGTAAATAAATAACAAACTATGCACATTATAATCAGCATTATATTTTTTAGGATACCTTCTAACGGTGTCATGGTCATATATTCACCAAAGCAACCACAGTTTCCTGTATTTCCATCTGTGTAAATTTTATAGGTGAGGTAAACACAAAAAAACGACAGTAGCACAACGGCAAATTTTAATGTAATTTTTCTTAGAGAAATATTTAAAACCAGCAACATTCCCAGAAAAAATTCTATTCCAATAAAAAAACGGGCGATAAAAGGCGCAGTCTTCCAGGAAGCGATTCCAATATCCACAAACTGATATTCAAACGGCTCCATCGGGTATATCTTGGTGGCAGCAGATACAATAAAAAGCATACCGATAGAAGCACTCAATAAAATTAAAATAATTTTTTTCATTGATGCAAAGCTACTAATAAACGGACTGAAAGTTCAGCTGTTTCTTACTCTATAATAAATGTTGCTACTTTATCTTGCAACTAATACTGGAGTTTAGCTTTTTTAAGTCGCTTGCCCTGGTGTCGCATGTCTTCTTTGCATCCAATAATCTTGTATTAGGATATGTTTCTACAACATTTGTGACAGTACCATCGGTACATTCGCATTGCCAGTCTTTTACACAGGAAGTAGAACTAAACATAACAATGAGGGAGCTACTCACAATGATTATTTTTTTCATAGTATTAATTTTAATGGTTAAGAATATTCAATATTAATAAAAGATATTGGCATAACAAATAGTTAACATTATAGAGATGAGAAAAGTCATTTTCAGAAAACCAATTTTCTGTGTACATTTGTAAAAAATAATATTTTATGGCAATTATGCAATTCAATCAATTATCTGAAGACGAAAGAAACTTATTATATAGTACGCCTTCATTAATTACATTTCTGATTGGCGGTGCAGATAATAATTTTGACACGAAAGAAGAAGTTCAGTCAGAACATTTAGTTCGTATCCGAACAGCAACAGGTGACCCGCTATTATTTGATTTTTATAAACATATTGAACAATCGTATTTTGATCAGTTGGATGCAACTATAAAAAAATATGAAAAACTTCCCGTGTCGGAACGAACAGAAATTATATCAAATGAATTAGCAAAGCTAAATGAAATCTTACCTAAGATTGATAATTTATTTGCCCGTGCTTTATTGAAATCATTACGTAGTCTTGCAAAAGCAATAGCTGAAGCTTCAGGTGGTGTTTTTGGGTTTCTGGAAATCTCTTATGAAGAGGAACATTTGATGGGATTAAATATGATTACCTACGAACCGTAGATGAATGAAAATACCGAAATAGAAGGCAAACCCATTCCGCCTCAGTTGCAAAGAATTGCCCGACTGACAAAACTGATGGATAGCCAGTTTCGTATTCCAGGAACGAGTATTACTTTTGGAATTGATCCGATAATCGGTTTGATTCCCGGTTTAGGTGATGTATTAGATTATGCAATTTCTGCATATTTATTAGTAGCTATGGTGCAGAATGGTGCCAGCGGTAAATCGGTAGCTAAAATGATTCTGAATATAACCATCGATGGAATTGTCGGATTAATTCCTTTT
The DNA here is from genome assembly GCA_046329785.1 of Chitinophagales bacterium. Taxonomy (GTDB): domain Bacteria; phylum Bacteroidota; class Bacteroidia; order Chitinophagales; family JADIYW01; genus JADJSS01. The sequence continues at coordinate 246,084 of JAXLTZ010000003.1, forward strand.
TTCGGAAGATTTTTTGATATATTTTATAAAGCCAACCGCCGGAATTTAATTTTAGCCATCGAACATTTTGAAGAAGGGAAACATCAGGGCAGTGCGTGGCCGATTGTATTACCAATTCTGGGTGTTTTATTCCTCATATTTATTTTACTCAGTGTTTTAGCATTCTATGTGTTGAAATATGCACTTATTCTATTATTTCCGACAGGTGGTATATAAAAAAAGGATTCAAGTTTATTGAATCCTTTTTTAACTTATCATGAGTGATTAATTATTCATCATCATCGTCATCGTCTCCATCATCTGCTGAATCGTCATCATCGTCATCGTCATCATCGTCATCATCATCATCATCGTCGTCGTCATCAGAAAATCCATATTCTAAATCATCAGCGCTCTTAACTCTTCCTTTGGATTTCTTTTTTGGAGAATCGTCATCATCGCTTTTATCAAAATCATCAAAGTCACCACCGGCGCCAACAGAGATTTCTTTTTCAGAAATTGGTGCTACAACATCAGGGAACAATTCATCTTCATCGTAATCGTTCACCATTTTTTGTAATTGAGTACTAACTTTTACTAAGTAAGAATATTCACCTAATTCAATTGGTACTGCTGATACCAGTTCTTTCTTTGCATTTGTAAATCGTATAATGCCTTTATTGTAACCATGTGGATATTTATCGGATAAGGCCTTTAATACTTCGTCCGGTACGTTTTTATAATCAACTATTATCTTCCTGAATCCTCCCGGTGGTGGTGGTGGAGCCATTCTCACTGGTTCTGGTTCCGGTTTTTTTGCTTTTTTGCTGACAGCTTTTTTTTCTGTTGCAACAGCCGGCTCAATGTTTTTAACTTCTTCTTTCTTAACAGGAGTTGCTTCTTTTTTTTGAACAACAACCGGAGTTGCTTTTTTTACTTCAGCTTTAGGTGTTGCTTTTACTTTTACAGGTTCCGCTTTCTTAGTTGTCGGTTTCGCAGGTGTCGTTTTTTTTGCCACAGGTTTTGAGGGTTTTGTGTTTTTTACAGTAGTTTTCTTTGTTACGGGTGCAGCTTTTACTGCTTTTTTCGGTGCCGGTTTAGCGGCAACTTTCTTTGTTACTTCTTTCTTTGCAGAAGATTTTTTAACAGGTTTGGGCTGTGCCTTTTTCACCGGTGGTTTTGGCGCAGCCTTAGCTTTAGCCACAGGCTTATTTTTGCTGGCAACTGCTGCTTTCTTTGCAGCAGGCTTTGCTGCCTTTTTTACTGCCTTTTTTGGCTCTTCTTTTTTTGTTTTTTTTCCCACTGACAGAATATTGTTGATGAGTTTTAAAATCATTGGCTAATGTAAAATGAATTCGACCAATTATGCAAATATTTTTCAAAAAATTTTCAATTTTAAACCTTTTTAGTTGTTTTAAGTCAAAGTAAAAAAAGAATACGATGAAAAAAATGGTTTTAGTTTTATTTGCATTGACAGCAATAAGCTTGTTGGATGCAAAGCCCAGAGTTTATGTAAATGTAAATAACGGGAAAGTAAAATATGTAAAAGTCAGACCGGCAGCTCCAAATGTTGTGGTGGTACGCCCGGCTTGTCCGGGTCCAAAACATGTTTGGATAGATGGAGACTGGGTTTGGAGCCCACAGGCAAATCAGTATATTTATACAGAAGGCAAATGGGTACTTCCAAATACTGGAGCAGTATGGGTTCCCGGGCATTGGAAAAATACCAAATATGGCTGGCATTGGGTAAACGGACACTGGAGATAATCAATAGAAGACAAATTGGTAGGCGAGTACGCTGTGTACAGTAAATTAAGATACTGCTTATTGCCTACTCTTTCATTGCTCGTTCTATCAGTCTTTTATAAGGATAAAAATCAACCTGAACGGTATGGCGTGCAGAATTTTTGTAACGTTTGCGCATTTCTTCACGGTTATCTGCAATCGTTTTTAACATTTTTTCTTTTTGCGGTAATTTTGATTTCCCATTTAGTAGAGCGGCAACCCATTTCGCCTGAACTTCAGATAAAGGCATAATGGCACCAAGCGGCTGGATTAAACCTAAGAAAAATAAATTTTTATACTCCGGATGTACCACTTTATGATATAAAGGCACTTCATTGTCAATTGGATTCAGGAAATCTTTGTCGAAAAAAGGGAATGTCATATTGTAACCTGTACAGTAAATCAGCACATCAAAAGTTTCAGACGTACCATCGTCAAACAAAACCGATTTGCCATTTAGTTTTTTTATGTTTGGTTTGATTTTTATTTTTCCATGTCCGACTTTATTCAGTAAATCCTGAGAGATTGTAGGATGTTCAGTTAGAATAGGTCTGTCAGGTGCAGGAACACCATATTTTTCCTGTTTTCCTACATTAATCTGTAAAGCAGTTTGTAATGCCATTCGTTGTAGTGCCAGTGGAGCATAAGCCAGCGGTGGCTTTGAAATATGATCTGTCGGAACACCAAATAAATATTTTGGAATGATGTAAGCACCACTGCGGGTAGAAATCATTACTTTTTTTGCAACAGTAGTCAGCTCACATGCAATGTCAACTGCAGAATTACCAATACCGATTACCAGTACTTCTTTATCTTCAAAACCATCCGTAGTTTTATAATCGTGCGCATGCAAGGTTTTTCCATTAAAAGTGCCCTCAAAGCTGGCATATCGTGGATTCCAGTGATGGCCATTACAAACTAATACCGCATCGTATTCGTTTGTAACGTTTTTGTCTGTAGTTACCAGATATGTGTTCTCTTTCTTTTCAACATGAGTAACGGCTGTTTTGAATTGAATATTTTTTCTGAATCCAAAATGATCTACATAATCCGAAAAATACTGATGTATAAGCGTGTGATGCGGATAAACCGGATAATCTTCCGGCATGGGATAATCGGAATACGACATCATTTGCCTGGATGTATTGATGCAAAGTGATTTGTAAATTGAATTTTGCCCGTTATCATTCTCAAACCACCATAAGCCACCTACATCAGAACCCATTTCGTAGCAATCAAAATCAATATTATTTTCTTTCAGTGTTTTACATGCTGCTATTCCGGAGGCACCGGCACCAATAATACAAGCTTTCATATTTTAGTAATTAAATCAATCAATTAAAAGTTATGTATACCACATAGCAAAATAACGTTTCTTCGTTTAGTATTGTTCTTTTCTTAGGTTAATTTTTAAACGCAATAATTATTTGTTGGTTTTTACATAACGAATAACATGATTTAAATATACCCATAGCATGATTTTTGTCATGGATAATTTTATAAATTACTCAGAACTTTAATCTAGGATAATAAATAATCAGGATGAAAAAGATAATAGTTACTATCGATGCTGTTACATATAACGAGCATGCATTAGAGTATGCAATACAAATTGCAAAGCGTTCAGGCGGTATGATTTTGGGTGTTTTCTTGCATGATATGTCTTATATGTATGCTGATTTGCCGGGAATCTTTGATTTGGTTCCCGTAGAGTACGATAATATTATAAAGAAACAACATGAAGACCATGAGAAACAGGAATTAAATCTGAAGTTGTTTAGTGAACGATGTAAAAGTGAAAATATCAAGTATAAGGCACATTTTCATGATGGAATGGATATTGTCAATTTTTTAGTTAATGAGTCTGTATTTGCCGATATTTTAATTTTAGATGAAAACATGAGTTTTGCAAATGCCGGAGCAGAACAGTTATCAGGTTTTATTGCAGATGTACTCGAAGATGCGCACTGTCCTGTGCTGGTGGTGCCGGATAAATTTGAACCTGTTGAGAATATATTCTTGTGTTACGATGGAACGCCATCCAGTGTATACGCTATTAAAATGTATTCTTATTTATTTTCGGAATGGAGTGATAAACCAACCACATTAGTTTCCTTTAACTCCGGTTCATCGAATCATTTATCGAACAGTGAAAATATTAAAGATTTGCTGCATCAACATTTCAGTCATGTAATTCTTGACATTGAACATGAAAAAAGAGCTGCCAATGCGGTTGTCAGTTATTTTAAACTCAATCAGCAGAATGCTTTTGTTGTTATGGGTGCTTATGGCAGAAGTCAGTTCTCACGATTATTGAAAAAAAGCATGGCTAATACAATTATTAAACAAATAAAAGCCCCAGTATTTATTACTCACAAATAAAAATAAAATCATGGCACTTAAAAAAACTACAAAAACTGCTACCTCAAAGAAAACGGTAGCACCTGTAAAGAAAACGGTAAAACCAGTTTCACCTGCTAAATCTGTAACTGTTGCTGAGAAGAAAGAAGTTCCGATTGTCAGCAGCCCGTTCTGGAATATTTGGGATGCCGGTAAACAGTATAAAGTAAGGGTATCTGTTCCGGGGCTTGCAAAGAAAAATATTAAAATTCATGTTAATGGCAATAATCTTACCATCAGCAGTGAAAAAGAAAAAGAAACCAAAAAAGAAACTAAAAATTATTTGGTGAGAGAGTATGTTTCAGCATCCTGGAGTAAAACCATCTCTTTGCCGCAGAAGGTAAAAGAAGAGAATGTAAAAATAAGCTATAAAGATGGTGTGTTGAAGATTGGGTTGACAAAGGTGTGATAGGATTTTAAATAATCATCAGTTCAGATTAGGTAATTAATAACATTCCTTTAAAGTCTGTCTTCTTATTTTTGGTGTTACAAATTATGCATAATGCGTAATTTTTAACACATAATTTATAAAGATGATAGAGACAGATATATGTATTATTGGAGCAGGTCCGGTAGGACTGTTTACCGTTTTTGAAGCAGGATTATTAAAGTTGCGTTGTCATTTAGTGGATTATTTACCACAGCCGGGCGGACAATTATCAGAGATTTATCCCAAAAAGCCGATTTATGATATTCCAGGATTTCCGACAATAGATGCACAGGAATTAGTAGATAATTTAATGGAACAGGCTAAACCATTCCATCCTACTTTTACATTGGGTGAACGCATTGAAACCATCAATAAATTAGAGGATGGTTCCTTTGAATTGGCTACTCATCTTGACACAAAGATACATGCCAAAATTATTTGTATTGCAGGCGGCTTGGGCGTTTTTGAACCGAGAAAACCCGCTATTGAGAATTTGGCAGCTTATGAAAAAAACGGAGTGGAATATATGGTCTTAGATCCGGAAAAATACCGGAACAAGAAGATTGTAATTGCGGGTGGTGGTGATAGTGCGCTGGATTGGACTATGTTTTTAGCCGATGTAGCCGCAGAATTGACGATGGTACATCGCGGTGAGATGTTCAGAGGTGCACCCGATAGTGTAGATAAAGTGAAACAACTGGCTGCGGACGGGAAAATAAAATTAGCTTTAAATTCAAATGTAACTCATTTGCATGGTAGTGGAAAATTAGAATCTGTAACGATTACAAATAATGACGGGACTTCAAAAGAAATAGAAGCAGATTATTATCTTGCATTATTTGGTTTAAGTCCTAAATTAGGACCAATTGCTAACTGGGGGCTGAATATTGAAAAAAATGCCATTAATGTAGACACCAGAGATTATTCAACAAATGTAAAAGGTATCTATGCAATTGGTGACATTAATAATTATGAAGGTAAATTGAAACTGATTTTATGCGGATTCCATGAGGCTGCGATAATGTGTCACAGTGCAGCGGAGCTAATTTCAGGTAAAAAACCGTCCTTAAAGTATACCACTGTAAACGGTGTAAACGGATTTTAATCTTTAATCTAACTTTTCTAAGTTTTAAACTTTAGAAAAGCTCTACAATATGGATTCCATCACCATACACATACAACAAGACGATTTCTCGTTTAAGCCTATGGAAATTCCATTGGGGATAGAATTATCATTGATGGAAATACTGAAAGGAGAAGATTATCATATAGAAGCAATTTGCGGTGGAATGGCTATCTGCGGAACATGCAGAGTAGAAGTATTGAACAAAGATGAAATCATGCTCGGAGGTCCGAACGACGATGAATTGTGTATGCTGGAAACACTTCCTTGTTATACCGGAAACTGCCGTTTATCCTGCCAAATAAAAATTTCCGAAAAAATTAACGGCATTAAAATCAGAATCCCTTCTGAAATATTAGTATAATCTATTCATTTTTTAAACATTCTAACTGTTTTTGGTTAGTCTATTGTTTGTAAATTTTGAGTGTTAACAATATTGCAATTCTAATTCGTTTCTATTACAGATATTTGCTGATAGTTTTGAGCCGTTTTTTAAAATAACACAGTAAAACCAACTATCTCAAGACAATTAAATTTGTAGTTATGAAGCATGCAAGCAAAGTAATCCCATTTTTTTTCATTCTGTTTTTATTTATTCCTGCATTTGCACAGAAACAAAAAGATACTATCCCTTTTAAGGAAAAAATAAAAGAAATTCCACAGGTTTTTACCAGAAAATCCAATAAAGAATTTACCATAAAAGGAAATATCACCGACAAACAAACAAAAGAACCATTAATCGGTGTAAATATTTTTGTGGAAACTGATAAATTAAAGGGAACAGTAACAAACTTTGATGGTAATTATGAATTAAAAGCCAATGAAGGTGATGTTATCGTCTTTACTTATTTAGGGCTGAAAGAAGAAAAACTAACAGTAACGGATAATCAAACTTTTAATTTGATTATGGAAGAAGAAGGCAATGTAATGGATGAGGTAGTTGTTTCTGTTGGCAGAAAAAAAGAAAAAGCACTCGATGCGCCGGCGTCTATCGTATCTGTTGATGCAGCAGCTATAAAAAACAAAGCAGGATTAGGTGTTACTGATTATATTAAAAACAGTTCAGGTGTGCAGATAATGCAAACCGGTGTTCAGGGTGGACAGCCTTCTGTTCGTGGTTTTTCGGGATACTTTTCCAGTGATGTAATGTCATTAGCAGATACGCGTGTAGCTAAGTTGCCGAATACCGGGTTAAATATGTTTCAGATGATGACAACAACTGATGCGGATATCGAACGAATAGAAATATTGAAAGGACCCGCAGCAGCATTATACGGTCCAAATGCCAATCAGGGAGTAATTCATATCATTACTAAATCACCATTGAAATATCAGGAAGTAAAATTCTGGACATCTGTTGGTGCACGTGTTAAAATAAAAGATACCTTAACCGATATTAATCGATCAAACCCGAAATTTGATTTTGAAAAATTCAAAGACAGAATTTTATTTTCTATGGGTGTATTTGTTGCAGACACTATCCACACCAAAAACCAGAATGTAAAAATGGGAATAAAAGTTTCAGGTCAGTTTTTTACCGGTCACGATTGGAGATACAGTGACTTATATGATCCTGCGACCATTGTAAAATTTAAAGCCTCAGGAGATACTATTTATTATGAATTACCCGACGGTAGTTATGACCCTAAAGGAGTTGGTGTTGCAGTGAAAAATGATAGAGATGAAAAAATATTAAATGGTCAGGTAGATGCACGGTATGATATTCAGATAAAAGAAGATTTTAATATTGTGATGGCTGGTGGGGTGAATGTTAGTAATGGAATTATCGCAAGCCCGGTAGGTGCCATGCAGAATAAAAACTGGACATACACATGGGCACAGGTGCGTTTTACCTGGAAAAATTTATTCGTTCAAGCGTATATGAACGGCAATAATTCCCGTAATACATTCTTCGTACCCGTAGGTGGAAGATACATTGATAAATCACACATGTATTCAGTACAGGCACAACATTCTTCAGATTTATTTAAGAAGCGTGTGAACTTGGTATATGGCTTCGATGCATTCTTTACCCGACCAAATACAGATGGTACGTTGAACGGAAAATATGAGAATATAGATGCAATTGATGAATATGGTGTTTACTTGCAGGGAGATTACAAATTACATCCGCGCTTTAGTATTGTGGTCGCAACTCGTTTGGATTATAATACGGCCGTGAAAAAATTATTATTTTCTCCAAAAGTTGCACTGGTTTATAAACCCGGAACAGGCCACAATCTTCGTTTTACTTTTAACAGAGCATTTAAAAATCCGGCTTCAGCTGCTTATTATGTAGATGCTAAACAAGGGGAGATACCTCAAGGAATTCAAGTTAGAAACGTAGGTACACCCAATAGCGGATTTAATTATATTTTTAATGCAAACCCAAATTACGGCGGTGAAGTATTGCCTCAGTTCGTTTCACCTTATGGTACTCAAGGACAATATCATGATGTAGGAGATGCATCTTTTAACGCAACAGGATGGAATGGAATCTTAACTGCTATCAGAGGGCAATTTGGTTTAAGAGCAGACATAGAAAATAATTCACCAATATTGCCTATCATTAATCTCGTTGTAAATTCAATTATACCGCAAACCATTCCGGATGATATCGATCAGGTAGTAAAAAACCTGAATACCGGAAAACAACAGTTTGAATCCAATAATGACAGATGGAAAAAAACAAAAAATATTTCAAAATTAAAACCAACTACTACCTATACGTATGAATTAGGATATAAAGGGGTGATTGGTAAAATGTTTGGAATGCAGATAGATGTGTACAGAACAGATTATAAGAATTATCTGGCACCTGTTCAATTACTTACACCGGCAGTAATGTTTGATGATGCACAGTTGATGGATTATTTAGCACCTAGAATTATTCAAAATTACAATAATCTTAATCCTGTTGTACAATTGGCTATGAATGCATTTTTAGACCAAAGCCCAAAGTTTGGTGGAAATAATAATGGTACAGCAAGCGATGAATTTGTTACACTTATTCGACAGGCTGTTCAAAACTTGCCAATAGGTGTTATTACACCAATTGAAGCCGAAGGTCCTAATATGTTACTGGTTACTAGAAACATTGGAGATGTAACAGTATATGGTGTAGACTTTAATTCCAATTTATATTTGCCGAAAGGAATCTCATTAAATGCTAATTACTCTTTTGTAGATAAGGATTCAGTAAATGTTGACAGTGCGCCATTGGGATATGTTGCGCTCAACTCACCTAAACACAGAGTAAATGTAGGTGTTAACTATTCAGCAGAAAAAATTGGATTAAATGTAGGAGTTAAGTTTAAATGGACTGCGGGATTTCCTGTTTTATCAGGTAATTTTATCGGACATCAGGTGGCAACCCATGATATGGACCTGGATATTTCCTATACTCCTAAATTTATGAAAGACCATTATAATATTACACTGTCACTCACCAATTTATATAACAGAAAACAGCAATACTTTATAGGAGCGCCGGTTATGGGATTAATGGGCGTTTGTAAGATGACCTACACTCTTTAGAACTAAGAAGAAAAAAGTAGGTATATTGGAGCCATCGCATAGCGATGGCTCTTTTATTTTTTTAACTTCTTATATTCCTTCTCCCAAATCATTCACGACTTACGACTAATTTTTTGTATTATTGGGTATGCAGCTTCAAAATATTTCATTACTGCTCAATATTCCATTACTGTTAATAGGTTTTTTTCTGTTGAACAGAGGCTCAGGAATGCTGGTAGATGGTGGTTCATCTATTGCACGCAGACTGCAATTGCCCGAATCCATGATTAGCTTTACCGTTGTGGCATTTGGCACATCTCTTCCAAAAATATTCACTGTTTTATTAGCTGCCTACAATGGTTATTTTGATTTGGTAATCGGAACTATCATTGGAAGTTGTATTTTTAACTTTCTCGGAATACTAAGTATTACAGGGTTCTTCAGGCCAATCAGAGCAAATAAGAATACAGCAACCATTGGAATTTTATCTTTAGTGATGAGTTCGGTATTGTTATTGTTTGTTGCCAATAAAAATATTTTTTCGTCCGATGCATCATCATTTATAATTGATAAACCGGAAGCTTTTATATTACTGATTGCATTTGTGCTGTTTATGACGTATGGCTACTTTAATGTAAAAAAACATCACACTATCTGGTTTAACGAGGAAGAGGAGGAGCCTTCTTACTACGCGGTTTGGTTTTCAATAATTTTAATTTTAGTGGGCATTATCGGATTGATTGCCGGCGGTGTTTTAGTGGTAGATAATCTGATTGACATTTCCAGAAAGTTTGATTTGTCGCAGCGGTTTTTAGGACAGTTTATTTTATCACTCGGTGGCTCTTTTGTAATGCTTTACTGGATGATGATAACAAAATCCAATCAGTCGAAATTTGAAGTGAGCAATCTGGTTGGACAAAACATGCTGAATATTTTAGGTATGCTGGGAGTGGCTGCCTTTATTCAACCTATTCAGTACAATACGGTTTTTAATCTTGATATTTTTATATTGATTGGTATTTCATTACTCATTATGGCAATGCTTTGGATGGGCAGAAAGCTGACACTCAATTTATGGAAATGCCGCTTCCTGTTTTTCTTGTTGCTGCTTTATGTATTGTATCTGTTTATCCGGTAGCTTTTTATATTAACAGATTTTTAGCAAGATCGTTAACGTTGTCTTTTTAGTTTTTCCTTTTCTTTCAGTAAATTAGATATCATTTACTAAACAAATAAAATTATGTGGATAGTATTTCTTATCACCGGAATTATTGCATGGACGTTCGCGGAATATATGCTGCACCGTTTTTTAGGGCATGAGCATAGAGGAAAAAATTTCTTCAAAGCGGAACATTCAGTGCATCATTCCAAAGCCAATTATTTTGCACCGGCATATAAAAAAGTAATCGCAGCATCGGTTGTTTCAGGAGTAATGTTGTTGCTGTTGTGTGTATTTATTTCCTTTATTAATGCAGCAGCATTTGTGTGCGGCTTTGCCGGAATGTATTTCCTGTATGAAATGACACACAGCCGGTATCATACCACTAAACCATTGGTGAAACCGTTTATTATTTTGCGTAAACATCATTTCTATCACCATTTTCACAACCCGAATCTGAACCACGGAGTAACCACACGTTTCTGGGACAGGGTTTTTGGAACTTTCCACAGAGTGGAAATTGTAAAAGTACCGAAACGTATGTCAATGGATTGGCTGGTAGAAAATGAAGAAATTAAACCGGCGTACGCCAAACATTTTCAGTTGAACCGACGATAATTTTTTTTCCTAATATTTTTTTTGCATTCTTCTGCTTGAGAAAATGAAAAAAGAGGTGTTAAGTAAGGTAGAATTTTTAATTGTTTCGGGCTAGGCGTCTATGGCGTAATCGGTAGCCCTAAATATAAATTTTAAAAAAGATTTTAAAAGGAGAGGAGTTGAATTAAGAATGTGAAACCTTGCGCTTAGCCCGTGTTAGCTGTTGTTATGGCTTCTGACCGAACACCGTCAGCCCAATTGTTGTATGCACTCTGCTTGACGCAACTTATGTTAGATGAAGAGTAGTGCCGTTCACTTTTTTGAATAGTAGTTAGCTCTATAGCCCAATAAATAACTAATCGGTGCGAGTAACCAATAGGTCAAAAGTTGCACTGCCCAGGGCGGACTTACCACCCGAATTTCGTCCTTATGTTTTAGCCCCATCAATGGAAGCTGCAAAAAAGGTGGCATTCCTTTATCATTTAGTTTATCATCCTCAGCAAGTGCAAAAAAGGATTCAAAGAACTCGTCAATATGTAGTGCGGGGGAAAACTGTTGAATTGAATGTGCCTCAAAATTGTCTTCATTCCAAAAACAATGGGGTGCACCTGCAGGTATTACAATCTTTTCACCTGGTCCAACTATTTGTTCCTTACCGTTAACCAGAAAATGAAGTCTTCCTGAAATAACTTTTGCAGAGCTTTCTTGTCTTGGATGAATATGAATTGGCTCTCTCATGTCAGATTTAGGATTGAAAGATTCAATTTCCAATAATTGTCCATTAGTTTCCTTTCCCGTTTGAAGAAAAATCATTCTTTGTCCGGTCCGTGTGTTTGTGATTTTGTCAGCTTGCTTTGCCATTGCATTTATAATTTAGTTTATCAAATTTAAATGTTCTTTGGAATAGTCGCAATGGCTGTTTGAGTTGCAGCTACTAGTTATATGTCTGTGTTTTCAAATAAACTTTTTTATTAATAGTTAACCAAATAACAATAATCCATTCACTTTTATTGTATCAGAATCTGTTTAAAAATTTGTAATTTTGTACCACAAAAAATTAGCAAATGCAGGAAGTATTTATAGTATCTATGGCGCGTACACCAATTGGCGCATTAAGCGGCGTGCTTGGTGGCGTAAACGTAATTGAGTTAGGTAAAACGGTTGTAAAAGCAGCCATGGAACGTGCCGGTGTAAATGGCGACCAGATTGATGAAGTCTATATCGGTAATGTATTGCAGGCAAATGTTGGTCAGGCACCGGCACAGCAGGTTTCTATTGCAGCAGGTATTAATACAAAAACACCTTGTACTACCATTAATAAAGTATGTGCTTCCGGTATGAAAGCAATTATGTTAGGCGCACAGTCTATTATGCTGGGTGATAATCATGTGGTAGTAGTGGGCGGCATGGAAAGCATGACCAATGCACCGCATTATTTGCCAAGCGGCAGAAGCGGTATCCGTTATGGCAATGGTGAAATTCTGGATGCCATTTCTCGCGATGGTTTACAGGATCCTTACAAAAAATATATGATGGGTAACGCAGGCGAAGTGTGCGCAAAACATTATGCATTTACGCGTGAAGATCAGGATGCGTATGCAATCGCTTCTTACAAAAGAGCACAGGACGCTTACGCAAACGGTTATTTCAAAGACGAAATTGTACCTGTGGTGATTGCTTCTAAAAAAGGAGATATATCTATTACAGAAGATGAAGAATATAAAAAGTTTGATGAATCAAAAGTAAGTGCTTTAAAACCTGCTTTTGAAAAAGACGGAACGATTACAGCTATCAACGCATCAAAAATAAATGATGGTGCAAGTGCGATGGTGTTAATGAGCGGAGAGAAAGTAAAAGAGCTCGGCGTAAAACCATTGGCAAAAATTGTATCGTTTGCAGATGCATCGCAGGAACCGGAATGGTTTACTACAACTCCTTCAAAAGCAATTCCTAAAGCATTAAAAAAAGCAAACATATCGATTGATAATGTAGACTTTTTTGAAATCAATGAAGCGTTTTCTGTGGTAGCATTAGCCAACATGAAAGAATTAAATATTGCACATGAAAAAATAAATGTATTCGGTGGTGCTGTTGCCTTAGGTCATCCGATTGGAAGTTCCGGCTGCAGAATTGTTGCAACATTAATTTCTGTACTGAATCATAAAGGCGGAAAGACAGGCGTAGCAGGCATTTGCAATGGTGGCGGAGGTGCAAGCGCAATTGTGATTGAGAAAGTCTAAACAGTATAACACTTTTTAGTACTCTTTCATTCAAATAAAATTCAAAATACATTTCTTGTATTAGTAATATTTACTATTCGTTATTTCTGTTGTGGAAAATATGTGTGTAATTTAGTATTCGGTAGTATTTACTTATTATTTGGTATACACACAATACAATTTAAGTTATACATTTGCGGTATAAAAATTATCAATTATGAAAAAACTAATGAAATTATTTACGGTAGTAGCAATTGTAATGTTCACGACAAACACATTTGCAGAACAGTTAGGCTTAAAAATGGCTAACTTAAATTTATATGCACCTGCAGCAAAAAGTAAAAAATCTTCTGGTTCAGGAGGAGGTATAGAAAAAGGAACTATGCAGTTAGACGTGGCTTTTAATTTAGGAAGTCATGGTGCTATTGCAGGCAGAGGCGGTTTTGCAAGAGGCATTGGTGTTGGATTTGTTCCAGGAGTTACCATCAATTTTGATTATGCGGTACATCCTTATGCGAGTGTAGGCGGATATGTTGGATTTGGTGCAAGATATAAAGTAGCACAGATTGGCGTGGGAGCTAGAGGTGTTTTCCATATCTATCAGTTAATCTCTGATAAAGCAGGTACAAAAGTAGATCCGGGAAAATTAGATTTTTATTTCCCATTACATGTTGGTGCAGTTATCGCAACTTCAAAAGGTGGTACAGTTGCCGGAGCATCTTTTGGAGGTGGCTTAGGTGTTCGTTATTATTTTACAAATAATATCGGTATAGTTGGAGAAGTAGGCTGGTTAGAAATGACAGTTGCCAAAGTTGGTTTTGCTTTTAAATTCTAATTACAGAAAATATATTAAATAAAAAATGCCCCGAATTCTCGGGGCATTTTTTATAATTGCAGTTTGAAATAAAAACATTTAATTTTATTCAACAAAAACCAATAAACATGAAGAGAATTATTTTAGCAGTTGTATTATTTACAACATTTCAGTTCGTCTATTCGCAGGACGACAAAAATGAAACAGTAACAGACAAAAGCACTTCTTCTAAAACTAAAAGAGTGAAAGGCGCTTTTATGGAAAACTCTTATTATAAAAAAGGTTTCTTAGGAATTACGGAAGTAGGTTCTGCTTTAATCTTTACAGAAGGTTTTAGAGTACCATACTTTTCTTTTAATCAGGTATTAGCTTCAAGAGTATCACAAAAGTTTAGTATTGGTATGGGATTTGGAGTTGAATATGGAAGAGTTGGACTATTAAGCTTGCCAGTGACATTAGATATGAGAGTTTATTTTATAAAAAAAAGAATCACACCTATATTGTATATAGCACCAGGCTATCAATTCTTTTCATCAACCAACGGATTTAAGAATGGGATACATACGGTGGTTGCAAATATAGGACCTGGTGTTGATTTTAAAATTAATGAAAATGTTGGCGTATCAGCAGTGACAGGATATAGGTTGATGGATGCTGTACCTCAAAAAGGATTCTCAAATGATATAGCCAATTACTGGTTTTTCAGAGTTGGAGTTAATTATTAATATTTATTGTTTACACATTACACAAAATCTTCTTCGATAATTTTTTCCATAGCACGTTCTGCCAAAGCAGCAATCGTAAGTGCAGGGTTGGCACAACATGAAAATCCCGGCATCATAGAACCATCTAAACAATAGAGATTCTGATGTCCTTTTAGTCTGCCGTATTCATCACTGGCCAGCCCTAATACAGCTCCGCCTAACGGATGATAAGTAAAATCATCTGCCAGTCCTTTTCCGCCGAAATACCAGGTTTTATCCAACACGCCGCCGTTGGCAGCATTTAACTGGTCTACAAAATGTGTCATAGCCTGTCTGGAGATTTCCATTTGTGCACTGTCAAAATATAATTCTGCATTATCAGTATCTGGATTATACTTGAAGTAACCACGTTCCGGATTTTTGGTGATGGCTAAGGTAAGTAATTGTCTTAGCTCCATTCCAATCGGGAAGGGCGCCTGTTCTGCTAATAAAGGTGTTATCGGGTTATCTAAATTTCCATAAGCAGTTACCGGAACTATACATTGCTGTGCTCCGGTATTTTCATTTAGCAAGGTGCGCATAGCCATGATATTACCATTGTTGCCCCAGTTCTTGCCCACTTCATCATTCAGATTTGATAAACCACCTAAGTATTTTGATTTGAGTAAAATCTGCATAGTACCAACAACACCTGCATTTACAAAGAGATGTTTACAGGTATATGTTTTTATAAATTCAGTTTCTCCCTGTTCATTTATTTTAAGAACAGTTACTTCGTATTTTCCGTTAGATAACTGCCGTATGTTATCTACTTTATGTAAAGTTTTGATAGTTAAATTTCCTGTTGCCATTGCTACAGGAATATAATTTCTGTCTAAGCTGTTCTTATAACCGTTATTAGAACCATATAATAACTCGCCACCTGTAGATGATTTTTTAGTAGTGCCGTCAAGTTCTCCTTTATAATGTTAAAGTCAACACCTGCATTCAACATCACTTTTTCCATTCCTGCTTTTTCACATTGCTTTAAGCCTACTCTGGCGAACTGAAAAACATTGGTATTTAATAAATCATCAGGTATCTGACTGAAGTTTAAAATATTTTTCACTTTAGGATACCATTTATTCAGCATGTCATTGTAAGGAACAAACGGAAAAAACTCATTCCACAGAGAAGGTTGCGCATAGGCAACATCGCTCCATACACTATAGAGCCACCTCCTAAACAAGTACCACGGTATATTTTCATATAAGAAGTCGGGAAGTCAACCCTGTCTAAAACACCTACATATTTTGGGATATCAAATTGAATAGAAACAACCGGAGCAATTGTCTTCGTTTTAACTGCGTAGAACGTCCGTCAGATTTAGCGTTTCAGAGAATACATTACCGGAAGGGTTTACTGCATATTGTTTACCCATTTCTAGCATTAGTGTTTTTTTGCCGGCTTCAGTTAATCGCAATGCAGAAACAGAGGCACCAAAACCTGAACCAATTACTATGGCTTCAATATCATTCTCATTACTCTGGATAGTTTCTTTTTTGCAACTTGTCAGAGGAACTGATGCAGCTACGCCAGCCATTACAGAAAGACCTAAGAACTTTCTTCGTGAAATAGATTTTTTCATTTAATAAAACAGGTTAATTGTTTACGGTTAACTAAAAGTAGCTATAAGCTTTGAAAAAATCAATGATTGTTTGCGTGATTAACATTTTTTGACAAAAGTCAAAATGAATGAAATAGTGATTGGATTGCTTCAATTTCTTTTTCAGCATCTTTCCACCAGTTGTAGGACCAAAGGTGGTACGTTTTGATGTTATAGGTTTCGACTATTTTTTGCTGGTGTAGTTTTATTCTGTAAGAAACTTCGTGATGATAGTTTTGTGTATTTTCAAAATCTATAAATAATACCGGTTGATTATCTTTCAGTAACACAATATCCAGCACAAATCCACCAAGTGAATAATTTTGCTGTATGTTTTCGCCATATTGTTTTTGCAATTCAGCAAACACCAGATTCTTGAAAACAGAAACCTGTTGTTGTTTTCTTAGAGTTGCCTGCTGGTTGTTTTTTTGCAAACAGGATTTTATAAATGATTTTTGTTCCTCATTCTTTTCTGCGCATGCTTTCACGTATGATAAATAAGCGTAAAAAATACTTTTGCCTTTATTGCCTTTTTGTACAAGCTCTTCTTCGAATGCAGCAAAAATAATTTCCGGAATAGAAGAGAATACATACAGTGAATGTTTTGCACGGGTAATAATTACATTCAGCAACTGATATCCTTTTTCCTGTGTAAGCGGGCCGAAGAACTGACGGAATTTTCCACTTTCATCTTTTCCAAAAGTGGTAGATAAAACCATGATATCGCGTTCATCACCCTGTATATTTTCTAAGTTTTTTACAAATAAACCTTTGTTCAGCAATGATTGTAACGTTTCATTTTTTGCTTTGTCGGCATAAGCCTGCTCATAAAGTTTGTCGAAAATCAAATCACGCTGAAAAATATTAAATGTTGCAATACCTACACTTGGAAATTCGTCTTTTGTTTTTTCCAGCGAGTAGATAAAATTTACAATTTCTTCGGCTTCTTTTTCGTTGGTGCCGTCTTTATAAATTCCACTTACGTTCTTATAAAAAATTGCCTGGTAATTTTCTTTTTCAGGTAATGGAATTAAACGGGATTGATAAAATGCATGATTGGAAAACTGAATTAGATTCGGATGCAACGAACGGTAATGATAATCTAAATAAGAGCTTCTATAGTTGGCATCATCTGCATACTCCAGTAATGATTTACTTTCTGCTAAAAAATCTTCTGCACTTTCTTCTTCTTCATTCCAAAAGATAGTCTCGTTTCCAAAGAAATTACTTGGTGGCATTTGATGTTTATCACCGGAGATAATTTTTGTTTTTCCGCGCAATAAAGAAGAGTAGGTGTCTTCCAGTCTCAGCTGACTTGCTTCGTCTAAAATAATAAAGTCAAATAAATTTTCCTGCAACGGTAAAATAGAAGTGCAAACACTTGGATTTACCATTAACACAGGAAACAGTGTAGTAAAGAAATCAAAGTCCTGATGAATGATTTTTCGTAAAGAATTTTTGGAAGAAAATTGTTTGTTTTTACGCTGGTTGTATAAATATTTTATTTCACTAAGTTCTTTTGTATTTAGTGTATTTTGAATGGTTTCATTCCAGATAAAATTTATTTTTTCACTAAGCTTTTGTTTAAATAAATTATCCGTTTGCTGTAACTCATCATATAACTTTTGTGCATCATCTTTTATGCCATTTTGTAATGCAGTTTTTAAAATGGTTTGATTCAGGTAATAAGTAGTGAAAATATCTTTCCAGTCTTTATTATCTCGTGTTATCAATGCTTTTATGATATTCTTTACAGGAAGGTCTTGCTGTAAAAAGAATTTTTTATAGTTGAAGAAGTCTTCAAAGTATACTTCCGAAGCAATTATTTCCTGTGTGTTTTCAGTTATTTCACTTAGTACAGGAATTAAGTCTGCTGCTTTTGTTGAGTTGCTTACTGGAGTAAATTCTATCTTGTCATCCAGTATATTTTTTTCTGTATAAATATATTTCAGGTGTTGATACTCATGAATAACCTCATCTTTTAGTTGCTTTAAATGTTTGTATTTTGAGGAGAAAACAGATAGAACATTAATCAGTATATTTCTCCACCCATGCAGCATGTTAAAGTTGCTTCCATATACTGTAATGTTTTCAGATAGTTTGTTTTTTAATGCACTTGCCAGTTGATGCTGTCCTTTTAATTCATTAATGATTGTATGGTGATTACTGCTATTTAGTATATGCGATGAATTTATTTCATTAAATATATATGAAACGGGGTCAGTTTCTCTAAATAATAAGTCTGCTTGATTTAGCTTTTCGATAAGCATCAGGTATTCCTGATATGTAAATGTATAATCACCATTGCGGACAATTTTATTAACTGTATTTGCTTTGTCTAAAATTTCTTTATTCCGGTTTAATGCAAAACTACTATTCAATAATTCCAGCCAGTTATCGTCACCGAAAATTTCTGTATGGGTGAAATTAATACGATGATTAATTTCTTCCTGAAGCGATAAAAATTTTGAGCGGGCTAACTCATATTCATTTGCCCTGAAACGTGTTGTTTGTTGTTCATTGTTTTCAATAATATCACGAACCCGTTCTACTATATTTTTACGGTCACTGTAAACGTCTTCAATTAACACACATAAATGATGCAGATTTTCTTTTTTCAAATTATTATACAACACCTCCATTGCCGTACGTTTTTCGCACACGACCAGAACTTTTTGTTTATTCAGTAATGCCTGTGTTATAATTGCTGTTAACGACTGGCTTTTCCCTGTTCCGGGAGGACCTTGAATGATAATTGTATTATGTTGCTTTACTTGTTGTAACACATTTTCCTGGCTTGGATCTAATGCAACAGGTGAAAGCACTTCTCCGTCAAAATAAATTGTCTCAATGTTACTATTTTCATCCTTACTTTTTGCTCTTGATTCTTGGCTCTCTAATAGATTCTCTACATCTTTAATAATTGCCTGCTTCTGCATCTTGTACAATCCAAAAACACCGCTCCAGCGAATCCAGGCAGTTTCTTTTGTTATACTTTCTATAGTTTCTTTATTGGTACTTGGTAATAGAGTAGCAATATTTTCTGTTGCATTAAAAGGGATATTCAGTTTTTCTAAAAGCTGTTTGCAAAATTGATTGAGTTGCGGTTCATCTAAAAAATCATCTTCAATCAGTAATTCTAAATCATCGGTTTTTATTTTTTCAATGCTTTCAAAGTGAGATTGCAGCAATTCGTTAAAAATTAATGGATGTTGCTCATCCCGGATAATAGTCCATGTATTATTTTTACGGCTGTCTTTCTCTATATCCAGATACCAGATGAGCAGCGGTGCTTTTAAAATTCTGTCAGGATTATTGGGGTCACGTTTAATTAATAAAGGATATCCAAATCCAAATGAATGATAGCCATGTTCCGAGAATTCTTCTTTTTCCTGATAATCCAAACGATTTAGCCGTTTGATAATTTTCTGAATAATTTTCTTTTCATCAGCTGTCTTAGAATTTAATAATGAAGGCTCAATAGTTATCGAAAATCTGAATGTTGTTTTTGTCAGCAGGTTTTCCAGGAATTTTAAATGCAAACTTGGTTCAATATTCATCAAGTCATAAATGTCCAGCCTTGCAAAATTTCCGGGCAGTGCATTTAAATGAATGCTCCTTGCATCACCGGTTTTAAGCCGAACCAATAATTTTTCTATAAATTCCATTCGTCGAAGAGGTCAAATATGTCGAAGAGGGATATAACCTCTTCAGGTGTCAAGATAAAAAAAGTCCCGCATTTGCGGGACTTTATATCTGTAATAATTTAAGATTAATATCTTTTTTTGTAGCCGCCATCGCCGCCACCGTAGCCGCCTTTATTATAGCCGCCACCGCCGCTTTTGTAGCCACCGCCACCGCCGCCTTTGTAGCCACCGCCACCGCCGGATTTTTTGTACTCAGTTTTAGGACGTGCTTCATTAACAGCTAAAGCTCTTCCTTCCAATTCGAATTGGTTTAAAGCGTCAATAGCTTTTTGAGCTTCATCATCATTTGGCATTTCAACAAACGCATAGCCTTTGCTAACGCCTGTATCTCTGTCTTTGATTAATTTTAGAGAAGCGATTTCTCCGTGTTGAGCGAATAATTCTTGTAATTGTTCGTCAGTCACTTTTCTTTCAATGTTTGCAACAAAAATGTTCATTTTTTTTATTTAGTTAATTAAAAATAGGGCTACATACTTTTTAAAATCAAATCAAATGAACATTTACAACATTAGACAAGAAAACTTAAAAAGAACTATAGTTAAGCAAAAGTAAGCTATAAAATCCGAATATTGTGCATTATCCTATTAAATTATTGCACCATTTCAGCATATTTTGGAATACTTCTGCCTTTTCCGGTTCGTTGTGGCATTCATGGAAAAGTCCTTTATATTCTATAAAGGTGACGTTACTTCCTGCATTGTTAGCAAATTTTTTGCTTTCTTCAAACGAAGTAAGCTTGTCGGCAGTGCCATGAAACAGTAATGTCGGCAGTTTTAATTTCGATGCGTTTTCTACAGCTTCTGCACCAAACTCAATAAGTTCAATGCCCATTTTAGAAGAAATGCTGTCAAAAACCAACGGGTCATTCGAGTATTTCTTCACTACTTCTTTATCTCTTGAAATCGCGTTTACATCCAATCCTGACGGTAAAGAAAAGCTTGGAATTAAATTCCGCATCAGTCTTCCGGCTGCTAATTTAATAGCCGGTGGTGCGAAACCCGGCTGGAAAAACGGTGATGACAATATTAGTCCGGCAACTTTCGGATTTCTTTTAAGTGCGAAATTAGCAACGACCTGACCACCCATACTATGTCCGTAAATAATTTTTGGGAGATTGGCAAAATGAACATCTGCCTGTTTTAGCAAATTTTCTACATCATTCAGAAATTCATCATAGCTTACAAAATGCCCTCTTTTTCCTTCTGATTTTCCATGTCCACGGGCATCGTATGTAATTACTGCGTAATTGTTGTCGGTAAAAAATTGTGCTACATGTTCATAGCGTGAACTATGTTCACCAAAGCCATGTACCAAACAAATCACAGCTTTTGGTGTCGCTGTTTCGCTTTCCCATTTTTGCCCGAAAATGGTTAAGCCATCATTCGATTTCCAGTTTAATATGGTGTTTTTCATGTGTTTATAATTTTTATAAGAAAATAAGTTTAAATTTAACTAAAATTCATTCGTAAATATAATGAAATGAAATATCCGGTCTAAATTTATTTTCTAAGAAAAAATTATATTGAATATTCCATGTACACAAATTTATAAATATAAAACATATGAAACATAAGATGATACTATTGATAAAAATTATTCTCGGTGCAGGTGTTTTGTTTGGTTTGTATGTAATTGGTGCCATTTTATATGCACAGTTTACTGATTATAAGCCAAAACCTGAAGAAGATGCGGAAGTGTTGATTCCAAAAGAAAAATTATCTGATATAAATAAAGATACGTTGGTTTTTTACGACTGGAATATTGGGTATTGCGGTTTGGGTAAAGAGTCTGATTTTTTTTATGACGGTGGAAAGATGGTGCGTCCAACGAAAGAACTTTCTGAAAAGAATTTTAAAGGTTTTATTGAAACACTTGAGCGATGGAAAGCAGACGCTGATTTTATCAATATTCAAGAAATTGACAGGGATTCAAAACGAAGTTATCATGTTGACCAGTTTCAAAAAGCATTTGATGTGCTGGGAAATTACAAAGCTGTATTTGGAAAAAACTATGATGTGAAATTTGTGGTAATGCCGCTTTCATCTCCTATGGGAAAAGTATTAGGCGGAATTGGAACTTTCTATAAATACCAGGATGCAGGAACACCAGTAAAGTATGCATTTCCAAGTAATTTTTCGTGGCCGAAAGGGTTGTTCTTTTTAGACAGGTGTTTTGTAAAACATCATTTCAA
Source organism: Chitinophagales bacterium (assembly GCA_046329785.1). Classification (GTDB taxonomy): domain Bacteria; phylum Bacteroidota; class Bacteroidia; order Chitinophagales; family JADIYW01; genus JADJSS01. Next base: position 268,353 of record JAXLTZ010000003.1, read on the forward strand.
TTTAAAAAACGGCAAACAACTTATTGTAATTAATACGCATAACTCAGCTTACGACGGCGGTCAGTTAAAAAAGCAGGAAATGAAATATTTCAAAAAGTATATTGTTGATGAATATGCGAAAGGAAATTATGTAGTGGTTGGCGGTGACTGGAATCAAATTCCGCCGGGTTACAAACCGTTGAAAGAAAAAAGCGATTATGAAGAAATGCCGGTACCGGAGGATTTTACGGATAAAGACTGGACATTTGCATTTGACGGAAATACTCCTACCAACCGTAAAGTAGACACGCCATATGAAGCAGGTAAAACATATACAACCGTTATTGATTTCTTTTTCTTATCTCCCAATATAGAATTGATAGAAGTAAAAGGGCAATCCAACGGTTTTGAATTTTCCGACCATCAACCGGTACGAATGGTGTGTAAATTGAAATTGTAGGCTTTCATCGGCAGATTTTAGTTTGCAAATATACTTTTGTACCTTTGATAAGCATTAAACACTTATTACTTACGACTTTTTTATGACAATCAATTCTGAAATACAAACCCTGGATAAAGTAATTGTGCATGAACCGGATTTAGGTATTGAGCATATTTCGCCGGAGATTGCAGAAGAATTATTGTACGATGATATCGTTTTTTTGCCGCGTATGATTGATGAACATTATCAGTTTACTCAAACTTTAAAACAGCTTATCGGAAAAGACAATGTATATGAGTTTACTGATTTGCTCAGCGAAACGCTTGCAAAAGATGCAGCAAGAGAAGAACTGATAGAATATTTATTTGAAAAAGAAGATTTTAGTTTAGGTAAATATGAAAAACTGAAACAATTTGATGCAGAAGATTTAGCATCGGTACTGATTTCAGGTATTCATCCTGAAACAAAAGATTCTATTTTAGCACCATTGCCAAACTTAGTGTTTACGAGAGATCTTGGATGTGTTATCAACGATTATGTACTTGTTTGCAAAGCCAATAAAAAAGCGCGTTTACGTGAGAATTTTCTGACTAAGTTTATAGTACAGCAACATCCGCTTTTTGCCGGTTTTAAAGATAAAATAATAGATTTCGTTACAGATGAAAATCTTGAATCGGATTCAGGTATTTCTATTGAAGGCGGTGATGTGATGCTAGTCAGTCCGCGTCATATTCTCATTGGTGAAAGTGAACGCACTACCTTAGATGCTATTTTTGAATTAAAAACTATCCTGTTTGAAAAAGACATAGTCGATTTTGTAACAGTAGTTGAAATTCCAAACGAAAGATATTGCATGCATCTGGATACTATTTTTACATTACTTAGCGAGGATACCTGTGTAGGCTTTTCGCCCTTGATGTATGAGAAAAATGATAAGGTGGATATTATTACGTATTCTAAAAATAATGCACGTGCTATTTTGCATCCAACGCTAAAAGATTTGATAAAAGAAATGTATCCGGCTATGAATTTTATTTCTTGCGGAGGCGGTGTTTCTCCTTTTGCGCAACGAGAGCAATGGACAGATGGTTGTAATTTTGTAACGGCAAAAGCAAATGTTGCTTACTCCTATGAGCGTAATATTAAAACATTACAATCGTTGCGGGATAATGATTTTACAACGATAAGTGCAAAGCGTTTATTAACCGAAGAATTTTCCTTACAGGAACTGGAAAAAACTATTATCACTTTATCATCCGCAGAATTATCAAGAGCACGCGGTGGACCGCACTGCATGACATTTCCTGTCAGCAGAAAATAAAGTAAAATCAGAATTTCATTTCCCGTATTTTTTTGTGCAGTTCCAGTTTGTGTAAGTCTAACAGGAAAGAGATGCGCTGGCCAAATTTCGGTGCGTTGGATTTGTAATAAGTTTTGTATTCCTTGCTGTAAAAAAGCGGAAAATAAACTTCAAAACCTTCATCAAAAAAACTAAGCATAAAACCACCATCGTATTGGAATCCCTTTATCGGCAACAGGTTGACCGGATTCAGATGATTGTCGTATGAGTAGCCTAAGTCCAGAAATAATTTTAATGGAACATATTTAATCGGGAAATCAAGTTTTAAATTAAATGCCATCAGCCAATCCACTGTTTGTCCTGTTTCAATACTGTTATATGGCGTAGTCATTTTGAAGAAACCGTCGGTTTTACTTATTTGTCTTCCGGAAAAACTTTGCTGTTCATTTCTGCCAACATAAAAATCACTGAATAAATAATCCTGTTCGCCGCGTTTTCCGTTCAGGTTAAATCCAACGTCGGGATATAATCTGAATCTGAAATTATTGCTTCGCCATAAAAAACCTCCAATAAACATCCGCACATGAACACCTGTATTGTAATCTTTTAACTGGTAACGAATAAAAGAGTTTGCTTCAAAATATGTTTTTACAAAACTCTTGGTCTGCTCAAACGAAAGTGTAGCCGCAAACGGAAAATTCTTATCATTCCGTTTAAATGTATATCTTAAAATATTAGCATAGAAACGTGTTACAGTATCTTTTAAATTGCTGCTTGCATCAACTGTTAAATCACGTTGTAAAATTGTATGATTTCTGAGTAATATCAGATGCTCTAATTTTTCTAATTTTTCCGTACGGTGATTTAACTGCATCAGTACTTCAGGAGCAATGGCATAATATTTTAAAGGCTTTACAAAATCGTAATAGGTGAATGACTGAAACTTCACACCGGGTTTTATCAAAGAAACTACGCTTTTTTTTATGCGCGCATAATAATCAATATTAGCAGTGCCACTAACTTTTTTTGATTTAATTCCATAGAGCAATGTGGCAGTAAAATCAACATGTTTTACGGGTTGCTTTAAATTAATTAAAGCAGCTCCAATTTGCATGCCGTCGTATTTATTGTAAGCAATGGCAGGCACGCCAAAAGGAAACTCTCTGTTCTTTTTGTCAATCCAGTGCAGGTATTTTTGCTGTACATTCTGTAGTTTAGGATAATGTTTCTGCTTAGGAACTTTTACGGTTGTTTCAATGTTATCTGTAGATAGAACATTACTTGTATCTTGACCGTGAATAGAAGTATACATTAGTAATACCAAAATGTTAATAACTATTGATATAGCTTTCATTTTAAACAATTAACTTTTCTCTTAAATTGTATACAATATTAAGTATTAACTTTGAAATAGTGATATACAGACTCTATTAATTACAAGCCTATGAGAAACTATGATTTTGAAAACGAAAACGAAGATGAAAACATCAATGTCTCAGAATTAGTGCAACAATATGAACAGTCAGTCAAAAATGAAAAAACACCTTTCTTCGATCAGGATGCTTTTGAAGCAATTATTGTTTACTATGAAGAAAAAGGACAGTTTGAAAATGCACTGGAAGTAACTGAAAAATCATTACTTCAATATCCCTATTCCTCTATATTATTGATAAAAAAAGCGCAACTATATTTTGAGTTGAAACAATTAGATTATGCTTTGGAAATTCTGGATAAAGCAGAAATTTATGAAAGTTCAGAGATTGGTATCTATTTACTAAGAGCGGAAATCTTTACATTCCAGTCGCGCTATAAAGAAGCAGTCGAAATTTTGCAAAATTTATTATCTACTGCTGAATTGGAAGAATTACCGGATGTGTACTTGCAATTGTGTGACGTATATGAAGACTGGGAAAAATATTTTGAAGTATACGATAATCTGGTTGCATGCTTAAAAATTGATCCGAATAATGAAGAGGCATTGAACCGATTTAATTATTGCGTGGAAATAACAGACCGATATGAAGAAAGTATTCCATTCCACAAAAAATTGATAGACGAAAATCCATACAATCAGTTTGCCTGGTATAATCTTGCGTGTTCTTATCGAGGAGTAGATGAGTACGAAAAAGCAATTGATGCATTTGAATATGTACTTGCAATAAATGACGATGCTGATTTTGTGTATCAGGATATTGCAGAATTACATTTTAAAAAAGGAGAGTATAAAAAAGCATTGGCGGTTATTAAAGAAATGTGCGATACTTTTGAAGCGGATGATGAAATTTATTTTCTTCAGGGTAAATGCCATGAAGCATTAGGAGACAACAAAATGGCACGCTATTGTTATCGTAAAGCAGTACACGACAATCCTTCTTTGTCAGATGCCTATTTTAGAATAGGTGAAACATATAAAAATGAAGGACTTTGGGAACAGGCCTACAAATCGTTTCAAAAAGCAAATGAACTCGAAAAAGAACAATACGAATTTTGTTTGGCAATGGCAGAAGCTGCATTGGAAATCGGGGAGACAGAGGTGGCTATTGATGCCTGTGAAACGGCCATTGATATTTTTGTAAAGCGATATGAAGCCTATTTTATTTTAGGTAAAATAATGGCACAGCATGGCGATACAGAAACTGCACGTGAAATCTTACAGAAAGGTGCAGAAGTTTGTAAAACTACCATTGAATTAAATTACGCTATCTGTGCAACTGCGTTCATGGAAAATAAATCCAAAGAAGCAGAAGTATTGTTGAGGATGCTACTGGAAGAAAATTTCAGCGGATATGAATTGTTGTATGATTTCTGCGAAGAGCTAAAAGATAACGTAACCATTGGAAACATTCTTGCGGAATATAATTAATGATGCACGATGCACAATTAACAATTAAATGATGAAAATGAAATTGTATTTAATCGTACATTGTTAATCGTTAATTGTACATTGAATGAAACAATTTGGTTTAATTGGCTATCCCTTATCACATTCTTTTTCTAAAGGTTATTTTTCAGAGAAATTTCAGAAAGAAAATATTACTGATTGTGTATACGATGTTTTTCCTTTAGAAAAAATAGAAGATTTTACTGATTTGTGCGCAGAACATAAGAACCTCTCGGGTTTAAATGCCACTATTCCATACAAAGAAAAGATAATTCCATTTTTAGATGAATTGAATGATGAAGCTCAAGAAATTGGTGCAGTCAATACCATTAAGTTCACCAATGGAAAAAAAATCGGATATAATACAGATTGCTATGGTTTTGAAATGAGTTTGAAACCATTATTAAAAGCACATCATACTTCTGCATTGATTTTAGGAACCGGTGGTGCATCAAAAGCAGTTGAATATGTACTGAAGAAATCAGGAATTTCTTTCCAATACGTTTCTCGTACAAAATCTTCAACCTCAATTTCTTACAATGATGTAGATTCATTTATCATTCAGCATTCAACATTAATCATTAACTCAACGCCAATCGGTATGTACCCGAATGTTGATGATGCACCATACTTGCCTTATAATTTTATAACCAATAATCATTTGTTATACGATCTTATTTACAACCCTGAAGAAACACAGTTCTTAAAGGAAGGAAGAATTAGAGGAGCGCAAACAAAAAACGGACTGGAGATGTTATACCTGCAGGCAGAAAGAAGTTGGGAAATATGGAATAGTCGATAGTCAATGCCTGCCTGTCGCAGACAGGATTGATAGTCTATACTTCATAGTGTAGTATTTTTAGTATTTTTGTATAATCATTAATTCCCATTGACTATTGACCAATGACTAATCTAAATTTCAATAATACACAAAATGCATTTGCTTACAAATCAGACAGAGATTTAATCCGTGATTATAATATATACAGATTAATCAACCAAAGCTGGCTGGTGAAGTTTGGTACACGTACTGCATCCGGATTGATGAATGCCGGTATTAAAGCACCCATAGCATTTGGGATGCGGCCAACTATCTATGCTACTTTTTGCGGAGGAGATACTTTAGGGGAAGCGGCACAGAAAATTGACAACTTGTACATATATAATGTTAAGTCTGTACTGGATTATGGTGTGGAAGGAAAAGAAAGTGAGGCAGATTTTATTCGTACAGAAAATGCCATCAAACAAGCAATTTTATTTGCTAAAAATAATAATGCAGTAGATATTGTATGTGCAAAGGTTACCGGCTTGATTCCTTTTGCAGTTTTAGAAAAATTACATGTTCAGGAAATGCTGACCGATGAGGAAGAAATAATGTTTAATAAATTTAAGGAGCGGATATATAGCATAGCACAACTGGCATATGAGAACGATGTGAGTTTGTTTGTAGATGCTGAGGAAAGCTGGATTCAACAACCATTAGATGATTTGACATTTGATTTAATGTCTAAGTTTAATAAACAAAAACCAATTATTTATAACACCGTTCAGTTATACAGAAAAGACAGATTGCAGTTTTTTAAGAATGTAGTAAACAGTGCGAAAGAAGCAGGCTTTATTTATGCTGCCAAGTTAGTGCGTGGTGCCTATATGGAAAAAGAAGCAAAACGGGCAAAAAAACTGAAGTATGAAAATCCAATTCAGTCTTCTAAAGAAGATACAGACAAAGATTATAATGAAGCGGTAAAATTTGCCATCGAAAATATTGCTGCTGTTGCAGTTTGTGTAGCTACACATAACGAGCAAAGTACACTGCTTGCAACACAGTTAATGCATCATAAAAAACTCAATCATCATCACCCGCATATTCATTTTTCGCAGCTTTATGGCATGAGTGATAATATCACGTTTAATTTAGCAATTGAAGGCTATAACACACATAAGTATTTACCATATGGTCCTGTGAAAGACGTCATACCTTATCTGATACGAAGAGCACAGGAAAATACCAGTGTTTCAGGACAAATGAGCCGAGAATTAAAATTATTAAAAGAAGAAGTGAGAAGAAGAAAGTTGTTTGTGTTATGAGAAATCAAAGAAGCTTTTACTGTCAATCCATTTTAATATTTCTGCTTCATCTTTTGTAATCCCTTCGTTTTTGATTTCTTTTAGACGACAAAATATCTGCTTTATATTTTCTTTTGTCCAATTTCTATCAGTTTCAATTTTGTATTTTATATTTTTTGATAAGAGTTCAATTATATAATTTGTACCATTTCTCGAAACTTCTCTTATTAAATTTATTTTTAAATCCAATGGATAAATTGTTTCTTTTAATATTTTATTATAATGATGGTATTCAATGGCTATTCTATCTTTACAGATGATTATTTCAGCTATTTTTTTCTTTTCTGTTATAAAAATTACTGGTATAGAAATTATAAAACATATTATTCCAAAAATAATGGAGCCTTCAATGAAAAAAGATGTTTGGTGTGTTGGTTTTACAAAAGAAATTAAAATAGCAATTCCAATAACGAGAAAGAATAATATAATGTTGCGATAAACACGATACTTAAACGAATCTAATACTACTTTTTTCTTGTAAAAAATATCTGATTCTTGCATAATTAATAAAATCTAAAGTAATGCTTGCGTGTCACAAACATGTCAAACTTAACTAACCAGCCACCATCAAACTATCCACCTTTTTTGCAATCTTATTGCGCAAGTCAGCATTTACCGGAACTAAAGGCAATCGTACATAATCATTACAAACACCTAAATGTTTCATCGTTGCTTTTACACCTGCAGGATTACCCTGCTCAAACAAGTAGGTAATTAACTCATCTAAATCATAAACGGTTTTTCTTGCAGAGGCAAAATCACCATCCAGTGCCTGATGTACCATTGTAGAAAATTGTTTTGGTAGTGCATTTGCAATTACTGAAATTACACCATCATAACCTATGGAAATTTGCGGAACAATCAAATCATCGTTACCACTTATCAATAAGAAATCCTGTGGTTTTTCACGCGCCAGCCAAAAAATTTGCTGCCAGTCATTGCTGGCTTCTTTTATAGCGACAATATTACTGAAATCATGCGCTAAAGTAAGGGTTGTAGTAGCACGAATATTTGATGCCGTTCTTCCGGGAACATTATATAAAATAATTGGCAGATTGGTGCTTGTTGCAATCGCTTTATAATGTTCATAAATCCCTTCCTGTGTAGGTTTATTATAGTACGGCGAAACAGACAAAATGCCATCTACACCATCTAATTCATAAGCATTAATATCATCAATAATGCTGTAAGTGTCATTGCCGCCAAATCCTGCAATTACAGGTACCCGTTTATTTGTCGCACTTACACAAGACTTTATTAAATCCTGCTTTTCTTTTTTATTCAAGGTTACTGATTCTCCTGTTGTACCTAATACTACAACATAATCCACACCCCCTTCAATTACGTAGTTAACTACGTTTTCAAACTCTTTGAAGTTGATTTCTTTTTGCTCGTTAAATGGTGTTACCAGTGCTACACCAACGCCTTTCAAATTCAACATACTTTTTTATTTTATTGTCAAATGAAAATAGACAAATTTCAAAAAACTATTGTCTAATGACCAATGACTATTGACTAATTACTTCAAATACTTCTCTAAGTTCTGAATTAAATTAGAAATATTCTCCTTTTCGTTTGAAATCAATATTAAATCATAGTTAGCATTGTGGATATCTTTATTAAAACCAACTCTGAACTTTGCAGACGAAACAGCAGAAATATATTCTAAAGGAAGACATTCATCAGCACAGAAATTAATCATCAAATCAAAAGGAGAACGGGTGAAGAAACCGGAAGTGCCGCCACCCGGTTTCCCGTACCAGCTAATATCTTTTTCTGAAATATAAGGAAACGGATATTGAAAGCCGAACTCACGTTTGGGTATATAACCTAATAATTGTACATCTTTTTGTAAAGATTTTAATTGCAGAACAAAAGTGGTGATTATATCGTTTTGTTGAATATCTTCTGCCTGAAATAAAATTCCGATACTTTTAGCTTTATTTAATGAAACAGGCACCCGTTCTGTTGGTTTTTTATTCTTGAAGCGCAAATAGAAATAAAAGATGATATGTTGAATACGTTTTAACATGCTACAAATGTACTACAACTTTAATCTCTTAAGATTAGTTTAATCTATAGATTAATAATATTTTTCCACTAACTCTTTTATTTGAGTAAAAAGATTGTATATTTGCACTCGCTTAAAAAGCAAGGTTCGGTAGTTCAGTTGGTTAGAATACGTGCCTGTCACGCACGGGGTCGCGGGTTCGAGTCCCGTCCGGACCGCAAAGTCCTCAAGAAATTGAGGACTTTTTTATTTTTACACTATGTTTTATGTATATATTCTTTATAGTGATAAATATGATTCATTCTATATCGGATATTCATCAGATTTAGAAAAACGAATAAATCAACACAATAATGGTGAAACTAAATCCACCAAATCAAAAATCCCATGGCGAATAGTTTATACAGAAGAATATGATAATAAACTGGAAGCAATCAGGCGTGAAAGGTTTCTGAAAGCTCAAAAGAATAAGTCTTTCTACAAGAAACTATGTGAAATAGATTAATAGTCGCGGGTTCTCCCGAGTACTCGGGACGTCCGGACCGCAAAGTCCCGCAATATGCGGGGCTTTTTTATTTCTTTTTTCTTACTTTTAATGTACTCATCTTAATTTTTATGGAAGCAAAAATATATTCAGCGAGTCGATTTACAGCAGGAAATAAATTATTTCCAAGTAAAATTATCTTAGAAGATAACGGTGTTACTTTCAAATTACCCTCATTTTTTAGCGGCGAAGAAACTACTATCCCGTACTCGAGAATCTCATCCGTAAATGTAAACTCACCATTTGTGGGTTATAGCGATATTATTATTGAAACCACCGGTGAAGGAAAAATTCAGGTACATGGTTTCACTAAAGAGGAAGTAAAAGAAATGAAACAAATAATCCTGGAAAAGATTAATGGACTTTAATGCGAATTGAAATATGCCACTGCCATTCTCAATTGACCAAAAGAAAATTTATCACCTGTAGCAGATTTTATCGGACCAAGTTGTGTAGTCGTTAGTTTTTCCACTACTTTCTTTATTTCAGCCAATTCATCTTCTTTCAAAAAATCTGTAATTAAGATTTCACCACTTGGAATAAAACTTGCCAGATGTCCTTCAATGGTAGTAATAGCCATCGCTCTTTCTTTGGCAATTTCTTCTATATTTTTCCCTTCCTTATACAAACGTAAACTCTCGCGATGCGATTCACCTTTTTCCGGTTTCTTCTGTATTTTTTCAGAAATAAATGGTATGTCAGCATTAAAGAAGGAACTGCCTTCATAAAATGCAGTATCTCCAAACTGCAGTTTTTCTATTTGTCGCAGCTTAACAATCAATGCCTGTTCCACTTCATCTGCTTTTTTCAAAAAGCCACGTACCCCTTTTTTATTTTGTATCGATACGATATATTCATGTAGTGGTTTTATAACTTCGTTTGCTAACTTTTCACCAAAATAATGAATAGATTTTAGTACGCGTTGTTGTAACAATGTTTGGTTTTCTGATTTGTCAATATGCTTTAAAATTTCCTGCAGTTGAGCGGAAAAAGTAAATGCAGTCTGATTCAATTCCCGTGCCTTTTTTTCCAGCGATTGTAAGAAGGAAATCGCAGTTTCTTTTTCAGGTAAATTCTTTTCTTGAGCAAAGTCTGTGAATTCGCCAAGCAAAATAACCATCTTACTCCAGTCAAATGCTTTTACCAATTGTACTTTCGCAAATTCCATTTTTTGAAATGGCAATTGTCGCAGCAAATCATCTTCGCTTGCTAAATAATTTTCAGTAAACTCTACTATACGATCATCACTTTTTATAGCAATTGGTGTAATCTGTGTCATAAGGAAAAGCCCGTTGATATTGGTGCAGCGGCTCAAGGCTACATATACTTGACCCGGTGCAAACGCTTGCCCTGCATCTATTACAGCCTTTTCAAACGTCAAACCCTGACTTTTATGTATGGTAATTGCCCATGCCAGTCGTATAGGATACTGTGTAAAACTGCCGAGTTTTTCTTCTTCAATTTTATCAGAAGAAGTATTGTACGAATATCGTATGTTTTCCCATATTTCTTTTCCCAATAAATATTCTTCCCCATTATCCAGAAATTGCACCAGAATTCCATCGTTAGTAAAGTTTTTTATGGTGGCTAATTTTCCATTGTAATATTTTTTTTCGGGTTTGCTGTCGTTTTTAATAAACATAATTTGAGCACCACGTTTCAATTGCAGTTTCAACTCTGTGGGATAGGAATTCTCATAAAAATCACCGGAAATCTCTGCTGTAAATTCTTTTGTATCACCTTCCAGTTTTTGCAGTTGCGCCTGATTGATTCTGTCTGCTTTGTAGTTATGCGTAGTTAGTGTAATATAATCTTCTAAATCACCTAACAATTCAGGCTGATATCGCTCATTCAGCAAATAAAAATCATCTTCGTTCATTTCATTGTTGCGCACTTTATTCAGTAAGCGAATAAATTTTTCTTCATTCTGGCGATAAATTTTATCAAACTCGATATTCAGGAAATGCGTTTCTTTTAAAACTTGTGCATTAAAGAAAAATGGAGATTCGTAATATTCTTTCATAAAACTCCATTCTTCATCTTTTATCACAGGAGGTAATTGAAATAAATCACCAATAAATAAAACCTGCACACCACCAAAAGCTTCGTTCAGGTTTTTGCGAACGGTGCGTAAAATGGTATCAATGCAATCCAGTGTATCACAGCGAAGCATACTCACTTCATCGATAATCAGCAGTTCCAGTTCTTTTAGCAAATCAATTTTGGCTTTGCTGAATTTAAATCCTTCAAAAAGTGTATTAATATTGGTAAAATTTGCGGGGACACGTTGCTTCGTAGGTACAAAGGCATTAAATGGCAATTGAAAAAGAGAATGCAGTGTCATGCCACCTGCGTTGATAGCAGCTACACCTGTCGGAGCGGCAACAACTGTCTTTTTTATACTGTTTTGTTGTATTGTTCGTAAAAAAGTAGTCTTTCCTGTACCGGCTTTACCTGTAACAAACACATTAGCAAAGGTTTTTAATACAAATTCACTGGCAAGTTGTTGTTTTTCATTAGTCGTTTCGGAAGCAATCATATCTCAAAATTAAGTGTTTCATAAGCATTTTACTATTTAGATACATTATTAATACAAAATCCATAAAATAAAGTACCGTGTATTATAAACGATATATGTAATAATGTTAACATTCGCCTTTTCGTGACAAAAATCAGCTATCTTTTTTGAAACTTAATACTATCTTTGCGTGTTGTTAAAAATATGATACTTTCCGGAAGCCAGATATTAGTTTTTTTACCGGTTGCGATGATGTTTCTCGTAGCACTCGGATTTGTTGGGTTGGTAATGGGCGTTACACATTGGATGGGGCCAAAACGCAAATCAAAAGTTAAATTGGAAACTTTTGAGTGCGGAATTGATGTTCAGGGAAATGCGCGTACGCCGTTTTCTATCAAATATTTTTTAGTAGCTATTCTCTTTGTTTTATTTGATGTTGAAGTGATATTTATGTATCCTTGGGCTGTCAACTTTAAGCAATTAGGATTGTTAGGTATAATAGAAATGTTTTCCTTCATTAGTGTCTTTTTAGTAGGGTTTTTCTACATTATAAAAAAAGGAGCATTAAAGTGGGAATAAATCCTCCGGCTCCCCAAAGGGGGTAAAGTACCGGGGTTACTAAATACATTTAAAAATGAGTACAACTGCAATCGATATTCATCCATCATACCAACCGGAAGGTTTGGAGGGACAAGGTTTTTTTGCTACTTCTTTAGATAAAGTAGTGGGTTTAGCCCGTGCGAATTCACTTTGGCCTTTGCCATTTGCCACCTCTTGTTGTGGCATCGAGTTTATGGCTACCATGGCTTCTCATTACGATTTGGCAAGATTTGGTTCAGAAAGATTGAGCTTTTCGCCACGTCAGGCAGATTTACTAATGGTAATGGGGACAATTTCTAAAAAGATGGGCCCGGTTCTTCGTCAGGTATATGAACAGATGGCAGAACCTAAATGGGTGTTATCGATGGGAGCGTGTGCCAGCAGCGGTGGTATTTTCGACACTTATAGTGTATTACAGGGAATCGACAGAATCATTCCTGTAGATGTATATATTCCGGGTTGTCCGCCAAGACCGGAGCAAGTACTGGATGGTATTTTGCAAATACAAAAATTAGCGGAAAGCGAAGAAAGAAGGAGAAGAGAATCACCGGAATATAAAGCATTATTGGCACAATACGGAATTGAATAAAGTAGAGACGCATTACATACGTCTCAAATAGATAAGATGAGTGAATTGTTAGAAATAGTAAAGAACAAACTTCAGGATAAATTTGGAGATGCAGTGCTCGCATCTGAAATGCATTACGATTTTCCGGTATTTATTTTGAAGAAAGAAGTAATGCATGATGCGTTGAAATTCTTAAAAGAAGATAAAGATGTAAACTTTCATTTTCTAACAACGATGTGCGGTTTGCATCATCCTGAACAACCTGCAGATAAAGAATTTGGGTTAATGTATCAGTTACATAATATGCCAAAGAATTGGCGTATCCGTATCAAAACATTTATGTCAAAAGAAGATTTGGATATGCCAACCGTCACTGACTTATGGAAAACAGCCGGCTGGATGGAACGTCAGGAATACGATTTTTTCGGATTTAATTTTGTCGGACATCCGAATCTGAAACGCATTTTAAATATGGATGAAATGAACTATTTCCCAATGCGTAAAGAGTATCCTTTAGAAGATATGCAGCGCGACGATAAAAATGATAAAATGTTTGGTCGATAGTAAACAGCAACATGAACGCAACGAATTCCGCATACGACGAAAAGCAATATTCAACCCTGAATTTAGGGCCAACGCATCCTGCCACGCATGGTATCTTTCAAAATATCCTGACGATGGATGGAGAAATGATAGTTGACTCTGTTTCTACGATTGGATATATTCACCGTGCTTTTGAGAAACTGGCAGAACATCGTCCTTATAATCAGATTACACCTATTACAGACCGTTTAAACTACTGTTCATCTCCCATCAATAATATGGGATGGCATATGACGGTAGAAAAATTAATCGGAGCAGAAATTCCCAAACGTGCACAATACATGCGTGTCATCATTATGGAATTATCACGTATTGCCGATCATATTGTTTGTGATACAGTAATTGCAGTGGATACCGGCGCGATGACAGGTTTCTTACATTTGTTCCAATATCGCGAATGGATTTATGAGATTTTTGAAGAAATATGTGGAGCAAGATTAACTACCAACATTGGTAGAATTGGTGGTTTGGAAAGAGATTTTTCTCCGAAAGCGTGGGATAAACTCAATCACTTTATGAAAGAGTTTCCAAAAGGATTATCGGAATTCCAGAAGTTAGTGGACAGAAACAGAATTTTTATGGACAGAACTATCAACGTTGGTGGCATTACTGTCGATATGGCTTTAGATTATGGTTTTACAGGTCCTAACTTACGAGCGGCAGGTGTAGATTATGATGTACGAGTAGCCAACCCATATTCTTCTTACGAAGATTTTCAGTTTGATATTCCTGTAGGTACCAATGGAGATACTTATGACCGTTATATGGTGCGCATGGAAGAAATGTGGCAAAGTTTACGCATTATTGAACAAGCGGTGAAAAATATACCAGGCGGAGATTTTCATGCAGACTTACCGGAATTTTATTTACCTGAGAAGCAAGATGTGTACAATAAAATGGAAGCATTAATTTATCACTTTAAAATTGTGATGGGTGAAACAGCGGTTCCTAAAGGTGAAGTATATCATAGTGTGGAAGGCGGAAACGGAGAATTAGGTTTTTATTTAGTAAGTGATGGCGGCAGGCAACCTTTCCGTTTGCATTTCCGCAGACCATGTTTTATTTATTATCAGGCATATCCTGATATGATACGCGGCGGCATGTTGAGTGATGCAATTTTGACAATGAGTAGCATGAATGTAATTGCAGGAGAATTAGACGCGTAGGTAAACGAATGTCATCCTGAACTTGTTTCAGGATCTTTTTGAACTAGAAGATATTGAATTAATGACGACGACAACAGAAATAAAATTTAGTGAATCAGCACAGCAACAAGTGCAGGAGATATTAAATCAATATCCAAAAGAGAAAAGTAAATCTGCGCTGTTGCCGTTATTACATTTGGCGCAAGCAGAGTTTGATGGTTGGTTGAGCGCACCTGTGATGGATTATGTAGCATCTATTTTACAAATACAACCAATCGAAGTGTATGAAGTTGCTTCCTTTTACTCCATGTTTAATTTAAAACCGGTTGGCAAATATTTAATCGAAGTTTGTCAGACGAGTTCCTGCTGGATGAATGGTGCAGAAGATATTGTTCGGTATCTGGAAAGAACAATACTGGCTGAAACAGGACAAATCTCACCGGATGGTATGTTTCAGATTAAAACGGTAGAATGTTTGGGTTCTTGCGGTACCGCACCTATGTTCCAGATCGGAGATAAGTTTTATGAAAATCTAACATTTGAGAAAATAGATACAATTTTAGACGACCTAAGAAAAGAAAATAAACGAAGCAGATACGTATAAGATGTCAACCAAATTATTACTTACATACGACCATATACCGGGTATAAACACATTAGAGGTTTACCGCAAACACAATGGCTACAAATCATTGGAGAAAGCATTGAAATCTATGAAGCCGGATGATATCGTGGAGGAAGTAAAAAAATCAGGCTTGCGCGGTCGTGGTGGTGCTGGTTTTCCTACCGGTATGAAGTGGAGTTTCTTAGCAAAACCGGAAGGCGTTCCGCGTCATCTGGTGTGCAATGCTGACGAATCAGAACCAGGAACATTCAAAGACAGATATTTAATGGAACGCATTCCGCATTTATTGATTGAAGGAATGATTGTTTCGAGTTATGCATTAGGTGCAAATACTTCTTATATCTATGTGCGCGGTGAGTATTATTACATCATCAAAATCTTACAGAATGCTATCAAAGAAGCTTACGCTGCAGGTTTGTTGGGTAAAAACATTTTAGGTTCCGGCTACGATTTGGATTTATATGTTCAACCCGGTGGTGGTGCTTATATATGCGGAGAAGAAACAGCTTTGCTGGAATCTTTGGAAGGTAAAAGAGGTAATCCGAGATTAAAACCACCTTTTCCGGCGGTAGCTGGTTTGTGGGGACGACCAACAGTAGTAAATAATGTGGAAACTATTGCAGCCGTTGTTCCGATTGTAAATGATGGAGGTGAAGCGTATGCAAAAATAGGAGTTGGAAAATCAACCGGTACTAAATTAATTTCTGCTTCCGGACATATCAATAAGCCCGGCGTTTATGAGATTGAATTAGGTGTTCCGGTGGAGGAATTTATATACAGTGATGAATATTGCGGTGGTATCCGTAATGGAAAAAAATTAAAAGCTGTTGTGGCCGGAGGTTCTTCTGTTCCGATTTTACCAACAGAATTAATTTTAAAAACAGCAAAAGGAGAACCACGATTAATGACGTATGAGTCTTTAAGTGATGGTGGTTTTGCAACAGGCACCATGTTGGGTTCCGGAGGTTTTATTGCAATGGACGAAGATACATCTATCGTAAAAAATCTGTTTACGTTTGCTCGTTTCTACCATCATGAAAGCTGCGGACAATGTTCGCCTTGCCGTGAAGGAACAGGCTGGATGGAAAAGATATTGAAGAAATTTATTGATGGTAAAGCAACCATGAGCGATATTGATTTATTGTGGGATGTGCAGTCGAAGATTGAAGGAAAAACCATTTGTCCGTTGGGCGAAGCAGCAGCCTGGCCGGTTGCAGCAGCTATCCGTCATTTCAGACCGGAGTTCGAAGAGTATGTGCGTAATCCGCAATCTATTCATGATGTAAAACATTATTTCAGATTAAATAATTTAGCAGAAGTATAATGGCTAAAGTAACTATAGACGATATAACGATTGACGTTCCTGACGGCACCAGTATTCTGGCAGCAGCAAGAATGATTGATGAACAGCATGGTACCAATATTGCACCTCCTACGATGTGCTATTATTCCAAACTGAAAACCACCGGTGGTTATTGCAGAACGTGTATCGTTACGGTAGAAAAAGGTTCGGAAAAAGACCCTCGTCCTATGCCGAAACCGGTTCCAAGTTGCAGAACCAATGTGATGGACGGCATGGTAGTGCGAAACACAACCTCTCCGGAATTATTGGAAGCTCGAGCAGGTGTTGTAGAGTTTTTATTAATCAATCATCCATTAGATTGTCCGGTTTGCGATCAGGCAGGTGAATGTCATTTACAGGATTTGGGTTATGAAAACGGAAAAGAAGGAACCCGTTACGAATTTCAAAGAAGAGAATTTGAGCCAATTGATATTGGCGACAAAATAAAATTACACATGAACCGCTGCATCCTATGTTACAGATGCGTAAAAACATGTGAGCAGATTACCGATGGCCGTGTACATGGTGTGATCAACCGTGGCGACCATGCGGAAATTTCTACATATATAGAGAAAGCAATTGATAATGATTTTTCCGGGAATGTAATTGATGTGTGTCCGGTAGGTGCACTGACTGACAGAACATTCCGTTTCAAAAGCCGTGTATGGTTTACCAATCCGGTGGATGCGCACAGAGATTGTCCGAAATGTTCCGGTAAAACACGTTTATGGCTGAAAGGTGAGGATGTATTGCGTGTAACGGCTCGTAAAGACCGCTGGGGCGAAGTGGAGGAATTTATTTGCAATAGTTGTCGTTTTGACCATAAAAAAACAAGTGACTGGACAATAGAAGGACCGAGTAAAATCAGTCACCATTCTGTAATTTCTCAGAATCATAATGAATTAAGAAAATTGCAGTTAGGTGTACATAAACAAATTAAACAATTAGACGGAACCAAAATAGATTTAGGCGAAGGTGCTTTGAATCCAAATAATATTGATAAGTAATGCTGACATTCATCATATATAAATCCATTTTAGTACTGATAGTATTCTTAATTTCATTAGGTGTGGCTGCATATGCAACATATGGTGAAAGAAAAGTAGCTGCGTTCATGCAGGATAGAATAGGCCCGGACAGAGCAGGCCCATTTGGTATTTTTCAGCCACTGGCAGATGGATTAAAAATGTTCATGAAAGAAGAAATCATTCCTACTGTTTCTAATAAATTTTTATTTGTTCTCGGACCAAGTTTGGCGATGCTGACTGCTTTAATGGCAGGCGTAGTAGTTCCGTGGGGTGGTAAATTAGCCATTGGTGATTATTATTATCCTTTGCAGATTACAGATATCAATATTGGTATCCTGTATGTTTTTGGTGTAGTGTCTTTTGGTGTGTATGGAATCATGATTGGAGGTTGGGCATCTAACAATAAATATTCATTATTAGGCGCATTGCGTGCTTCTTCTCAAATGATTAGTTACGAAATAGCAATGGGATTAGCTATTGTGGCATTAGTAATGAAAACAGGTACTTTGAGTTTAGGTGAGATGGTAGTGCAGCAAGGAACAGGTGGATGGTGGAACATCGTTTATCAGCCGCTCGGCTTTTTAATCTTTTTAATCTGTGCATTTGCAGAAACCAACCGCGCACCGTTTGACTTACCGGAATGCGAAACAGAATTAGTAGGCGGTTATCATACGGAATACTCTTCCATGAAACTGGGTTTTTACTTGTTCGCGGAATACATCAATATTTTTATATCCTCTGCCGTAATATCAACCTTATATTTTGGAGGATATAATTTACCGTTCCAGTCACACATTCCGTTAGATGGCAACTGGCTGGTAATAGCACAAACAGCATTTTTCTTTGGAAAAGTTATCTTCTTTATCTTCTTCTTTATGTGGGTGAGATGGACGATTCCAAGATTCAGATATGATCAGTTAATGAATTTAGGCTGGAAAATTTTAATACCATTAGCAATATTCAATATTCTGGCAACAGGTGTATTGATGTATGCTTTGGGTAAAGTATAATTGTAAACTGTCAACTTGATATGCAATTAACCAATAGAAAAAAAGTAGTCGTAAAGAAAGAGATGTCTCTTGCTGAGAAACTCTATTTGCCAGCCATTACAAATGGTATGGTGATTACGATGAAACACTTTTTTAAGAAAGGTGCTACTGTCCGATATCCTGAAGTAAAACGGGAAATATCCGAAACATATCGCGGGCAACATGTGTTGAAACGCGACGAACAAGGTGCCGAGCGCTGTACGGCGTGCGGCTTGTGTGCTGTGGCATGTCCGGCTGAAGCAATTACAATGGAAGCAGCGGAACGCAAAAAAGGAGAAGAAACTTTATATAGAGAAGAGAAATATGCGGCTGTTTATGAAATTAATATGCTGCGTTGTATTTTTTGTGGTTTGTGCGAAGAGGCTTGCCCGAAAGAAGCCATTTTTCTTACCGATAGAATTGTTCCGACAGATTTAAAACGAGGTGAATTCATTTATGGTAAAGATAAATTAGTAGAAGACATAAATCACCGTATAGATTTAAGCGGGAGACAAACGAAGGAAGTACTGGAATTTAAAAAAGATAAAACAAAAGCACACAATCAAACGTGGGCTGATAAACAAAAATTATTAAGCGAAAAGAAACATCATTAAATAATGCAATTATCACAATATTTATTTTTCTTCTTGTCATTTGTTGCAGTACTAAGTGCACTCATGGTTATATTGGATAAGAATCCTGTGCATTCCGTATTGTTTTTAATTGTTACATTTTTTGCTATCGCTGGCCATTATTTATTATTGAATGCACAATTTCTGGCAGTTGTACATATAATAGTATACGCAGGTGCCATTATGGTATTGTTTTTATATGTCATCATGATGTTGAATTTGAACAAAGAAATTGAACCACATAAAAAGAATATACCAAAAGTGGCAGCAGTGATTTCTGCCGGTGTTCTGATGATGTGTTTGGTGGCATTGTTAAGAGGAGCAGAAGCAGATATGCTGCCCGCAGCCAGAAATAGCAATATTGGTTTGATGGATAGCTTGGGAAAAGTATTATTTAAAGAGTATATGTTGCCGTTTGAAATTTCATCCATACTGTTTTTGGCAGCAATGGTAGGAGCGGTTTTTTTAAGTAAGAAAGAAATACATTGATAATTGTTGTTTGTTTAAAGTTGTAAAATACTTACGACTTATGACTTACAACTTACGATTAAAAATATGAAAGACGTAATAATAGGCATTCCGATACAATGGTACATTTATTTTAGTGTTGTATTGTTTTGTATTGGTGTTTTGGGTGTTTTATTCAGGAGAAATGCCATTATTATTTTTATGTGTGTAGAATTGATGCTGAATGCAGTTAATTTACTCATGGTTGCATTCTCCAGATATTTTGGAGATACCAGCGGACAGGTATTTGTATTTTTTGTAATGGTGGTTGCTGCAGCAGAAGTAGCAGTGGGGTTGGCAATATTAATGATGATATTCAGGAATAACAAGTCTACGGATATTGATACGCTGAATAAATTAAAATGGTAAAATAACTGAGAAAATTTTTCGTTTCATTGAAAATATTTTAAAATTTAAAATGATCTTATGAAAAAAATTACATTTTATTTAGTGATGATAATTGCATTATCATCTTGTGTAACGAAAAAGAAATTTCAGGCAACACAATCAGATAAAGAAAAAATAGAAATGGCATTACGCCAGACTACTTCTGATTTAGCGGAATGCGAAAAAAGATTTGCAACAAAATCAAGTAACTATGATGCACTTTCTGCAGAGTTGGAAAAAGCAAAAGCAAAAATTGATGAGTTAAATAAGGAAGTGGAATATCAGAAAGCTACCAGCGGTAAATTATTAGACCAGCTATCCAGTTTATCAGTTATCAGTAAGGAAGGCGCGGAAAGCATCCGTAAATCATTGGAAACAATTGATAAGCAGAGCCGGGAACTTTCCGAGTTAAACTCACAAATACGTTCAAAAGATTCGTTGAATCTTGTGCTCGTTTTAAATCTTAAGCGTTCATTAACGGATGTAAACGACACAGATGTCAATGTAAAAGTAGATAAAGGTGTAGTATTGATTTCTTTGTCTGATAATATGTTGTATAAATCAGGCAGCTCTGAAATTTCTACAAAAGCAAGTACTGTTTTAGAAAAAATTGCGAAAGTTATAAATGACTACAAAACATTCGATGTTTTAATTGAAGGTAATACGGATAATGTGCCGATTGCAACCAGCTGTTTTGTGGACAACTGGGATTTAAGTGTTAAGAGAGCAACATCAGTAGCTCGTGTTTTACAAAAAAGCTATGGCGTTGATCCGTCCAGAATCATTGCCGGCGGTCGTTCTGAATACAATGCGAAAGTACCCAATGATACAAAAGCAAATAAATCAATTAACAGACGCACAGAAATTATCATCATGCCGAAACTGGATGAATTTTTTAAATTGTTAGAAATTAAAAATTAAAATTAATAGTGGAGCAACTAGTTTATCTTATTCCTTTATTTCCGTTGGTGAGTTTCACCATCATTGCTTTATTTGGTAAAAATTTGTCAAAAAATATTACTACATATTTAGCACCCGGAAGTATTCTGGCTTCTTTTATAGTTGCACTATTTATTTTCTTTAGCCAGGTTTCAAATAACCACGCAGTAACTGTTCCAATATTTACATGGATACATGTCGGAGATTTTCATGCGGACTTTTCTTTCTTAGTAGATTCATTGTCTATCATCTTTACATTGGTTATCACCGGAGTCGGATTTTTAATTCACGTGTATTCCACAGGTTATATGCATGATGAAAAAGATTACAACAGGTATTTCTCTTATTTAAATCTGTTTGTCTTCTTCATGTTGTTGCTTGTTTTGGGTGATAATTTCTTACTAATGTTTGTGGGTTGGGAAGGTGTTGGTTTATGTTCTTACTTACTGATTGGATTTTGGTTTAAAAATATTAACTATTCAAATGCTGCAAATAAAGCATTTATCATGAATCGCATTGGAGATTTAGGATTTTTACTAGGTATTATCTTAACGTTCGGCGTTTTTGGAAGCATTAATTATCATCACGTTTTTGATCAGGCCGGAAAAGTCGTTATAGACGGAAATCTGATTACCTGGATAACATTATTACTGTTCATCGGAGCCATGGGGAAATCAGCACAAATACCATTGTATACGTGGTTACCTGATGCAATGGCCGGTCCAACGCCGGTTTCTGCATTAATTCATGCTGCAACGATGGTAACGGCAGGAATTTATATGGTAGCTCGTTGCGGTGTGTTATTTTCCATGTCAGAATTTACGATGCATTTTATTTCAATTATCGGAATTGCAACAGCATTGTTGTCTGCCTCTATTGCTTTATTTCAAAATGATATAAAGAAGGTACTCGCTTACTCAACTGTTTCTCAATTGGGATTAATTTTTTGTGCATTAGGTGTCGGTGCTTTCTCAGCAGGTGTATTTCATGTTGTTACACATGCTTTCTTTAAAGCTTTATTGTTCTTGGGAGCCGGAAGCGTTATTCATGGTATGAGCGGCGATCAGGATATCCGAAACATGGGTGGACTGAAAAAGAAGATGCCGGTTACTTACGTCACTTTCTTAATAGCAACGATTGCCATTTCGGGAATTCCTCCCTTTGCGGGTTTCTTCTCCAAAGATCAGATGTTAGCTGAGATTTTTGTTCATAACAAAGTATTGTTTGGTTTAGCAGTGGCTGTTTCATTAATGACAGCCTTCTATATGTTCAGATTGTTGTTTTTAACTTTCTTTGGTGAATTCAGAGGTAATGAGATTGTAAAAAATCATGTGCATGAGTCACCTAAAAGCATGACTGTTCCTTTAATGATTTTGGCAGTTTTGTCTGTAGTAGGTGGTTTTATTGGCTTCCCGCATGAATTAGGACATACTGTAGGAATTCACCATTGGTTAGACGGGTTTCTGTTATCTTCTGTAAAAATGGAAAAGATAGAAATGACATTGAATACAGAACTGCTGTTAATGGCCGTCACTATTGTATTAATTTTAGTAATGATATTTTTAGCAAGAACAATTTTTGTATCTAAAAAGTCTGTTCCTGCAAACGATGATGAGGCAATGCCGTTGTTGAAAGAAGTCATCTACTATAAATACTATATAGATGAGATTTATGAGGCGATTATTGTAAAACCACTTAACAGAATTTCAGGATTAATATATAATTATATAGAACGTTCTGGGATTGATGCAATAGTAAATGGTATTGGCACATCTGTAGTTAATTGGAGTCAGTTGCTTCGCCTTACTCAAACCGGAAGTTTAGGCTTTTATGTAGGAGCAATGGTAGTAAGTATTGTAATATTGATAATTTTAATGTTTGTAAAAATATAAGCTATGATGGTAATTTTTTTATTAACGATGCTGGTAGTAGTAATTCCTACTTTGCACGTTTTAAATGCAAGATCAGTGCAACGTATTGCATTGTTTATTGGTGCATCACAGATGGCACTATTGGCACTTACAGGAAAAATTGATAATCAGTTGTCTGATTTTTTTGTTAGTTGCTATAACCATGTGGTGTCTGTTACTTTTAATGTTTTAATACAAAAATTTGTTTGTTTGTTCACGGTTTAAAATTTTAAAACCAACGTTAGATTTCTTTTCATGTTAGTACTGTTATTAGTTTTATTACCGGTTGTATTTGTCTTGTTCACTTTATTGTTGGATGAAAAGCAAGCTAAGAATGTTTCATTGGCAGGTTCGCTGGCAACATTAGTTGCAGGATTATATGCTTTTTATCAATTCAGTATTCATCCTTCTTGCAGTTGTTTTGTTTATCATACAGACTGGATAAGAGGATTGGGGGCTGATTTTTACATTAAAGCAGATGGTATAAATATTATCTTAGTTCTTCTGACGGTCTTGTTGGTGCCATTCATAATTCAAAGTACACAGGGAAGAGAAATTAAAAATCCTAAATCTTATTTTAGTTTAATACTAATTATGCAGAGTGCTTTGCTCGGAGTATTTCTGGCAAAAGATGCGTTGTTGTTTTATGTTTTCTGGGAACTTGCATTAATTCCGATTTACCTGATTTGTCTGATTTTTGGTGGAGAAGGCAGGCAAAGAATTACCTTCAAGTTCTTCATCTTTACATTGTTTGGTAGTCTTTTTATGTTGCTTGCAATCATCTTCCTCTGGTTACACAATCCGCTAAGAACATTTAGTGTCTATGATTTTTATAAAGTAAGTTTATTGCTTACAGCACAGCAGCAGTTGTTTGTGTTTATGGCTTTTTATCTGGCATTTGCTATTAAGATTCCAATCTTTCCGTTACATACATGGCAGCCTGATACTTATGTAAATGCTCCAACGCAAGGAACTATGTTGTTATCCGGGATCATGTTAAAAATGGGAGCATTCGCTTTAATTGTCTGGTTGATACCCGTTGTACCATTAGGCTGGCAACTCGCATCAAAGTATGTAATAGTATTAAGTGTAATAAGTGTTGTATATGGCTCATTAATGGCATTGGCACAACATAATTTTAAACGGATGCTTGCATATTCTTCATTAGGTCATGTCGGTTTAATCGCTGCAGGAATATTTTCGTGGAATTTACAGGGAGTACAGGGAGCCTTATATCAGATGTTATCTCATGGTATAAATGTGGTGGCGTTGTTCTTTATATGTGATATTATTTTCAGCAGAATGAAAACAGATACCATGCAGAAATTAGGTGGCATCAGAAATGTATCACGCATATTTAGTGTATTATTTTTAATTGCATTATTAGGAAGTGTGGCGATGCCATTAACCAATGGATTTGTAGGAGAATTTTTACTTATTCACGGAGTATTTCAGTATAATACCGTAATGGCGGTGTTTGCAGGCCTGACAGTTATATTGGGAGCATTGTATATGTTGCGTGCATATCAGCATATGATGCATGGAGAAACTAATATACTGACAGAGACATTCGGAGAGATTACTTTTAATGAGAAAGTATTACTGCTGTGCTTTGCAGGTCTGATTATTTTCTTTGGAATATTTCCGAATACCATTTTACATATTTCAGAAGAGCAGGTAAAGCAATTGATAGAGCAGGTACATAATGCAACAACAATGACAGTGAAACATTCGAATTTTTAGTGAAGTAGAAAGCAATGAAAGAATTATTATTATTATCAGGGTTAGGAATTTTGTCGTTAATAGCAGAGATATTAAACGTTCGTAAGCTTATTTATCTGCTTGTAATTTCCGGACTATTCTTAAACATAGGTCTGTGTTTGCATGATTTGGGTAACAATGAATTAGTTTATGGGATGTTAAAACTGGATAATACTTCATTGGCATTTACTATTTTGTTCTCCTTTGTTGCCATACTCTGGTTTACAATGGCAAAAAGTTTTTTTACAGATGAGACTAATTTGTCAGACCATTTTTCTTTAGTTTTATTTTCGCTAGTCGGTGTTTTTATTTTGACTTCATACACTCATTTGTCGATGTTGTTTTTAGGAGTGGAAATTTTATCAATACCCGTGTATGTATTAGCAGGTAGCGATAAAAGAAACATATATTCTAATGAGGCCGCATTTAAATATTTTTTACTCGGAGCATTCGCAAGCGGATTTTTATTGCTCGGGATTACATTTATATATGGAGCAATCGGCAGTTTTAATATCTTACAAATCTCAGCATCATCTATCGTATCTACAGGGCTTAGTCAGAAATTATTAGCAGTTGGGTTTGTACTTATATTGTTTGCATTTGCATTTAAAATGTCAGCCGTTCCATTTCATTTTTGGGCACCGGATGTGTACAGTGGTGCTCCTACTGTTATAACTGCATACATGTCTACCATAGTGAAGATTGGTGCAGTTGCAGGTTTCTTCAGATTATTTGTTGTTGCCGTTTCGTCGTACAGTAAATTTGATTTCTATAGCGGTTACACAGGCATCTTATTATTAATAGCTATACTAACAATAACTGTTGGTAATGTAATTGCAGCGTCACAGTCAAATGTAAAGCGCTTGCTGGCCTATTCAAGTATTGGTCATGCAGGTTTTATAATTCTGGGTGTTGCAATGTTAAGTCCTTCCACAAACTATGTGGTATGGTATTATTTACTGGCATACAGTTTATCCAGTCTTGCATCGTTTTGGGTTTTATTGGTAGTATCTCAAAATGATAACGCTGAAGATATTTCCATTTTTAATGGTTTGGTTAAACGGAATCCTGTATTGGCCGGCACTATGACAATAGCATTGCTATCTATGGCTGGTATTCCTCCTTTGGCTGGTTTCTTTGCAAAATACTTTGTCCTGTTGAATGTATTAGAAAAAGGATATATCCTGATTGCAGTTATCGCTATCTTATCTTCGTTAATCGGAGTGTATTATTATTTCAGAATAATTATTGCCATGTTCACCGGCATAGAAGAGACAAAGACAGGTATTAAAATTTCAGGATTCGATAAGTTGGTTCTGATGCTTATTTCAGTCATATTGCTGTTTATTGGATTAGTACCTGATTTTATTTTTGGTTTGATATTCAGATAAAAATTTACTATGGAATTTAAAAATTTGCTTTGGGAAATTACTGATGATATTCTCCTGCTCACTATTAATCGGGCAGATAAGCTAAATGCATTGAATAGTGCAACCATTTTAGAAATACAATCAGCATTTATTGAAGCGAGAAAAGTATCCGGCTTAAAAGGAATTATACTGACAGGTGCAGGTGAAAAGGCATTTGTAGCGGGTGCCGATATTTCTGAATTTCAATCCCTGGATATTCAGCAGGCAAAAGCACTTGCACAACGCGGTCATGATATTTTATTTTTAATAGAACATACACCGTTTCCGGTCGTTGCAGTTGTAAATGGATTTGCGTTAGGCGGAGGTTGCGAATTGTCGATGGCTTGTCATTTACGTATTGCGACACCTAATGCTAAATTTGGACAACCTGAAGTGAACTTAGGAATCATAGCCGGTTATGGAGGAACACAACGTTTAATTCAATACATTGGAAAAGCTAAAGCCCTGGAATTGCATTTAACTGCTGATATGATTGATGCACAAACTTCTTTGAATCTCGGATTAGTAAACTATGTGGAAGTAGATAAAAATGCCGCCATTGAAAAAGCAAAAAGTATTATTAAAAAAATTGCTACAAAAGGGCCGGTGGCTGTTGCAAAAGTGATTGAATGCACGAACGCTTATTTTAAAGATGGTGTAGATGGTTTTGATTATGAAGTTAATGCATTTGCCTCCTTATTTCAGACACAAGATGTGACAGAAGGTGTAACGGCATTTCTGGAAAAACGCAAACCGGAATTTAAAGGGGAGTGATAAATCTATAAATAATAGGTAATTTGAGAATCTCACTTCATATTGTACTTATAGTTTCTTTTATCTTCTTTACATCCTGTAAAAATGAGAGAAAGCCTGATAGTGTTGACAGTGAAGCTATATTAAATAGCGATAGCTCAGTAGTTACTGATATCCTTATACAAAAATATCCTGTATGGATTTCTGAATTTCAAAAATTAAGTCAGGCGTTATACAACAACGATACAAATACAATTACTACCTTTTTTGACTTTCCTTTAAATAAGGAACAATCGGATGGTTTATTAGCAGCAATTTATTTTAATACTAACAAAGAAGTGGGAAAAGATGTTAGACTAACAAATAAGTCAATATTTATAAAATACTGTAATCAGATTTTTCCATTACTTTTTGTAAAGGGATTAGTGTCTGTCAAAAATGATTCATTGCAGATAAATAATTTTGCAAAGAGTGTAGACTGGAAATTGCCAAATGATAATGCAACTTACCACGCATCTGTTTCCTATGACGATTATGAAAAAACGGTAAGTTTACTTTTAAATGCAGTATATGGCAATGATGGAAGCGATAGTGAAGAGGATGAAACAGAAAGTGCAACCGTATATATTTTCAAACTGGATAAAAACAATAAACTAAAATTCGACAGGGTCGAAATGGCGGGTTAAATTTTAATACTAATTACTCAATACTTAATACTAAAACATGCAATACAGAATCGAGAAAGACACCATGGGAAAGGTAAATGTACCAATAGATGCATACTATGGCGCACAAACACAACGCTCAATTGAAAATTTTCAGATAGCACAGGACATCAATAAGATGCCAAAAGAAATTATTCGCGCATTTGCTTATTTAAAAAAAGCAGCAGCAATAACCAATTATAAAGCAAAAGTACTGGAAAAACAGAAGGCAGATATTATTGGTAAGGTATGTGATGAAATTTTGGCAGGAAAACTGGATGATCAGTTTCCATTGGTAGTTTGGCAAACAGGTTCCGGTACGCAATCCAACATGAACTGTAATGAAGTAATAGCGTATCGCGGACATGTATTATTAGGTGGAAAATTAACGGACGAGAAAAAACTCATCAACCCGAATGATGATGTGAATAAATCACAATCATCGAATGATACATTCCCAACAGCTATGCATATTGCAGCGTATTCCATATTAATGGAAACAACAATTCCCGGAATTAAAAAACTAAGAAATACACTGGCAAAAAAATCCAAAGAATTTTCTAAAATTGTAAAGATTGGAAGAACACATTTTATGGATGCCACTCCATTAACATTAGGGCAGGAATTTTCAGGCTATGTTTCTCAATTAGACCACGGTATTAAAGCTATTGAAAATTCATTAGAACATTTAAGCGAACTGGCTTTAGGAGGAACTGCTGTTGGAACAGGTATCAACACACCAAAAGGATATGCTAAGAATGTAGCTAAAGAAATTGCGAATCTTACAGGTTTGCCATTCGTTACTGCTCATAATAAATTTGAATCTCTTGCAGCACATGATGCCATCGTGGAAGCGCATGGTGCTTTAAAAACAGCAGCAGTCTCTTTAATGAAAATCGGCAATGATATTCGTATGTTGTCATCGGGTCCGCGTTGTGGTATCGGCGAGATTCATATTCCCGACAACGAGCCGGGTTCTTCCATCATGCCGGGTAAAGTAAATCCAACGCAATGCGAAGCCATGACAATGGTCGCAGCGCAAGTCTTGGGAAATGATGTAGCCATTAATATTGGTGGCAGTAATGGCCATTTTGAGTTGAACGTATTCAAGCCGTTAATGATTTATAATTTTCTGCATAGCGCCCGTTTAATTGGCGACGTTTGTATATCGTTTAATGATAAATGTGCAGTCGGTATTGTTCCTTTACATGATAATATCAAAAAGAATTTAGATAATTCTTTGATGTTGGTGACTGCTCTAAATACAAAGATCGGTTATTATAAAGCAGCAGAAATTGCACAGACAGCACATAAAAACGGTGCAACACTTAAGGAAACAGCCATTAAATTAGGGTATGTTACAGCTAAACAGTTCGATGAGTGGGTGAAACCAGAAGATATGATTGGCGGTTTGAAGTAGTAAATGCATTTGCTTTGTGTAAATTTTTATGGCAAAAATAGTAGTTGACTTACACGATTGTTTTGATAACGGAACAAAGATTGATGCTGCATTAAACAATGCTATACAAGAGGCAATAGATTCCAGAATAAAATTAGTAGAAATAATCCCGGGAAAAGGAAGCGGTCAATTGAAGAAAAGGGTTTTACGTTTCTTAGATCAAAAACATATAAAACAACATTATCACCGTATAGAAAAAGACAGCAAAAATTTTGGT
The DNA here is from genome assembly GCA_046329785.1 of Chitinophagales bacterium. Taxonomy (GTDB): domain Bacteria; phylum Bacteroidota; class Bacteroidia; order Chitinophagales; family JADIYW01; genus JADJSS01. The sequence goes on from JAXLTZ010000003.1 coordinate 297,772, forward strand.
CGATTGTTTGTGCATTTTAAGTTTTGAAAATTTTGTGAATAAACAGATTTGTGTCGTATTTTCATTATCTTTATATTTAATAAAACTTAATTACTATGGAACCTTTAGATCAAAATATGCAAAGCCAGTTTTCTTTAGATAGAGTATTGGCAGAACAACAAGACTTTATAACTAAGGTATATGGCTGGATGTCACTGGCATTAGTTATTACCGGCATTACAGCTTATTTAACAGCTACCTCACAAGCTGTTCTTGAATTTATCTTCGGTATTCCTTATATGTTTATGGGGCTGCTTATCGGGGAAGTATTGCTTGTAATCGGCTTAAGCGCTATGATAAATAAAATGAGTGCAGCTACTGCCACCTTTCTTTTTGTTTTGTATTCTGTTGTAAACGGATTGACATTATCAGTCATATTTTTAGTTTATACTCAGGGTTCCATTTCGCTTACATTTTTTGTCACAGCGCTTACATTCGGAGTAATGAGTGCATATGGATATTTTACGAAAAAAGACCTTACAAGTTGGGGAAACCTTTTGATGATGGCATTAGTTGGGTTGGTTATTTCTTCTATTTTTAATCTTTTTATGAAAAATGAAATCTTATACTGGATTACAACTTATGCCGGTATATTAATCTTTGTTGGACTGACAGCTTATGATACACAAAAAATTAAAAATATGAATATGATTGGTGCGGACGGGGAAACAGCAAGAAAAGGTGCTATTATGGGTGCGCTAACTTTGTATCTGGATTTCATAAATCTGTTTTTACTTTTACTTCGTTTACTCGGAAGGAGAAAGTAATCGTATTATTCATCTATCAGTTTTATATCAATATTTTCTGTTCCGGCAATGCCTTCTACCGAACCGGAAATATGTGACGCATTCAGTAAAATTTTATCCAGTTGCTTTTCGCGTGCTTTCCATAATTTTTCCATTTGTACACGCTCCGTATCAATAGAGTGTCGCATTGCCAAAAATCCTTCACGTACCGCTTTCCATTGTTCGCCAAATTCGTTGCTCGTTAAGTAATCATATAACAAATGCATTTTATCGCCTTTGTTTTCCTGCGATTTTGAAACAGCAAATACTTTCAGAATTGAAGTGCGCAACACATGCGCTAATGCTCGCACTTCATTATAAGTACAAATCCAAATACCATTTTTTTCTCCGAATAGCTCCATGTCTTTGGGCATCGTTTGCGTTACTATAACTGCAATTTCCGCGTTTTGAGCACGCATATCCGATTTAAGTTTTTCAATCCATTCATTTGAAAATGCCTGTGTTCGTTTGCTTTCATAAATTATCTTTCCGCATGCCTGGCCAAAATTATTACGAACAATTTGTATGCAGTCGGCACCACGTACACCTTTTCCAACTTCTTCAATTAAATCAAACGGGAATGCTTCTTTCAGTAAAGCTTCTAAAGCTAATTCCTGCACTTCTCCTTGCAATTGCATACTGCCTTGTGATGCTTTGCGTTGAGCATCTTCTAAGGCTTTCTGTGTTTGTTCTATCTTTTTTTCGTACTCTTTAAATCGCAAATCATTTTTTTCCTGTTCCTGTTTGATGATTTTTTCTTCCAGTGCCTCGCGTTCTTCTTTCAGCTTCCGTTGTAATTGTAACTCTAATTCCTGTTCTTTCTCTTTTAGAGATTCTTCGCGTTTTAAAAAAGCCAATTCTTTCTCTTTTAATTCGGCATTTTCTTTTTTACGTTTTTCTAATTCTTCATTTTGACTTTTTAATTGCAACTGAAACTCTTCAGCAATTTTTTGCTGTGCTTTCTCACTTTCTTCTTTAGCAATTTTTTGCCGGTCGGTTTCTAATCGCAGCTTGTACTCTTCCTGTGCTTTTATGCGCTTTTCTTCAAACTCTTTTTGTTGAATTTCTAATGCCTCTTTTTGCTTTTCAAATTCTTTCTTATATTTTTCTTCTGCCTGATGATTTAAAATTTCATCAATATCAATCAGTGTTCCGCAATTCGGACATTTTATTTTATTTGTACTCATCTTTATAAATTGAAAAGTCCCTAGGGATTTAAGGTAAAAATACAACAAATCCGATTATCCAACTTACAGTTATTAAAATCATCGCAGTTAAAAAGCTGCTGTCCTTTATTTTATGACGGAATATAAACATACTGAGCCATCCACCCACACACCCGCCTGACAAGACTGATAAGAGCAATATATTTTCTGAAATTCTCCACCGATGCATCTTTGCCTTAAACTTGTCAACTCCGAATAGAATGAATGTCAATACGTTAATGATAGTCAGATATACACAAAGAAAAACTGTGATAGCCATTTATTGTTAACTTTTATCCGTTAATTTAACGATAAACAAACACAATTTAGTTTAAATTTGCATTCCATTTCTGACAATGCAAGCATAAAAGCAAAATAATGGGTGATAAACAAAACCACGGCTTACACAAACTTTCCGCAGCAGGCGTACTCATAACATTAGGAATTATCTTCGGTGACATAGGTACATCACCAATATATGTACTAAAAGCAATTATGAATATGGCAACCGGAGGAAACCATGCCATCACAGACAACTTAATATTAGGAGGCGTTTCCTGTGTATTCTGGACATTAACTATTATCGTTACCATAAAATATGTGATACTCGCGTTAAATGCAGATAATAAAGGTGAAGGTGGAATCTTTGCTTTGTATGCTATTGTTCGTCGCTACAAGGCAAAATGGACAATTATTCCTGCACTTATTGGTTGTGCATCCTTATTAGCAGATGGATTTATTACACCACCGATATCTATTTCATCAGCAATCGAAGGATTAAGAATTATCAATCCTACTATGACACAAGATGATATTGTGATGATAGTAATTGGAATCTTAATGGCAATATTCTTAGCACAACAATTTGGTACAAATAAGATAGGTGGTTTATTTGGTCCAATAATGTTTGTTTGGTTTACTATGATCGGTACATTAGGAGCTTTACAAATCATGCAAAATCCAAGTGTGTTTAAAGCATTGAATCCAATGTATGGAATTAATCTGGTTATACATTATCCGGGTGGCATTTGGTTCTTGGGTGCCGTATTTTTATGTTGCACTGGAGGAGAAGCATTGTACTCAGATTTAGGACATTGTGGTAAGCAAAATATTCGTGTAAGCTGGACATTTGTAAAAATCGCTTTATTACTAAGTTATTTTGGTCAGGCTGCCTTTATAATTAACAACAAAGGGTTTGACTTCGAAAAAGTTGCTCCTTTTTATGCAGTAATGCCGGATTGGTTTTTAAAGATTGGAATTGGTATTGCTACTATGGCAACCATAATTGCTTCACAGGCATTAATTAGTGGCTGTTTCACTTTAGTTAATGAAGCCATGAAATTAAAATTGTGGCCCAACCAAAAGATTATTTATCCAACTATTGTTCAGGGACAAATTTATATTCCGTTTATCAACTGGTTGCTGTTTTTTGGTTGTTTATCTGTTGTCTTGATTTTTAGAGAATCCGGAAAAATGGAAGCAGCCTATGGTTTGGCGATTTCTTTAAATATGATTATGACTACAAGTTTGATTACTTACTATTTGTACGTGAAAAGAAAGCCAAAATATTTTGTTTGGGGTTTTCTATTGTTTTTTATGTGGATAGAGATTACTTTCCTGACTGCTAATTTGAGCAAATTTATGCACGGTGGTTGGTTTGCAATCGTAATTGCCACTGTTATTTTTGGCTTGATGTACTTATATAACGAAGGAAAAAAACTACGCAAAAAACATATTGAGTTTGTAGAAATAAATGATTATTTAGATGATATTACTGACTTGCAAAATGACTCATCTATTACAAAGGAAGCTACAAACTTAGTGTTTATGTGTAATGCAAATGATAAAAAACATATCGACTCTAATATCATTTATTCCATTTTCAGGAAAAAACCAAAACGTGCCGATACCTACTGGTTTGTGCACGTGGATATTACGAGTGAACCTTATGGGGCGAGCTATTCAGTAGATACAATTATACCGCAGAAGTGTTTCTTTATTAGGCTTAAATTTGGGTTTAAAGTAGAGCACAAAGTACACGTGATGTTTACTAAGATTGTAGAAGACATGGAAAAACGCGGTGAAATAGATTTGTTGAGTCATTATCCTTCTTTGCGTAAACATGGCTATCCGGCCGATTTTAAATACGTTTTAATAAATTCATTAGTTTCTATCGATAATAAACTTTCACCATTTGAGCAATTTCTCATTAAATCATATAACTGGATTCGTTCGGTTAGCTTGTCTACACAAGAAGATTTTGGTTTGGAAAAAACCAATTGCCGCGTAGAGAATGTACCAATCCGCATTGCACAAAAAACAAATATAGAAATCAGAAGAGAAGACTGATTTTCCTTTACTTATTTTTTAGTTTGTGATAAATATCAGTTTATAGCGGTTTGTTTTTTGTTAAATTGCAATAAATATCTGCTAAACATTTTGCATGACTTCTGAAATTTGGTTGATTGTTTTAATTGTCATCTCTTTGTCGTTTGATTTCCTGAATGGATTTCATGACAGTGCCAATGTAGTAGCCACAATGATTTCTTCTCGCGCTATGTCAGGAAAGGCAGCGCTTACATTAGCAGCCGTTGCAAATCTGGTCGGACCTTTTTTATTCGGAGTAGCTGTGGCAAATACAGTTGGGAATGAAGTAGCAGTATCACAACATATCACTATATCTGTTGTTATTTCAGCGCTTCTGAGTGCAAGTATCTGGAATATCGTTACGTGGTATTTCGGAATCCCGGCAAGTTCGTCACATGGTTTAATTGGCGGAATTATCGGTGCTGTTTTAATTGGGTCCGGACCAAGTGTAATAAAAATGGCCGGAGTATGGAAAATAATCATTGCATTGTTGTTGTCACCTGTGATTGGATTCACTGTTGGCTGGTTAATGATGCTTATTATTCGTCGTATGTTGAAGAATGCTTCTCCGAAAGCAGATAAAGCATTAAAGTACGGACAAATCCCAACGGCTATTGCTTTGGCATTGAGTCATGGAACCAATGATGCACAGAAAACAATGGGCGTCATCACTATGGGATTAGTAGTACTTGGATTTCAGAAGGAATTTGTGGTGCATTGGTGGGTAATTTTGATAAGCGCAACAGCTATTGGATTAGGGACAGCATTAGGCGGTTGGAGAATCATACATACACTCGGAGGTAAATTTTATCGGATCAGGCCAATACACAGTTTTACTTCACAATTATCATCTGCAGCCGTTATCCTTACATCTTCGTTTTTAGGTGGCCCAGTAAGTACCACACAGGTGGTAAGTATGTCCATAATGGGTGCAGGAGCCGGTGACAGAATTTCTAAAGTACGCTGGACAGTGCTAAAAGATATTTTCTTGGCATGGGTGCTGACTGTGCCCGTAACAGCAGTACTTTCGGCAGTCATATATATTATCGTTTATTTTATTACTAAAGTTTAAGTTATGGGTATTTTTAGTTCACAAGACGAAAAAGATGATAAGTTTATTCTACAACTAATCGAACAATCTAAAAAAACGCATGCAATAATTGTATTTCTGGAACATTCTCTGGATGATGATAATGCTTCCAAAATTGAACATTTTAAAAACAGTATTGCTGAGATTGAAGAAATCAGAAGAATTCTGATTGATGATTTGCATAATACTTTTATAACACCCATCGACAGGGAAGATATATATAACATATCTAATGCCTTATATGATATGGTGGATTATGCAATGACAACGTCAGAAGAAATGCATATACTGAAAGTTAAGCCGGATAACTATATACGAGATATGATTACGTTAGTCCGTAAACAAACGGAAGAACTTCTTGCAGCTATGGAACGGTTAAGTAAAAATCCAAGAGTTGCAGGAGAACATACTATGGTTGTAAAAGGATTGGAGAAAGAAGTCGAACAACATTATAGAAAGGCATTACGTGACTTGTTTGATTCGCAACTTGATATTAATATTTTATCTTCTCTATTTTACAGAAGAGAGGTGTACAGGCATATCTCAAATATGTCTGATAAAGCGGATGCAGCTGCAAATGTATTTGGTATGGTAGTGATGAAATTGTCTTAGTCATTAAGGAAATGACTTTCTAAAGTCATTATTGAATAATGTTGAGAATAAATCATTTTTTTTCTTCATTTATTTGAACAATATTCTGCATTTGTAGTTTTTAGTGCATCAATTTGTACGTATGAAGAATATTTTTCTGGCATTTTTACTTGTGCCACACCTTATTTTTGCTCAAACAGGAGTTATCGAAGGACGTGTATATGATGAAATCAATAATGAACCGATTATTGGTGCAAACGTCATTATTACGGGTACCACTTTGGGTGCATCTACCGATGCAGATGGAAATTACAGAATTGAAAACCTCACTGCCGGTTTGTATAATTTGGAAGTATCTTATTTAGGCTACCAAACGCAAACCATTTTTGAAACAGAAGTTACAAATGCTAAAATTAAACGCGTGGATTTTGCAATGAAACAATCCAGCGTTGCAATCGATTCGGTAGTGATTAAAGCGAATCCTTTTGAACGTAAAGCAGAATCACCGTTGTCACTAAATTCTATTGGGGTAAATGAAATACAAAGAAATCCGGGTGGCAATCGAGATATTTCACGTGCGATAAGGAATTTGCCCGGTATCGCTTCCGCATTGGGTTTCAGAAATGATTTAATTGTGCGTGGCGGCGCACCAAATGAAAATCGTTTTTATCTCGATGATATTGAAATCCCAACTATCAATCACTTTGCAACACAAGGTGCGAGTGGTGGCAGCAATGGTTTGCTCAATGTGGATTTTATCAATAATGCTGATTTTTATACTGGTGCTTTTCCTGCAAATCGCGGTAATGCCTTGAGTTCCGTATTACAGCTAACACAACGCGAAGGAAGAAAAGATCGTGTTGGTTTTACATTTACCCTAGGAGCCAGTGAAGCAGGTATAACACTGGAAGGACCAATGACTAAGAAAAAGAAAACAACTTTTTTGCTGAATGGAAGATATTCTTATCTGCAAGGTCTGTTTAAAGCATTCAAATTACCATTTTTACCTACTTATTCTGATGTGCAGTTCAAAGTAATGCATAAATTCAATAATAAACATGATTTGACATTCATCGGTGTAGGTGCATACGATAAATTGAGATTGAATTTGTCACAAGATAAAACAGATGAACAGAAAATATTATTACGCTTATTGCCAATACAAAATCAATGGAATTATACAGTTGGCGCACGCTATCGTTATTTTATGGAGAACAGTTATTTAATTGTAGTGTTGAGCCGGAGTATGTTTGGCAATCAGATTTTTAAATACCAAGATAACAATACTTCGAACGCTCGTTTATACAATTTAAATTCTACGGAAGCAGAAAATAAGCTGCGTATAGAGCATGTAATTCGTAAGAAAGGCTACAAGATTATTTATGGTGCAAATTACGAGTATGCAAGATATACAACCACAACACAGTTGACAAGAAATGTAGATTCTACTGCAATCACAATTAATTATGATTCAAAACTGAAAATGCAAAAGTATGGTTTCTTTTCACAGGTAAGCAAAAGCTTTTTTGAAGATAAATTGAGTTTGGCATTAGGCGTTCGTTTAGATGGAACAGCTTACAATAAAAACATGGCAAATTTATTTAATCAAATTTCGCCTAGTTTTTCTGCTTCTTATGCCATCAACAAGATGTTTTCTATTAATTTTAATACAGGCTTATATCATCAACTCCCAACTTACACTACCTTAGGTTTCAGAGATAATAACGGTAATTTAGAAAATAAAAACAACCTGAAATATATCAGAAATCTTCAGGTAGTTGGTGGTATTGCAATGACTACAACCACCAATACAAAAGTTTCGGTGGAAGCATTTATGAAACGTTATTATAATTATCCGTTGCTTACTAATAAAGGCATTTCATTGGCAAACCTTGGAGGTGATTTTGGTTGGGTTGGCGATGAACCTGCACAATCTACCTCTAAAGGCAAGACCTATGGAGTGGAAATTGCCGTGCAGCAAAAATTATACAAAGGTTTGTTTGGTATTGCATCTTATACCTGGTACAGAAGCTTATTTACAGATTCTTCCGGTAGTTTTAAACCAAGCAGTTGGGATAGCCGTCATATTTGTAATATTACTATAGGGTATAAAATAAAACGCAATTGGGAAATTGGTGTGAAGTGGACAATACAAGGAGGCTTACCTTACACGCCTTACGATACTGCGAATTTAGCAAGAACAGAGATTTGGAATGCAACAAATGGTAATCCGATTTTTGATTATTCACAACTGAATACACAGCGTACAAAACCAATTCATTCAATGAATTTGCGAGTTGACAAGAAATGGTTCTTGAAGAAAATAAATATCAATCTCTATTTAGATATTCAGAATTTGTATTTAAGCAAACAACCCGGACAAAACTTTATAGATTTGGAAAGAGATGCTGATGGCAATGCAATCTATCAGGATGCGGAACAAACCCGTTATCGCTTGAGGGAGCTGCAAAATAATAATGGTAATATTATTCCATCTGTTGGCTTGGTAATCGAATTGTAAGTGGAATCTTTACTGTTGTAAATGCAGGTAAAATCAGTTACTTGTAATCATTTAAATTAATGAGGTATTATCAGTGATTTATTCTCTGACTTCCTTATATGTGAAAACAAAGATAATTAGCAGTAAGAATACAACAATAACACTTGTGGCGAAAATCTCGTTTAAAATTCCATGTTGCATAAATGCCGCAATGCATAAACCAAAACAGGCAACACAAAAAACACCTATAATTTTATGAAATGTCTTTCCATTAAAAAAGAAAGGAGAGAACAATAGAAAGGTAGAAGCAATAGAACTCCATTTCAGCCACGTAAATAAACTCAGCAACGATAAATAGACTTCGTAAAGGTTAAAACTGGAAATCGGATTGATTTGATTGAAATCGACATTGCGTTTTACTACTAATTGATAAATCTGATAATTTTCCATCGCATCAGCAATCAACATTGTCATACAGAAAAACATCGCAAGATACATTGTTTTTGTATGAGTAATCTTTTTAATACCAACAGCAATATACAGCAAAAAGCAACTATAGAGAACCATAAATACATAGTCGATATAATTTCCCAGAAGCATATTTGATTCATAGGATGCTTCATTAGCAACCTTAAAGAAATTCAGAATTTCCTGTTTGCTCTGAATAAATTCAAATGCGATAATTGGGGTGTAAAATCCGGTGGGTAAATTATTTTCAGGTTTCGGATTGATGAACATAAGCACACCGGCACAAACTAATAATGCAATTCCGAAGACGCGTGCTGTTTTAAATGCGGAGAGTTGCTGCATACTTATTTTTCCCGTTTATTCAATTCATCTCTGATGGCAGCTGCTTTCTCATAATCTTCATTAGCTAATGCATCGTTGAGCAGTTTTTCCAACTCTTTATAAGTATAAATTGTATAATCAGTTTTTTCTTTACCTGTAGCAGAAACGGCTGAATATTCTTCCAAAGGTTCCTCAACTTCAGATTCAGGTTCCTCCATCAAAACAATTCCTGAAGTTTCCAGAATATTACCATATATATAAATGGGACAACCAAAACGAATGGCTAATGCAATCGCATCTGAAGTGCGTGAATCTATTTCGTGTTCCTCGCCGTTGAAAATACAAATCAGTTTAGAGTAAAAAACGCCGTCCATCAGATTGGTAATCACCACTTCGCTGAGAAAGATATTGAAGGTATCCATCATCGTCTTAAACAAGTCATGCGTGAGCGGACGAGCAGGAGGCATATTTTCCAAAGCCACTGCAATTGCCTGCGCTTCAGCAGCACCAATTACAATAGGCAAGCGGCGCTTTCCTTTTACTTCGCCAAGCACGACAGCATAAGAATGGTGTTGCGTAAAACCTTGCGTTATATTGATGATTTCTAATTCAACTTTTTTCACGATGTAAAGATAAAAATTTTGAGTCAGAATTGGCGACACGTTTTCCACCAATCAACAAAAAAGCCACCAAAATCTGGTGGCTTTATATTTAAATACTAAGTACTAACTACTCAATACTATTTTAATGTTGACTTGCTTTCAATGCTTTAACAGCTTCTGTGAGTTTTGGTACGATTTCAAATAAATCACCAACGATACCATAGTCAGCTGCTTTGAAGAAAGGTGCTTCCGGGTCTTTGTTGATGACAACAATACATTTTGATTGATTAACACCTGCTAAATGCTGAATAGCTCCTGAAATACCAATTGCAATATATAAGTTCGGGCGGATAGCCACACCGGTTTGACCAACATGCTCATGGTGAGGTCTCCAGTGTACGTCAGCCACCGGACGGGAACAAGCTGTAGTTGCACCCAATGCTTTTGCTAAGTCTTCAACAATACCCCAGTTTTCCGGGCCTTTCATACCACGACCTGCAGAAACTACTAACTCAGCTTCAGGAAGAGGAGCTACATCACCGGTTTGGCGGGAAACTTCTTTTACCGTAACACGGCTCGCAGCAGGCGCGATTCCTGATGCTTCTATTGTTGCAGTGCCTTCACCTTTTGTAGCACCAAATGAATTAGGAACTACTGAAACTACTTTTACAGGAGTTTCCACTTTTACAAAAGCAAATGCTTTACCTGAGAATGCTGCTTTTTTTACAACGAAATCTGCATCAGGTAAACCCACCGCACCGGAAACGATACCTGCTTTCAAACGAGCGGATACAACCGGAGCTACTGCTTTGCCTGTTAATGTTTGTGAGATAACAATAGTATCTGCACTTACTTGTGTCGCAACTTCTGCAATTGCTTTTGCATAAGCACTTGCATCGAAATTATCAAAACCTGCATTGTTTGCATGAATGATTTTTTTTGCGCCATATATACCCAATGCACTTAAGGATGCATCGTCTATTGTACCTAATGCTAAACCAACAGCTTCTTTACCTGTTTGGCTTGCGTATTTTGCGGCATAAGAAGCAGCTTCAAAACTTGCCTTCTTTACTTTGCCGTCTGCTATTTCTACTAAGAATAAAATTGCCATAACTATATTTGTTTTGCTTCTTCGTGTAATAATCGGATTAATTCTTCAGGATGATCTGCTGAAATCATTTTGCATGCACCTTTTGCAGGTGGCAATTCGTATTTCACAACAGATGTTAAGGAACCCACACCCTGTGGTGTCACCACATTCAATGGTTTTGTTTTTGCACTCATAATACCTTTCATATTAGGAATACGAGCCTCTGCCATACCTTTTGCGCAAGAAATTACGAAAGGAACATCTACAGATAAAACTTCTTTTCCACCTTCAATATCACGCTCGATAGCAGCAGTATTGCCTGCCATGTCTAATTTTGATGCGTAAGAGATAAAAGGTAAGTCTATCAATTCAGCCAGCATACCGCCTAAGTTTGAACCATTGTAGCTGATAGTTTCTTTTCCTAATAAAATCATATCATATCCTCCGGATTTGGCAACTGCTGCAATTTCAGAAGCAATTGCAAATGAATCAGCCTCACCGGTTACATCAATGCGAATGGCATCATCTGCACCAATGGCTAACGCTTTACGGATTACCTGATCGTTTTCAGCAGGACCCACATTGACAACAGTTACGTTACCGCCGTTTGCTTCTTTCAGTTCAAGAGCGCGCACTAATGCGTACCATTCATCGTAAGGGTTCAAAATCCACTGTACTTTATCGTTGTTGAACTTGGTGTCATTGTCCACAAACGAAATTTTGGTAGTAGTGTCCGGAACCAAACTTATACATACTAAAAATTTCATACCTTTAATTTTTTAAATTTGAGATGCTAATTTACTTCATTTTACTTAATTCAATGCATGCATTCAATTAGAATACAACGTTTAAAATCGCTAATTGTTGAAAACCCGAATGATACCTTTGCCTTATTTGCATTGGCGAAAGAATATGAGAAAATCGGCGAACTGGAAAATTCAATACAACTGTTTGAAAAACTGTTAGTTATAGACTCAAAATATATTGGTGCTTATTATCATTTAGGCAAAACTTATGAACAATTAGACGAGGTTAAAAAAGCATTAAATATTTATGAAGCAGGCATTTTGGTTGCACAGGAATTGAAAGATACACACAGTTTAAGCGAACTGAAGAATGCGAAGATGAATCTGGAATTGGAAATGTAAAAAATGAACCGCAAAGGATTTAAAGAAAATATGGAAAGCGCACAAAGCCTTTGAGAACTTTGCGGTTAATTATCAAAAATCTTTTCTTAAATTTATTACTAAAACAAAAACTATGACAGAATTAGAAATCGGTATCAGCAAAGTTGAAGGTGCTATAAAAAAAATGAATGTAGATCCTGCATTATGCAGAGGCGAAAAAGCCGGACAGTACAATATGGTTCAAGGCTCCATTTCCATTTGGATAGATGTCTGGCATATCGAAAAAGAAAACAGAGCCTATTTTCAGGTGATGGCTCCAATTATGAGTTTGGCAAATGTAAGTAATAAACTCGCCTTGTATGAAGAGCTATTAACTGTAAATGATACGTTATACAATGTCGCATTTACCATCTATAATAATAATGTATGGTTAAAGTCTATTAGAGAAGTACACGGCCTTGATGAGGATGAAGTAGTAGCACAAATTCGCCGCATCGGCACTTATGGCGACCAGTACGATGATGTATTCAAACAGAAATACGATACTACTTATCAGTCACCTGGTGTTGCAGGCAGACCGCCGCAATAATACATCCTGCAATTCATCGAAGATGAACCTATGTTTATCTGTAGCATTCTATTGTAGCAATGTCTGTCAAATAAATGCAAAGAAACAAATAAACTGTTTATAGATTTATCTGATATTTTCTATGATTCTATGTGTTTTGAAAATTTGATAAATTTATTTTATTCTAAGCATTTTTATTATTGTATTTTTGAATTGTGATTTCCAAAATTCAGAAATATATTGTTCAGAATAATCTGTTCAATTCAGGTACGCCTGTACTGGTCGCATGTAGTGGCGGTATTGATTCTATGGTGTTATGTAATGTATTACTGAAACTAAATTATAAGATTGCCATTGCACATTGTAACTTTCTGTTGCGGGAAATCGAAAGTGATGAAGATGAAAAATTTGTAGAACAATATGCTTCGCAAAATAAACTGAAATTTCATTCAGTAAAATTTAATACGAAAGATTTCAAAAAAGGAAAAACTATTTCTACACAAATGGCAGCGCGTGAACTGCGTTACGAATGGTTTGAAAAAATCAGAAAAGAAAATGGATATCACAGTGTCGCAACTGCACATCATTTAGATGATCAGATTGAAACGATTTTGCTGAATATTGCTAAAGGTAGCGGCTTGCAGGGTATAACCGGCATCCAAGCAAAGAACGGTTTAGTTGTTCGTCCATTATTAAATGTTTCTAAAGAGGAAATCATTGAATATGCAAAAGAAAATAATATTGACTATCGTGAAGATTCCAGTAATACAACAGATAATTATCAGCGAAATAAAATACGTCATCACATTACACCAATTCTACATGAAATCAATCCTGATTTCTCATCTGCAGCAATCGATTTTATCAGCAGAATGAATGACTACACATTTTTAACGAATGAATATATTGAAAAATTAAAACAAAAATGCTGGTCAGAAAAAAACGGAATTATTGAAATTAAATCAGGTTTCATAATATCGCATAAAGCAGGACAAACTATTTTATTTCATCTAATTAAAGAGTTTGGTTTTAATACAGATCAGACGTGTCAAATTTTTAAAAACTTAACAAACCTTAATGCGGAATCAGGAAGACAATTTTTTTCTGAAACACATCGAATGGTAGTTGATAGAAAAAGTTTATTCGTGGTATCAAAAAATGCCGAACGCGAAAATTATTTATCGTTTGATAAAATCCCGAATCAAATCATTTTTAATAATTACAAGATACAATGTTCACTTGTTCCAATTCAGGAATTAAATATAAAGCCATCCAATCGGTATGCCTATTTTGATGCAGATAAGATTGAATTCCCGCTGATGATTCGCTATTATAAAGAAGGTGATTATTTCTATCCGTTTGGAATGAGTAAACCAAAAACACCGGGGAAAGCGGGGAAGAAGAAATTATCTAAATATTTTAAGGACGAAAAATTTTCTTTATTACAAAAAGAAAATACTGCCGTTTTATTTTCCGGTGAAAAGTTAATTTGGTTAATCAATCATCGTATTGATGATAGATTTAAAGTAACGGAAAAAACTAAAACTGTTTTGAAGATGGTTTTGGTAGATGAAAATGTCTAAACGTTGATTTTTCCACGCAAATAACGTAAAGTTTTCATCGAACCTGTCTGCCGACAGGCAGAGATGAACTAAGGTTTTCTAAACTAACTTACTTTTGTATTGTCTGTAAATGCTTTTCATAATGTCATCAGCATTGCTATGTGATTATGTGTTTCAAAAAGACTCTTTTTATAAATTACTTAGTGTTCTTAGTGCCTTAGTGGTTTAAAAATTACTAACTTCGTTTTATGCAAGTATTCAATTACGGAATCGATATCCTTACGGTTGCAAAAGCAATTCAGTTATGCGATGGCAAACTCAAAGGTATTATTAATAATGAAGCAACACATAAGATTCTTAAATCCCAAAATGACGTACAGCAAATAGTAAAAAATCACGATACCGTTTATGGAATCAATACAGGTTTTGGAATTCTTTCCAATAAAAAAATCTCAGAAGAAGATACTAAAACGCTACAATATAAAATTTTACAATCGCATAGCGTTGGTGTTGGTAATGCCATACCAAAAGATATTGCAAAAATTATGTTGATTACAAAATTGCAATCTTTGTCGCAGGGTGTTTCGGGTGTGCAATTATCTACTTTAGAACGAATTTTATGGCACATAGATAATGATGTTATTCCGGTGGTTCCTGATAAAGGCAGCGTTGGTGCAAGTGGTGACCTGGCACCTTTGTCACATTTATTTTTACCATTGATCGGTTTAGGCGAAGTATTTTATAAAGATAAAATTATTAAAACAGCTGAATTCTTTCAGCAAGAAAATTTGCAATCTGTTTCACTTGGACCCAAAGAAGGATTAGCATTAATAAATGGTACGCAGTTTATCTTAGCATACGCAGTTAAAGATATTCAACGTTTGCATAATTGCCTTGAAGTGGCAGATATTATTGGTGCAATGAGTTTGGAAGCATTACAGGGAACCAAAGCACCATTTGATGAACGTTTGCACCATTTGCGACCATTCAAAGGCAATCAGCTGGTAGCGCAACGTTTGCGTTTACTGTTACAAAATTCTGAAATCATGAACAGTCATGAAGATTGCGACCGTGTGCAGGACCCTTACAGTTTAAGGTGTATGCCGCAAGTGCATGGTGCTTCGCGTAACGCATGGTTGCATTTAAAACAATTAACGGAAATTGAGTTGAATGCAGTAACAGATAATCCGATTATTTTTGATGCAGATGATACGATTAGCGGTGGAAATTTTCACGGACAACCACTCGCATTGCCATTAGATTATGCTTGTTTCGCAGCAGCAGAATTAGGAAATATTTCCGACAGAAGATGCTATTTATTACTCGAAGGAAAATTTGGATTGCCTATGTTATTGATGAGCGAAGTCGGTTTGAACTCAGGCTTCATGATACCTCAATATACAACAGCCGCACTGGTTACTGAAAATAAAACCTTGTGTTTTCCTGCAAGTGCCGATAGTATTCCAACATCATTAGGACAAGAAGACCATGTTTCTATGGGCAGCATAAGTGGCAGAAAATTATACCAGATTTTAGATAACCTGGAATATATTTTAGCGATAGAATTAATGAGCGCATGTCAGGCAATAGAATTCAGAAGGCCATTAAAAAGTTCCGCATTGTTAGAAGCAGCACATGATTTTGTACGACAAACTGTTTCTTTCGCCAGAGAAGACAGAATATTTGCAGATGACATCAATCAAATAAAAAAAATAATTGCTGATTTGTCTTTTATGAATCATGTAGAAGACCATAGTAATTTAAATGAGAACTTCATAGAATTTAATTTGTAAATAATTGAGGTGTTCAAAAAATAAATAATATGCAACTCCAATCTTTCCTTCAACAATACGCTTCACATCCATCATACGCAGCACCGCGTGGCAATACGCTCCATGCAAAATCATGGCAGACGGAAGCACCACTTCGTATGTTGCTGAATAATTTAGATGCAGAAGTAGCAGAAAATCCTGCTGAACTGGTTGTGTATGGAGGTATTGGACAAGCAGCCCGTAATATAGAATCACTGCAAAAAATTGTAGAGATACTATTAGACTTAGATGAGAATCATTCTCTATTAGTGCAAAGCGGAAAGCCCGTTGGTGTGGTGCGCACACATCCTCAGGCACCGCGCGTATTGATTGCTAATTCCAACCTCGTTCCGAAATGGGCAACCTGGGAACATTTTTATGAACTACGCGACAAAGGTTTGATGATGTATGGACAAATGACTGCAGGTTCCTGGATATACATCGGTTCGCAAGGTATAGTGCAAGGTACTTATGAAACATTTGTTGAATGCGGTCGTCAGCATTTCAATGGAAATTTAAAAGGTAAATTATTAGTAAGCTCAGGCATTGGCGGTATGGGTGGCGCGCAACCATTGGCAGCAGTAATGGCTGGTGCTACATATCTTGGAGCAGATATTAATCGTGCTAGTATTCAAAAACGATTGGACACAAACTATATTGATTATATGTATGACTCGTATGAAGAAGCACGTAATCATGCTATTTGTGCACGCGATAAAGGCGAAGCGATTTCGATTGGTGTAGTAATGGATGCAGGTGATTTGTTACAGCGTTTATTGGAGGATAATATTATTCCGGATATTTTATCCGACCAGACATCTGCACACGACCCATTGAATGGTTATGTGCCGCATGATATTTCTTTTGAAGAAGCAGTAGCCTTACGAAAATCAAATCCTGTTTTATATACCCAAAAAGCAATAGCAAGCATGGCGCGCCATGTTCGTTTTATGCTGGATATGCAAAAACGTGGTGCCATTACATTTGATTACGGAAATAATATTCGTGCGTTTGCAAAAGAAGGTGGTGTAGAAAATGCATTCGATTTTCAGGGCTTTACGCCTTTGTATATTCGGCCATTATTTTGTGAAGGAAAAGGTCCGTTTCGTTGGGTAGCATTAAGTGGTGATCCGGAAGATATTTATACAACAGATAAAGCGTTGAAAGAATTATTTCCGGAAAATACAGCCATGATTAATTGGTTGAATCATGCTAGAGAACGAATTTCATTTCAAGGGTTACCGGCACGAATCTGTTGGTTAGGTTTAGGTGAAAGAGAAAAAGCAGGATTGTTATTTAATGAGTTGGTTCGAACAGGAAAAGTAAAAGCACCGATTGTCATTGGTCGCGACCACTTGGATTGTGGTAGTGTTGCCTCACCAAATCGTGAAACTGAAAGTATGAAAGATGGCAGCGATGCTGTGAGCGATTGGGCATTGCTCAATTTATTAAGTAATGCAAGTGGCGGTGCAACCTGGGTAAGTTTTCACCATGGTGGTGGTGTAGGTATGGGTTATTCGCAGCATGCAGGAATGGTGGTATTGGCAGATGGAACAGACAGAGCTGATGAATGCTTGCGTCGTGTATTATTTAATGATCCGGCTATGGGTATTTTCCGTCATGCTGATGCAGGTTATGATATTGCAAAACAAACAGGTAATAAATTTGGGATTAATATTTGAATTTAAAACACATAGATATATAGCAAAGCGTGTATGAAGAAAAAAATATAGCATATATAGTATTCATCTTTGATGAATAAGCTACTGTGCAACTAATCTATCCGTTTGTTAATTACATACTGATTTGCTTTAGTAATTAAACTATGTTTCTATGTGTTAAATAAAAAAAGCTAATGCTCATTACCAATATAAAATATTTAGTGAATGTACGCGAAGAAAACAAATTGCTTCGTGGTAACGAATTGAGTAATTTGCCAATTCTCGAAAATGCTTTTCTTAAAATAAATAATAATCTGATTGAAGATTATGGTTTAATGAGTGACTTAAAAGAAGAAGATTTCAAACAAGAAATTTATGATGCAAAACAAGCAAGCATTTTGCCAGGCTGGTGCGATAGCCATACGCATTTAGTATTTCCTGCTCCGCGCGAAAATGAATTTATAGATAAAATAGATGGATTAAGCTATGCTGAAATTGCAGCTAAAGGAGGAGGTATCTTAAACTCGGCAAAAAAACTCAACGAAACGTCAGAAGATATTTTACTGGAACATGCACAAGCAAGATTGAATGAATTAATACAACTTGGAACAGGTGCCATAGAAATAAAAAGTGGTTATGGTTTAAGTGTAGAAGGTGAATTGAAAATGCTGCGTGTTATTCAGCAATTAAAAAAACAAAACCCGATTCCAATCAAGGCTACTTTTTTAGGCGCTCATGCTGTGCCTGAAATCTATAGAGAAAATAAAACAGCTTATATTGATTTAATCATCTCAGAAATGCTGCCGAAGATTGCGAAAGATAATCTGGCTGATTATATAGATGTTTTTTGTGAACACGGGTTTTTTACACAACATGAAACAGAACAAATTTGTAAAGCCGGCATAGAATATGGTTTAAAACCTAAAATTCATGCCAACCAATTAAATATTTCAGGCGGCGTGCAGGCAGGCGTACACACAGATGCTATTTCTGTAGACCACTTGGAAACAATCGGCGATGAGGAAATACAACTACTTTCAAAAGAAAATTCACCCATTGCCACACTTTTACCAAACTGTTCTTTTTTTCTACGCATGCAATATCCACCGGCGCGAACTTTAATACAGAATAATGCAGGCATCGCTTTAGCATCCGATTTTAATCCGGGTTCATCTCCTTCGGGAAACATGAATTTTGTTGTTTCTTTAGCCTGCATTCAAATGAAAATGCTGCCAGAAGAAGCTATCAATGCTGCCACAATAAATGGTGCTTATGCGATGGAAGTACAGGATAAAGTCGGTAGCATTACTAAAGGAAAACTGGCAAACTTCATTTTTACAAAGCCAATTCCATCTGTCGCGTATTTACCTTATAGCTTCGGTACTCACCAAATTGATAAAATTATGCTAAATGGTAACTTTATATAGTTAACCATTAATAGGTATATTTTTAAATATTACACATTCTTGAACATTGTGTGAACTTAATTTGACTACATATTAATCTACTTCTAACATTAATAGGCTAATTTTGACAACTATTTTAAAGCTATGAGTATTTTAGGCGAAGATAAAAAGCAAAAAGGTTCTATCGACAGAACCAGAACAAATATCCTTAGAGGAATAGAGCAACCCACCATACTTTTCTTGTGTAGAATACTTCCACCTTTTTTAACACCCAACATACTTACAGTCATTGGTATGTTTGGAACAGCAATGGTGTTGGCAGGCTTTGCAGGTGCTACATATTTAGGAAATAAAAACTATCTTTTTGTTTCCATTCTCGGATTTGCCGTAAACTGGTTTGGAGATTCTTTAGACGGACGAATTGCTTACTATAGAAATATTCCTCGCAAGTGGTTTGGTTTTACGCTGGATAGCATCATGGACTGGATTTCTTTAGTGATGATGAGTGTCGGTTATTTCATTTATGTAAAAGAACCAAAATATCAGATATTGGTATTCCTTTTTACATCCGGTTATGCATGGGCCATGTTAATGGTACATTTACGCTATAAAATAACTAATATTTATAACATTGATCCCGGACCACTTGGACCTACGGAAACCAGAATAATTATATGTCTGGTAATATTAAGTGAAATATTTTTTGGTGGTTCTATTCGTACTTTTTCAGTAATTGTCACCATAATTATTTATGTGATGAATATCGTTGATACGTTTAAAACCATTAAGCTGGGAGATGAAAAGGATAAAGAAGAAAAACGTTTAAAAGAAGAAGCAGCACAACAAAATGGGTAAGAAACACTCCATATTTACGTTTGGCAAAGCGCAATTTTCAGCGTTTGTAGGAGGTATATTTGATTATGGCGTAATGGTTTTCTGTACAGAGTTCTTTAAAATATACTATGCGGAATCCATTGTTATAAGCGGACTACTGGGTGCAATGGTAAATTTTTCTATTAACAGATACTGGACTTTCCAGAACACGGAAGCAGGACTGAGAAACCAATTACTTAAATTTTATCTGGTAGTATTAGGAAGTATTGTGCTTAAATCATCCGGAACCTTTTTTGTTACCGAAAATTTTCTGCTCGATTATAAAATCAGCCGTCTCATAGTTGATTTATTCGTTTCTCTCGGCTTCAATTTTACGTTGCAGAAATATTGGGTATTCAGAAAAGAAGAAAACACGGCGACTACTTCTGAAGAATATCAGGAAGCATGATATTGCTATGTCTCTTTACATTGTTTGCATGAAAAAATTACTACCTTTAGTTTATGCAACACTTCTCCTTTTATAAAAAAGAAAATTATTTGGCATTTACCAGAACACGACCCGGTGAAACCAAATTAGGTGAAATGATTAATGCAATTTCAAACGAAAAGAAATGGCAGGATGAATTAAAAAAATCACCTTCAAAATTTGTACTCATTGGTATTCCTGAAGATATTGGTGTAAAAGCAAACCTTGGCGTCGGTGGAACACATACAGCCTGGAAATCATTCTTACATTCTTTCTTCAATATACAGCACAATGAGTTTCTGAACGGAGCATCCATTTTATTATTAGGTGAATTTGATTTTTCAGCACTTCAGAAAAAAGCAAAAAACAAACCTGTAGAGTATCTGCGTGATTTAGTGAGTGAAATAGATAAACATGTTACTACATTGATTCAGAAAGTTGTTGCATGTGGTAAAATACCCATAATAATTGGCGGCGGACATAATAATGCATACGGAAATATCAAAGGTGCGGCCTTAGGTTTACATCAAATGGGTAAAATAAAATCTCCAAAAATTAATGTAATAAATTTAGATGCACACGCAGACTTTCGTGTACTGGAAGGAAGGCATTCCGGCAATGGCTTTTCTTATGCCATGACTGATGGATATTTACATAAATATGCTGTCTTAGGGTTGCATCAAAACTACATGCCACAATCGATGCTGGATGCTATCCGGAAAAATAAAAATATTCAGATTCACTTCTTTGATGATATTTTTGTTTCGCAAAAGATAACTCAGGAACAAGTAACAGAGATGTCCTTGTATTTTACAAAGAGTACATATACAGGTGTTGAGATAGATTTAGATGCAATAGAAAATATACTTTCGAGTGCTGTCTCTCCTGTTGGTTTTAGTACTGAAATGACAAGACAATTTATTCATCAAACAGCCTCCAAAAGCAAGATTGCCTACCTGCATATTTGTGAGGGAGCAACAGAACTGGATAATGGACTGAAATCTTCCAACACCGGAAAATTAATAACATACTTAGTTAGTGATTTTGTGAAAGCCATTCAATAGTTTATGCAAAACGAGATTAATAATATTAAAACTCTTATCACAGAAACTGCTGATGGTAATAACTGGACAGGCATTAATACACAACAGGTATTGCAAGGTATTAACAGTGAAAAAGCTACAAAAGAATTAATTCAAATCATCTGAACATTGCAGAATTAACAGCACATTTAACTTGCTGGAATAATGTAATGGTTAAACGATTAGATGCTGAAAATTATCAACCGACACGTGCTGAAGATTTTCCGGTTATAAATGATTTAAGTGAAGATGAATGGAATACAATGAAAGAAGATTTTATTCAATCATTTAAATTATTAACAGATAAATTAGATACAAAAGAGGATACAATATTATATACTCCTATGTTTGAAGGTGCATCCTCAGCATATAGAAATTTACACGGACAAATTTCACATTTGCATTATCACTTAGGACAAATTGTTTTATTGAAGAAAATTTTATAAATCCTGCATCGTCTTGTGATGCCTTTTGCGTTTGTATTGTGTGCGCTTTAACATATCATTATCGCCTGAAATCACACTGATATTGCCGTCAACTTCTAAAATAGCCAGACTCACATCTTCTGTTTTTTCTACTCCATGTTCACGAACTGCAGAATTTAACTCATCCATCGTGAGCAATACATTTTCCAGATTTTTTCGGAGTACTTTCCCGTTATAAATCAACGTTACCGGTTCTGATTCCACTAATGTTCTGATTTTCTTGAATCGAAACATTAAATACCCTAAAAACATATTCAGGGAAAATAAAACCGTTGCAGCCGTCAATCCGCCAAGTAAAGAGGTATTTTCACCCACCATCGCATTTTGTACGGCATTGCTGATTAATACGATTAAGACCAAATCAGCAATTGATAATTGCGACAACTCGCGTTTGCCAAAAACCCTGAAAGCGATAATCATAAATACATACACAGCAGTACTTCGTAAAGCAACATCTAAGAGGGAGTGATAATCAAAAGACATACTCAAAGTTAATAAATATTAAATGGAATTTTCATTAACATAAATTAGAATAAAGCAAATTTGTATTCATATCCTTTGATATAGATTTGTGAGTAACAGTAACATACAATAACTATTCAGTATAAAAAACAAACTATGAAATTTATACACCAGCTCAGAAAACATCGTCGCCTGGAATTTACCTTACTCTTAATGGCATCCTGCTTCTTAAGCTTTGGTTTGATTGTTTTGCGTGTAATGGCAACTAAAGAATTGCGTTTTATCTTTTTAATCTGGAATTTGTTTCTGGCTTTTATTCCGTTCTTTATAGCTAACTGTTTGTATTTGTTTAATGACAGGTTTAATAAAATTACCATAATTCCTGTAGTGGCGTTATGGTTGTTATTTTTCCCCAATGCGCCTTACATCATTACGGATATTATTCACTTACATCCCGGAAAGGATTTTACATACTGGTATAATTTGCTGATTGTAATTTCCTGTGTATGGAATGCATTAATAATGGGCTTATTATCACTAAACGATATACAAAATGTAGTTACTGATAAATTTGGAAAAACAATTGCATGGATACTTTCTGTAAGTTCTGTTTTCCTTGCCGCATTCGGAATTTATATCGGCAGAATTCTACGTTGGAATAGCTGGGACCTCTTTTTCGATACAAAGTCTTTAATGTATGATATTGGCGAACGGGTAACGAATCCTGTTATACATGGCAGAACATTCGGAATTACTCTCTTTTATGGCGTATTCTTGTTGATAGTATATTTATTTTTCCGGCAACTAATGGTGAGAAAAGAGATAGAATAGTTAGTTATAGATAATTGTGAATCTTTCTTTATCTACTAAGCTCATATCAAAATAAATTTTAATAGTAAATGATTGAACTCTTTCTAGATTATCAAAAGTATAACTAATATCTACATCAAGTGTCTTGTCAGAAATATCATATTTATTAGAATTAAAATAATTATAATGAGCATGCTCAATAAGATATTTTGATTGAGTGCTGAATGTTGTAAGATGTTGAATTATAAAATTTACAGGAGTTTCATGTCCATGGAAAATACTGTTTAATACTATATCATTAATATCAAATCCTATCTCATCTTTAGGATTTTTATAAGAATTTGCATATGTGATAGAACATGATACTGGTTTCGAATATGAATTGTATCCAGACGCATATAAAGAATCAATACCTGTTAGTGAAATAAGTAAATCATTATTATAATTGAATTGAAATAGCTTAAACCTTGTTTCTCCTGGTTCAAATGGAAAATAAGAAATATACTTGAAATAAAGGGAGTACAATTTATTGATATTATAAGTCATTATCGAATTATAATAGTAACTCCCATATTGCCCATAACCACCTATACCATCATACAAGGAAAATTTAGTGATTCTGTTATTATTAGTAAAAATTGAAAAACTACTTGGCCCCGTAAAGTCTCTAATAACTTCACATTTTAAATCATTATTTGACAGAGATATTGAATTCGGTACACTGCTGAAAGGGTCATTTCTTAACGAATCTAAAAATCTATCTATATTGATTGATTGAGTATCAGAACTCTCAATGGTATCAAAATCAGGATACTTATAACCTTCAACAATTATTGCCGTTATCTTGTAACTAATATCATGCTTGATAATATTTTCCTCCTTACAACCAAATGAGATACTGATAATTAATAGAATAAAAAATGATTGTATTCTTCTCTTTCTCATATTCCTGTTTACTCAAAGTTAGCATAATTTAAATAAAAACACAATAATATATTATTATTTATAATAAATATAATTGTTGCAATCGAATAGGATTGTAATCATAGTAATGCTTTAATCTTTTAGATAATTTATTTTCTTATTTTTGTGCCATGAAAATCTCATTAAACTGGCTCAAATCATATATACACTTCGATTTAACAAATGAAGAACTGCATAACCTGTTAACAGATATAGGTTTGGAAGTGGAAAGTATTGAACCGTATGAATCTGTAAAAGGCGGTTTAAAAGGATTGGTAGTCGGTCATGTATTGGAAAAAGAAAAACATGCAGACGCAGATAAGCTTTCTGTCTGCAAAGTAGATGTTGGTAATGAAGTGCTGCAAATTGTTTGCGGTGCGCCGAACGTGGCAGCAGGGCAAAAAGTAATTGTTGCTTTAGTGGGCACTAAAATTTTCCCTACCTCAGGAGAACCCTTTGAAATCAAAAAAGCAAAAATTCGCGGAGTCGAGTCTTCTGGTATGATTTGCGCAGAAGATGAAATCGGTTTAGGTACTTCCCACGAAGGAATAATGATACTGGATGAAAATACGGAAGTCGGTATGCTGGCATCTTTTTTATTCGGAATTGAAAATGATTATGTAATTGAAATAGGTTTGACACCCAACCGCACCGATGCCTTCTCGCACATTGGCGTTGCCCGCGATTTAGCAGCAGCGTTAAGTTTCAGAAATAAAACAAACGTAGAAGTAAAACTGCCTACTGCCTACTCAATACTGCCTACTTCTAAAGTTGAATTTAATGTTGAGATTGAAAACACCTTAGCTTGTCCTAAATACCTTGGTGTAGTTATCTCTGATATTAAAGTGACGGAATCACCGGTATGGTTAAAAGATCGTTTGAAAGCAATTGGGCAGAAACCAATCAATAATATAGTTGATATTACAAATTTTGTTTTACATGAATATGGTCAGCCTTTACATGCTTTTGATTTGAAAGAAATAAAAGGGAATAAAATCATTGTCAAAAATCTTCCGGCAAAAACGAAATTCACAGCTTTAGACAACTCAGTGATAGAATTGAATGAAGAAGATTTGATGATTTGTGACGGTGAAAGCAATGGCATGTGTATTGCCGGTGTGTATGGTGGTTTGAATTCCGGTGTCAAAGAAAATACAACTTCCATTTTTTTAGAAAGTGCCTATTTTGATCCGAAAACCATTCGCCGTACTTCTATGCGACATGGCTTGCGTACAGATGCCGCTACTCATTTTGAAAAAGGAATCGATCCGAATAACACGGAAACCGTATTGTTGCGCGCGGCATTGCTGATTTCAGAAATTGGCGGAGGTAAAATAAATTCTGAGGTTTATAAAATAGAAAACAAAAAATTTGAGCATTTTCAGGTGAGTCTCCAATTTTCTAATATAAAACGCCTCACCGGTGCAGATATCTCAAAAGATGAAGTAAAACAGATTCTACATTTACTGGAAATTAAAATAGCTTCTGAAAATGAAACGACTTTTGAATTATTGGTGCCACCGTATCGGACAGATGTTACTCGCGAAACCGATGTAATTGAAGATATTTTGCGCATTTATGGTTTCAATAATGTAGTGATTCCAACCAAATTAAATGCGAGTGTCAATTTCACCGATCAGTTTGATGCAGATAAATTATACAACAACACAGCAGATACCTTGGTGAATTTTGGCTTCTACGAAATGATGAACAATAGCATCACCAAATCAAAATATCAATCTACCTTACAAAATCAGTCATCTGAAAACTGGGTGCGATTACTGAGTTCTATAAATGTGGAATTAGATGTATTGAGAAATAATATGTTGTTTTCAGGATTGGAAAGCGTAGCACATAATATTAACCACAAAAATGCAAATGTCAAATTATTTGAATTTGGCAAGACTTACCATAAGGAAACACCAACTTTTCCAACTTTAGAAGCTTTGGAAAAGATTACCGAAAAGAATCACTTATCAATTTTCGTTTCAGGGAATAAATCAAATGCCAATTGGAATACGCCCAACAGGAAATCTGATTTTTACTACATCAAATCAATAGTTGATGCTGTTTTGTCAAAAATCGGTATTACAACATTTGATGCATTAGACAACGACCTTTCAGAAATCTTCAACTATTCACTGGTGTATAAAAAAGGAGAGAAGGTTCTAGTGGAATTCGGAAAAATCCACAATACATTCACCAAACAATTTGATATCAAACAGGAAGTCTTTTTCGCAGATTTTAACTGGGACAATATTGTTTCTGTTGCTAGAAAAGTAAAAGTTAGCTATAGTGAAATCTCCAAATATCCGGCCGTAAAACGGGATTTGGCACTTTTATTAGATAAAAATGTAAAATTTGCTGAGGTAAAATCGATTGCGGAGAAATTTGGAAAGAAAATTTTGCGTAATATTGAGTTGTTCGATATCTATGAAGATGAAAAAATAGGCAAAGACAATAAATCTTACGCCGTGAGTTTTACCTTCAGAGATGATACAAAAACACTCCAAGATAATGATATTGAGAGTGTTATGAGAAAATTAATGGATGAATATCAAACACAGTTAAACGCGGTAATTCGTTAATATGGCAAAGATTGATGACAAATGGGAGCGGATTTTTAAAAAAATTCAATTAATTTTAGAAAAAAATCAGAAGTTGGCTGAAAGCAACAACGCTTTGGAACTTAAGATTTTAGCATTAGATAATAAGATTACTGAACTAAATAAAGAAAAAGAAAGTTTAAAAGAACAGATACAATATATAAAAGCAGCAAAAGAAGTGCATTTATCCGAAAAGGAAAGAGCAGTTACCAAGCAACAGTTGAAAGTGTTTATGGAAGAAATTGACGACTGTTTGGCAAAATTGATACAATAATAATGGCAGAACAACTCAACATAAATCTATTAATAGCAGGAAGACCTTACAAACTGAAGGTGTCTGCTGATGAGGAAGGCTATGTTCGCCAGGCCGCAAAAGATATCAATGATAAAATTGCCGAATATCAAAAAACATTGCTCACGCGCGACCGACAGGATTTTCTGTCTATGATTGCCCTGCAATCCAGTGCGGAAGCTTTGCAACATAAAAATAAAGCAACCAACGCCAATATCGACTCTAAACTCGATGAACTCGAAGCCTTGCTCGACAAGCAACTTGGTATCACACTCTTCTGATTCTCAAGAGTTATTCTTATGCTGTGTAAAAGATAGAAAGTTCGCAAATAGCAATTTGTTTACTTTCACAAATTGACGATGTCATCCTGAACTTGTTTTAGGATCTCATCTTGCCTTTGTTGGTGTTTAGCGTAGCGTCACCAGCAAATATTTTTAACCATTTAAAACAAAAACACAGTGGATCCAATAATTATAGCAGTAATTGCAGGTGTTGTTGCACTTATCATCGGTTTTGTATTAGGAAAAGTATTGTCCAAAGCAAACGTAGATAAACAATTAGCAGAAGCAAAACTGGCAGAGGAAAAAGCAAAAACCATTCAGGAAAAGGCGAAAGCAGAAGCAGAACTTATCAGAAAAGAAGCCTATAACACGGCAGAATCTTTAAAGAAAGATAAGATGATGGAGGCTAAAGAATTCTTCCTGAAACAAAAAGAAGAGCACAATAAAGAAGCAGAACAGCGCAACAGAAAGTTACTCGAATCTGAAAACCGCGCCAAACAAATAGAGCAATCTTTAAAAGATAAACTCGCAAATGCCGGCAAACAGGAAAAGGAAAATGAAGCTATAAAAGCTCGACTCAATGAGCAAATTGAACTTGCAGCCATAAAACGCGGCGAACTGGAAAAAGCACATGCAGAGCATATTGCCAAATTAGAGCAGGTTGCTAAATTGTCCGCAGAAGAAGCAAAAGCGCAATTGGTTGAACAATTGAAAGGCAAGGCGCAATCCGATGCGATGGCACATGTAAAACAAGTAATGGACGAAGCAAAACTCAAAGCGAATAAAGAAGCAAAGAAAATTGTCATCCAGTCTATTCAACGCACCGCGGCAGAAACAGCGATTGAAAATACGGTATCAGTATTTAATCTATCCAGCGATGAGCAAAAAGGACAAATCATCGGCCGTGAAGGAAGGAACATCCGTGCACTGGAAGCCGCTACCGGTGTGGAAATCATCGTAGATGATACTCCGGAAGCGATTATCATTTCAGGTTATGATGCTTATAAAAGAGAAATCGCGCGTTTGTCTTTACAACGTTTAGTGGCAGATGGTCGTATCCATCCTGCTCGTATAGAAGAAGTAGTAGCGAAAACCGAAAAGCAACTCGAGCAGCAAATTATGGAAATCGGTGAGCGTACCGTTATTGATTTGGGGGTACATGGTTTACATCCTGAGTTAATTCGTTTAGTAGGTAAAATGCGTTTCCGTTCTTCTTACGGACAAAATTTATTACAGCACTCACGTGAAGTTGCCAATTTGTGCGCTATCATGGCAAGTGAATTAGGATTGAATGCAAAACAGGCAAAACGTGCAGGTTTATTGCATGATATAGGAAAAGTTTCTGACGAAGATCCTGAATTATCACATGCTTTATTAGGAGCAAAATTATGTGAAAAATACGGTGAAACTCCTGTGATAGTAAACGCAGTCGGAGCTCACCACGATGAGATGGAAATGCTTTATGTTATTTCGCCGGTGATACAGGCTTGCGATGCTATTTCAGGCGCACGTCCGGGCGCACGCCGCGAGATAATGGAAAGCTACATGAAGCGTATCGATGAGTTGGAAAAACTTGCAGTCTCATATCAGGGTGTACAAAAGGCGTATGCGATTCAGGCTGGTCGTGAATTACGTGTGTTGGTAGAAGCAGAAAAGATAGATGACAAACAAGTGGAGGAAATCTCTTTCAAAATTGCGCAGCAGATACAAGATGAGATGACTTACCCGGGACAAATAAAAGTAACGGTAATCAGAGAAACGCGTAGTGTTTCTGTAGCGAAATAGTTAACCCTCGACGACGTTCTAAAAAAAGCGAAGTAATATTACTTCGCTTTTTTAATTTAGTAATGCATAGTTTATGCATTTTGCATCGCATGATTCACACTTAGCCAGCTGCCGCCATTTTCACAGTCTATACCTTGGTTACGCAGAAACATCATAGCCTGACCGCTTCTGTTACCGGATGCACAACACAGGATAATAGGTTGTGGAAGTGATTTGATTTCATCTAATCGTTGCTGAATTTCCTGCAATGGAATATTTATACTGCCGGCCACATGACCGCCCATAAATTCGCCATAGCTTCTTACGTCAATAATTGTTTGTTTGTTTTGCATATTAATTGTTTTTATCTTCTTTTTGAAAAATGTTTAGTAATAGTCCACCGAGAAGCGCACCGTAAAGTGTGCTGTTTAACGGTTTGGAGGTAATGGAACAGGTTCCGCTGGCACATCTCACATAATGATAATAGGCGAAACCTCCGGCTGCACCCAACAGAATTCCAATCAGGGTGAGTTTGTATTTATATATGTATTGCATAATGATTACAATAAAGTGGATGGACAAACGTAATCGGTAATCTTAAACTTTCCTGATTCTTTAATGGCAGCAAAACCACCATCCACATCAATCAGATTATCATAACCTCTCGCTCTCAGTATGGAAGTAAATATCATAGAACGGTAACCACCTGCACAATGCACGTAATACGTTTTATTTTTATCTATTTGCTGCATACTTTCATTTATAAAGTCCAGTGGTGTATTTATGGCATTTACTATATGTTCAGAATCATACTCGCTTTTTTTGCGCACATCCAGAATATTAATATCAGGATTGCTTACTTCTGCTGCTGCAAATGCTGCAGCACTTACAGAAGTAATAGAATCTGTTTCTTTTCCTGCGTTCTTCCAGGCATCAAAACCACCTTCCAGAAAACCGATGGCATTATCATATCCAACTCGTGCCAAACGGGTTACCACTTCCTGCTCCCTGCCGGGAGAAGTTATCAGTAAAATTGGCTGTTTGATGTCTGTTATTAAAGTGCCCACCCAAACGGCAAAACTACCATCCACACCAATATTAATAGAATTCGGAATAAATCCTGCACCAAATTCTTTTGGTGTTCTAGTGTCTAAAATAACGGCATTCGTTTCATTGGCTGCTGCTTCAAAGGCATCCGGATATAAGGCATTTGCACCTCTCGACAATACCTCATCAATACTGTCATATCCCTGAATATTCATCAGTACATTCTTCGGAAAATATCCCGGAGGTGTTACCAGACCGTGCAGCACTTCTTTGACAAAATCCTCTTTAGTTAACGAAGGATTTAAAGCATAATTTGTTTTCTTTTGATTGCCTAATGTATCAGAGGTTTCCTTGCTCATATTTTTACCACACGCGCTGCCTGCACCATGCGCAGGATATACAATGATATCATCCGGCAAGGTCATTATTTTGGTGCGCAACGAATCATATAAATGTGCTGCCAGTTTTTCTTCCGTTAAATCAGCAATTACATGTTGCGCTAAATCCGGCCTGCCCACATCACCAATAAATAAAGTATCACCGGTAAATAAAGCCGTTTCTTTTCCATTTTCATCAGTCAATAAATAACAACTGCTTTCCATGGTATGTCCGGGAGTATGAATAAGACGTATGCTTGCGTTGCCCAGTGGGAATATTTCTCCGTCATGTGCAATATGTGCGGTAAAACCTGTTTCCATTTTAGTAGGACCATAAATAATGGGTGCTCCCGTTTTTTTGGATAAATCCACATGACCCGAAACAAAGTCGGCATGAAAATGGGTTTCAAAAATGTATTTTATTTTAGCGCCGCGTTTTTCTGCCATGGTAATATAAGGCTGTACTTCCCGCAGCGGATCTATGATAGCGGCCTCGCCGTTGCTTTCAATATAGTAGGCACCTTGTGCCAGACATCCGGTATAAATTTGTTCTACGTTCATGAGTATTACTTTTTATTTTTTTACAAGACAAAGTTACAACGGGTAAGATAGCTTTTCCGTTACTTTTGTTACAATGCGTTGTAAACTTAAGCTAAACGTAAGGTAACATTATACATTTAAAGATAAGCAGGCTTTGGATGTAAAGCAAGTAAAGGGCTCACTCTGGCTCTAGAGTTCACCATTCGCCATTCGCGCGAGACTCTGTCTCGTGTGTACTAAATAAACTAATCTCTGATTAGAAAGATAGACTATTTATGGATTTTCAACATCTTTTGTCTCTCAATAGATAAAAGAAATAATATGTCGAGCAAATACAAAGTAGGCGAAGATGCCATACCACATTTCGTAACGTTCACAGTAGTAGGCTGGATAGATATTTTTTCAAGAGAGCAATACAAAATTAAAATAGTAGAAAGTTTGAAATACTGCATTGAACACAAAGGATTAAAATTACATGCATGGATAATTATGACGAATCATGTTCACTTAATTGTGAGCAGTGAGACTAATAAAATCTCCTCCATTATTAGAGATTTGAAGAAATTTACAAGCAGGCAAATAATTGAATTAATAGAGCAGCATCCGCAAGAAAGCAGGAAAGAGTGGATGTTGAATATGTTTTCTTTTGTTGGTAGTAATAATAAACACAACGATAAGTATCAGTTTTGGCAGCAGGATTATCATCCGGTTGAATTAAATACGAATGAAAAATTAAGACAACGGTTAGAATATTTACATGAGAATCCTGTACGTTCAGGTATGGTCTGGGAAACATGGCATTATAAATATAGTAGCGCTATGGATTATTGTACAGATGAAAAAGGATTGATAATTATTGAACATGTTTGAATACTTACTTGCCGGTCAGAGACCGGGAGATTTAGTAGACACGAGACGTCCTTTGGAAGTCTCGCGCCAGAGTGGAGAGAAGTCCTTTGGAAGTCTCGCACCAAATGGGTTTATTCTCTAAGGGTGAAATGACGTGATTGTAAAAAATATGTACTTACTAGATATGATGAGCGACCTATTAATTTTCCAATTGTTTGATTGGATAAGCCTAATTGTGACAATAGTTTTGCTGCATATATACGAGCATTGTCGTGACCGTGTTTCCTAGATTTGGATAATATTTCATTTCTATTTACTCTTGTTTCCTTTTCAACTTTTGCAAAAACATTGTTTATTATTTCCTCAATGTTGTGAATTTCATTTTCAGCAGAAGTATTAGATTTAAGTTGCTTCGTATTGCGTTTAAATATCCAATCACCTAATGTCCCACCCGTTGGAATTTTATCACTTTTTGCCCATTCCAACAACCTATCTAAACTTATTTGTGCTTCTTCTGGAGAAACATTTCTCATCCACCCAAAATTTTGATCTTCTTTCTCGTATTTCTTTAGTATTGACGGGTCTTTTAAAAATGCTTCAATACTTCCACAGCAAATTATTATTTTCTTTACTGTTATTGGATTATTTATTATGTTTTCCAATTTTGTTAGCCAACGAAGATTTTCAGGTCGATTGTTTTGACGGTTTGTGTCTAAATGGTCAACAATATGTTGCTTTGATGGCGGTTCTCCTAAAAAAGCATATGCTACAATTCGATGAATAACCTCAGAATTGAAATGCATATAACCGTTTTGATTAGGTTTCCCAAAAGTCCATTGGTTGTCTTTCGGACGAGGCTTTTTGCCATCACGAGGATGCCTTAATATTTCTCCATTATCACGGACAGAATATTTTTCACCTTTGTAAGTACAAATTTCTTCTCTCATGACTATACTGCTATGGCTAGTAACTTAGCTATAGAGGAAGCTTTTAACTCAAAAACTTTCCCAAGCCTGCCATAAGTAAATATAGGAGGAAGTTTTTTTATTTTTCATTTCCTTTTATTTTTATATTTAGCAAAGATTTAGAAAGTATCATGGAAAAAAAATACCTCCTCGCCTTTGATCAGGGAACCACCAGCTCCCGGGCAATTTTATTTGATAAAAATGCGAACATTGTTTCAGTTGCTCAAAGAGAGTTTACGCAAATCTTTCCCAAGCCGGGTTGGGTAGAGCACGATCCGAATGAAATCTGGCACTCACAGATAGATGTAGCTCGTGAAGTAGTGGCAAAAGCAAACATACAGCCTGCAGAAATTGCCGCGATTGGTATTACTAACCAGCGGGAAACAGCCATTGTCTGGGATAAGGAAACAGGAAAGCCAATATACAATGCCATTGTATGGCAGGACAGGCGTACCGCCGGTTTTTGTGATGAACTAAAGAAAAGAGGGCTGGAACCCTACATCAAAGAAAACACGGGGTTAGTGATAGATGCTTATTTTTCAGGAACTAAAATAAACTGGATATTAAATAATGTAGAAGGTGCAAGACAGAAAGCTCATGAAGGCAAACTGTGTTTTGGAACCGTGGATACCTGGCTGATATGGAATCTTACCAAAGGAAAAATACATGCCACTGATTTCAGTAACGCATCGCGTACTTTAATTTACAACATAAAAGAGTTGACGTGGGATGAAAAGCTTTTACACGAATTTGATATTCCGGCTTCATTATTACCGAATGTGCAATCGTCATCCGGCAGTTTCGGAAATACCAATCCTGATGTCTTCTTTGATTTGGAAATTCCTATAGCCGGTGTTGCCGGTGACCAGCAAAGTGCTTTATTTGGTCAAACTTGTTTTGAACCGGGTATGGCAAAAAACACCTACGGAACCGGTTGTTTTATGTTAATGAATACCGGAACTGAACGCGTAGAATCTAAGCATGGTTTATTGACCACCATTGCCTGGTCGGTAGATGGTAAAGTTGAATATGCTTTGGAGGGGAGTGTATTTATTGCCGGTGCAGCTATACAATGGCTGCGCGACGGATTAAAACTTATTGATACAGCACCGGATTCTGAATATTATGCCATGAAAGTGGAGGATACCGGAGGTGTATTTGTAGTCCCTGCTTTTGCCGGCTTGGGTGCACCTTACTGGGATATGTATGCCCGTGGAGGTATTTTCGGATTGACACGCGGTACAAAAAAAGCACATCTGATACGCGCGACGCTGGAATCATTGGCATTTCAAACATATGATATATTGGAGGTTATGGAAAAAGATGCCGGAATTCAACTTAAAAAATTAAAAGTAGATGGTGGCGCCTGCTCCAACAATCTGTTAATGCAGTTTCAGGCCGATATACTACAGGTAAAGGTTGAAAGACCTAAAGTGATAGAAACAACTGCACTTGGTGCTGCTTACCTTGCAGGACTGGCCGTTGGTTTCTATCAAAAGGACAAATTAGCTCAGAATGAACATATTAATGCTTGTTTTGAGCCTAAAATGAAGTCTGAAAAGCGGGAGAAATTATTAAAAGGATGGAAAAAAGCAGTAGAAAGAACCAGAGATTGGGAGGATTAATAGTAACGTTAATAAATACTTATGTATTGATTTGTTAAAATTGGTTTAATAATGGATAAAAATTGCCGCCGTATATTTGCATCTAATTAAACCAAAGTAAAATGAAAAAATTATTCGTATTATTCGCTGCTGTTACACTTTTCGTAGGTGTTCAAGCTTGCAAACAAAAAGAAGAAGCTGCTACTGAAGAAGCTACTGAAGTAACAACTGAAGTTGCTGCTGACTCAACTGCTGTAGTTGCAGATTCATCTGCTGCTGTAGTTGCTGATTCAACTGCTAAATAATTCAGTACCAGTACAGAATTATAAAAGTCCCAATTTATTGGGACTTTTTTTATGTGCATATGTTGACAAATTTTAACACTTAATGTATTGATAATATTGAGAATTCATTTATTTTTGCTCCCAATTAAACCAATTTAAAATGAAAAAATTATTCGTATTATTCGCAGCGGTAACACTTTTCGTAGGTGTTCAGGCTTGCAAACAAAAAGCTGAAGAAGCAACTGAAGAAGTAACTGAAGCTGCTACTGAAACAACTGAAGCTGTTACTGATGCTGCTACAACTGTAGCTGACAGTGCTGCTGCAACTGCTGCAACTGCTGTTGACGCGGCTGCTGATGCAACAAAAGGCGCAGTAGACAAAGCTGCTGATGCTGCTAAAGATGCTGTGAAGAAATAATCTTCGAATAGCAAGAAAAACAAAAGTCCCGAAGAAATTCGGGACTTTTGCATTTTATACACTTTTCAGTCTTATTTATTGATAATGATAGTTGGCTTGGAGTCTTCCTTCTTCAACTTTTCTTCTTTCTTAAAAATAGTTGGCATTTCAAAACCAAAATACTTTAATGCCGATATCAGAATAAAAACAGCCCCTGCCTCATCCAGATTACCAATTAATGGAATATTATCCGGTATCAGTTCTAAAAATCCGGCGGTTGGATTTATAAGATAAACAATCGAAAATAATGCAGCTCCAATTACGGCAATGTCTTGTTTTTTCATTTTAATCTGTTGTTTTAATGAATAATAACGACATTAACTGTGAATTGCAGAAATTAGTTCGCTTACAACATTTATTAACAAAACGATTACCCAAACCCAAATGAAAAAATTTAGTAAAAAATAGTACATTTGCACCTCTCAATTATGGCGAGGTAGCTCAGATGGTTAGAGCGCAGGATTCATAACCCTGAGGTCACGGGTTCAATTCCCGTCTTCGCTACGAAAAAGGCAACCATTAAGGTTGCCTTTTTTTTAACGCTTCTCTTTTAAAAAATCTCATTTTTTAGTAATTTTGTAATACTATGTAGCCTATATGAGTATTTATTCTTTTCATACAGATACGCAAATACAGGAAGATGTTGATGTATTGGAAGAAATTCTTCCGGAATTCAGCCATCAGTTGGTAGTTTATAATGATGATGTAAATACATTTGAGTGGGTTATTGAATCACTAATGGAAATTTGCGGGCATACACACGAACAAGCGACACAATGTTCTATGTTTATTCATTTCAAAGGAAAATATGCTGTAAAACATGGTGATGAATCCAAATTAATTCCCATGAAAGATGCCTTGCACGAAAGAGGAATTTCTGCTGCAGTAGAATCTTGTAACTAATCATTTTGCCGATATATTTATTAAACGACAATCTTGCTTTTCCACCTGTTGAAGGGGCAGAAGAAGGTATTGTAGCAATTGGGGGCGATTTGTCTGTTGAAAGATTATTATTAGCTTACCAAAGTGGCATCTTCCCTTGGTACAGTGACGGGGAACCCATAATATGGCATGCACCGGAACAACGTTTTATTATAGAGTTAGATGAATTGCATATTTCCCGAAGTATGCGACGTGTTTTGAATTCAGGAAGATACTCTGTAACATTCGATACAAATTTTTCTTTCGTAATAAACCAATGTGCTTCCGTAGAGAGAAAAGAACAGGAGGGCACGTGGATTACCACTGAAATGATAGATGCTTATACGGCACTGCACGAATCAGGTTATGCGCATTCGGTAGAAGTTTGGCTTGATGATGAAATAGTCGGCGGTTTGTATGGCGTAAGTTTAGGAAAAATATTTTTTGCGGAATCAATGTTTCATACTGCAAGCAATGCATCAAAAGTAGCATTAATAAGACTGGCAGAATTTTTAAAACGGAATGATTTTCATTTTATAGATGCTCAGGTGCATACTGCACATGTAGAAAGCCTGGGTGCAAAAAATATTCCGAGAAATGAATTTATGCGAAAATTAAGAGACGGGTTAAACTCAAAGTCAATAACCCGTAAATGGCAATAATTATCTTATCAAAGCAGCAATAACCCATTTTAGTTTGGCTTCACTCTCTAAATATTTTATTTGAAGTTCTATTAATTTTTGCTGTGCGGTAATCGCAGTGTTTTCACGTGTATTTACTAAAAATAAATTACTTTCTCCAATTTCAAAACGGCGCGCCTCGCCACTATAAAGTCGCTGATAATTTTTTAATGTTTCTTCATAGAGTTTTACCTGTTCTTTTAATATGGTTAACTCGGCATATATACTCATTAATTTGATTTCCAGTTCGCGTATCTTTTGCGATTGCTGTAATTTTGTTTCGGTAATTTTTAATTTGGTTTGTTGTAACTCACCTCTTCCTTGAGCAAATGTTAAGGGCATTGAAAAATTAAATCCAAACTTATAATAATTGGTAAAAACTCTGTTGTCCGGAATGGTGTAATTAAAAAATCCGGGACTTAATAAATTGTAATTTACATTTAATGCAGGTTTCAACCCTTCTAATTTTAGTTTACGTTCAATTTCTAACTGTTTTAATTTTAGCTGATATAAATTAACAACCGGATGTTGTGTGTTGATTTGCGATAACAATACCTCTAATTTTTCTAAAGGTGCAGAAAGTGATGGTTGTATAAATGCACTGTCGATCGTTTGTGGTAAAATACTATCACTTAAGATATAAGGAATTGTATTCTCCAGCCATAAAAAATTGGAAACAACTAATCTTGCCTTTTGCAGATTTAAGTATGCTTCGTTCAATTGGAAAGTACGCTGTTGATATTGAGCCAAAGCTTCTGTTGTATCTATACCCGCGCGGTCACCTAACTCATACGCCCGTACTGTAGCACGATAACGGGTGAATGCAATTTGAGCAGCGTTTTCATAAATGGTTTTTATTTGTGCCGCTTCGCTCCAATAATAATAAGATTGAATAGCATCCAGCAATAATTCATTGAGCATCCATAATCGCTCCTGTTCATTCGATTTTACAAACAAGCGTGCTTTAAATAAATCGGCACGTTTCTTATCCATCAACATATTTTTTAAAACAGGAACACTAATGCCAACATAATAAATGCCATTTTCCGGTATATTGTTTTCCGGATTAATATTTAAACCGTAAGCAGCATCATATCCGGTTTTTACTTCTATTCCATACCATGCCGGAATTTTCAACTCACTCGAAAAAAATGAATAGTAATTTTTTCCAAAAAATTCTTTTCTGTCATAATCGCTGTACAGATAGGGATCGAAACCACCACGCGCAATACGCAAATTAGCTTTTGCTTGTTCTGTTAGTAAATCTGCCTGCTTTGCAATCGGATGGTATTTTTTGATAATACCTAAATATTCATTAATGCTGAGAACGCGTGAGGTATCCGTTTGTGCATATAAAGTATTAACAAACAAAAACAGAAAGCAGTATATATAAAATTGAACTCGCATTATTCCTTATCTGCATTTTCTTTTTGTTGTTTTAATTCTTCTTTTGTCGGCACTTTTTTAATGTAAAAATCCGGAGGGAACCCATTTAACTGACGCCAAAGTTCGTACCACATCGGTACATTTTTCAGCAATGCAATTCCTTTTACGCCGCCACCTAATTTCAATACTGCCGGCCATTCGGTTGCACCGGGTTTTTCTTTTACCAGAATTCTGAATTTTCCATTCTCACTGATGAAATTATCAATAGCAACTACTTTTCCACTGAATGTACCATAGCTGACATCCGGCCATCCTGTGAAAAATATTGCCGGCCAGCCATCGAATTGTAAACGCACTTCCTGACGTTCATGTATCAATGGCAAATCATTTGGTGCGACATATAATTCAACAGCAAATTGAAAATTTTCAGGTGAAATACGTGCCATCAGTTCACCTTCTTTTACAGTCTCTCCAACACCGGCTTTTACCGTTTTGGTAATTTGTCCGTCTTGTGGTGCGAGAATAAAATAGAACCCATTTCTGATAACATAATTGTTGTATTGATTTTCGAGTTTAGCAATATCAGCCAGGCCGGTACTGATTTGCGAAAACGATTGGAATTTATCAGATTCAGATTTGGCAATTTTTTCGTCGTATTCTCTTTCAATTGCTGCTAATTCTATTTGAGCGTTCAGCATTTCCTGCTTGGCATTGTAGTATTTGTTTTCCGCAATATTTCGCTTTGCCACAGAGTTTTGATAGACTTGATTTCTTTGTTCTAATTCTGTGAGAGACTTTAAGCCTTCTTTGTGTAATTCTACTTGTCGTTTGTATTGTTCTAATGCTATTTTATATTCGTTATCAGCAGCAATAAATGCCATGCTGTCAGATTGTATGTATAAACGTATTTGTTGAATTTTATTTTTGGTTTGTTCAATTTTTAAATTTCTTGCCTGCTCCAAAGCACCTATCTGGTTATCTAAAGCACCTACTTTTCCTTCGTAAAAATTATTAGCAGATTCTTTAGCAGAAATTTGTTGACGAGTTCTTTCTACTAATAAAGGATCCAGGTATTCATTTTTTATTTCTGATATTTTTAGAATAGTATCACCTTTTTTGACAATATCACCTTCTTTTACATACCATTTTTCGATTTTCCCCGCGATGAGTGTATTTAATTCTTGCGGACGTTGTTCAGGTCGTAAAGTTGTGACGGTGCCTGTTGTTTGAATATTTTGAGTCCACGGTAAAAATAAGAAGCCAATCAATAACAGCAATACAATACTGATGCGAATGAGCCGTCTTTTATCTTTAGAATCATCTACAGTAGTTTTGTAAGAAGATAAATTCTTTTCCGCGATTTCTTTTTCAATATCTTTATCAAATAACCACATAAAAAGTAATTAATTCATTTCGTAAAATTCATCGCTGATAATTTTGTATTCATTAGAAGATGCAATTTGTTCAAACGAACCGTCTGCAATAATTTTTCCTTCATGCATAAATAAAACTCTGTCACATTTTTTCATTATTTCTTCATCGGAAGTTTTAATGATAATCGAATAAGGCTGTTGAGTTGTAAATAAATAATTGGTGATTAAATTTTTATCACGCTTTGTCAGTAAATTAGTAAAGTCATCCAGTAACAGCACTTTAGGTTTTTTAAGAATAGCTCTGGCTAATAATATTTTAGCTCTGGTGCTTTCAGATAATCGTTTGCCGTGTGTGGAAAGCTGCTGATAAATTCCATCTTTGTTTTTGGCTATAAAATCTTTCAGGTTAATTTCATCTGCAATGTTCATAATATCTTCCAGAGTGCAATCAGAAATACCCACCACGAGATTGTCTTCCAGACTTCCTTCAAAAATTTCCGATTCGCTGAAATAAAATCCAATCTTTGAGCGGATGCTATTGAGGTTGTAACTAAAAAATGGCAAGTCATTTACCATAATTGAACCATTGAAATTTGTAAGGGTTCCGGTCAGTAAATGCAATAGTGTGGATTTTCCGGAGCCCTTTGTTCCGACAATAGCTATTTTTTCTCCTTGTTTTATGCTTAAGGAAATATCTTTTAATACCTCTTTGGAATCATTAGTATACTTAAAATTAAGTTGATGGATTTCAATATTTATTTTTTCAAAATTTTGAGGTGCACTATTTTTAATACTCTCAATAGGTTTGTCTAAAATTTTACTTGCTTTTTCAAGTGATGTCAATAAATCATAAATACCATCAATGCTTGTAATAATTTTTTCTACGGAGGAGAGTGTCATAATAATGACAATCTCTGTTGCAATAAACTGACCAATATTTATTTTGTTTTCGAAGAATAGCCAACAACCAGTTATAAGCAATACGGCAGTAACAGCCGTTTTAAAGAAAGTAAAAGACCAAAACTGAATTTGTAAAATACTGAAAT
The DNA here is from genome assembly GCA_046329785.1 of Chitinophagales bacterium. GTDB lineage: Bacteria > Bacteroidota > Bacteroidia > Chitinophagales > JADIYW01 > JADJSS01. Next base: position 338,539 of record JAXLTZ010000003.1, read on the forward strand.
GCTTGTTTCGTGCTTTCAGATAACCATCCAAATATTCGTTAGTCTTGTTTATTGCTAAATCTGTTTCTCCTCTTAGTTTAAAAGTTTTAATGTTGCGGGCAATTTCCTCTATCCAGTAACCAACTTTGTATTTAAAATCAGATTCTTCAAAAGAACTTGACATGCCTTGTGGCGCAGTAAAGCGTATAACTATATAAAGCAGACTAACCAGTATAAATCCAAAAAAAATAAAAATCGGGTGGTAAAGAGACAAGAGCGTCAAGCCAAAAAAGATTTGCACCATAGCAACCGGAAATTCCAAAAGCACCTTTGAAATTCCTTTTTGAATAGCAGTAGTATCAAAAAAACGGTTAACCAGTTCTGGCAAGTGATAATCATTGATGGCTTCTTCCTGTAGTTTTGGCAATCTGTCTGAATATGCCAAAGATATAAGAGTAAATAACCGGACTTGTATGCGTTCTGTTACCCGCATTTGAAGAATATACATAAAACCATTCAGGAAAACTCCGGCAATAACCAACACAATAAGTAAAACAAGCGATGCTGAAATCTGTTGTGCGAACATTAAAGAAATTATTGCCTGAATTCCTAATGGCAATGAGAGATACAGTAACCCACTGATAATAGAGTAGAAATAGATATAATAGACATTGTTTTTTTCTAAACGTAAGAGACCAAAAAATCGTTTTAACGGTTTATTGACTGCTGTTTCCATATTATTTGCCTTAACATATTTCAGGTCGGTTTAGTTTAAAATCTGATATGACTTTAATGTTAAATGTGAAACAAAAATATTGGATGCTACTGTTGTTGATTCTGGATATGAACGACTGGAACCATTTCAGAAGGTTCTTTATAAAGTTGTACTGTATTTTCATCTTCAAAGATGCTGCCGTCCTCGTAGCCAACTGAAACATAGACTAATAGTTCCTGATTGGCCGGACCTTTAAACGTTCCTTTTATTGGCGTACAGTCTGTAAAATGCCTTCCTACTGCTAATTGAATGTGATTTTCATTGGCAAAGCAATTATTCGTTGGATCAAGTCCAACCCAGCCAAGATTTGGCAAATGAACATCCACCCATGCATGCGTTGCACCTTCTCCACGCATACCATTTTTATTCGGACAGATATAACCACTTACATAACGTGCGGGAATTTTTTGTGTGCGTAAAATTTGCAGCAGCAAATGTGCAAAATCCTGACAGACGCCGGATTTCAGCTCAATGATTTCATCTACAGTCGTTTCTATGGTAGTGATGCCTTTAACATATTTGTAGTTATCAAAAATATATTGATTGGCATCCTTTGCTGCCTGCAATGGAGATTTGCTTTTGAAGTCCAGTTCACTGATGATACTATCAATAATTGCTTGTTGTCTGATGTTTTCTTTTAGTGCATAATCCAACAATATTATATCATCAATAATGGAGGATTCTACGGATTGCCAGTCGCTGACGGCTGATAAGTTTTCTTCAATTTTTTTTTGGTGCGAGTTGACAATTAAGCGGCTATCAATGATTAATTCCTGATGAGGTTGTGTAACCGTAAAATAGCCGGTGCCGTTTCCCCAATAATCATAAAACTTGTGAATATTGGGTTCGCCGGTAATTTGAATTTCATGGCTTAAAATATCTTGTCCCGATTTTGGAAACGGATAGATTTTTATTTGATTCGCATTTTCTTTTACTATTCTGTCGTACTTATATTTAGTAATATGTTGAATTTTATAGATAGACATTTCGGATTTACGATTTACAATGTATGATTTGCAATTTTTTTGTAGATTTTTCTATTTTTTTTATTGGATAAAAACCACTAATGATAAGCAAAATAAATTTTTCCTAATTCATCGTTGAAGGTATACAATTCGTCACGAACTTCATCTAAGAACTGATGCAGACCAATCCTCGAAATGGTTTGCAAATCGGTATATTCTATTTTACTTTTTAATCTTCCGATAATACGAACCAACGATTTCTCAGCTTCCGTATTCTCCACAGCAATTTTCTCTATAATGTAGCTTATTTTTTTAACAGAATATAAGATAGAACGCGGAAAATTGGTGTTCATCAAAATCATGTCTAATACGTTTTGTGTTTGCAAACCTGTCGGATATGTTTTCAGATAAAATTCATAACCTGAAACTGAAAGCAATAAATTTTTCCAATATGGAATATCCATTGGATTATTTAAATCGTAATTGATATCGTGAAATTTGGTATCTACGATATCTGCTGTTTGCAGCGCACGTTCAATATTCTTTCCAATGCCCATGAAATTCCATCCTTCACCACGAGGCATTGTAACTTCAAGTACACCATAATAGTAGAGACTTTGGTCTATAAGGGAACTGATTGCATATGATTGTTGATTCGTATCTAATAATTCATCAATACGATTATTATGCAAACGCAAATAATATTCATTGATACTTTCCCAAACTTCCTTTGTAATATGGTCTTGCAATCCCCTTGCATTTTCGCGTGCTTTGGTAATAATACTGCGTATTGAATTTTCATTGTTCTTATCAGTAATGATATATTTTAAAACGGCTTGTGTGTTATCTTTTATTTTATTTTTTTCTTCATCACTCAGATATGTAAAAATATCTAAAACTGCATACCAGTCATAATGTGTTGTTTCGCTTTTGTCTAACGATGTTGCATAATTAATCTTCAACATGCGCAACATACCTTCTGCTCGTTCAACATAACGATTCATCCAAAATAAAGAGTCTGCTATTCTACTGAGCATTTGTTTGTTTTTTAATGATGTCATTTCGAGTGTAGCGAGAAATCTTGTATAATTTCTCCTTTCAGTCGAAATGACAAGCAGGCTAATCAATCACCCATGTATCTTTACTGCCACCACCCTGCGATGAATTTACTACCAAAGAATTTTCTTTCAGTGCCACACGTGTCAGCCCACCTGAAACTAATTTAAAACCATCCGGTCCGAATAGGGCATAAGGTCTTAAATCTACATGGCGTGGTACTAATTTACCATTCATATAACATGGTACTGTTGAGATTTTTAAGGTTGGTTGTGCAATATAAGAACGAGGTTCTTTTTCAATTGCGATTTTAAATTTTGCAATTTCTTCTTCACTTGCATCTTGTCCAATCAACATCCCATATCCACCACTTTCATTGGTTTTTTTGATGACCATCTTGTGCATATTTTCAAAAGCATAAGCACGTTCATCTTCATTTTCCATTTTATAGGTCGGTACATTCTTTAGAATTGGTTCTTCATTTAAGTAGTAACGAATCATATCCGGTACAAATGTATAAATTGCTTTATCGTCTGCAACACCATTGCCCATGGCATTTACAATTGCCACGTTTCCTTTTCTGTATGCTGATAATAAACCGGGCACACCGAGTAAGCTTGTTGGATTGAATACCAAGGGGTCTAAGAACTCATCATCCACTCTTCTGTAAATAACATCGACCTGTTTTAAACCACGTGTGGTTTTCATATATACTTTATGGTTGTCCACCACCAAATCTCTGCCTTCTACCAGTTCTACACCCATATAACGTGCTAAAAATGTATGTTCATAATAGGCAGAGTTAAAAATACCGGGAGTTAAAATTACAATGCAAGGATTTTGAATTTGCTTTGGTGCCAATGAAACTAAAATCTTTTGTAACTCTAAGGGATAATCGCTAACCCTTCGTACATTGTATTCGTTCATCAATTCCGGAAAAATAGATTTGGTTACATCCCGGTTTTCCATCATGTAAGATACGCCGGATGGTGTACGTAAATTATCTTCCAAAACATAGTACGTACCATCAGAATCACGAACCAAATCGATGCCTGCTATGTGAACATAAATATTGTATGGTACATCTATGCCAAATACTTCACGGTTGTAATGGGGACAAGTGGCAATTATATTAATTGGTATAATGCCATCATTTGTAATGTTTTGGTCGTGGTAAATATCATGTAAGAAATAGTTAAGAGCTTTCAATCGCTGCTCGATACCACGTTCAATAAAATCCCATTCTGTGCCGGTAATAATGCGCGGAATAATATCAAAAGGGAAAATACGCTCGATTCCTTCATTGTCGTCAGAGTAAACAGTGAAAGTAATTCCCTGATTCATGAACATCTTTCTGGCGATTTCTTCCTTCCTGTTGAGTACAGGTAATTCAATACTGTTGAGTTGTTTAAAAATTTGCTGATAATGCAACCTTATATCACCATTAGGCAATGCCATTTCATCCCAAAAATTTTCTCTCGTATGGTATTTGTCGAAAATCATTCCTTGAATCAAAAGGCATGATAAGAATATTTTTTGATTATTTAAATAAAATGAGACTAATTTAAATCATGCTTAACTAAATAGTAAAGATATTTATTATTGTAAAATGATTAAGTGCCTTCTTATTATACTCTTTCGAAATGAGAAGTGAAATGGCGTAAAAAGGGAGGCTCATAGGTGATTTTTATTCCTTTGGAGTTTTGTTTTTCTTCACTTAATTCACTAAAAATATCTATTACGTAATCAATATGACTTTGGGTGTAGACACGTCGTGGAATAGCCAGCCGTACGAGTTCAAATTGAGCAGGAATCAGGTTGCCATTCTCATCGTTCTTACCAAACATAACTGAGCCGATTTCACAGCAACGGATACCGCCTTTGATATATAAATCACATACAAGTGCTTGCCCGGGAAACTGATGCTGAGGGATATGACTATAAAATGCTTTTGCATCTATATAAATGGCATGCCCTCCATAGGGTTTTACAGTAGGCACGCCTAAATCATTTAAATGCTTACCAAGATATTCTGTACTTTTAATCCTGTAGTGCAAATAATCGGCATCAAAAACTTCCTGTAACCCTACCGCAAGTGCTTCCATATCTCTGCCGCTTAAGCCACCATAAGTTACAAAACCTTCAGATATGATTAGCAAATTTATACATTGCTCTGCCAGTTTTTTATCTTTTAAAGTAAGCAATCCACCCATATTAACCAATCCATCTTTTTTAGCACTCATTATAAATGCATCACCCAGGTTAAGCATTTCGGTGGCAATCTGCCGGTAAGTTTTATTTTCAAAACCCTGTTCCCTGTGTTTTATGAAATAAGAATTTTCAGCGATACGGCAGGCATCCAGTACCAACAGAATTTCGTACTTATCGCATATCGCACGAACTGCTTTTGCATTTTGCATACTTACAGGTTGTCCGCCGGCTGAATTATTGGTAACAGTTAAAACAACAGCACCAATATTTTCTTTCCCATATTTTAAAATAAGGTCTTCCATTTCTGCAATATCTAGATTGCCCTTAAAAGGTAACTCCAAAGAAGGATCTTTTGCATTTTCCGGCAAGCAGTCAAATGCCTCTGCACCTGTAAACTCAATATTGGCACGGGTAGTGTCAAAATGTGTATTGCTGATAAATACTTTATCTTTCCCTCCTAAAATTCCATACAGAATACGTTCGGCAGCTCTGCCCTGATGCGTTGGAATAATAAAAGGCATACCTGTTAAATCCTTCACTTCTGCTTCCAGTCTTTCCCAACTTGTTGCACCTGCATAGCTCTCATCACCCTGCATGATAGCTGACCATTGATGTTCACTCATAGCACCGGTGCCACTATCTGTCAGTAAATCAATAAATACATCATCACTGCGCAATAGAAATGGATTATTATATGCTTTTGCTAAAGTTTTGACTCTGTACTCTTCAGTGGTAATTTTCAGCGGTTCCACCATCTTTATTTTAAATGGCTCAGCAAGTGTTCGTTCTTTTGGCATGCGGTAAAATTTATACTAAAGTACGAATATTTATAAATAGAGAGACATTCAGGTATTCCAATGCATGCATTGAAAATAACAACCTTATCGTAAACTTTAGGTAACATGATATATTTATTGTTTTTTGTGCAAATTCGTAACTTTCGGAACATAAAATCATTTTACGAATAATGTCAGCTTACAAAACACCAGAAGGAATTGAAATCAAAGGCAAATTCACTCCAGAATATGCAGAAATCTTAACACCGGAAGCTCTGGCTTTCTTCGCTAAATTGCAACGCAAACACAATGCACGCCGAAAAGAATTACTGCAAAAACGTGTGGAGCGTCAGGTACGTCTAGATGCAGGCGAATTACCTGATTTTTTACCGGAAACTAAATCCATTCGTGAAAGCGACTGGACCGTTGCAGTATGTCCGGCAGATATTCAGGACAGAAGAGTGGAAATAACCGGTCCTGTTGACCGTAAGATGATTATTAACGCGTTAAACTCTGGCGCAAAAGTATTCATGGCTGATTTTGAAGATTCAAACGCGCCAACTTGGGAAAACAATATTTCCGGTCAGGTGAATTTGAAGGATGCTAATAATAAAACTATTTCGTTATCACAAAACGGAAAAGAATATAAATTAAATGAAAAAATAGCTGCCTTGTTTGTTCGTCCTCGCGGCTGGCATTTGCTGGAAAAACATGTCTTAGTGGATGGTGAAGTTGCAAGTGGTTCTATCTGGGATTTTGCTTTGTATTTTTTCCATAATGCCAAACAAAGAGTTGAAAGAGGTAGTGGTGTTTATTTCTATTTACCAAAAATGGAATCGCATTTAGAAGCTCGATTATGGAATGATATTTTTGTAGATGCACAAAATGAATTAGGTATTCCTCAAGGTTCCATCAAAGCAACGGTTTTAATAGAAACAATTGTTGCAACCTTTGAATTACACGAAATATTATTTGAATTAAAAGAACATTCTGCCGGTTTGAACTGTGGTCGCTGGGATTATATTTTTTCTTTCATCAAAAGAACAGTTAAAAATAAACAGTTTTTGGTGCCTGACAGAATGCAGGTAACAATGACTACACATTTCTTAAAATCCTATTCAGAATTGGTAATTCAAACTTGCCACAAACGTAATGCATTCGCCATGGGCGGTATGGCAGCACAAATTCCAATAAAAGATAATCCGGAAGCAAACGAGATTGCCTTGGCAAAAGTTCGTGCAGATAAAGAACGTGAAGCAAAAGCAGGTCACGACGGAACCTGGGTGGCGCATCCGGGTTTGGTTCAAATCGCAATGGATGAGTTCAATAAATACATGCCCACACCAAATCAAATTCATGTGAAACGTGAAGATGTACATGTTACGGCGGCTGATTTATTAGAAGTACCAAAAGGAACTATTACTTTAGGTGGCTTGAAAAACAATATTGATGTAGGTATTCAGTATTTGGAAGCATGGTTACGAGGCAATGGTTGTGTTCCGATTCATAATTTAATGGAAGATGCTGCAACAGCTGAAATTTCCCGTACACAAGTTTGGCAATGGGTGCATCATGAAGATGCAAAACTAGATGATGGAACAAAAGTAACTGCGGAATTAGTTCAGCAATTAATTGACGAACAGAAAGCAGCGTATAAAGCAACCTTAGGTGAAAAATATGCTACATCAAAATTTGATCTGGCAATAGAATTATTTACCAAGATGTCTTTAGAAGACACATTGGAAGAATTTTTAACGTTAGAAGCGTATAACTATATCGATTAATTCAATTCAATAATTCATAAATTCAATAATTAATTAAAATGGCAACAAAACAAGAAAGAGCGGAAGCTCTAAAAAAAGATTGGGCAACTAATCCACGTTGGAAAGACGTTAAAAGAGATTACACAGCTGAAGAAGTAATTAACATTAGCGGTTCTGTTCAGATTGAATACACCTTGGCAAAAAATGGTGCTGAAAAATTATGGAAAAAATTACACACGGATGACTGGGTTGCCGGTTTAGGTGCATTTAATGGTAATCAGGCTATACAGGAAGTTACGGCAGGAATGAAAGCAATTTATCTTTCAGGTTGGCAAGTAGCTGCTGATGCAAACTTATCAGCAGAAATGTATCCGGATCAATCTTTATACCCTGCGAACTCTGTTCCTATGGTGGTGAAACGTATCAATAACTCTTTGATGCGTCGTGACCAGATTGAATATATGGATGGTGAACCAACTCGTGACTGGATGGTTCCTATTGTTGCAGATGCTGAAGCCGGTTTTGGTGGTAATCTGAATGCCTATGAATTAATGAAGCAAATGATTGAAGCAGGTGCTGCAGGTGTGCATTGGGAAGATCAATTAGCGTCTGCAAAAAAATGCGGTCACTTAGGTGGTAAAGTATTGGTGCCAACTCAGGAAGCTATCAATAAATTATCAGCTGCCCGTTTGGCTGCTGACGTTTGCGGAACTTCTACTTTGGTAATTGCTCGTACAGATGCTGAAGCGGCAAACTTAATTACTTCTGATATTGATCCTCGTGACCAAAAATTCATCATCGACGGTAAACGCGCTCCTGAAGGCTTTTACTATGTGAAAAATGGTTTAGAGCAAGGTATCGACAGAGGTTTGTCTTACGCACCTTATGCTGACTTAATTTGGATGGAAACAGGAAATCCGGATTTGGGAATGGCAAGAGAATTTGCGCAAGGAATTCATGCACAATACCCGGGAAAAATGTTGGCGTATAACTGTTCACCATCTTTCAATTGGGCGAAATATATGGATGTAAAAGCAATGACTACTTTCCGTGAAGATTTAGCTGCGATGGGTTATAAATTCCAGTTTATTACATTGGCTGGTTTCCATGCTAATAATACAGTTATGTTTGAATTAAGCAAAGCATACATGGAACGCGGTATGGCGGGTTACTCTGAATTACAACAAAGAGAATTTGCATTAGAATCTGCAGGATTCCAGGCAATCAAACACCAATCATTTGTTGGAACAGGTTATTTTGATGCTATTCAGCAAGTTTGTCAGCAAGGACAATCTTCTACTACTGCATTAGCCGGTTCTACAGAAGCAGAACAGTTTCATTGATAATAAAACAAAGATTTTCAAAGTTTTAAACTTTGGAAAATGTTTTAAATAAAAACGCTCAACGAAAGTTGAGCGTTTTTTTGTGTTTTAATACTGCTAGATAAATTTTCTATCATATTTTTTAATCAGGGAGATTTACTTTATTTTAAATAAATTCCATCTTTTCTATTATTAATATTTATTGTGCGTCTAAAAAAATCTTCTTTTTTAAAATATTGTACTTTATATTTGTATAAGACTATGGAACTTTCAATTGTTATTCCTGTTTTTCACTCGGCGAAAAATGCACTCCGCCATTTGCCGGATGTCCTTTCTACACTTCAAGGTAAGTTTCAAGAATTCGAAATAATATTTATTATTGATAATGATGATGTAAATGATGAATTGAAAGCGTTACTTTCTTTAAAAGAAAGATATGACGAAGTGAAAATTTATCAGCTTAATAAGAATCACGGTCAACATTTCGCGACACTATCGGGATATTATTTTGCAAAAGGTGACTTTATAATGAGTATAGATGAAGATATGACAGAGTATATTTCGGTTATCTGTACTACAGATGCCTATAAGAAGTCAGATGCTATGTATTTCTTTTATGATAAAGATAAAATGTACAATTCGAATACAAGGAAGATTTTAAGCAATGTCTATAAAAATCTGATTTATAAAATTGTTAATCTGAAAAAGCATTCAACGTTCAGGTCTATCTCAAAACCATTACGTGATAAAATGTTGCAAAACAAACACATTTTTTGGAACGTAGATGTTATGATTTTTAATAATACAGATGATATTGGCAGTTATGAAGTGCGTCAATGCACTATTACGGATCATTATTCCGGTTATAATTATAAGAAATTATTCCAGTTTGCATTTGAGATTGCATATGAACATAATACTATTTTTATGAATATGCTATTGGCAATAATTCCTACTGCTATTTATTATATCATCAATCAGGATATATTGAGAACTGCAATTGTGTATTTATTTACAGCTTTAGTGATAACTACTTTTTTTAATACCATGAAATTCTTTTCTCCGGATACGGATAATAAGATTTTAAACGCATTGAAAGAGGAGTAGTTGGCAAATCCGTTTTATATCTTCTTCAGTTAAATCATACGACATCGGCAAAGATAAGATTCTGCTGCTTATCTATTCTGCTTCCGGCTGATGTTTAATTCAGATAATATAAAGTATTTATAACGTGTAAAAATATTGTATTTATTTTTTATACTCGCTAAGTAAGCTATACAGGCAGGTAATATTTTTTATTTTTGAGACTTTGCCATTTCATTTGGAGTACACCAATTACTGCTTCTTTAATGATGCCGCCATGCATTTTGGAAGTACCTGCTTCGCGGTCTTTAAAAGTAATCGGCACTTCGATTACCTTTAATTCTGTCAGCCAGACTGCAAATTTCATTTCAATCTGAAAGGCATAGCCCACAAATTTTATTTTATTAAAATTTATCTTCTCTAAAATCTCTTTTCGATAACACACGAAACCCGCAGTGGTATCTTTAATGCGCATACCTGTAACCAAGCGTACATATTTCGATGCAACCCAGGATAAAAACAGCCTGTCAAATGGCCAGTTTACAACGTTGCCGCCTTTTACATAACGAGAACCAACAGAGAGATAAGCACCTTTGTTTTCGCAGGCATCCAGTAATTCCAGTAACTTCTCAGGCGGATGAGAAAAATCTGCATCCATTTCAAAAATATAGGAATATCCTTTTTCTATTGCCCATTTGAAGCCGGTGATATACGCTGTTCCCAAACCTAACTTCCCTGTTCGTTCTATCATATGGATTCTGTCAGGGAATGTTTGCATCAACTCCCTCACAATATTGGCAGTTCCATCAGGGGAGCCATCTTCAATTACTAAAACTTCTAATCTGTCCGAAAGATTCAGTGTGTAAGGAATTATATCAGCAATATTTTCCTTTTCGTTGTAGGTTGGTATAATTACAATACAATCTTTCATCAACAACGACAAAAATACACAGAAACTTAGTTAAAATGTTAATGTGTTAACGCTTTTTAATGTTTTATTCTTGAAGTAAGTTGGATTGATTATAAATTCATTCCGCCAAAATTACCTGAACTCATTAATAAGATGACACAGTCGTCTGTCGTTTCTGAATTGATTTTGCTTTTTAATTGTATGGCATCTTTAAATACTAAAATACTTTCATCAGCAAATTGTTCTTTAAGCCACGTTTCGTCAAGGTCCTGTTTGTTTTTTATTTTTAAAGCTTCTTCATCCAAAAATAAAATCCGAACGTCAGCCGCATCTAATGAATGCGCATAGTGTTCAATGAAATTTTCCTGCAACGAACTGTAGGTGTGCAATTCAAAAACTGCAATTATTTTTCTGTTCTCATAACGCTCACGTACAGCTTTCACAGTAGCTTTAACCTTACTTGGTGCATGTGCAAAATCTCTGAAGATGGTCAGGCGTTTGTTTTTATCATCGTAAATTTTTTCCAGACGTTTTGCTGCACCCTGAAATGTTTGAAAACTATGTAAGATTTCGGTTTCACCTAACCCAATAATTTTTCCGGCTTCAAATGCAGATTTTAAATTGGCGAAATTATGCGAACCGAAAACATTTACAGTGAACTCGTTTTCATTATACAATAAAATACTTTCATCGTCTGTTGTTTTAAATGCAAATGAATGATATGGAATAAGATGAATAGCCGGATTTAAATCATTTACCATTTTTTCCAACTCTTTGTCATCAGCATTATAGATTAAATATCCATTTGGCTGAATACTTAAAATAAATTTTCTGAATGTTTCTAAATATTCATCAAATGTTGGAAATACATTAATGTGATCCCATGCAATACCGGAAATAATGGCAATATGCGGATGATAGTGTAAAAATTTACTTCGTAAATCTAATGGAGAAGTCAAGTATTCATCTGCTTCAATAACCATCAATGGAGCTGTTTCAGAAGTCTTAACCATAAAATCAAATCCATCTAATTTCGCACCTACCAAGTAATCAAATTCTCTGTTGTTAACACGTAACATATGCATAATCATCGAAGTGATGGATGTTTTTCCATGACTGCCTGCAACTGCAATACGTGTTTTGTTTTTACACTGTTCAAATACGAATTCCGGAAATGAATATATTTTTAATCCAAGTTCCTGTGCTTTTATAAGTTCCGGATTATCTGCTTTGGCATGCATGCCTAAAATGATGGCATCAATTTGCCGGGTAATTTTTTCCGGAAACCATCCAACATGCTCGGGCATTAACCCTAATCTCTCCAGATTTGATTTTGCCGGCTCATAAATGGCATCATCAGAACCGGTTATGATATTTCCCTGATTTTTTAAATGAGAGGCAAGTTGATGCATCACAGCTCCTCCAATCGCTATAAAATGAAAATGTTGCATGCCTAAAATTATGCAACACATTTCTACTAAAAATACAGACTTATACACAATTGAGTACTTAGTTTTTACATTGATTTAATTGAAAGTCAGCATAGTTAAATTGTTAATAAAAGTGAATGCACTGTGCGAAAGTGCAATAATTGACCTATTTTTGCATTATCATTTAAACGTAAACAACATGACTAAGTACAAGAAAACTCTATTCGTTCTTTTTAGTGCTGTATTAATCACAGCTATGACTTCTTGTCATCAGGGAACTGGTTGCCCTGTTTGGACAAAAGCAAAATACGAGCAATCTAAAAAGAAGAGCGTTTAATTTCTTATGAAATGGGAAATTTTGATGTCTGAGCAACAATTCCTGGATTTATTAAATGGTCAGTATACATTTGCTGTTTTTAAGCATAGTACTCGCTGTAACATAAGTTCTATGGTAAAAAACAGAGTGGAGCGTGAATGGAATTTAGATTTTCCGGTTTATTATCTGGATTTACTGAAATACCGTTCCATTTCCAATTTGATTGCTTCAATGTCAGCAGTTGAACACCAGTCACCTCAGTTGATTGTATTTCAAAATGGCAAACCAATTTATAATGCCAACCATAATGCTATTCTGGTTGATGATATAAAAGCTGATTTGGTTAGCTGAAAATAATCTCTATTTCTTGTTTGATATCAGGATGCAAACTTTTTGCAACAGGACAGGCATGTGCAGCATTGATTAAAATCTGTTTTTCTTTTTCAGTAAAATTGTCATCAGGAATATTCATTTTTATATGAATTTCACCAATCCTGCGCGGTTCACTATACATAACTTTTGTTACTTCCGCAGTTGCTCCGTTTATATTTTTATTGCTTCCCGATAATTTAATTCCAATGATAGTAAGCATACAGGAAGCGAGCGAAGTTGCCGCTAAATCGGTAGGCGAGAAGGCTTCGGCTTTACCATGGTTATCAGCCGGAGCGTCTGTAATGATTTTATTACCACTTTGTAAATGCGTAGCTTCTGTACGTAATTCACCTAAATATGTTATTTTTGAGGTTAGCATGATAAAAAATGTTTTACTTTTAAACTAAATTAGTCATTTTAGCGTCATAATGATAGTGAAAAGTATGTTTAGAACTCTATTTTTATTTTTAGGAATATTTTCTTTTGTTGTTGCTGAGGCACAATCAAGAAGAGAGGACTCTAATTTAAACAGAGATTCCGTTCTGTATAAAAAGAGCTGGGCAGCAGGTGCACGTCTGAAAAGCGATGGTTTTAGTTTAGGCGCTGAGTTTACAAAAAGCAAAAGATTTAAACGCAGTTTGTTATTTCAGTTTCAGTTTTCTTACTTCATACATCCAAAACAAACACGCCAGCAATCACCATATGGTAGTGGTGGTTTATTTGGTGGTGACGGCTTCAAACCATTTATATATGGAAAACAAAATACACTCTTTACATTATATGGTGGTGTCGGACAAAAATTCTTGTTAGCCGAAAAAGGTAAAAGACATGGAGTACAATTGTTTTTTAAATATGCCGGTGGACTTACATTGGCACTTTTGAAGCCATATTCCTTGAGGGTAATACCCAAACCTCTTACAACAGCAACAGAAGATGATTTGGTGGATGTAACATATCAGGAGGGTGTAGATAACAGCTTCTTAGATTATGAAAGAATTGTAGGTGCTTCCGGCTTTGGCAAAGGATGGAAAATGAAAGTGTTGCCGGGTTTGCATTTGGAAGTAGGTATGGAATTTGACTTTGGAAAGAATGAGAGTTTTATTAAAGCACTGGAAATTGGAATCACTTCGGATTTTTATTATAAAAAAGTACCGGTGATGGTTGATAAAAATAAATTTCTTTATCCGGGAGTATATGCAGGTTTTATGTTGGGTAAGCGGAAAGAAAGATAAGAATGTTGAATCCCGAAATAAATTTAGGACAAGTTTAAATGTTGAATGATAAATGTCAGAAATAGATACACAGGTTCGATCCCGAAAACCGGAATGGCTGAAAGTAAAGATTCCGATTGGAGAGAATTACAAAAAAGTCAGAAATTTAGTTGATACGTATAAACTGCACACGATTTGTGAAAGCGGTAATTGTCCGAACATGGGCGAGTGTTGGGGCGCAGGTACGGCAACCTTCATGATACTTGGAAACGTTTGTACACGTTCATGTGGTTTTTGTGCAGTAGCAACCGGCAGACCAAAATTTGTTGATTATGATGAACCGAAACGGGTAGCAGAAGCTATTAAACTGATGCAGGTGAAACATGCGGTCATCACTTCTGTAAACAGAGATGAGTTGCCCGATAAAGGTGCTCAAATTTGGCATGATACGGTTAAACTTGTTAAAGAGTTTTCGCCAAGTACAACCATTGAAACCTTGATCCCGGATACAAAAGCAGACTGGAACGCGTTGGAAGTGATGATTAGCGCAGGACAAGAAGTAGTATCACACAATATGGAAACGGTGAAGCGTTTGTACCGAAAGGTGCGACCGCAGGCAAAATACGAAAGAAGTCTGGAGCAGATACAACGCACTAAAGATTTTGGTAAGCGCACCAAAAGCGGTGTGATGCTGGGGCTGGGCGAAAGCGATGAGGAAGTCTACGAAATTTTAAACGATTTAAAGAATCATGGTTGCGACGTAGTGACGCTGGGACAATATTTGCAACCTACCAAAATGCATATCGAAGTAGCAGAATTTATTCATCCCGATAAGTTCGCGCACTTTAAAGAATATGGATTATCCATTGGTTTACCTTATGTAGAAAGCGGCCCGATGGTGCGCTCATCGTATCATGCGGAGCGGCATATTTAAATTCATTCATAATGAAGTATTATTTAATTACAAATGCGACTAATAAAAAAGAAACGGGTTTGGTCGGACCTCAATGCATGGTATTTCCATCTGGATATAATTTAGATTGGTATGAGCAGCCTAATTCAATGACAAAATTGTCTAACGATAGAATACCTGATTTTGAACCTGAGTTAATTTTTGAATTGGATAAAAAAGCTAAACTTACCGATTTCATAAGCCAATCTATTATTTCTTCTCGTGGTTTATTAATAAACAAAAAAGTAAAAGATATTTTAGAACAATTCAGATTGCCTGAACATAAGTTTTATCCTGCGAAAATATTTCATAAAAATGAAGTATTTCAATATTTTTGGTTGCATCTAATTGATAATAATTATGATGATATAGATTATTCTAAATCTATCTTTTATGAGGGCTATACTGCTGGTTGGAAAAAAGAAAATGTAACTCTTAATTGTTTTGAGGATTTAATCGAATTAAGAAATAAAGATTTTAAGTTAATATTTGCAGAAAATCTTGTGTTTAAAGATTCTCAGAAATATACAAATTTTGATATGCTTTTATATTCATATCTCCACCAAGATATAATTATTTCAAAGGAAGTGATTTCTTCATTTGTAGAAAAGAAAATTACAGGATATAGGATAATCGAACAAGATATAATTTAAAACTATTTCTTTCTTTTCTTTTTCTTCTTCGATTCCAACTCTTCAGCTTCTCGCAGTAACGATTGCAAATCTTCTTTTTCCATTGTGTCTTTTGCAAATTCAATGGTTTCCGTATAATCGTCTTTTTCAATATCAATCACATGAACGGGATTGTGTAAAAACGTTTCAATAATTTTTAACGTAGGTTTTTCTTCTGTACTGCAAAAAGAAATAGCTTGTCCTTTTTTATCACCGCGTCCTGTTCTTCCAACACGATGCACGTAATTTTCAGGTTCATCAGGTAAGTCATAATTTACTACATAATCTACATTTGGAATATCAATACCACGTGCGTTGATATCGGTGGCAATCAATACTTTTGTCTTTCCTTTTTTAAATAAATCCATCACACGCATACGTTCATTGTGATCTTTATCGCTGTGCATCGTAAGCGTTTG
Organism: Chitinophagales bacterium; assembly: GCA_046329785.1. Taxonomy (GTDB): domain Bacteria; phylum Bacteroidota; class Bacteroidia; order Chitinophagales; family JADIYW01; genus JADJSS01. The sequence goes on from JAXLTZ010000003.1 coordinate 354,750, forward strand.
TATATCGGCTCTTTCCATTGCTTTCGCCACACGTTCAGCACGTACTTTTGTCCTGACGAAAACCAAAATCTTTTTATCCTTATGCTCATTGATAATGCGCTCCAGAAAAAAACGCTTATCGTCCATTTCTATAAAAGCAACCGCATGTTGTACATTTTTAGAAACGGGATCTTTCGGAGAAATCTGGATGCGAATCGCATTGCTCACTAATGAATATGCCAGTTTTTTTATTTTCTCATTAATCGTCGCAGAAAAGAAAAGTGTTTGTCTGTGCTTCGGCAAGAAACGCTGCATATCACGAATATCATTAATGAAACCTAAATCTAACATGTGGTCAGCTTCATCTAATACCAGTATTTCAATCTTCGTTAAATCTAATGCACCCTGATGTTGTAAATCAAACATTCTGCCGGGTGTCGCAATCAACACATCAACACCTTTATACAAAGCTTTGATTTGCGCATCCTGTTCTACACCACCAAAAATACACAAGGTTTTTACACGTGTTTTCTCTGCAATCGTTTCAAATACTTCGTTTACTTGTAAGGCAAGTTCGTGCGTTGGTACCATTACAATACATCGAATAAAGTCTGTTCGTTTAGAAGCTTTTTTCTGATGAATTTTATGAATAATAGGAATAGCAAACGCTGCTGTTTTTCCGGTACCAGTTTGTGCAATTGCGAGTACATCTTCGCCTCGTAAGATAGGTGGGATGGACTTAAATTGTATATCTGTTGGTTTCTTAAAACCTAATTTTTCTAAATTGTACTTTATATCTTCGTTGATGTGATAGTCAGAAAATTTCATACAACAAAGTTAGATATTTTATTGTACAAGACTTACTAAGTTTCTAAAACTTACTTAGTCTATTGTAATTCGACCTCAGCAACGAATAAACACCCGAATCTAAGAATGTATCGCCGAGTAAATAATTTTCTTTGAAATGACCTTCTTTCACAAATCCATTTTTCTCTAAGATTTTTTCAGAAGCGATATTGTATGGGTCAATAACGGCTTCTAAGCTATGAAAATGTAACTTGTTGAATGCAAAATCAAGAATACAAGTCAAGGCTTCCTGAACAATCCCTTTGCGCCAAAAATCAGGATGTAACATATATCCAACCTCTGCACGGTGATTCTTGCAGTCTATTGCTTTTAATAATATGACACCACTTAATTTATTATCTGGTCTTAATGTGATAGCCCAGTTTATAGCTTCCTCCTTCAATAATAATTCCTGATAGAACTTTATTTTTGCAGCTGATTCTTCTATTGTTTTTAAAGGCAGTGCAATATGCTTCATTACCTGAATATTGCTTTGTAGTTTAAATAAATCAACTACATCATTTTCTGTAATTTCTCTTAATAATAATCGTTCGGTAGATAAGGTTGGAAACGGTTGTAAGTTGATTTCTAACATGTGCTTGTTTCTCGTGGATTTTTTATTCTTTCAATGCTACTTTTCCATCTAACTTATCAATAATTTCCTGTGCCTCTTTTTTGTAGTAATTTTCTTCTTTAGTTAAATTACTTAAAGTAGTTTGAGCACTCTGTAATTCTTTATTTTTGATGTAAGCCAGTGCTAAATACCATTGTATGTCAAAATGAAATTCTTCTGAAGTAGTAATTTTGTTTAATATATCAATTGCTTTTTTTGGCTGATTGGTACCGAGATACGAGATGCCAAGAAATAAATTATTTTTTACATTGTCAGGATTGTTTGCCACTAATTTCTGATAAGCGTTTACAGCCTCAAAATAATCTTCTTTTTCGTATGCCTGTATAGCTTTTGATTCCTCAGTGTCATTGTTTTCGCCGCGTACTGTAGCATCCGGATTTGTGAGGGGCTTGAAATACGATGCATAAATAGCTTGTTCGTCTATGTTTTTTTTAACCGAAATAAGCCGCCAGCTAACCAAAGCTAAAATCCCTATAACGCAGGCAGCAGCGGCATATCTAAAAAAATTCATAGAAATAATTTTTCCTTTTTGAGGCTGTGGAGTCTTTGTATCTATGGAGTTATGCAAATCGTTTTCGAATGCATTCAATTTCTCCATTGACCATTTTCCATTGACTATCGACAAACCTTCGATAGCTTCCATCAAAAAAGGATCATTTTCCATTTCTTGTTCAAAGGCATTGCGCTCTTCCGGCGATAACTTATCAGCCAGGTATTTTTTAATTAAATCATTCTCCATGTGATGTTGAATTTTCTTCCATAAATAATTTCAAATTTCGTTTCCCATTCTGAATAGCGCTCTTTACTTTATTCAGATCGTAGCCGGTTATGGAAGCAACTTCCTGGTAAGGTTTCTGCTTGTAGTAGAACAATTCAATGCACGTTCGTTGCTCGTCGTTTAAGTTGCTTATTGCTTGTTTTAGAAGAACACTTTGCTCTTCCTGTATATTGAGAGACAAATCTGTCTCATTTTCCATAAATTTTTCTGAAATATTTTCTATATCAATGATTTCCAGTGAATTATTTTTTGACTTCCTTCGCATTAAGTAGTTTTTACTTAAAATAAACAACCAGGATTTGAAGAATTCAACTTCATGTGTTTTTAATTTTTCCAGTATAATTTCAAAGATTTCTGTAACGGCGTCCTGAGCATCTTCTTCATGCTTTAAATATTTGTAGGCCAAACCATAAACTAACAGGGAATATCTTTTATACAATTCACCTATATACTCAGCATTTAATTCTCTTTGATAAAGCTGAATCAGAGCTGCATCGGTGTATGTATTGTATTGTTTAGGCATCGAACCTAAAATTAGGAAAACAATAATAAAATACAAACACTTATTTTAATATCTACAGCAACATAAATTAACATGTTTTGCATCGTATTATTTTTGAATAATAGTAATTTTGAGCGTGCGCAATATCTTATTCATAGCAACGCTTATTTTGTCGAATCTCCTTTTTGCACAACAAAATGAAATTAAAGTAACTGCAAAAATAGTAGATGAGAACAATAATCCTGTCCCATTTGCAGATGTGGCATTTCGTCGTTTACAACTAGGATTTTCATCGGATAAAGAAGGGGTTTTTACTGCAAAATTATTAAAATCAGATTCTTTAGTGATCTTCAAAAAAGGTCACGTGCCCACCAAGCTTACTTTTAAAGATTCAACAGCAAAAAATGAATACATTGTAACCATAGTGTTGCAACGGACACCTCAGGAATTAACTGAAGTACAAATCAGCGCCATCCGTACTCATCAGCAAATTCGACAGGAAATAAACAAATTATACGTAAAGAATACGGACTTAAATCCTGATGCGCGCCCGTTTACCAATCCTTTATCTTACTTATATAGCCTGTTGAGCAAGAGTGAGAAAGAAAAAAGAGTGGCATCACAATTAGAAACGGAAGAAGCGAAAAGGATTGTATTAAAGAACTTATTTCGTCTATATAATAACTATAATATCATTGATCTGGATGAAGATGAATTCGACCGCTTTATTACATATCTTAATATGCCTTATACTTTCTTGCAGCAAACCAGTGATTATGATTTAGCTGTTAATATAAAAAGAATGTATGCAGGTTACTCAAAAGATAACAGCAGTTCATTTCGCAAACAAATTTATCCTGCTGCACTCGACGATATGCAACGTCTAAAACAAAATCCGGACGGAGAGCGCTAAATAATAATTTATTTATTATCTTTCTTTCATGAAATATCTATGAACGTTGGCACACCAAATACGAATGAATATTAGATATTCCACCTGCACCATTAAAAGACAAAAAATAAACAGATGAAAAAAGTATACATCCTTATCTTTTTTAGTTTATATATTAGTAATGTGTCTGCACAATGTGAAGGCGGACGCTACATCAATAAAATTTTCTCTCAAACTATTCGCACCAAAAATATTACTTATAGTACTGCAAAAAACGCTGCAGGTAATATGCAGGCTGTATTAATGGATGTATTCGAGCCTGTTGGTGATACTGCATCACTGAGGCCATTGGTGGTTTTTGAACACGGCGGTGCTTACTGGACGGGTACAAAAGACTACCAAAGCCAAATAGCAATGGGCGAAGATTTTGCTAAACGTGGTTATGTGGTTTCCTCTGCAACCTATCGGTTAGAGCCATCCTTTATTTCTTTAATATTTCAGGATTTAATGCTGAAAGCAGTTGGCCGGGGTGTACAGGATACAAAACAACTGGTACGTTATTTTTTCAATTCTGCACGTGATAGTGCAAATCCGTATAGAATTGATACTACAAAGATATTTTTGTGTGGTGGCAGTGCAGGTGCTTTTAATGTAATGCATACCGTATACTTAGATTCATTGGATAATCTTTTTCCAGACTGGAAAAATTCACTGACAGGTATCGGTGGTGTATTTGGTGAATATGATTTTATCGATTTTGGTAAAACGATATTAGGTGTGGTAAATATTAATGGTGCACTCGGAGATAAAAGTTTTCTGGATAATAATCATACCAATTTTCTGAGCGTACATAATATATGGGATCCGGAAATACCATTTAACAGGGGAAGGCCTTATAATATTGCCAGTTTAATGTATGTCGATGGTAGCAACATCTTACATCCTTATGCTGAAAATTTAGGAATGTACAATCCATTTTATATAATTCCGGATGCCGGACATACATCTTATTCTACGGATTTATTTGGAACAGTAGTACAGCCATTTTTTGACAGTACAGTATGGTATATGAAAAACTTTTTTGCCTATCAGTTAGGATGTCCGGATATAACAACTGGAATAAATCATAACACTACTGTAAAAAGCTTAAACGCATTTCCAAATCCAACTTTTGATGAATTGTACTTTGAAGGTGTACAGCAATATATCGGACAAACTATTTCTGTAACAGATATTAGCGGGAAAGAAGTGTACAAGGAGAGATTTACAGGAAAACCTTTATCTACGCAATCTATCGGGCTTACCAAAGGAATGTATATTGTCCGGCTTACAGACAATAAAACACATGAAACTTCTGTTGGAAAAATTTTGGTAGAATAAAGTTGCATTTTATTCTTTTATCAGCGTTAGGGTTTCCGATTGTCCGCTGCGATTCATGTTAAATACTAAACTGTCTTTTGTTAGTTTTTTTATTTCTACCATTATTTCTAATTGACCTTCAGCCGTGGTATATAATTTATTATCCCGCAAAATATAAGTACCTCTTTCATTGTTACCTCCGATATCAGAGTTGTAACCACCAAAGCGGGTAAATGTAAAATGAACTTTTTGTACATCTATATCTGAAGGTCTATCCTCTATCAGCCATTCTGCCCCTTTCCAGCTTCCAACAAGCAAAGCTTTATTTTCAGAATTAATACAGGATGTGATTGTGAAAGATAAAATAACAAGTAATAAATTATTTCTTAAACAGCACATATAAAATTGAATTTTGGTCAAATTAGTCAATTTCAACTGAAAAATTTACATTCTGAATTGTCATTTTGACCTTTTTTTTGAAATGGCACGATAATAGCCTACTTTTGCATGAAATTTTAAAACAATAAAATCAATAATAATTTATGGCAAAGAGTAAAGTAAACATTCAACCGTTGGCAGACAGAGTAGTAGTGAAAGCTGCTGAGGCGGAAACAAAAACAAAATCAGGTATTATTATTCCTGATTCAGCAAAAGAAAAACCACAAAAAGGTGAGGTAGTAGCAGTTGGTCCGGGTAAAAAAGATGAACCAACCACCGTTAAGATAGGAGATACCGTTCTTTACGGAAAATATAGCGGAACGGAAATCAATATCGAAGGAACAGATTATTTAATCATGAGAGAATCTGACATTTTGGCAATTGTGTAATGGAATCAGGATTCAAGAGCCAAGAATCAAGATTTTAATTTCAAGCAAGTCATTCAACATTAATCATTTAACATTAAACATTTATAAAAATGAGCGCAAAACAAATAAGTTACAGCACAGAATCAAGAGATAAATTAAAAGCAGGCGTCGACGCATTGGCCAATGCTGTAAAAGTTACATTAGGTCCTAAAGGAAGAAATGTTATAATCGAGAAAAAATTTGGTGCACCTCACATTACTAAAGATGGTGTTACTGTAGCAAAAGAAATAGAACTGGAAGATCCATTTGAAAATATGGGCGCACAGTTAGTGAAAGATGTAGCTTCCAAAACAAATGATGTGGCGGGAGATGGAACAACAACAGCAACTGTTCTTGCACAGGCTATTATCGGACCTGGTTTGAAATCAATTACTGCCGGTGCTAATCCAATGGATTTGAAACGTGGTATTGACAAAGCTGTACATGCTGTAGTAGCTGAATTAAAAAATATTTCAGAAAAAGTTGGAAAAGACTTTTCAAAAATCAAACAAGTTGGAACTATTTCTGCAAATAATGATGAAGAAATCGGAACATTCATTGCAAATGCAATGGAAAAAGTAGGAACGGAAGGTGTTATCACCGTTGAAGAAGCGAAAGGAACAGAAACGTATGTTGACGTAGTAGAAGGTATGCAATTCGACAGAGGCTATATTTCTCCTTATTTTGTAACTAACGCAGAAAGCATGGAAGTAGAAATGGAAAAGCCTTTCATTTTAATCTATGATAAAAAAGTTTCTTCCATGAAAGATTTACTGCCAATTCTAGAAAAAGTGGTACAAACAGGAAGAGGGTTGGTAATCATTGCAGAAGATGTGGAAAGTGAAGCATTGGCAACATTGGTGGTTAACCGTTTGCGTGGTTCTTTGAAAATCGCTGCAGTTAAGGCTCCGGGATTTGGCGACAGAAGAAAAGCGATGTTGCAGGATATCGCTATCTTAACAGGTGGTGAAGTAGTTTCTGATGAAGTAGGTATGAAATTAGAAGATACTCAATTAGCTCAATTAGGTACAGCAGAAAAAATTGTGATAGATAAAGATAATACAACCATCATCAATGGAGTAGGAAAAAAATCAGATATCACTGCAAGAGTCAATCAAATTAAAGCTCAGATTGAAACAACAACGTCTGATTATGATAAAGAAAAATTACAGGAACGTTTAGCGAAATTATCCGGTGGTGTAGCAGTATTGTACGTTGGTGCACCGTCTGAAGTAGAGATGAAAGAGAAAAAAGACAGAGTGGATGATGCATTACATGCTACACGTGCAGCAGTAGAAGAAGGAATTGTGCCCGGTGGAGGAGTTGCTTTAATCAGAACGCAAGGTGTTTTAGATAAATTAAAAGGAGCAAATGAAGACGAACAAACTGGTATTGAAATAGTAAGAACTGCTATTGAAGCTCCATTACGTCAGATTTCAGAAAATGCAGGAGTAGAAGGCTCTATTGTTGTTTTCAATGTTAAAAATGGCAAAAAAGATTATGGTTACAACGCGAAAACAGAAGTATACGAAAACTTGTACAAAGCAGGTGTTATAGATCCTACTAAAGTTACCCGCGTAGCATTGGAAAATGCAGCTTCAATAGCTTCTATGATTTTAACAACAGAAGCAGCTATCGTTGAAAAACCAAGTAAAGAAACACCGGGTGGAATGCCGGGTGGAGGAATGCCTGGAGGAATGGGCGGTATGATGTAAAATAACCGTATTTTCTTCCGGAAATATAACAAAGAGGAATTTTTGCCGATAAAAAAAGAATTTTATCGGTAAGAAGCAAAAAGGTGAAGTAAATCTTCACCTTTTTTTATTATCCACAGGCTTAAATTTTTGGCAAAATCTCCTTATCTTACTTGGCTTTAAATGCCTAATATGAAGAAATTTTCGCCACTGTTTTTACTGAGTACTTTATTGGTTGTTTTGACAACATGTATTGTTATGGCTGCACCGGTTATTAATCTTAATTTATTAACTCCAACTGTGGTTTGTTCCAGTGGAAATGATACAACCCGATATTCTGTATCTGCAAACGGAATTCCGGCAAATACAAATATTGTAGTATATCAGAGTACAGACAGTACATTTAATCCATACAACAGCCAAGGTGACAGTATAGGATATATTCCGGGAAATGCAATACCAAGAGATACCATAAACTTTGGTGCCTGTGTAAAAACATTAGGGATTTTTATTGATGCATGTGGAGCCACCGGCCAGGAAGGCCGAAATGAGTATATGATTTTAACTTCAGGTACAGGAATAAAAGTGTCTAATCTTGCTATTAATTACGACCCTGCAAACAGTAATAGCGGGAATGATAATGATAATGATATTAATACAGGAACCAATCCATGCTCATTTAAAACACCCAATGCTGCTTTAATTAGCAATCTACAGACAGGCTCCTGCAATGCAAGTAATATTATAGCGGCTTCACCAACAGATTCTATCCCGCCTAATTCAATTATTTTATGTTTTACCAGTGATAATGTGACTGCAAATTATAGTGTCAATGGTTTGTGTAATTTAGGATACCCGATTTATGTAGTACAAAGTTCATGTACAAGAACTATAGGTGCATTTACGAATGCTGCCAGTTGTTCCTCCACTCCGACTACCAGATACAGAAGAACACTTGCCATTGATAAAAGACAAAATTGTCAGGATAATTTTGTGTATGACCGATGTGGATTGTTTGATTTGGACGGAACTTATGCGATTAGACAAGCTGGTACAGATACAGCCAGAGTTTCTAACAACGGTATCAGAAGAAATGCAATCGATTCCTGTGGAGGAATTGACTATGCACAATTGAATTTTTCGGCAGATACTATATTAAAATTCAGAATATCACCTAACTTTTGCAATGATGGATATCATTATATAAAAGCAATAACTCATCCGAATGGCAGTCAACCGGTATCAAATACCATTAAATACAAATTAGTTTGTAATGATGTAAGTGCAACTACCAGAACAAGTACCATTTGCAGTGGTGAATCTGCTGTCATTAATCTTTCGTCTACTGACCCGAATGCCAACTTAAGCTGGACAGTTTCAGGAGGAACCGGTATTACAGGCGCTGTAGCAGGAACAGGAAATAGCATCAATCAGGTATTGACGAATAATGGAAACACGAAAGATAGTGTTATGTATACTGCTATTTCTTATGATGCAGGTTGTGTAAAGACGCAAAGCGTAAAAGTAGTGGTGAATCCTCCGGTTCAACCTCAAATTTCAGGAAATTTAATAATATGTAATAATGGTTCAGTTAAATTATCTGTGCAAGGTCAATTTGATTCTTTAAGATGGAGTACAGGACAAACTGCAAATTCTATTGATGCGATTCAGGCAGGCCCATATAGTGTAACAGCCTATAAGAATGGCTGCTCCGGAATTGCAAATGTAAATGTGACAAATACAAATGTAAATATTTCTATCTCAGGAAATACAGAAGTATGTAATGGAAACAGTGTGACACTGGTCGCAAATGGTACTTTTGATTCTGTCAGATGGAATAATGGTGCAGCAGGAAATCAGCTAACGGTAAGTTCGTCCGGTTCTTATACAGCAACGGGTTATTTGAATGGTTGCAGTGCAAGTACTACACAACGAGTCACTGATTGCCAGTCACAGGATTGTAATCCCGATATTACTGGAAATAGAGTCTTCTGTGATGGTGATTCTATCACGTTGGATGCCGGAAGCGGATTTACTTCTTACACCTGGAATACAGGGGCTGTTTCCCAAACTATAAAAGTAAAAACACCCGGAAAATATGTGGTATCTGTAACCGGACAAAATAATTGTACAGGAAAAGATTCTGTACAGGTGCTTACTAATCCAATTCCACAGGTTTCTATTTCAGGTAACACAACATTCTGTATTGATTCGCAAACTGATTTAACAGCCAATACTGATGCTGACTCCTTGCGTTGGAGTACAAATGAAACCACTACAACTATTTCAGTATCAGAGACACAAAATTACTCAGTAACGGTATATAAAAACGGTTGTTCTAAATCAGCATCTGTTCAGGTGTCTTCTTTAGACCCACCTTCACAATTTAATCTGGGAAATGATACTGTATTTTGTGGCAATTTCTCAAAAGTTTTATCAACCGGTAATCAAAGTACTGTTTGGAGCACAGGTGTTACAGCGGCACAGATTACAGTAACTACACCCGGAACTTATACTGCAACCATAACAAATGATTGTGGCTCTGCTACGGATGAAATTGTGATATTTAAAAATGATTTACCCGTAGTAAATCTTGGAAATGATACTGCATTTTGTGAAGGAGAGTTGTTGTTAAATGCTCCGGTTGAAATGCGTTCTTATCTTTGGAGTACAGGCAGTCAGTTGCCTTCAATTACAGTAACGGAAGAAGGTACATATTCTGTAAAGGTAACAGATGAAAATGGTTGTTCAAATAGCGATACTATTGATATTTCCTCTAACTGTTTTAATGATCTTTGGATTCCCAATGCATTCACACCTAATGGTGATGGTGTAAACGATGTATTCTTAGTGAGAGGAAATCCACGAAATACCACCATTGAAAGATTTGTTATATATAATCGTTGGGGAAATAAAGTTTTTGAAGCTAACAATATATTGCCAAGTGATGTCTCTGCCGGATGGGATGGAAAATACAAAGGAGAATCTTCTCCTTTTGAAGTGTACGGTTACGAAGTAATCGCAAGATTCACAAATGGCGAGAAAAAGACATTAAAAGGCAACGTTACCTTGTTAAAATAGTAAAGCATCCTTGCCGTAAAGGATTTTTATAAGAATTAAATTTACATGCTGAAATAAATGTATGAAGAATAATTTTTTGTCGATTTTTATTTTTATGATTTCGTGCACTTCCTTTGCACAAAGCATTCAGTTATCTAGTGTTTCTCCTGATGTCTTTTGTTCCAGTGGAAAGGATACCATGAAATTTTCAGTAAATTATTCTAATATTCCTCAAAATTCAAATATTGTTTTTTATCAGTCAACTAATCCCGCATTCAATCCTTATGCAGGTCAGGGGGATAGCATTGGTTTTATAAATATTGGAAATAATACGTCAGGTGGAGGACAGGTTACAACTGCATGTCCTGAAATATTAGGAATCTTTATTGATGCCTGTGATCAGGGAGGTGTATTAAGAGAAGTAGACAATGAATATATTGTAATGACTTCCGGAAACGCAGGTTTTAATGTAAGTAGTCTAAGATTACAGTTACCCAATAATTCAATCAATATACCTGCCAACAATAGTTGTACTTTTTTGACTCCCTCAGCCACAACGATGACAACTCTCAGAACGGGTACATGTGATGCTACTACTTTAATTGCAGCAGGTCAATCAGATTTTATTCCAGCCAATGCGATAGTAATTATCTTTACAGGAAGGGGCACAGTTTATAATTATAATTTCAGCAGCTATTGCAGCAGTGGACAGCCTATTTATATTTTACAGAATTCATGTTCACCCGGTACTGCAAATTTCGTAAACAATGCACCGGGAAGTTGTCCTGGGCAGTTTAGAACGACATCCATTACTGTTGGAGCTTGCAGTGACAGGTTAACCTATGCTCCATGTACATTGCCAGTATTTAATTCTGGAAATCCAAATGCAGATGATGGGAACTATGTGATACATTTACCTAACACGGATACTTCATCTATTCCGAATGGTGGAATCAGAAATAACGCAGCAGATAAATGTAATGGGTTGCGTTTTGATTCTATTGCAGGTACAACAATTATAAAATATCCAATTCCAAATGATGGCGGTGCAAACCCTGCTACTAATTTTTGTAATACGGGATATCATTACATAAAAGCGATTACGCATCCTAATGGAAGTCAACCGGTTTCTAATACTGTACAGTTTAAATTAGTATGTATTGATTTAACTACTACTACATCAACCAACACTATTTGTTCCGGGCAAAATGCAATTATCAATAATAGCAGTACTGACCCCAATGCTACGTTTAGCTGGACGGTTTCAGGAGGAGCAAATACTACAGGCGAATCTGCAGGATCAGGTAATCAGATTAATCAGACACTTACCAATACATCATCTGTAAAAGATAGCGTGTTATATACTATTACAGCTACAGATGTAACTTGTACTATTAACAAACAAGTTAAAGTAGTAATAGATCCGGCACCTTTACCCATTAATTTAGGAAATGATACAGCTTATTGCGGTGCTTTTTCACGTAATCTGGTAACAGGAAATCCTGCAACTGTATGGACAAATAATATTGGAAATCCACCTGTAACTGCATCGCAGATAACAGTTAACGCAGCAGGTACTTATAAAGCCACTATTTCAGGTCCGTGTGGTACGGTAACAGATTCTATTGTCATTACACAAAATAATACACAGCCACCAATAAATTTAGGTAATGATACATCGTATTGCGGAAGTTTTTCCCGCGTTTTATCTACAGGAAATGCAGCAACTGTCTGGACCAATAATATTGGAAATCCACCTGTAACTGCATCGCAGATTACAGTAACACAGCCGGGTACTTATACGGCAACTATCACGAGTGCTTGTGGAAATGCAATAGATTCAATCACTATTTCACAATCATCTGGAATTACATTTAGTTTTGGTACACCAAGTACAACTGTATGTAAGGGCGGAAATATTACTTTAGATGCAAGTACAGCATATGATAGCTACTTGTGGAGTACAGGAGCTGTTACACATGATATTGTGGTTACACTTCCGGGAAAATATTGGGTAGATGTTTTTAAGAATGGTTGCAAAGGTTCTGATACTATTTTAGTTACAGAAATCACTAAAGAAACAAAACCTAATCTAGGATCGGATATTAGTTTATGTAGTCCTTTTTCTCAACCATTATCTACCGGAAAAGCAAATACTACCTGGTATTTAAATAATGTTCAAATAAATACAGGAGCATCAATTAATGCAACACAATTTGGTACTTATATCGCTAAAGTTTCCAATAGCTGCGGTGATGTCTCAGATACTATTGTGATTACGCAAACAAATTCTCAACCACCCATTAATCTCGGAAATGACACTTCTTTCTGCGGTTCTTTTTCATATGTATTGTCAACCGGAAATCCTTCCACTGTCTGGACGAATAATATTGGAATTCCAACTGTAACGGCATCACAAATTACCGTAACGCAAGCCGCTACCTATATAGCAACTATTACAGGAGGGTGTGGTAATGCAAATGACACTATTACTATTACACAATCACCGGGAATTACATTTAGTTTTGGTACACCAAGTACAACTGTATGTAAGGGTGGAAATATTACTTTAGATGCAAGTACAGCATATGATAGTTACTTATGGAGTACAGGAGCTGTTACACATGATATTGTGGTTGCACTTCCGGGAAAATATTGGGTAGATGTTTTTAAGGGTGGTTGTAAAGGTTCGGACAGTATACAGGTAATAGAGATAAATCAACCTGTAAAACCTGTATTAGGAACAGATACTTCTTTTTGTAGCACGTTCTCAAAAATATTATCCAATGGTAGCGTACCTGCAGATTGGACAAGAAATGGTACTTTCATTAGTACATCAACATCTATTACAGCCACACAAACCGGTACTTATATTGCCAAAGTTACAAATAGTTGTGGCAGCGCTGCTGACACGATAGTGATTTCGGGTACCAATGCATTTAACGTAAATCTCGGAAGAGATACTACAATCTGTGATAGTAGAACGCTTACTTTAAATGCAACGGTACCGGGAAGTAGCATTACTTATACCTGGAATACTGGAGAGCTGACACCAACGATTACAGTCGGTCAGTTTGGTCAATATATAGTAGATGTTTCCAATGGAAACTGCACGGTGAGCGATACCATTCTGGTAGATGTATTGGATCTTCCCGTGATAGCTTCTTTGGGTAATGATACTTTCTTTTGTGGTAATTTTTCATTCCCTTTATTTACCGGTGATGCAGGAACTATCTGGAGTACCGGTGCAACAGGACCATTAATTGACATTACACAAGGAGGAACATATATTGCAGAAAACAGGAATGTTTGCGGAAGTGCTAAAGATACTATTGTGATACGGCAGTTTGCATTACCTATGGTAAATCTTGGAAGAGATACTACCGTGTGCGACAGCATAGTGTTGAATGTAGGCAATGGAAATTTCACTTCTATACTATGGAATACAGGGGATACTACTAAGACAATAGTAGCGGCATCTTCTGCGATATTTTCTGTAACGGTAACTAATGCTAACTGTTCCAATAAAGATTCTATACGAATTAATAAAGAATGTTTTTATGAAGTGTACCTGCCTACGGCTTTTTCACCAAACGGCGACAATATAAATGATGTGTTGGTGCCTTTATCACCTGTGATTGGAATGAAGGTGCTTGAATTTACAGTCTTTGACCGTTGGGGCGAAAAAGTATTTGAAGCCAAGGATTTTGTGCCGGGCGATGTGAGCAATGGCTGGAAAGGAACATACAAAGGTGAAAACTGTCAGGTAGACCAATATGTATATTACTTCACTGTAAAGATGCCGGATGATAAAGTAAAAACATATAAAGGTACATTTGCTTTACTGCGATAAGTAATGAATTTATTACTTATTGTTTTAAGACTTTCCCATAGTATAAATTATTTCCACCGGTATTTAATTGTATAAGGTAAATACCATTTGCATAATCACTAAGATTTAGTTGAATATTATTTAATCCGGTATTGCTTTTTAATGATTCAATATAGATTTCTTTGCCCTGAACGTCAACAATCTTTAGAGTAATATCTTGTTGTTTCTTTGCATTAAATTCTAATTGAACTATATTACTTGTAGGGGATGGATACAACTTTATTTCTTTTATTTCATTTTGTTTGATATTAGTGATGCGTTGTTCAATAATCTGAGTAGTGGAAGTATTTGTAATTACAGGCGCATTATAGTCAAAGTAAATATATGCTTTGTTTTCTATAATGTCAGACGTTTGCAAATTGGTAATTGGTTTTATTCTGAAACTTACATATCCATGGCTATTGATTTCGTCGCTTGTACTATCGGGTAAATAAACATTGTCATTCCACCAGGTAATTATATTTTTATTTTCTATTGTATATGTCAGATTGTTAGTGTTTGCTAATATGTCTAATGTATTCCAGTTTAATTTGTCTGAAAGTGTATCGGTGATTTTAATTTTTGTAGCATAACCGGTTCCGGTATTTTGAAAACGAATAGTATAATACAAATAATCTCCATCGGTTAACTGTTGTGTAGTAATGCCACCACCATGCGATTCGATTTTGTCATTTGGATCTATAGAATTTACGACTACTTGTTTTAACAAGAATGAATTGTCTGTAATAGAAGAATCATTTTCAAAAGGAGTGATGCTTGCAAATAAAAGAAGTGTATCGTTTGCATTTAAACCGGGTGGAATAGTATTTCTGCAGGTAATGGTAAATTCTTTTAACTCAAAGATTGCCATCGAATCTATGTTCCAGATTAATGTATCATCAACAACAGAAGTTGGCAAGATAGTAGCGGATTCTATTGTCTGAAGGGAATCTTTTAAAAACTTCACTTCAATATTTTCAATTGTTTTGGTACCTACATTTTTTGCAAGAATTTTATAAGTTGATTGAAATCCCGGTCGTGCGCCTGTTGTTGGAATTATAGATACTTGTAAATCCTGAATGTTTGGTTTAGGTACTAAACGAAATATAATAGAATCTACTCCATTTGAATTAGAAGTAAAAATACTTGTTTTGGACTCAGGGGAAACAGTATAATATTTTAAAGTTTGTTCATAAGAAATGAGCTTTGAAATATAATTTCCGGCGAGTAAATATTTTGTATAGGTACCCTCTTTGCCATAATAATTACCATTATTAGGTTGCAGATTTTCGACACTACCTCCATCATTAAATTCAATGAGACAATTTGAAAAGGTTGTATCTGTTGCGTCTCTCACTCCATTGTTATTTTTGTCAATATAAATTGAATAAGTGATACGATTACTGTTTAAAGAAATATGATAGAATTTTAAATACATTATTGTATCTGTAACACTATTTTTAGATACTTCGCTGATAAAAAGCAACGTACTGTCATCAATTGGCGATAAAAATGCACAAGTACCGTAAAAGATAGAATTGTCTTTTAATTCTATACTTTCATTGAAACCTGCAACAAAATCACTGTCGCACTTAATATAGGTGAAACTGTTTACGAATGAACCGCTTAACAATAAAAATATGTTGTTATTTAATTCAGCGGATATTGTTTGAATTGAAGATGGATAAGAAAATAAATTATCTCCTATGAATTGGTATGGACGAATGTTTCTGATAATACTGTCAACCAATATACCTGATTTATTAAAGTAATATTTTTTAAAAATTGGTATAGTATCCTGATATGATTGTCCTGCAATAGTATAGCCTTCATTGGTGATATTTATGAAATCGTTGATATAATCTGCAGTACAAACGAACCAGTCATTATACACAGGGTATTCTTTTAAGACTACTGAGTCTAATCTGTTTCCATTCTTATCATAATGAAACAGGTTTAATTTTAAAGGTGGATCGTTATAGTTTTCTTTTGTAAAAGACAATACATTAAAGGTCTGTTCAGTATCTTCCAAAAAATCGAATTGTATAGCAGATATATTGAAATGGTTTTGATAAAAGTATGTACCTTTTCTGAATTTATTTTCTGATAAAAAATTATGCCATAAAATATTTCCATTGGGATTTATTTTGGTTATAAATGATTGTTCTCTGATATCTGCTTCATAAAACCAATAACAACCATTTTCTACCACCTCCTTATAACTGGTTAATAAATAATTTCCATCATGGGTCGCCACTATCTTTTTTATGGTAAGCAAACTATCTGTATTTAAATAATTCCTTATAAATACAAATTCACCGTCTTCATCCAGCTTTACAATAGAATTGTATATCCCGATTTCACCCACTAGTAAAAATCCATTATCCGTTGTTTCAATAAAATCGTTTATATTTCCTCCGGATAGTAATGGATATTTTTTCAGCCAGATTCTATTTCCATCTAAGGTATATTTAGAAATTATGATGCTGTCAAATTTTATTTGTCCTAAAGAATTGAATGAAAGGTTAATATTTTTCAAATAAATAATATGATTGTCCGTTGTTTTCTTTGTAATGGTATTTTTTAGATTATAACCATAATAATAATACGCATTTGTATTATTTATCGTATCTGCTACTTTATTCCAGGTAAATAGCTGTGCATTAGAAAATAGCGGAGCCAAAGAAAGTAGAGTGAGAATAAGCCTTTTCATAATTATAGTTTAATTGAATTGAAAATATCTACAATTCAAACTTAGTATATAAAAAATTTAATCTCCGGTACAAATAAATGCTCTTGTCATTTTATTTATAGCATTTAAAACAGACTTTTATTTTATAAAATAATGATTAACAATATATTGTATTTGATTGATTTTATTAAAATGTCATAAAATATAGAAAAATACTCCTATATGCAATAAAAAAAGCCACCGGTTTCCCGATGGCTTTTTAATCTGTAGTATCTAATTACAAGATACTAAGTACTATTTAACTTCTTCTACTACCTCTGCATCCTGTACATCTTCTGTACTGTTATTGTTTGCATTCTGGTCAGTCGCACCTTCCTGTTGAGGACCGCCTTGCTGAGATGCATTATACATATCCTGAGAAGCTGCCTGCCATGCGTTGTTCAATTCCGTTAGTGCCACTTCAATAGCAGGAATATCCTGGTTCTTGTGCGCTTCTTTCAGTTTTGATACAGCACCTTCAATAGTTGATTTTTTATCCGCAGGTAATTTATCGCCAAATTCCTTCAACTGTTTTTCACTTTGGAAAATCAAGTTATCTGCTTCGTTCAGTTTATCTACTTTCGCACGAGCTTCCTTGTCTGCAGCTTCATTTGCTTTCGCTTCTGCTTTCATCTTTTCAATCTCTTCTTTAGATAAACCTGTAGAAGCGGTAATACGGATATTTTGCTCTTTTCCTGTTCCTTTATCTTTTGCAGTTACGCTTAAGATACCATTCGCATCAATATCAAATGTTACCTCGATTTGCGGCACACCACGTGGAGCAGGCGGAATGCTATCCAGGTGGAAACGACCCAAGCTTTTGTTGTCTTTTGCCATTGGTCTTTCACCTTGCAATACATTCAACTCAACAGATGGTTGGTTGTCTGAAGCGGTAGAGAACACTTCTGATTTTTTAGAAGGAATAGTAGTATTTGCTTCAATCAATTTAGTAAAAACACCACCGTATGTTTCAATTCCTAAAGATAAAGGAGTCACATCTAACAACAACACATCTTTTACGTCGCCTGTTAATACGCCACCTTGAATAGCAGCACCAATAGCCACTACTTCATCCGGATTTACACCTTTAGATGGTTTTTTGCCGAAGAATTTTTCTACTACTTCCTGAATTTTTGGAATACGTGTAGAACCACCTACTAAAATTACTTCATCAATCTGAGAAGCAGATAAGTTGGCATCTTTCAATGCTTTTCTGCATGGTTCCAATGTACGTTCTACCAATGCTTCAGATAGCTGGTCGAATTTTGCACGTGACAATTTTTTCACTAAGTGTTTTGGAACGCCATCCACAGCTGTAATATACGGTAAGTTGATTTCTGTTTCTGTTGAAGAAGATAATTCAATTTTCGCTTTTTCCGCAGCTTCTTTCAAACGTTGTAATGCCATCGGATCTTTACGCAAATCCATTCTTTCATCATTCTGGAATTCTGAAGCTAACCAGTCAATAATTACCTGGTCAAAATCATCACCACCTAAGTGTACATCACCATTGGTTGATTTAACTTCAAACACACCATCACCTAATTCCAATACAGAAACGTCGAATGTACCACCACCTAAGTCGTACACGGCAATTTTCATGTCTTTACCGCCTTTGTCTAAGCCATAAGCCAAAGCAGCAGCAGTTGGTTCATTAATGATACGTTTTACATCTAAACCGGCAATTAAACCGGCTTCTTTTGTAGCCTGACGTTCAGAGTCGTTAAAGTAAGCCGGAACGGTAATTACCGCTTCCGATACTGTCTGACCTAAATAATCTTCTGCCATTTTTTTACATTTCTGCAAGATGATAGCAGAAATTTCCTGTGGTGTGTACAATCTGTCATGTAAACGAACACGAACAGTATCATTGTCACCTTTTTCTACATTGTAGGAAACATATTTTTGTTCCTGTGCAGTGTCGCTGTAATGCTTACCCATAAAACGTTTGATAGACGAAACCGTGTTTGTCGGATTCGTGATAGCCT
Source organism: Chitinophagales bacterium (assembly GCA_046329785.1). Classification (GTDB taxonomy): domain Bacteria; phylum Bacteroidota; class Bacteroidia; order Chitinophagales; family JADIYW01; genus JADJSS01. The sequence continues at coordinate 373,929 of JAXLTZ010000003.1, forward strand.
GACGTTTTGCGGGTGCACCTACTTTGCGCTCACCATTTTCTAAAAAGCCAACGATGGAAGGCAATGTTCTTTGTCCTTCATCTGTTGTAATTACAACCGGTTCGCTGCCTTCCATTACGGCTACGCAGGAGTTGGTTGTACCTAAGTCGATTCCTATTATTTTTCCCATGTTGTTATTTTTCTAATTTATAGATTTAACACTTAATGACAACTTATGTGCCAATGGAAAATGTATGACAAAATGACGCGAATTAGTGGTTGTTAAGACCCATGAAATGGTTGGGATACAAAGTTGTCTATACTAATTTTCGTAAAAAGAAAGTACCAAACGGAATTAAAGACAATATAAAAGCATATATAGAGTTTTCCGTATCTAATTTTCTTATTTGATACATTCTGAAGATGTAATAAACAAATGCGATAAATAATGCTCCATGTATGGAGCCTGCAATACGAACGGCAAGCGGCATATCTGCCATGTATTTCAAAGGCATAGCTATAAAGAGTAAAACTAAATAGCTGTAACCTTCCAGTTTTCCGATTTGTAAAAAACGTTGTGTAAGTGATGCGTTTGTATCAGTCATAAATTTATGGAGATGTTTAAATGAATCTTATTCTTTCACGGTAATAAAAATATCGCCGCAGTTAGCTACGTTTTTAAACGTAAGTATTCCTTGTATACTATCGTTCGGCTGAATTACTTTATTGGCTAAATCCAGCATCTGAATATCGTGCTGCATTTTTTTGTTGGCCTTATAGGCAATTGCAAAATTGGCGGCGGCAATCGGTAATCCGAATGGTAGGGGAATAAACTTACCACTGCCTTTTGGCGGACGTGGGTAAACCACAACGCCCGGAGAATACAACCAGTATAATGCAGATTTTTGTTTAACGGTATTGTAATATTCATCCATTTTTACAGGCATAATAGGAACAGAAGCACCGCAGGAGAATTGTAAATCATTTATATTAATTGGCAACTCAGATTTATTGACAATTTTGAAAGCCATTAGACTTACATTCTTTTTCTGTTCTTTTTTAGCGTAAAAGAAATTTTTCATGTTATACATTACTCCTTGCCGAACAGAGTAGCTGATTTTGTTTTCAGTTCTATAATCTTTAAAAGGAATGGACGACATATTTATTTTGCGGTACGGACGTGCGCAACCTGAAATGAGAACGATAGCAATAAAAAGATAAAGTGTAGTAGTTCGCATTGCGAGTATTTATGTAAAAATAAGAAAAAAAATTGGTTAAACCACGAATTTGGCGAAAGGTGAGTGTTTCAACGGTATTTCCCAGTTGGTTTCAAATTCTTTTTTGGTAGCAACTAAATTATTAAAAATGATAGTATCATCCTTTATTTTGCCGGTTTCCAACATTTCATTTAATTGATTGAAAGGAAAACTGCCCACTAACTCATTGGTGATCTTATAGCACACTTTCATTCTGTCAAAGAAATTAATGCCGTATGCTTGTTCTAACTCACGAACCAACTTTACAGAACTGTCAATGGAACAACCACTCACATCGCATTTGCTTTCATCTGCCATCAACACTAAAAAACGGCGGTAATACAATGAACCATAACCATGCACATCTCTTGAGTGTGATTGCCATCTATCCACAAAATTTTCTAAGATATCACTGATTTCCCATACTTCATCTTGCGTAAAACTCCTGTTTGCCTGGTAAATCCAGACTTTTGCATCTTCAGGTAATATATGATAAGGTGTTAGCATTTTTTTGATGTACGATTTACAATGTACGATTAACGATTAATGTTGGTGGTATTATAGAATAAAATAATTGTCAATTGTTAATCGTGTATCGTCAATTAATAACTATTCGCTTGCGCAACAAGTTCTGCTATATCAACAACTTTAATGTCATCTTGTTTATTTTCGCCTTTTACGCCATCGGTAATCATCGTGTTGCAAAACGGACAAGCTACCGCAATTACATCCGGATAAACTTCCATTAATTGTTCAGTTCGCTGAACGTTGATACGTTTATTTCCCGGCTCGTCTTCCTTAAACATTTGCGCACCGCCGGCACCACAGCATAAACCGGTTGTTCTGCATTTATTTATTTCTACCAAATCAGCATCCAATGCCTCAATAACGGAACGTGGTGCTTCATAAATTTCATTGGCTCTTCCTAAATAGCAGGAATCATGATAGGTGATACGTTTACCTTTGAATACGCCGCCTTCTACTTTTAATTTTCCTGTATTGATTAATTCCTGTAAATAAGTAGAGTGATGCACTACTTCATAATTTCCACCCAACGCCGGATATTCATTTTTGATCGTATTGAAACAATGCGGACAAGTAGTAACAATTTTTTTAACACCATAATTGTTCATCGTTGCAATATTCTGCTGTGCGAGCATTTGGAATACGAATTCATTTCCTGCACGACGAGCAGGGTCGCCGGTACAAGCTTCTTCTGTTCCAAGTACAGCAAAATTAATTCCTAACTGATTTAATATTTTTGTAAACGCGATAGTAACGCGCTGTGCTCGCTGATCAAAACTGCCGGCACAACCGACCCAGAATACAACATCTGGTGTTTTGCCTTCAGCAACTAAATCGGACATTACAGGTACTTTATATGTCATGTTTGTTATTGTTATAGTTTTTATAAAATTATTCAATTAGCTAATTAGCATATTAGCTAATTAATTCAATTCTTCTGTCCAGTTTAATCTGTCACTTGGTGAAAACTGCCAAGGTGCCTGATTGTTTTCCATATTTGCAAAAACGTTATTCCATTCTGCCGGGGAATCCGATGCTTCCATGATTAAGTTTCTTCGTAATTCAAGAATAATACTTAAAGGTGAAATATTCACAGGACATTCTTCAACACAGGCATTGCAGGTTGTACATGCACGTAGTTCCTCTCCGGTAATATAATCACCTAATAACGTTTTGTTGTCAGCGAAATCAGGGCCGTGTTCTTTTTTCCCTTTAGAAATTTCTTCCATTCTGTCGCGGGTATCCATCATTATCTTTCGTGGTGACAATTTTTTGCCGGTCTGATTTGCAGGACATGCTGCAGTACAACGACCGCATTCTGTACATGTGTATGCATCTAATAAACTCTTCCACGATAAGTCGTATACATCCTTCGCTCCAAATTTTATTTCTCCATCTGTTGCCGGTACTACAAAACTTGGGTCGAGCATAGATTGTACTTCGTGCTGAATGGCCGGCATGTTGTGAATTTCTCCTTTAGCTTCCGGTCGGGTAAAAAACGTATTCGGGAATGCCAGCATTATATGTAAATGTTTCGAATAAGGTAAATACACTAAAAATGTCATTACCATACATAAGTGACCCCACCAGCCAATTTTTTCTATAAAATTTAATAACCCAAACGGCAAGGAATATAACATCTTTCCAATTTGGTTACTTAGCATAAACCCATAACCTTCATTGAATCTTTTTATATGTAAGGCACTATCTGCACCATTCATCATAAAAATAAATGTGATTAAGATTAGTTCAAAAGTTAAAATAATAAGAGCATCTTTCCAAGCCCAACCTTTTAATTCAGGCATCTGAAACCGTGCTACTTTAAAGGTGGTTCTTCGAAGTATAAAAACAATCGTTACAAAGAAAGTAAGGAGAGATAATATTTCAATAAAATTGATGGTGAAAATATAAATACTTTCCAGAATTGGACTATTTTCAATAGCATGATAGATGATACGATGAGAACCGGTTAACCCGTCAATAAAGATTTCTATTAATTCAATCTGAGTAATAACAAAGGAGACATAAATAACTAAGTGTAACAATGCCGGGAAGGTAAGTTTGAACATCTTCTTTTGACCTAAGGCAATCAACAACATGCTTTTTATACGAAAGCTGAGTGTAGTATTAATTTGCTCAGGTTTTCCGAGCATAATATTGTCGTAAATTTCTTTGAATTTGCGAAATGCAACAAAGAAAGAAGTACCAACTAAGCCAATAAAAAGGAGAATTTGAACGATTGTGAAGAATCTCATCAGTAATTTATTTGATTTTATTGCGAAAATACACCATTATCTACTTATTTTTAATCGCTTATTTAAAAGAATGTTTAAATTATAACTTATTTAGAAATAATCTAAATTAACTGATATGGTAATTCCTGCAAGTGCACAAAAGATATTAGACGCTCAAAAGATAGAACTTAAATTAGACAGAATGGCTTTTCAGGCGTTGGAATTAACATATGGTAATGATGAGCTGGTAATTTTAGGCATAGAACCGGGTGGAGGGTTAGATTTAGCAAAAATTATAGCAGGGAAAATTGCGAAATATGATACAAATAAGAAGATAGAGTTTTCTTCGATTTATATTAATAAGACGGAACCACTGAAAGAAGAGATGTATTTAAAGGATGCTGTGGACTTAAATCATAAAACGATTTTACTGATTGATGATGTTGCAAACTCAGGCAGAACTTTATTTTATGCATTGAAGCCTTTGACAAAATTTTATCCGAAAAAAATTATCATTGCTATATTAGTGGACAGAACCCATAAAACATTTCCAATAAAAGCAGATATAGTCGGATTTCCAATTGCTACCACTTTAAATGAGCATATTATTGTGCAGATAGACAATAATGTTGCTGAAGGAGCGTATTTATTCTGATTATGGTATAGAATTTGAATACAGAAATATATAAACATGAAATATCCATAAATCAAAAGCATACCAAATGCGAATGAATAACAGATATTCCGTCTGCACAATTAGTAACTAAAAAAATATACAGATGAAAATAAAAATCTTAACCTGTCTATTGTTTGTCTCTCTTTTTTTTAATGGACAGGCACAAATCTTAAAGCCAAGTGCTGAAGAAAAGTTAATTACTGAACGCTTTGAATATATACGCATCATAAAAAAATACATTGGTAATTTATTTTGGAAAAACTTTTCGAATAATGAATTCCCCGGTACAGTAGTTTACTTTACGGATTCTGCATCTTATTTTATCAATCCGCTTCCTGAGATGAAAGACAAGGTAAGTAAGTATTCCATTCTTGAAAATGATTACGACTGGAATATCTGGAAACTCAGAATGCCACTGGACAGTGCAAAATTCGTAATGGAAACACAATTTCAGTTTGACCCCAAAACAAAAGGATATATTAATTACAGAACACCTGTTCTTTTCTGCAGTTCACCTGAATTAACGAGAAAAGAAAAAGAAAAAATAAATACTACACAAGAATGGTCAATAGCTATGATGCATGAGTTGTATCATCAGTATCAATATTCCAACGAAGCCATACTTACCTATGTGTTACGCTTGTATCAGGAAAAAAAGATGATAGATATGGATAGTATGCAGGGAATTTATTTAAAAAATCAGTCGTTCAGAGACACCATAAAAAAAGAAAATGAATTATTGAAACAGGCAGTAGAAGCGGGTACAATTGAAGAAGAGAAAAAATTATTCTCCCAGTTTTTAAAATTACGTGCTAAACGGAATTTGGAATATTTCAAGAAACATAAATTCTGGATGAATACGCCGGAAAATTTTTGGGAAAAACTGGAAGGTACTTGCTTGATGATGGAGAAGCAGCTAAAAGATAATTTTCAGCATATTGTACCTAACGATTATATTTTGAATGAAGATCCGATGTATAACCGTTTGTTCGCATTTAATGAAAAGCAGAAAGAAGAAATTGAGTTTTACAACGAGTTAGATGATGATCGTTTTTATGTAGGTACCACAGGGTTTAATATGGTTCAGCTTCTGGAAAAAAATAAAGTTCCGTATAAAGATAATTTTTTCAGCTATGCGTCATTGCCACTGGATTTGCAACTGAAGTATTTTTATAAAATTAAATAGAAAATAAATAGTGATGAGTAATTAGTTCATAGAGAAAGAGAGTTTAAAAATACTAGTGCTCTTATAAAAATAATTAATCACTGATGAGAAAGCTATTCAATAAAAAAATATTCTTTCGTTTCTATGTACCTGTAGCTATTATTGCAATTGCATTTATGTTCTATTGTTCGTATAAAGTAGAGAAGAATGCGGAAGGTAAAACATTTAGTGATGTTTCAAAAATTCCTTACAATAAAGTGGGGTTGTTGTTAGGTACCTGCAAAACAATGAAAGATCATACTACAATTAATCCGTTCTGGCAGTATCGATTAGATGCTGCATATAATTTATGGAAAGCAAAGAAAATAGACAGAATTTTAATTAGCGGTGATAACGGCTGGCATGGTTACAACGAACCGCAGGATTTTCTGGATGCCTTTATAGCATTAGGTGTACCTGATTCCTGTTTGGTTTGTGATTTTGCCGGATTCCGGACGCATGATTCCGTTATACGTTGCAAAAAAGTTTTTGGACAAAAGAAGGTGACCATTATCTCCCAAAAATTTCATAATGAACGTGCATTGTTTATAGCCAGAAAATATGGACTGGAGGCGGTTGGTTATAATGCAAACGATGTAAGTTTCAGAACCGGATTATACAATTTTTTCAGAGAGAAAGCTGCGCGTGTTTTACTATTTATGGATTTGTATGTTTTTGATACACAACCTCATTTTATAGGTAAAAAGATTGTTATTAAGTAATTCAAGATCCAGACTCTTACGGATTCTTTTTCAGTATTTCCAGGATTTCATCAACATCAGCATCACCGACGTGTAGTTTTGCTTTTTCATAAAATGGTTTTCTGCTTTCGAGGCTTTTATCATAAAAGGCAGATAATTCTTCCGGTGTTAAGTCGGCTATCAGTGGTCGTTTATATTGTCCTTTTAATAAACGCCAGATTACTTTTTCTTTATTACGATTGAGATAAATAGTCAATCCTTTTTCATTCATTACATCCATATTGTCAAAAAAACAAGGAGCACCGCCACCGGTACTAACCACAAGGTTTGTTTTTTTATCTAATTGATTAATGAATTCTTTTTCTTTCTGACGAAAATAATCTTCGCCTTTCTTTTCGAATATTTCTTTTACTGTTAATCCTTCCTGCTCTTCTATGTATTTATCTGCATCTATATATTCAAAACCCAGCAATGGCGCTAAGTTTCGCCCGACATACGATTTCCCGCAACCCATAAAACCAATAAGAAAAATCAGCACGATTTTGAATATTTAATGATGAATGTTTAATGATGAATGATGATGCAACTTATTCAATTTAAAATTTCTTTTGTATTTATCATTAAACACCCATCATTTATCATTTTATTTATTTCCCTATGCGTATTCTCGGATCCAAAACAGCATACAAGATGTCTACTAAGAAATTCATTATAATAAAAACAGATGCTGTAAATAAAACCGTTCCCATTGCCACCGGAAAGTCAAACTTTTGTAATGCATCTACTGCAGTATAGCCAAGTCCTTTGATGTCAAATATTACTTCCACGAAAAATGCGCCGGCGAGCAATCCTGCAAACCATCCTGAAATAGCTGTTACAACAGGATTTAAGGCATTGCGCAATGCATGTTTAAATAATACAGCAATATTAGCGAGGCCTTTTGCTTTTGCTGTCCTGATGTAATCCTGCGACAATACATCTAACATGGTACTGCGTGTTAGCTGAAAAATAATTCCGATGGGACGGGAACCTAATGCGATAGCCGGCAAAATAAGATTTTTAAACATTAATACTTCATTTCCGTAATCATCAATGATTGTTAAACCACCTGTTTGTTCAAGACCGGTGTATTGATGTAATACTATACCGAAAAAATAGCCTAAAACAATAGCGGAAAAATAGGATGGTACCGAAATACCAAGTACAGATAATGACATCGCTAAATTATCGAACCATGAATGTTGTTTAACTGCGGCAATCACACCCAATAAAATGCCAATAACACTTGCAATCAGCATGGCCGCAAATGCTAAAAGTATAGTCTGTGGTAATGCTCGTTTTAAAATTTCCAGCACATCTTCTTTTGTCTGATAAGAGCGACGCAGATAGGGTGGTTTAATTACTAATGCTTTTTCGCTGTTTACGTTAAACAGTTTTTTATAGTGATATTTTTCCTGAGAAGTTGCATCATTATAGTGAACGGCAATAGGTGATAAATCATTCAGGTAAAGTGCAAATTGTACATATTTAGGTTTATCTAAGCCTAATTCTTTATTAATTGCCTCTACTGATTCCACATCTGCACGCTGCCCTAAAGTTAAACGTGCGGGGTCAACCGGTAAAATATTGAATAGCGCAAAAATTACAAAGATAACACCAATCAAAACGAGTATACCGTAGAAAAATTTATTAAGTATGAATTTAGACATATTGGTGCCGTTATAATTATAAACTGTAAGGTAATTATTTTAGTACACTTTTTTTCAATGCTTCATAAGTGGTTAATTCATGATAATGATATTTACCTACTATAATGCCTTTTTTCAAAATCAATAAACCCGGATTGGAACGCATTATTGTTTTTAGAGGCGTGGCATCGGTATTGTATACCTGATAAATAAATTCATTCTCTGTCTGATAAGGAGTCTGGTATTTTATTTCAAATGCCTCTGCATCCTCAATCAAACTGCCTGTAAGCATGAATACATATCTGTTGTCTTTTAGAGCTTCATCTGTAATTTTTTCCAGTTTCTTATATCCTTCCACGCTTGCTTTCTTTATTTCCGGAATAATAATAAAGAAAATATATTCCTCTTCTTCAAACATGGAAGAGGTGTTGTCGCCGCCATTTGCATCTTTGATGGCAAAATCTTTCAACTTCGGATCATCACCTTTTTGAATCATCACATCTTTTCTGTCTACAAATGTCCAGTTATCGAGGTCTTGCGGCCAGGTACCTTTGAACTCTTTTACGGTACCGCTTTTTTTATTTTTATAGATAAATGTATTTTCATACTTGTAAGGTTTTGCATTTGGTGGTAATTTTAAACCTTCCGGAATTGAAATACCTACTTTATATGGACGGAAATCTTTTATCGGTTCATAGTAAATATTACGGTAAGCAAATGCAATTGCAGCAATTGTAAGTACAATCAATAAACTACGATTAAGTATTTTTCCAAAAATTTCTTTGATAGATTTCTGACCGAATAAAATAATCAGAATTAAGGCACTCAAAAATAAATCTTTATAAAAGGACTGAATTGGAGCCAGTTTTAAAAAATCACCGAAACAGCCGCAATCGGTGACTTTGCCTGTTTTTGCTGAATAACCGGTTAAGAAAGTGAAAAATGCAATCAACAAAACTAATAACCAGATGGTTGATTTTTTCCAGGTTCCTAATATTAAAGCAATCCCTAAATAGATTTCAAAAATAATCATGAAAAAAGAAACGGCTAATGCATGTTCAGCGGAAAACTTCCATAAGAAAGAGAGGAGAGGTGCAGATTTCTCAAAGATTTCAAAATACTCTTCCATTTTTGTGGCAGTTCCTGCCGGGTCAATCGCTTTCACCACTCCGGAAAATACAAACCATACACCAACGAAATAGCGCAGAAAATTAATTGGCAGATTACTCTGTTTAAAAGCAAATTTACCAATGAAAGTAAACAAAGCGGCAATAGCAGCGAACATTCCTATAAGAGTAATTAAATCCATGGTTTAGTAATTAGTGATTAGCAAATAGTGATTAGCAATATTTATTCATTCAGTTTTATTATCGCAAAAACAGCATAGTTGATAATATCCATATAGTTGGAATCTATTCCTTCCGAAATAATTGTTTGTCCTTTATTTTCTTCCATTTGTTTTATGCGATGCAGTTTCGCCAGAATTAAATCCGTATAAGAACTGACACGCATATCCCGCCATGCTTCACCGTAATCATGATTCTTTGCCAGAAATAGTTTTTTGATGGTATTATATTGTTCATCAAACAACAGCTCTGCTTCTTCATATTTTAATTCAACAGCATACTCTTTTTTATGTTCAAGGTTTAATTGAATAATTGCAATAATGCCATAATTCACACATCCGATAAATTCAGATTCTATACTGTCACCTACTTTATTTTCACCGGTTTCATCAATGGTGCGGATTCGTTTTGCTTTTATATAAATCTGATCGGTGATAGAGCGGGCACGTAAAATTCTCCAGGAAGTACCATAATCTTTTGTTTTCTTCAGAAAAACATCTTTACATTTAGCAAAAGCAGTTTCGTATTGTGTAATAGTTTTTTCGTTCACTGTAAAAGGTTGTTCGGTCGCTAAAAATACATAACTTTAACTTCGTTTTCAACCAAAAAGTGGAGAACGCCCTATTTTTATGAAAAATTTTACACTCAATTGCAAAGGAAAACTATTAAGTATTGATGTTCCAGTTGTTATGGGAATTCTCAATCTGACATCAGATTCTTTTTTTGACGGTGGAAAATATACTAATGAGGCTGCTATCTTAAATAGAGTGGAACAGATGCTGAGCGACGGGGCCACTATTATTGATATTGGGGGAATGTCTACGCGACCAAATGCTGAAATTATTACTGAAGAGGAAGAATTGAACCGTGTTGTAAAATCAATTTCGACAATTCATCAATATTTTCCTGACGTAATATTGAGTATAGATACGTTCAGAAGCAAGGTGGCAGAAGAAGCGGTTTTGAATGGCGTTTCTGTTATTAATGATATTTCGGGCGGTACGGAAGATGAGCATATTTTTGAAGTTGCTGCAAAATTCAGTTGTCCGTTAATTTTAATGCATAAACAAGGTTCTTTACATACAATGCATTCAGAAACGGCTTATAATGATATAGTAACGGATATTTTAGATTATTTTGTGGTACAAAGCGGAAAAGCAAAAAACTTTGGCATAAAAGATGTTATAATAGATGTTGGGTTCGGTTTTTCGAAGACAATGGAACAAAATTATACTTTGTTGAAAAATCTGTCCGTTTTCAGGCAATTAAATAAACCAATTTTGGTAGGTTTGTCTCGTAAAAGTATGTTGTGTAAATTATTAAATATAAAACCTGAATTTGCATTAAATGCAACAACAGCAGTTAATATGTCAGCACTTCAGAGTGGAGCTGCCATTTTACGCGTACACGACGTGAAAGAAGCCATGGAATGTGTTAAGATTTATCATCAAATCCGGATATCATGAAAAAAACAGGCTTACTGATAATACTATTTTTTGTTGTTTGTATTTCTTATTCAAATGACAGTATAGTTGGCAAGTGGCGTGGTGTGGTTATTGGTCATGTAGATAACAGGGATTATTTTATCAATGCGGAAATTATAGATAAAAAGAAAGATGAGTATGATATGAAACTGAAAGTTTTCAGTGGCGATTATACCGGCGAATTTTTATTGAAAACTTCCTTCAAAGAAGGCAATAAATTGAATATCCAGAAACTGGAAAAAATAAGTGAATATCCATATCCATATTTGCATATAGAAGATTGTTTTACCGGGTATTTTTTATTAAAAAGAAAACCTAACAATAAAATGGAACTGGATTTATACAGAAATCCTGTTTATCATAAAATTGAGGAGTTTACCAATCTGGATGGTGATGGAAATTTTGTGCCCGGATTTGAATGTTTTACTTCCGTATTGCTGCGTTCTAAATTGTCAGATACAACATTTAATGCAATGGAAATGAAAACAGATTCTGTTATTTCCATCAAAAAGAACCGCTCGGAGGAAGTGGCAAAACGAAAACTAGTTTCTTCAAAGGAATGGACTGTAAAAAAGAGTAAAATTGTTTTACAGGTTTGGGACAATAATAAGGAAGATGGTGATATTATTTCTCTGAAGTTTAACGATAAATGGATTTTAACAAACTTTCCATTAAAAAAAGAAAAGTATACTATTCCAATTGATCTCAAAAAAAGTGAAAATCAATTACTGTTATTTGCAGAAAATTTAGGAAGTATACCACCCAACACGGCTGCCATTTCCATAGATGATGATAATTTAGTAAGAACATTCATACTAAATTCAGACATGAGTAAAAGCGAAACCATAAAGATTATGCTGCCGAAGCCGGGCAAATAATTTATTTCAATGTTTTCATAAATTCTTCTACCATTTCCTTTGCTTCAGGAATATTTTTTGATGATTCCATTGCTAGTCCACCATACACTTTTGCATTCGCATTGTCTTTTAATTTTTTATAAATTTCTGCAGTTGTTAGCTGATTTATAAAATTTGGTTCAATATCTACAGATTTTAGAGACATCTTTAATGCTTTCTGTAATGCAGTTTTAGTTGAATAATTCTCTAAAAAATTGTTTGCAATATCGTTCAATCTTTCCCAATCATTTTGTGCAAAGTCATTTGCAAATTTTTCAGCTTTTGATAAATAAGCACCCCAATCGCCAGCACGTTTCAGTAAACTCAATTCATATTCTGCACAAAACAAATCCGTTTTTTCAGGAAGGTATTGTTGTATTACTTTTTTGAATGCTTCTTTATCAGTACCTTTTTTCCCGGCACGTTTAGCTTCATTCCATACTAGCTCTTCTATTTGGTTATTAAATGCGTCTATTCCTATTGTTTTAGAAAAGAGGTATTTATTTGCCTGCATAATTGAATAGCCGGTATCATGAATGCTGTTTGTCAGATAGGAAATTAAACGCACGTTTGCAGGGGTCAGTTCATTATTTACAGTGGCTAAAAACGCTAACAAAGCAGGCTGTGCCAGACTATCCTGTGCATCATTGGCATTTACTACAAAGTTTCTCAAAAATGCCGTATCTCTTTCGCCACTCAGGTATTTTTTTTGCAAAGTGATGAATTGTTTTTCCGGATTCAGCGTATTGGTACACAAGGAAATAAAATCAGCAGCAGGCATAGAACCCAAACTACGATGCACTAACTCGCCATTTGAATTGAAAAACAAATAAGTAGGATAGTTTCTGACATTGTATTTTTTTGCCAGTTCCAATCCTTCTCCTTTTTCCATATCAATTTTTGCACTGATATAATGTGGATTGATAGCCGCGCCAACTTCCGGTTTGGGAAACACTTCTTTCGCCATCCATTTGCAAGGTCCGCACCAGCTGGCATAAGCATCTAAAAAGATAAATTTATTCTCTTTTTTTGCTTTGTCCAAAATTTGCTGCCACGTTGCATTATGCTCAATATGCATACCTGTTTCCTCTGCGAAAACAGTAATATTTAAAAAGAATAAAATAATAATTGAGATATTTTTCATTGATAATTTTTAATTGTTAATCGTACATTGTTAATTGTCAATATTTGTAATGTCAATTCTTACCGGTTTTTTATTTTCACCTATCGCTACAAATTTGAACATACCGCTGATTGCCAGTTCTCGTTTATCGGAATTCATGAGTTCAATAAAAATATCTACTTTAATATCTAAACTCGAGTTGCCCATTTTAATAACTTTTCCAACTAATTCAATAATCGTGCCACTAGGAATCGGAACATTAAAATCTATTTTGTCAGATGAAACCGTTACCATTTTCAACCGTGCAAAACGAGTGGCAGTAATAAAGGCAACCTCATCCATCAACTGCATGGCAGTTCCTCCAAATAATGTGTCATAATGATTGGTAGTATTTGGGAAAACAGCCTTAAAGATGTGTGTTTCCGAATGTTGTACGCGCTCTTCAAAATTCATCTTGTAAAGGTAATAGTTATTAGTTAAAAAGTTACAGACTGATTTTTTGAAATAATTTTCCAATTAACTAATAACATTTCATTTCTTTAATGGTTTTAACAAGTCTTCCAGTCCATTTGTTTTGATGATGTGCATGGTAGATAATAATATACCTAATTTGCCTTGCGGAAAGCCTTCCCGTGCAAACCATTCTAAGTATGAAACCGGTAAATCACATAAAACTCTGTTTTTATATCTGCCAAACGGCATTTTTATTTCTACTAACTCTTTAAGTAATTCAGGCCTCAATCCATACGATTCTTCTTGCATGTTATCAAAAATACAATTTTGTACACGAAAATAAAATTATCAGTACTTATCGTTATTTTAGGAAGATAATATAGCAATGAGAAAATTACTGTTTTTGACCTTATTACTTATTGTCAATTTTTATGTTGTTGCACAGATAAATCCCAAAGATGTAACAATCGTACGCGATACTTTTGGTGTACCGCATATCTATGGAGAAACAGATGCAGATGCAGCATACGGTTTAGCCTGGGCTCATTGCGAAGATGCTTTTGAATTAGTACAACATAATTTATTGCCTGCTAAAAATTTATTAGGTTCTGTGAAAGGAAAAGATGGGGTTTTATTCGATTATGCTTTTCAATTCTTTGGTGTAGATACTTTAGTTGAAAATAACTATGAGAAAAAATTATCACCTGAATTTAGAAAAATAGTTGATGCATATATACAAGGAGTAAACGATTATGCAGTCAAACACCCGGAAGGAGTTTTAGTAAAAAATGCTTTTCCGTTCTCCGCTCAGGATGTAATTAAAGGTTATGTAGGCGTAGGAATTTTATTAGCAGGTGCCGGTTTAGATTTGAAAGCTATTAAAGAAAATATTGCTGAAGAGGTTTTTCAACCTAATGAAAAAGGTAGTGGTTCTAATGCAATGGCTATTGCTCCCTCACGAACAGAAGATGGTAAAGCATGGTTGTTAAGCAATTCACACCAGCCAATAGAAGGCTCGCTGGCGTGGTACGAGGCACATATTAACAGTGATGAAGGCTGGAATGCGCTTGGTGGTATTTTCCCTGGCTGTGTTTCAGTAATGGTTGGTTGCAACGAACATCTTGGTTGGGCACATACAACGGATTATCATAATTTCGGGGATGTCTATAAATTAAAAATAAGTAGAAATCATGATTCTTACTGGTATGATGGCGCATGGAAAAAGTTTACGTTCAAAACTATTCACTTAAAAATTAAATTAGGAGGAATAAAATTGCCGGTAAAAAGAAAAATTCCTGTGTGCGAATATGGACCGGTTTTTAAAACTAAACATGGCTGGTATGCATTGCGCTATCCTGCAGCCATGGATATCAGACAAGCTGAGGAATGGTATTTAATGAACAAAGCGAAAAATTTTGATGAGTTTGAAAAAGTAGTAAAAATGGAAGCTTTGCCGTTGTTTAACATTACATATGCTGATGTAGATGGAAATATTTTTTTCTTATCTGATGGGAAAATACCGCTGCGAGATTCTACCTTAAATTGGGATAGACCAATAGAAGGTGTTTCTTCAAAATATCTTTGGACAAAATTATTACCTTATGAACATAAAATAAAATACCTGAATCCAAAGTGTGGTTTCTTGTTTAATTGCAATGGAACGCCTTTGCAAGCTACATCTTATGAAGAAAATTCTAAAGATTATTTTGTTGGGTTGCAGTTGTTTACCTACAACAGAAATGAACGGTTCTCACGTTTATTAAATGAACATCCGGGAAAATTCACCTGGCAGGATTTTCAAAGAATTAAATACGACAAGAGTTATGACTCATGCGGCAGATACATGCGTAATTTTAAAGCCTTATTTTCCTTAGATGAAAAAAAATATCCTGATTTAAATGATGCTATCTTTAAAATAAAAGCATGGAATTTGAACGGTAACAAAGAAGATAGAAATGCCGGATTAGCAATGCTTGCTAATAAATTCATGACTGGTACATCAAAGTTGCCGTATGCATTTTTAATGATAAAAGATAAACCCTTAACAGAGACAGAGGTGGTAAATTCACTAACCAAAGCAAAAAAATATTTACTCGATAAATTCAAAACTATTGATGTCGCATTAGGTGATGTGCAACGTCTTTCACGCGGAAATAAAAATTATCCAATCAGTGGTTTGTCTGAAGTGCCGCGTGCTGTTGATACCAAGTACGACAAAAAAAATGGATTTTATAAAATGACAGCCGGTGATGGTTATTTTCAGATGATAAAATTTGGAAAAAACGGTGTTGAAATAGAATCAGTTTCGCCATTTGGTGCGTCTACACATCCTGAAAGCAAACATTATACTGACCAGATGGAATTGTTTGTAAATGAAAAAGCCAAGAGCATGTCCTTAAATAAAGATGAGGTAATGAAAAGTGCCGAACGAATTTACCATCCCGGTGAATAAAATAATTTCCATACTTGACAAATTCAATTATTTAATTAATATTTGAAAACTATTGACTGACGTAAACATAAACGCCTTATGAAAGTGATGCATTTTGAAATTCCTGCTCAGCATCCTGAGCAGTTAAAACAATTTTATTCAAAAATATTTAACTGGAAATTTTGTCAATGGAAGAGTGTAGGATTTTGGTATGCACTTACCGGACAACCACCTGAATTTGGTATTGATGGAGGTATTATTGATATTAAAGAACTCAACATACCTTTAAATAGTATGATAGAGGTGCATAATATTGACGAGGTGATGGAAAAAATTATTGCCCGAGGAGGTGAAGTTGCTGTACCGAAGTTTTTTGAACAAGGAGTAGGCTATCTGGCCTATTTTAAAGATTTGGATAAAAATATTTTTGGATTACGCGAAGTAGATCCAAATGCTTAAAGACATAAATATGAGTATGAACAGAGTAGTAAATTTTGATTTTCCAACAGATAACCCTGAAAAAGCAAAGGCATTTTTTGCAGATATTTTTAACTGGAAATTTACAGAATGGCACAATGAGGATTACTGGCTGATTGAAACCGGAGATAAACTCCGCCATGGTATAAATGGAAGTATGATAAAACGCCGGCATGACGAACATGTAGCCAGTATTATGATACAGGTAGAAAATATTGATATCATTTTAAAAAAGGTGGAAGAAGAAGGAGGACAAATAGTTTTTCCTAAACGCACAATATCAAGAGTAGGTTATATGGCTTATTTTAAAGATCCTGAAGGAAATTTGTTGTGCATAATGCAGTTTAATCCTGAAGCGAAATAAAGTAATCTTTGTTTCTTACTCTTTGTTTTTTATTCTCGATTTATTACTCAAATATGCATGAATAAAAACTGCTGATAAAATTATTGCTGTTCCAAGATAAAATTTCCAGTTGAGTTGTTTGTTTTCCTGTAATAGAATAACCGCTAATATAATTCCATACACAGGTTCTAGATTATTAATCAAAGAAGTAGTAAAGGCGTTGCTCGCTTTCAGTGCCCGTAAAAATAAATTATATGGAATTACCGTGCAGAAAACAGAAAGTATTAATAAAAAAACAAAATCTTTAAAATCAGGAAAGTGAAATCCTTCGCTACTATATTTTATGTAAAAAGGTAAACATAAAGTAAGAAATATGAAACCACTGAACATTTGTACAAATGTGATAATGTTCGGTTCTATTTCCTGTGTATATTTTTTATTGAAGATGTTGAAGAGAGCTGCTAAAAATGCTGCTAAAATTCCTAATAAAAAACCAAACTTATAACTTTCAATTTCCAGCGATTGATTGATTAATAGAATCCCCGGAATTACCATAAATCCAAGAATCAGGTTTGATTTTTCAAATTTAGTCTTGTTGAGAATTGGTTCTAAAATGGCAACAAACAAACTAACTGCTGCAATACAACTCACCGCAACAGACGCATTTGCATATTTTATGGAGCCATACCAGGCAACCCAATGTATAACTAATAAAATCCCAATCCCTGCTAAAATAAAAACTGTTTTTCTGTTGAGTTCCTTAATGTTGGGAATCAGTTTTGGGATAAATAACATTGTTATGCTTACAAAAAAAACACGGTACCAGACTAATGGGAACTCACCTATGGAAATTATTTTTCCTAAAATTGCTGTTAACCCCCACAAGAAAGTTGCAATATTCATTTGCAGATAAGCCTTGCTGCGTATTTCCATACAACAAAATTAAAAAACTATGCTTCGTACATAAAATTAGGTGTGTTATATCTAAATTATGCTTAACTTTAATCAGAATAATATGCCATGGAAAAAAAATATAAAACATTCTGGGATTTTTATCCATACTACTTAACAGAGCACAGTGACCCGGTTTGCAGAGCAACGCACTATATTGGTACTACAGGTTTATTTGCTGTTGTGGCAGCAGCTGTTTACTATGGAAATGCTAAACTTTTGTTTTTATTGCCAGTAGTTGGGTATGGCTTTGCCTGGTTAGGTCATTTTGTATTTGAAAAAAATAAACCTGCTACCTTTCAATATCCATTATACAGTTTAGGCTCTGATTTTGTGATGTATTTTCATTTCCTTACAGGTCAAATCACAAAAAAAGTGGAAGAAGCAAAAAAGACAATAGGTGCTTAGTAAATTAAAGAGATTTTTTATTAAGCACCGACGCAAATTGTTATTTGCAGTTATTTTATGGATTGCTTTTCTTTTGATTTTAAGTAGAATAAGTGACAGAGATTTAGGGAATGCGGTGGATTCTATTATGGAGAACCCGCAGATATTCTTATTATCACTGCTTGGAATCTTTCTCTGTTATTTTTTGATTGCAAAGTATATTGAAAATGATTTGATATACGATGTTTTTTCAGCGATTATGATAGCAATTTGCTTGCTCGTCTTTTCTTTCGTTTTCCTGCCATTTTTATTGATTGTACTGTCAATAATAACAGGAACCCCTCTAGGTTGTTAGTATTGTATATTCTTTAACAACACATCATTTGCAATCCTGTTTGTGTCAATACCAAGTTTTATTGCTTCCTGTAAGGCTGCTTTTGCATTTCCAGTTTCATTTTTCTCTGTGTATAATTTTGCACGCATAAATGCCTGCTCCGGATTTGTCGGATCGGAATGCTGATAGATAAACAAGATTTGTTCCAGTGCTTTTAAGTCATTTGCCTGAAAAGCATGGTTTGCATAAGAGTAACTGGCAAGCGATAAGAATCCTAATAGTCTGCTGTAAATACCGGACTTATCCGTTTTATTCATCATCCATAAATTGTAAATTTCATTTTTCCAGTATAATGTATCTTTTGTCATAAAATTAATCTGGTATTGGTTTTTAATCTGAGTTTCTTTCTCAAAAGATATTTGTAAATCTGCTACTTGTTTCTTAAATAATGGTTGCGATGAAATAAAAGTCTTCTTTGTATTGAAATAACTGACATCCGAAATTGAATGTAAAAAATGTATACATTTATAACAGGTTAAAATAGCATCTATGTATTGCTTGTTTTGTATTAAATTATCTACTTGTTTTTTGTAAATACTAAGTGATTTTGAAATAAAAGATTTATTGATAGTGATTTCTTTTTTCTGCATTTTTTTCAATAATAACCATCTGAAAGCATCTTTAGCGGTAGTTGTATCCGGCCAGGCATGTTTACCTGCAAATTCAATCTGAAAATGTTTCGGATTATTTTGTTGTTGTTCTGAAAAAATCAATAAATCGGTATAGTTCATATCTTGTTTTCCGTTAAAGCCTAATAGTTCTATGTCGTTCCCAGGTTTTATAACGGAACCACCATAAATGCAATACATAATATTGTTATTTAATCCCGCATTAAATAAAGCTGCCTTTGCACCTCCTGAAAAACCCCACAATCCAATATTTTTCTCTTCAATGTTGTAAGTTGATTTTATTTCATTTAGTAAAACAGTAAAATCAATACTTATTGTATTGAAATCTTTTCCGTTTGCCGAGTTATTGTTTCCAATTAATGTAATACCGAATTCATCTGCCAGATTTTTATACATGGAAACAGGTAATACTCCACTTCCATGCGGATCAAAAAAAATGAATACTAATTTATGCTGAACTAGATTATTTTCCGGAATGTAAATCGAATACGATAAAGTGGTATCACTCTTAAGCGTAATGTGATTATAAACTTTTCCAAATTCAATAGTAGTTTGTTGACTGCAGGCATTTAATAAAAGCACAAAAAATAAACAGCTATATGCAATTAGCTTCTTCATCTGTTTCAAAGGTACTTAATTAAACTTCAACTTAGTTTTCTCGCATTTTTAATTAAAACACCTTTAAATATTAAAATCTTAACAATTTAAGGATTGTTAACGTTTTGAAATGTTCGCTCGTTGTAATTTTAAAGTGTGAATAAGAATTTAATCCTTTTTACTTCTATTCTTTTATTTCTCGGGTTATTTGGTATCGGGATTGTCCAGATATTCTGGTTAAAAGGAGCTATAAAATCAAGGGAGCAGGATTTTGATAAGGCAGTTTTTGAGGCACTCAATGAGATGTCTACCAAAATTGAAGATTTATCTTATAAACCCATCGTCTCAAAAATGTTTCAGTCACAAAAGATTCATACGAATGAAAATGGTGAATTAATTATTGAATTATCTGACGAAAATGGTAATGAAACGGAATACAAGGTAAGACAAGGAACTGAGGATAATCAAACAAAGAGAAGTATTATTCCGTATGCGGAAGGTAGTCCTATGATTACAAATCCTTCATCTGACGAAGATAATTCATACCCTACGGAAATTGATAATCTGCAGGAATTTATGGCACAGCAAATGACAAGTTTACAGCCGATTGCTGAATTGCTGGATACTTCAAAATTAAATGAAATCATCGGTGCCTCTTTAAAATCGTATGGCATTAAAACACGTTTTCGTTATGGAGTAACCGAATATGCGCCTAATAATTTTGTTTTACTATCTAAAAATGCACCGTTAGCAGAATTATATAAAACACCTTATTCTGTTGATTTATTTCGTAGAAGTATGTTCGATGACAATAAAATGCTGAAATTACTATTACCTGATAAAAAGAAATATTTATATACTTCCATGTCGCCGATGATTTTATCGTCTTCTATTTTCTTCTTAATGGTGGTAGGCGCCTTCATCTTATCATTTCAGATAATTTTTAAGCAAAAGAAATTATCTGACATGAAAACAGATTTTATCAATAACATGACACATGAGTTAAAGACACCTATTGCTACTATTTCTATTGCAAGTGAAATGCTGAAAGATAATTCTATCTCTGAGTCGCAGGAAAACAGGGCAAAATATGCCGGAATTATTTTTGATGAGAATAAGCGACTATATAATCACGTGGAGCAGGTATTACAGATTGCGCGCCTGGAAAAAGGGGAGCTGCAACTTAATCTCGAAGACAGAGATATACATGCCATTATAACAGCTGCAGCCGGCAGGTTTAATCTTATTCTGGAAGAATTACAAGGAAAAATTGAACTGAATCTGAACGCGGAATACCCATTTTTAAAAGTAGATGAAATGCACTTTACCGGTGCCATCAATAATTTAATTGACAACGCAATAAAGTATAATGATAAGACGCCGTTAATAATAATTAACACTTCCAATATTATTACAGGCATGCAAATTGAGATATCAGATAATGGAGTTGGATTGTCTAAAGATGATCAGCAGAAAGTGTTTGAGAAATTTTACCGTGTCAGTACAGGAAATGTACATGATACAAAAGGTTTTGGTTTGGGATTGAGTTATGTTCAGTCCATTATAGAAAAACACCACGGGAAAATATGGGTGGAAAGTAAATTAAAAGAAGGTTCAAAATTTATTATTCAGTTACCAAGTAATACATAATTATAATTCATCACAACATAAATTAATACACTATGAACACAGTAATCAAAAAGAAAGTTTTATTAGTAGAAGACGATCCTAATTTAGGAATGCTTTTACAGGAATATCTTAAACATAAAAATTTTGAAGTAGAGTTGAAAAGAGACGGAGTGGAAGGCTTGTTTGCATTCAGAAAAAACTCCTATGATATAATTTTGCTGGATGTGATGATGCCGAAGAAAGACGGTTTCACCGTTGCAGAAGAAATCAGAAAGGATGATAAAGAAGTACCTATTATTTTCTTAACGGCAAAATCCCTGAAAGAAGATAAAATAAAAGGATTGACCTTAGGTGCTGATGATTATATCACAAAACCTTTCAGTATGGAAATTCTGGAATTGAAAATGAATGCGATTTTACGCAGAACCGAAAAACACGAAGTACAGGCTGCATTAGACGAATATAAAGCAGGCGATTGTGTATTGGATTACAAAAACCATAAATTAAAAGTAAAAGATTCAGAGATAAAATTAACGACTAAAGAAAACGAATTGCTTCGTTTGTTTTTCGAAAAGAAAAATCAGATTTTAGAAAGAGAATTGGCGTTAAAACATGTTTGGCAGGATGATAGTTATTTCACAGCACGTAGTATGGATGTGTTCATCTCAAAAATCAGAAAATATCTGAAAGATGATGAACGTCTGCAAATATTGAATATACATGGTCAGGGATACAAATTAGTGGAAAATGAAATGGCTTAAACCAGATTATAAATTTTAAATGATGAATTATAAATGTTAATATTTAAGAACATTTGACTCAAATCTATAATTCAAAATTTATAATTTATAATTTACTATTTTTACACTATGATTTTAACAGACAAAAGAATTTTAGAGGAAATTTCAAAAGGTACCATTATAATTGAACCTTACGACAGAGAATATTTAGGCACCAATTCATATGATGTGCATTTGAGTAAAAATCTGGCTACTTATACGCAACCGGTTTTGGATGCAAAATTGCATAACACAATCCATCATTTTGAAATTCCGGAAGAAGGTTTTGTTCTTGAACCCGGGATTCTCTACTTAGGTTCCACATTGGAATATACAGAAACACATGCACATGTTCCTTTTCTAGAAGGTAAATCCAGCATGGGCAGACTTGGTATTGATATACACGCCACGGCAGGCAAAGGCGATGTGGGTTTTTGTAATCACTGGACTTTAGAGATTTCCTGTATTCAGCCCGTTCGCATTTATGCGGGTATGCCGGTGGGGCAGCTTATTTATTTTGTAGTGGATGGCGAGATTGAAAATGCGTATAACAAAAAA
Source organism: Chitinophagales bacterium (assembly GCA_046329785.1). Lineage (GTDB taxonomy): Bacteria > Bacteroidota > Bacteroidia > Chitinophagales > JADIYW01 > JADJSS01. The sequence continues at coordinate 396,669 of JAXLTZ010000003.1, forward strand.
GCATCTGCCAAATACAATGAGCGCACGCCGAAACCAATGGAAAGTATGATGTGGAAGAATTTTAAGTAAATTTTGAGTTAACGTCATTCCGAACGAAGTGAGGAATCTGTTTCCGGTTAAGCTCTATTGATTTAACTATTTTGCAATAATGATTATCAGAATAAAGAGATAATTTTGTGCCTAATAGATTTAATAAAACATGAACTCTTTTAATAAAGAACAACTACTCGACGATTTAAAGAACTGGAATCAAATAATTAAAAAGTATCAGATTCCTAGCACGAAAGAAGCCATTATTCAAATGGCAAACAGTTTTGTTTTTTATATCTTTCTTTTGGGATTACAGTTTTATTTGTATGATAAATCATTTTTCTTATCCGCAATAGTTGCGATTTTAAACGGATTTATTTTATCCCGAATCTTTATTATACAACATGACTGTGGACACAGTTCATTTACAAAATATAAAACACTGAATGAAATTATCGGAACGGTTTGCAGTATTTGTACCTTAATTCCGTATCGTTACTGGGCAAAAAATCATAGTTTTCATCATGCACACAATGGTCAGTTGGAAGTAAGTGATATTGGAGATATAGAAGTGTTTACAACAGAGCAATATGCAAATGCAAATTGGAAACAAAAATTATATTATCGTGTTTATAGAAATCCGTTGTATTTGTTTACAATTGGAGGTTTTATTTACATAGTGATTTATAACCGATTTGCTTTTGTGGATAGTGATTATTTTAAAAAAGTAAAGAAAAGTGTGAACCTAAGTAACGCATTATTTATTGTGTGCTACACAGCATCTGCATATTTTTTCGGTGTTGAACGATTTTTAGTAGTGCAGTTTACTAATTTATTTTTCTTTGGTATCTATGCTCTTTGGTTTTTTTATATTCAGCACCAGTATGAACATATTTTTAAAGCAAAGAAAGAAGACTGGAATTATGTAGTAGCTGCATTGAAAGGAAGTACGTATTATAAATTGCCACGCATTTTTCACTGGCTTTCGGGAAATATCGGTTATCACCATATTCATCATCTAAGCCCTGCAATTCCAAATTACAATTTGAGAAAATGCCACAAAGAAAATCCTGTTTTCCTGAAGCATACAAATACAATCACATTCTGGCAAAGCCTGAAAACATTACGTTCTAATCTTTGGGATGAGCAACAGCAAAAAATGGTTTCGTTTGGTGAATATAAAAGAAATAGAAAATTAAAATTATCATCAAAGTAAAGAAGTGTTATTTTTCTTCTTCTTTATCATCATCTTTTTTCGCTTCTTTCTTTTTTGTTTTGTCTAATTCTTTGATAGAATCTCCGTCTTTTAAATCTTTGGAAATGGTATTATAAGGTCCGGTAATTACTTTTTCTTTATTTGATAATCCATCTGTAATTTCAATATAAGTATCATCCTGAATACCCGTTTTTACTTCTTTTAATTTTGCTTTCCCTGCATTTTCAATATACACAATTTCTTTTGTGTGGTTAGAGCCATTATAAACGGAATCCTTAGTTGTAACCGCCTGGATAGGAATAGCCAGAACACCTGTTTTCTTTTTTGTTTTTATATCTACTGTAGCTGACATGCCCGGCAAAAATGGTTTTGGATTATCTTTGAGCAATTCTTCATAAGAAGATTTCAGCAGCCTTATTTTTACAACAAAATTGGTAGATTGATCCGAACTTGTAAAAGAAGAAGAAGCACCCTTAGATGTATTGGCAACTTGTGTAACAATACCATCAAATCTTCTGTCTAAATACGCATCTACTTCAATCGAAGCGGTATCGTATAATTTTACTTTTGTTATCTCGCTCTCGCTTACATCCACACGAACTTCCATGTTGTCGAAGTTAGCAATGCGCATCATTTCCGTGCCACTCATTTGTAAGGTACCAACAACTTTTTCTCCTTTCTTTACATTCAATAAAGAAATAATTCCATCCATTGGAGCATAAATTGTTGTCTTATTCAGATTTATTTTTGCTTCTTTAATGGTAGCTTCTGTTGCTTTAATAGTATATGCAGCCGCATCCGATGTATGTTTTGCTGCTTCCACATCTGCTTTAGCACTTTCTACATTTGCTTTAGATGTTTTGTAAGAAGATTCAGCACTTTCCAAATCAGCTTTTGAAATTATTTTTTTGCTGTACAATTCCTGTGCTCTGGTGTATGCCGTTTCCATAGCATCATATTGTGCTTTTGCCTGTGTAAGAATTGCACCGGCTTGCAGGATTCTGGCTTTAGAAGTAGATAGCTGTGCTTTTGTATTGTCTAACTGCGCCACACTTTGTTCCACCACAGCCTGGTAACTCTCAGGTTTAATACGCGCTAATAATTGCCCTTTATGGACCACATCACCTTCTTTTACAGTCAATTCAATAATCTCGCCGGAAACATCTGAACTGATTTTTACTTCTTCTTCGGGATATATCTTTCCGCTGGCAGTTACTGTTTGTGTAATATCCCGTGTAGAAACAAATTGCATCTCCACTTCTTTACTGCTGTTAGCACTTTTGCTCTTTGAAATATAAATAGCAACACCAATTGCTACAATAGTAATCAACCCAAGTATGTATAAGAGTTTATTGTTTTTCATTCCGATTAAGTTTAAAGTTCGATTTTTTTACCTTGATAAAAGTCTAAAAGCTTTGTATTAAAAAGATATTCATATTTTGCCTGTGTAAGTCTTGATAATGCATTGTCCATATTGGTTTTTGCAAAATTTACCTCTAATTGATTTATGCTTCCAAGATTTAATCTGTCAACAGCATAATCAAAAGATTTCTTTGCTGTTTCATAATTTTTTTCTGCAGCATTAAAATTATCAATGGCAGCCTGTGCTTTCAGATAAGCCTGCTGGATTGTATTAAACAAATCAATAGCAGTCTGTTTTTCTGTCAACTGAGAATTCTGATATTGCAGTTTTGATTGTTTTACAGCTGTTTGTACCTGATATTTATTGAAAATCGGAACGTTTAGTGTTAAGCCGAGTGCATAACTCAGGTTCTGATTTAACTGGCTTTTGTATGGATTTTTAGTTTGCTCTGTAATTGTTTCCGGAACTAACACACGCTGGAAAGTTCCTTCTACGAAACCAACTGCAGTAGTATTACCGGTCAGCACTTGTGTGGAAATTTTATTTTGTGTAGTAAAAAACGTATTAAGATTTCCAACAAAACTTAAAGTTGGATAATAATTTCCACGTGCAACGGAAATTTGTTTTTTAGCACTTTCTGTCTTTATCTGACTGCTTTTTATTTCAGGTCTTAAGCCTAAAGCATCGGTGTAAATTTTTTGCACATCTTCCAGATTTCCGACAGTCAGGTTTTCCGGTAATTCAGGAATTTTAACGGAGATATCTTTCTTTGTATCTAACTGTAAAATTATTTTCAAATTCAGGTAAGCTAAATCCAGCTGGTTTTTAATTTGAGAAATGGTTAAATCTTCGCTTGTTAATTGAGCATCAATATCAAGTATTGCTCTTTCTGCAGCAGCACCAGCGCTTATCAGCGATTTGGTTCTTTCATATTGCTCCAGTGTGGTTTGTTTCTGGTTAATGGCTTGCTGATGTTGTTCATTCGCATTCATAATATTTAAAAATGCAGTAAGAATTTGCAACTGAATATTGTTCTTCAATGTTTCCTGGTCTAACTTTAATGCTTGCAAATCCAGCTTGCTTTTCTTTACGCTGTTTGGGGTAATTAATCCGTCAAAGATGGGTTGAGAAAGATTTATACCAAAATCATTATAGTGTACAGTTTGTTGTTCGTATAAGCCGGTAAAGAAGTTGAAATTATTCCCGATCCTTAAGTTATAATTAGAACTTCCGTTTAAGTTCGGTGAATAATTCATGCGATTACTTTGGATGGTAGTTTCTCCGAGTTTTATATTTAAGTCAGATTGCTGTAGTTGAATATTGTTTTTCAAAGCGTATTCAATGCACTTTTGCCAATCCCAGACTTCCTGTGCGTTGGAAATGGCAGAAAAAAATATAAAGAAAAATAGTAGAGAGAATAATTTGAACGATTGCTTCATTTGGTGAAAAAATTTTCAGAATAATTAGTTGATTTAAATGTATAATTATTACACATTGGTTTTTCCATCATAAAAGTACGTCTAAAAGTTCTATCTTCATTAAACAAAATAATAACAATGTTGGATTTTGATCTGATTTTCATGCAGGAAGCCTTAAAACAGGCAAAAATTGCCTTTGAGGAAGATGAAGTACCGGTGGGTGCTGTAGTTGCGTATGGAAATAAAATTATTGGAAAAGGCTACAATCAGGTGGAAAAGCTGAACGACCCGACAGCCCATGCCGAAATTTTAGCTATTACTGCAGCCTGTAATTTTTTGGGAAGTAAATACCTTGATAAATGTACCTTGTACGTTACTTTAGAACCCTGCATGATGTGTACGGGTGCAATCCGTGAAGCACAGCTGCAAAAAGTGATATTTGCTGCTTCGGATACATCGCATAGAAAATTGGCACCGGATTTGTTTGAGATATCAGGAGGGTTGTTGGAAGAAGAAGCTTCTAAACTTATAAAAGAATTTTTCAAAAAAAAGAGAGGATGATGTCAGTACATAACCTGATAATTTTCGATACTGTTTTTTAAAAGGGAAAAAATTTCTAATTTCAAAAAATATAAATGATGATGAATAAAATGATAGTATTTTTTGCATTGTTATGCATAGGAAAATTTGGGGCAATCGCTTCCGAACCCAATATTTCAGGCGTTTGGCTGGTGGGAGATAAAGATTATAAAATTGAGTTGAAACGAACAGCATCCGGGGAAATTGAAGGGAGAGTAGTGTGGATGAAAGAACCGAACGACAAAAACGGTAAACCAAGAACGGATGTAGATAATGACAATCCTGCGTTGCGTAATGTGCCTGTGTTGGGTTTAAAAACAGTTTATAATTTCAGATGGGATGAGGCAAGCGGAGAATTTATAAATGGCAATGTATATAAGAAAGGAACGGTTTACTGCGGTAAAATGAAACTCAATCCGGATGGTACACTTCATTTACGTGGTTATGTCTGTAAAATCAAGTTTATAGGCAAATCGGATACCTGGGTAAAAGTAAAATAATGGATAAGATATGTAAATGTGTCGATTGCCGCGTGTAGTTCCTTATTTTATTTTATTAAAAAGTTTACTTCTTACATATACTACCTTTTCAACCTCAGCGATTAAGTCGCCGTTTTCATTGTTTACCGTAGTATGAAATGTAAAATCACCTTTTCTATTTTCGTCAACATACTTCTTTATCTCAGCTATTCTATCTTTAGGAATTTCAAAAGTTGATGTTACAGGCTTCGATTCTGCTTTTATAAACTTTATGGATGCCGCTTTATCCCATACAATATAATTTTTTCCTAAGTTTTCCATCAGGATAAACATATAGAACGGATCGCACATACTATATAAAGAACCGCCAAAATGTGTGCCGACTGCATTCCGGTTATACCAGCGCATTTTTAACTGAATACTTATTTTAGTAAAATCCTCATTTACCGATTTTAGAGAAATACCTGCGCCAATGTATGGGGGATAGAAATTTATCAGTTTAATATTTTTCTTTAGTGATAGCATGATTTAAAGTTGCATTTTTATAGATTATTGCCCCGAAATTAACTTTTGACAGCAACTTTTTGGATTTAATCTATTTTATTATAGTTTAAACAATTATTTTAGCGCACGGTTTATCATGAGAAAAACGTTTACCATTATATTTTCTTTTCTTGCCTTTCAAACTATTGCGCAGCAACTCAATTTTCCATTGAATTATGAAATGCAAAACAGACTGGAAAGATATATTTCAGGTTCCTCTCATTTTATCACGATCTCAAAACCATATAATATGGCAGAAGTAAAAGCTGCCATAGGTGATTCAGCCTTGCAGGAACTTGGTTTTGAATCGGATTCTTCCAAAGATGGATTTAAATTTGGAATACTGAAAGGCGATTTACTCTCTGTTTCTGCCAAAAAGAAAAAATTTTATTTTGCCATCAACCCGATTATTGACGCTGAGTTCGGATACGATATTAACAGTAAAAAGATGAGATATACTGTTGGTTATGGTGCAAGATTTGAAGCAAACTTGGGCAGAAAAGTTTCTTTATCGTTTACATATCAGGGAGTTACCGAAAATTATTTGCAGCAGGTGGGAAGTTATGCCTCGCAATATGGTGTATTAACGGGTTACCGTAAGGCTACATTTAAGAATAGCAGAATTAATTCACAATTATTCTCCGGATATTTATCTTATTCACCCAATAAGTATTTTAATTTTCAGATTGGCAATGACAAACAGTTCTGGGGCGATGGTTACCGCTCTGTTTTTCTGAGCGATAATGCATCTAATAGCCCGTACATAAAACTAACTGCGAATTTCTGGCGCATAAAATATACCTGTTTGTATAGTTTAATGCGTTATGGCGGAATCAATGGGTTTAATGTGGAAAATGATGTTTCAAAATTTAAAACGAAATACGGTACCTACCATTTGGTTACTGTTGATGTGGCAAAGTGGATGCAGTTTACCTTTTTTGAAGGCGTCACCTGGTTTCATGTAGATTCTTCCAGAATCCGTGGTATAGAGTTTAGTTATTTAATACCTGTAGCCTTTATTCGCCCTGTGGAGTTCGCATTAGGTTCACCTGATAACGTTGTATTGGGTATTGCTATGAAATTCAAAGCATCACCTAAACATGTTTTCTACACACAAATTATGTTAGATGATATGGATGTTGGTGCAGCACGAAAAGGGAAGGGATTTTACAGAACAAAAGTTGCTGCTCAGTTCGGGTATAAAACATTTGATATTTTTAAAGTAAAACACCTTGATTTTCAAACAGAATTAAATATAGTTCGTCCGTTTGTATATGCACACAAGGCACCGGAACAGAGTTATACAAATTTCAATCAGTCATTGACACATCCATTAGGTGCTAACTTTCTGGAGTCGATTACATTTATTAATTTATGGCATAAACACTGGACTGCTTCTGCAAAATTACAGTTTGCAGTACAAGGACTTGATCCATCTTATGAGCATAAAGGCAGCAATATTTTCGTGTCAGATTACCTGATTACACCTAATTTAAGTACAGCATACAATAATTATTTTCTGCAAGGTGTAAAAACCAGACTTATAAATGTAGAAGCTCGCGGCGGATATCTTATCAATCCCAAAATTAATTTATCTGCAGAGGCGTTTGTAAATTATCGTTATCAAAAAAATGAGAGTTTCAAACAAAGTAACCTTTTTATGGGTATCAGCTTCCGAACCAATATTTTCAATCGCTATACTGATTTTTAATTCTGTTTTTCTGTTTTTTAAAATTTTCTGAGATTTTTTTATGGAATTTAAGTGATTTCTGTATCTCAATGGTTGATGAATAATGATATTTTTTACGGAATTGCTTTGAGTTTATTAAAGGGCATTGGCGATGCAAATGCAAAAATGCTTATCAGTTCTGCAGGTAGTGCGGAGAAATTATTTAGATTATCACCATCTAAATTGCAGAAAATAAATGGCATTGGTCCCAAATTAGCTGAGTCGTTTACAGATACTTATGATGCTTTTAAACGCGCAGAAGAAGAATTAAAGTTTATTGAAAAAAATAATATTGAAACCGTATTTTATTATGATAAACGATATCCTTACCGCTTACTTAACTGCCCTGATGCGCCCTTGTTTATTTTTTATAAAGGAAATGTTGATTTTAATAAGGAGCGCTTCGTAAATGTAGTAGGTACAAGACATTGTACGGAATATGGAAAAGAAATTACAGAAAAGCTGATTGCTGATTTAGCTGTTCATAATGTAAACTTGGTGAGTGGTCTGGCTTATGGTATTGATATTTGTGCGCACAAAGCAGCTTTAAAATTTGATATACAGAATATAGCCGTTCTTGCTCATGGTTTGGACAGAATATATCCTAATCAGCACAGAAGCATTGTAGAAAAGTTGCAACAAAATGGTGCCATTGTCTCTGATTTTTTAAGCGGAACAAATCCCGACAGACAAAATTTTCCGAGTAGAAATAGAATTGTAGCCGGTATGACAGATGCCACTATTGTAATTGAGTCAGCAGTTTCAGGAGGCGCATTAATTACAGCAGATATTGCCAATTCATATAACAGAGATGTGTATGCTTTTCCCGGAAGAGCAGATGATGAATATTCAAAAGGGTGTTTGCAATTAATCAAGAATCATAAAGCAAATTTAGTAACAGATGCCAGGGATATAATTGAATATATGAACTGGGATTTGGAAAGTAAGCAGAAGAAAAATGAATCTGTTCAGTCACAGTTATTTATTGAATTAACAGAACAGGAGAGAGTCATGTATGAATTTTTAAAATCCAGTGAGAGAACAACAATAGATGAGATACATCTAAAAGTCAACTTATCGCATAGTATCATTTCGTCTTTATTGCTGCAATTGGAAATGAAAGGAATAATCGTCAGTCTTCCGGGCAAGGTGTATAAAATCGCAGGCTGATAATTATTTTTTACATAATGATACTTGATACTTACTACTGATAAACAGGTATTTTTCATTTTTCTAATTAAAACACCGTTAATGCATCAATAAATTTATGAACAACCATATGTGTCATCAATATTCAGCTATAAATTTGCATATTAATTTTTTTTATGCAAAAACGAAACTATAAAAGAGTAGAGAAAAATATAGACGGAAGTTTTTCTTACAAGACTTTAGATATTGACTCCTACGATGTTTTTGAAGAACCCTTAGAAATAGTAGTCACGGATATAAATTTTTTACCAAGGATGGGTGATATTTTGGATATTCTCGGATATGTTCCGGATACAAAATATTTCTTTCATCAATGCAAGGATATTATTTCTGTTCCTGAAAAGCATATCAACAATAAAGGACAAGGCAAATTTGCATTTCAGGCTTATTTTCATAATTTCCCGGATTCTGTTTTGTCGATTAATAAGAATGCTTTAGTGGTGTTGGTTTTACATCCGCAGGGATTAAATGCTGATGGTAAGAGGGAGTATAATGTAGTTGGATACATACATGTAAATCTGATGGACGTTTATCATGAAGGAGAACGGTATGATGCTTACTATTACAATATGCTTAGAGTAAGTGAGCGTGTAGAAAACAATAAAAAAATATACCGCCGTAAAAAAATATTTACACTTATGTTCAGCATTATGCATAGTATCGTTGGAGTGGAAGAAAATATTGCATTTACTTATGGTGCTATGGGAAAAGAAAACCAGGCGATTAATGAAGCATTGGAGCTAAATACTACATTGTACGAAAAACATTATGAAAAATGGGCATTTTCTAACAATACTCACATAAATAAAATTTTTGGTTCTAAGGATGCTTTTAAAAAATGTATTGATATCTCAAATGATAGAGAAAAACTAAAAGAATATTACCAGAAGTTACGCAAACAAAAAGAGCATTATGCATTTTATCACATTAATTCAGAAAATGAATTTTTAGAAACACTGGATAAGATTTTCGCATATTCAAAATCTTCACGGGTATATATGGTGCCTGATAAAGATGGTAATATGGATGCTGTTTGTTTTGCTATTAACTGGGGTGAATACTTTGCATTTCAGTTGGAGAACCCGCAGGGTCTGTTTAAAGCACTGGCAAAACTGAAACTCACAGATAATATATTGTATCCGATTATGATAACCGGCTCTCCTGAAAATGTGGATGTGTTGTTGCGTGGCATTGCATCTCATTACAACAAAAATTATCAATGTAAAGTCACAAATTTGAATTCTTATGCAGGTGATCCATATTTCAAAACAAAGAAAAGTATTTTGAATGACGATTATTTATTTTTGATAATCTGTAATGATGTGGAGAAACTGAATGCCATGAAAGAGCGTTCTAGAGGAGAAGACGGTAATGTGAAATTATTTATTGATATCCCGTTGCTATAGTGATTAAATAATCATTTCAGGTATTTCACCTTCAATGATAAGTTTTCCTAATGTTGCATTTTTAATTTCTTCTACGCTAACACCGGGCGCACGCTCTAAAAGTTTAAATCCATCCTTGGTTACTTCTAGATAAGCTAATTCTGTAACTATTTTTTTTACACAACCAATGCCTGTTATAGGTAAGGAACATTTTGGAAGTAACTTTGATTCACCCGCTTTGTTTACATGCTGCATGGCTACAATAATATTTTTTGCCGAGGCAACAAGGTCCATGGCACCACCCATACCTTTTACCATTTTTCCGGGAATTTTCCAGTTGGCTATATCACCAGTTTCACTCACTTCCATTGCACCAAGAACAGTTAAATCAACATGTTCGCCTCGTATCATCGCAAAGCTGGTAGCAGAGTCGAAATAACTTCCGCCGGGTAGAATAGTAACCGTTTGTTTGCCTGCATTGATTACATCAGCATCTTCTTCGCCTTCGAATGGAAAGGGTCCCATGCCCAGCATTCCGTTTTCGGATTGGAAGGTTACATTCATTCCTTCGGGAACATAATTGGCGACTAATGTTGGAATACCAATGCCAAGATTGACATAAAATCCATCTTGTAATTCTTTGGCTATTCGTTTTGCAATACCGTTTTTATCTAACATGGTTATTTTTTTCTTACTGTGCGTTGTTCAATTCTTTTCTCAAAATGTTCTCCCTGAAAAATTCGTTTAATGAAAATCCCCGGTGTATGTATCTGGTCAGGGTCAAGTTCACCTGCAGGTACTAATTCTTCAACTTCTGCAATAGTTACTTTTCCGGCACCCGCCATAGGTAAATTGAAATTCCGGGTTGCAGCGCGATAAATTAGATTTCCGTTGGTATCACCTTTCCATGCTTTTATAATAGAAAAATCAGCATGAAACCGTTGTTCCATGATATACATCTTTCCATCAAATTCGCGCACCTCTTTACCTATTGCTACTTCAGTGCCGTAACCTGCCGGAGTAAAGAATGCCGGTATCCCGGCTGCCGTGGCTCTGCAACGTTCAGCCAATGTTCCTTGCGGAATTAATTCCACTTCAAGTTCTCCGCTTAATAGCTGTCGTTCAAATTCTGCATTCTCACCAACATACGATGAAATCATTTTCTTTATCTGATGCTGCTGTAACAACAAACCTAATCCAAAGTCATCAACTCCTGCGTTGTTGGATATACAAGTCAAACCTTTGATGCCTTTTTTTACCAAAGCTGCGATACTGTTTTCAGGAATTCCGCATAATCCGAAACCACCCAGAATGATGGTCATGTTGTCTGTGATATCATGTATTGCATCTTCTGCGTTTTTAAAAACTTTTCTCATTTTTTTTATTCTTATAGTGAATATACAGTTTTGTTTTTACGATTTCTTTTCCTTTCGATGTATTCTTCTGCTCCTTCTGCTATGGAAATAAGATTGTTTCTTTAATTCTTCTTCAGTAAAGATTTCAGGATGAACACCTGTTTCTGTATTTCTGTCTTCCTTTACTTTTGTAAATTCTTTGGCGAGTTCTGTAAACCTTTGCTGTAATGCATTTAAGCTCCATTGCCCAAAAACATTATGACCTGCTTCATACATTTGCAGCTGATATTCTTCGTTGGTAGTGATGTATCCATTATATTCATTTGAATAAGGGCACAATATTACATACTCAATACCTTTAGCTTTTAATGCATCTTCTAATGTCTTCTTCAATCGCCAGGATGCCACAGTAGTAATTTCAAACGGGAAAGCACAAATTCCGATATTTCCTATTTTCATAATCTGCAAGGTCAGTACTTGTGGTGTCCAAGGATTCTTAGAATCAAATCCGCCCTGCTTTGCCATCTTTTTGATATTTAAAATCATTTCATCCATAAAAGTTGGGATAGGAATTGTGTGTGCGTCAAAATTCCCTAAAAACTTTCTTTCTCCACTGGCTACGCCTATATCTTTAACGGATTGTGCTTTGTTTTTACGTTCAATAAATTTTTGATAAGCACCTCCTTGTTTTGCTGCTTCTTTTAATTCATTATTCCGTGTTGACTTTGCTATACCTCTTGCAATTTTCCCGAGGAATAAAGGCAATCCGGGACCATCCATAATAGAACCTTCCAGAAATGCAATACCCATACAGGAGGGACTTGTTACGCAATCTGCAATTCCGTTGGTAAATTTTGAATCAACATCAATATTGCCAAAATCAACATACATGGAAATAGAATCAACATCGTCGTTTTTAATTTCATTGACGGAATTAGTAATGATTTCTTTTGCTTTCTCATATTGTAAATTTCCGTTGAATTTTGAACTCTTTAAATCATCCGGGAAATAGCCTTCCCACTTTCCACGTGCAGCAGGTAACTTTGCATTGTATTTTACGCGTGCTGAAACATCGCCGCATGCACCCTGCGCAAAAGCACCAATATAATGTTGGTTTTCTTTTTGCATATCTTCTTCCAGATAGGTAGCAGCAAAACCTTTGTTATCAGAACAAAGTTTGTAATAGGAATTTGGCAAATTAGAAGTATGAACGGCAAACCAGTTAATACTTCCAAGCGGCTGACCATTCTCTGAAATAATATGCATGAGTGTCATTTCTCTGTCAACCGCTAAATGACGTGTTTCCTGAGTAAGTTTGGTAACCTCAGGATTAGAATTATAAGCATCAATAACACGATTGAAACTGACCGGAATATCCGGTGAAAATGAACTTTTTCCTAAATATATGTTAGCTTTTTGTTTATTTTTTTCGGCTTCTAATATGGATTCAATAATTCCATTAACTATCTTATCATAAATTCCTTTATGAAAACCGGGAGTTGACATGTTATAAATTACATGATGCGAAAAACCGCTGGGACCGCAATGTGTATGCTGGGCGCAAAGCAATAAATTACTCGTATTGTATTGTAAATCAGGATGATTTTTGTTTAGGTAAGCTAATACACCTTGCTTAAGAGAAGGCGTTATGAATGCCAGTTCACAATTAACCAAACAGTTTTTCTGGCTTTTGTCCGGTTGTTCAAAAACAAATGCCCGGGCGTACAATGGTGTTTCCACTTCAAGTACATGATGTTGTGGAAGACCATAGCCTAACAAGCCTGTTCCTTTAAAAAACGCGGTAATATCACCTTTTCCTGTTCCTATGAATAACATTTTGTAATTTTACGGCAAAATACAAAATTCGCATCCAATAAAAAAATGATAGTTGTACGATTAATGGGTGGTTTGGGCAACCAACTCTTCCAATATGCAGCCGGCAGGCATTTAGCTCATCTGAATAATGCGGAATTATTTGTAGATACTTCCTTTTTAAATGCCTCTGATGGTATCTCTGAAACACGCAACTATGAATTAGGTGCATTTAATGTGAATTGCAAAATTGCAGATGAAAAGCTGTTGCAGGATTTTCACGGATGTGATTTCTCTGCCAAAGAGATAGTATTGACACGTTTAGTTTCCTTAGGTAAAAAAAGAAAGTATAAGTTTGATGAATATGGTTTTGATGAGCATTTACTAGAACTAAAAGGAAATTATTATATCCGCGGTTTTTTTCAGTCTGAGAAGTATTTTAAAAATATTTCGGATATAATTCGAAACGAGTTGAGTATAAAAGACGAATTTATGCCGAAAGAGAGCACGTTGATTCAGCAAATCAAAAACTCGAACTCTGTATCAGTTCATATACGTAAAGGAGATTATATTCGCAATTTATCATCAATGGAGGCGCATGGTCTGTGCTCAAAAGATTTTTATACCAAATCCATAGAGTATTTTAAACGTGAATTCGGCAATGATTTACATTTTTATTTATTTACGGATAATGCAGCATGGGTAAAAAAGGAAATGCACTGGGATATTAATTGCACGCTGATTGAAAACAAGACAACGGTGGAAGACCTTTACTTGATGAGTTTGTGTAAGCATAACATTATAGCCAATAGTACTTTCAGCTGGTGGGCAGCATGGTTGAATGAGAATCCGGGAAAAAAAGTAGTTGTACCTAAACACTGGTTGAATAATGTATTATCAGAATCAGTAGAATTAGTGCCTAAAAACTGGATAGTAAAGTAACAGAATATGGGTGAAATACAAAAACAAGGTATCACCAATGCAATTATTACCTATGCAGGATTTGCATTTGGCTTTGTGAATGTGTTAATACTATACCCGATTTTATTTTCAAAAGAACAGTTTGGGTTAACGAGGCTGTACAACGATATAGGTACTACTTTTGCGGCATTTGCTTCTCTCGGAGTAGCAAGTATGATACCTCGGTTTTTGCCTTATTATATAAAGGATAAAAGTAAAGACTTAGTCCCGATGACCCTGATAGTAGCTCTTATCGGAACAATTTCATTAATTATTTTGACATTCTTTTTCAGAGAACAAATATTTAATAATTATTGTGAAGATAATATGTTGTTCAGGCAATATGCCTATCTGTTTATTTTTATTGGTGTCTTTAATGTGTTGTTTTCTATTTTATCAGTTTACAGTAACTGTAGTTACAATACAAATATTGTTTTTTTTATGGCTCAGTTTTTCAACAGGGCTTATCCTACTTTGTTATTGTTGTGTGTTTATTTTAAATTGTTCGGGTTTCATGTGTTTATTCACCTGCTGGCGCTAATGAGTCTGATTCAGGTGGTTGTAATAATTATAAGCCTGTATAAAAATAATTTGTTGGATTTTAATTATAAAATTTCTCTCACTACAAAGAATTTAGGCAAAGCAATGTTGCTTTTTTCAGGTAGTATATATATAATGATGATTATTGACGCACTGTCAAACAGCTTGCAGGTGTTTACTATCTCTGATATGAAAGGGATTGATACTACTGCAATTTTTGTAGTAGCATCCTATATATCTCAGATAATTCAGATACCACAGAAAAGCATTGCGGCCATTGCAATTCCAATTGTTTCAACTGCGTGGCATAATAAAGATTATACAAAGATTCAATCTATTTACAGAAAGTCTTCGATTAATATGAATATAATTGGTTCATTTCTGTTTTTAGTTATTTGCCTTAATATACAACACATTTTCACACTTATCGGGAAAGGATATGACTCAGGAATTAATATTGCCATTTTCATGGGGGTTGCTTATTTGATAGATGTATCATTCGGTATTAATAACGAAATAATAAGTACATCCAAATACTGGAAATTAAATTTTCTGACACATTTGATGTTGCTTTCCATTATGATACCGATGAACTATTTTTTTATACTAAGATTCGGAGCTATTGGGTCTGCTTATGCTCTGATAATAAGTTTAAGTGTATACAATCTGATTCGGATGTTGTTTTTGTTTTTTAAATTCAAAATGATGCCATTCTCCTTAAACACTATTATTGTTTTTGCTTATAGTTTCTTTCTGTTCTTTATTTTAAAATATTTATTTAGCTTTTTTGTTATGCAATACTTTAAGTCAAATACGATAAATATTTTTTTCGAGGTGAGTTTAAAGTCAGCGGTTGTTGTGATACTTTATGTTATTCCTGTCTATTATTTTAAAATATCCGAAGAGTTTAACAGTGTATTTAATTCAATCATAAATAAGATCAGATAAAATTCATTTTAGCATTGTTTTACTGAAAAATGATTTAGTTTTGTTATAATTTAGTATTAAAAGTATAAGTTATGAAAGTTGTGATACTGGCAGGAGGATTAGGAACAAGAATATCTGAAGAGACGGATATAAAACCTAAACCGATGGTGGAAATTGGAGGTAAACCGATACTGTGGCACATAATGAAAATTTACAGTCATTATGGATTCAATGATTTTATAATTTGTTTAGGATATAAAGGATATGTTATAAAAGAGTATTTTATGAATTATTTTCTTCATAACTCCGATATAACAATTGATTTGACAACCAATAAAATGGAAGTGCTGGACACAAAGACAGAAGCTTTTAAAGTTACCTTGGTGGAAACAGGCTTGCATACAAAAACAGCCGGCAGAATAAAAAAAATACAAAAGTATATCGGAGATGAAGATTTTATGCTTACCTACGGAGACGGAATTGCCGATATAAATTTACATCAGCTTATTGACTTTCATAAAAAAAATAACAAAGTAGCAACCGTCACAGCAGTAAGATTAGATGCGCGTTTCGGAGGAATGGATTTAAATGAAGAGAATATGGTTTCTTCATTCAGGGAAAAGTCAAAAGATGACAGTAAATGGATAAATGGCGGTTTCTTTGTTCTAAAACCTGAAGTTTTTAAATATATTGATGGAGATGTAGAAAATATGATGTGGGAAGATCAGCCGTTGGAGAAAATTACAAATGACCATCAGCTTGCAGCATATAAACACGATGGTTTCTGGAAATGCATGGATGCCTTAAGAGATAAAATTGAATTAGAAGAACTTTTGAAAAACAATCAGGCTAAATGGAAAGTTTGGTAACACAGCATAACTTACAGGCATACTATCAAAATAAGAAAGTATTTGTAACGGGACACACAGGCTTTAAAGGAGCATGGCTGGCTGTTATTCTGAAAGAATTGGGTGCAGTTTCAAAAGGGTATTCTTTGGAACCGGAAAATGATAATTCCCTTTTTCAGATTATTAAAGAATATAGTAATACGGAAAGTATAATTAATGATATCAGGAATAAAGAAATTTTGGAACGTGAGATACTTGAATTTAATCCTGATTTTATTTTTCATCTCGCTGCGCAATCACTCGTTACTAAATCCTATCAGACCCCGGCAGAAACATTTGAAATAAATGTAGTGGGTACTGCAAACCTGTTGGAATGTGTAACTAAGCTTAAAAAAAAATGCACTGTTGTTGTTATTACGACAGATAAAGTATATGAAAATAAAGAACAGCATATATTATATAATGAAGAGGATACGTTAGGAGGTTATGATCCATATAGTGCGAGCAAAGCAGCAACCGAGTTAGTAGTTAGTTCTTTCAGAAATTCTTTCTTTAATACAGCTAAATTTAATCATCATCAAAAGGCACTGGCATCAGCAAGAGCAGGAAATGTTATCGGTGGTGGCGATTGGAGTTCGAACAGAATTATTCCAGATATAATCAGAGCTCTTTCTGAAAATCAGATTATTGCCGTCAGAAATCCTGATGCAGTAAGACCGTGGCAGCATGTTTTAGAGCCGCTCTTTGGATATTTATTACTGGGTTTGCTTTTAGATACAGATTACTCAACATATAGCAAAGCATATAACTTCGGCCCGATGCCTCAGGATCATTTAACAGTAAAAGAAATTGTTGAAAGTGCCATAAAAATATGGGGCGCAGGTCAGTGGGAGGATACACATAATATTAATCAACCACATGAGGCAAATTTATTACAATTAGATATAACCAGAGCTATAAATGAACTTCAGTGGAGTCCTAAATTATCGGCACAGGATGCCGTTAACTGGACCGTAGACTGGTATAAACAACCTAAAGAAGAACAATTAAATTTTACTGTAAGCCAAATAAAAACATATTTATCTCTATGACCTTTAATGAGACAATATTAAAAGGAAGCTATTTAATAGAAATAAATACATTCAGCGACGACAGGGGTTGGTTTGCGAGAACGTATTGCAAAAACGAATTCAAAGAAATAGGACATGACAAAGAATGGGTACAATTAAATCATTCTTACACAAAACAGAAAGGTACAATTCGCGGAATGCATTATCAGTCTCCATTCAAAGAAATTAAAATGGTGCGCTGTGTGTCAGGAAGTGTATTTGATGTGATAGTGGATATTAGAAAAGATTCTCCAACATTTTTACAGTGGTATGGTACTGAACTTTCAGCGGTAAATAAAAACATGTTATACATTCCTGAAGGATTTGCACATGGATTTCAGACATTGTCAGACGATGTTGAATTATTATATCATCACTCAGAATTTTATACACCTGGTTCTGAAGGAGCATTAAGGTATAACGACCCGATGATAAATATTAAATGGCCGGAAGTAGTTACACAGGTTTCGGAAAGAGATAATACGCATACTTTGTTAGATATAAATTTTAAAGGAATATAATTATGAATTGCAGATTTTGTAAGACCCCACTGTCACATGTTTTTATTGATTTAATAAATGCACCTGCATCTAATTCTTTTTTAAGTAAAGAACAACTCAATGAACCTGAAGTTTTTTTTCCGTTAAAAGTATACACTTGTCATTCTTGCATGTTGGTGCAGATTGATGAGTTTAAAAAATCTGACGCTATTTTCGACAGTAATTATGTCTACTTTTCCTCTTATAGTAAAAGCTGGTTAAAGCATGCAAAAGATTATACAGATATGATGACGGAGCGTTTTGGATTTAATCAAGAATCTTTTGTCATTGAGATCGCATCAAATGACGGATATCTGTTACAATATTTTAAAGAAAAGAATATTCCTGTTTTGGGTATTGAGCCTACAAAAAATACGGCAGATGCTGCAAAAGAAAAAGGAATAGAATCTGTTGTAGATTTTTTTGGAGTTAGACTCGCAGAAAAGTTAGTTGCAAGTAATATTAAAGCTGATTTGTTATTAGGGAATAATGTGCTGGCTCATGTGCCGGATATTGTAGATTTTGTTGGTGGTATGAAAATCATCTTAAATGATAAAGGTGTTATAACGATGGAGTTTCCGCATCTTCTGCAATTGGTAGAAAATAATCAGTTTGATACAATTTATCACGAACATTTTTCTTATTTATCTTTTTATACCGTTCAGAAAATATTTGCATCGCAATCACTGGAAATTTTCGATGTAGAAGAAATTCCAACACATGGAGGTTCTCTGAGAATTTATGCAAAGCACAAAGCAGATGAAAGTAAGGTGATTTCTGAGAGGGTGTCTGAATTACTTTCCAAAGAGAAAAAACAGGGACTTTCCACTGTTGATTACTATAATGAGTTTCAGCAGAAAGCACTCCGGGTAAAGTTAGATTTTACTGATTTCCTGATTGAACAAAAAAGAAATAATAAAAAAGTTGCAGCATACGGTGCTGCAGCGAAAGGAAATACATTGTTGAATTATTGCGGAATAAAAAATGACTTAATCACTTTTGTGGTAGATGCTAATCCTCATAAACAAGATAAATATCTGCCGGGAAGTCATATTCCTGTTGTAGACGAACATTATATAAAGGAACATAAACCGGATTTTGTAATTATTTTTCCGTGGAATTTAAAAGAAGAATTAACAGGACAACTTTCTTATATTAAGGAATGGGGTGGAAAATTTGTTATTCCGATTCCTGCATTAGAGATTATTTGACATGAAAAAGGTATTAGTTACTGGTGCAACAGGCTTTGTGGGTAATTACGTTATCGAAGAATTACTAAAAAATGAGGTGACTGTAATTGCTACTTCTACCAGTATAGAAAAGGCAAGCAGTTTTTCATGGTTTCCAAAAGTAGTTTTTATTCCTTTTAATTTGAATCAATACGAGGAGACTACAAATTACCTGCTGTATTTTAATTCACCTGATTTAATGATTCATCTCGCTTGGGAAGGGTTGCCGAATTATAAATCACAATTTCATGTAGAAACTAATTTGCCGAGGCATACACTCTTTCTGGAAAATTTAATTAGGAATGGATTAAAAGATTTAACGGTCACAGGAACTTGCTTTGAATATGGCATGCAGGAAGGATGTTTGTCAGAAGAAATGACAACATACCCCGATAATCCATATGCAATGGCAAAAGATGATTTGAGAAAAAAAATTGAATCCTTGCATAAAATGTATAGTTTTAATTTCAAATGGGTAAGATTGTTTTATATGTACGGGAAAGGACAAAATCCAAAATCAATATTAAGCCAGTTGGAGACAGCATTGAAAAATGAAGAATCCGTTTTTAATATGAGTGGTGGTGAACAGATACGAGATTATCTTCCTATTGAAAAGGTAGCCGAATATATTGTAAAAATCTCGATACAGCACAATATAAATGGGATTATAAACTGCTGCAGTGGTAACCCAATAAAAATTAAAGACTTTGTTTCTGAATATTTATTGTCAGTAAATAAGAAAATAAATCTTAATTTAGGTTATTATCCCTATCCGGATTATGAACCTATGAGTTTCTGGGGAGATAATACGAAGTTAAAATTAATTACCGACACAAAATGATAACCAGTCTTAATACAGATCAGCTTATAGATTATACGAGCAGGCAATTAAATTATTTATTCCCGGATAATGAAACGGTTAATTTATCTGAATATAAAGACAGTATTGCAATGGCACTCGAAAGATTGGAATTTTGTTATACAAAAGTTGCTTTGAAAAATTATTATAACGGTGAAAATGCTGTATTTAATCATTTGCACAGTGATCATTATTTAATGTATATCTGGTATTTGGCAAATACGATATGGACTAAAACACAACATAAAAGTATTTGTAATAAATTGTATTATCTGAATAAAACATTACACGGAATAGATTGTATGTTTGATACAAAACTTCCGGATATCTTTCTTGTCTTTCATGGCGTAGGAACGATGCTGGGAAAAGCAAGTTACAGCGATTATTTTGTTGCACTGCAAGGATGTACAGTTGGTATGAATAAAGGTAAATACCCGGTGATGGATAAAGGTGTTGCGCTTACGGCACATTCAAGTTTGATAGGAGATTGTCATATTGGTAAATTGGTTACAATATCCAGTTATACTTCTGTAATTGATATGAATATAGATGACAAACAGGTTGTATTTAAAAATAACGAAGGAAAATTAATTTGCAAACCGACCATGAACTCCTATGCACAATCTTTTTTTAATGTAGAAATTATCTGATAAGTAGAATACAAAGATGAAAGTTACTGTTGGTATGCCCGTTTACAATAGACCTGTCGAACTTCGCAGAGCTATTGAATCAATCTTGGCACAAACATACGAAAATATTGAGATTGTAATTTCCAACAACTGTTCTCCGAATACAGATGTGGATTTGGTAGTAAAGGAATATCTGAATATTGATAAGCGCATTCAATATTTTTATCAGGAAAAACCATTGCGGGTGATTGATAATTTCAAATTTGTATTGGCAAATGCAACAGGAGATTATTTTGTTTTTCTGGCTGATGATGATTGGTTTGATAAAGATTACATTGAAAAATGCATTGCATTCTTAATAAATAATTCAGATTATTCACTGGCATGTGGAAGTTGCAGTTATCACAAAGAAGATGGTACTTTAATTGATAATGAGAATCTGGTTTCAATCACAGATAATAATACGTTCAACAGAATTAAATATTATTATAAACAGATTCGGTTTAACGGATATTTCTATAGTCTAAGAAAAACAGAATTAAGCAAAAAAATTGAACTGAAAGATAAAATGGCGTTCGACTGGTTGTACTTAGCAGCTTTAGTTTATAGTGGAAAGGTAAAAGTACTCGAAAATACTGCAATGCATATTACAAAAGGCGGAATGTCTACGGATGTAGTAGAGATGAACAGGAATATCGGTTCTAATAATATTATATCAAGAAACCTGATTGGTTTGACGATTGCTTATAATGCTTCTGAAGATATTTTTCAACAAAAGATTTATTCAATGAGTGCTATTCCCAAATTTATTTTTTCTGTAAAAATATTTTTAGCAGTTTATGCAAAAACTTTTATGTGGGATGTACTCTTCTTAAAAAATAAGATACTAAGACGTAAAAAATAGCAATTATTGGCTCATTTCTTCTTCCAGTAAAATATCTAACAGTTCATTAATGGTTAAATCATAATGCCAGTTTAGATTTTTATTTATATGCTCCGTACTTCCAAAAATGTCTTTTATTTCAGATGGTCTGAACAGCGATTTGTCAACAATAATTTTTGAAGTAGGTATATTGAGTTTATTAAAGATATATTCGACAATGTATGACAAAGAAACAGACTTTCCGGTGCAGATTAAATAATTATCGGCTTTTGGTTGTTGCATCATTTGATACATTGCTTCAATATATTTAGGGGCATATCCAATATCCCTTTTGATATTCAAGTCTCCCACTTTGAGTACGTCTAATGTGCCATTTTTTATTTTGTGCGCATTTGATATAATCTTTTTTACAAAGAAGTTTTCATTACGCAAATGTGATTCGTGATTAAAAAGAATACCACAGCATATAAACAAGTTATAACTTTCACGATAGTTTACACAAGTCCAGTGTGCTGCAGCCTTAGAAATTGCATACGGACTTTTGGGATGAAATTCTGTGTCTTCAGTAATTGGAAGCTTTTTTACTTCACCAAACATTTCACTACTGCTCGCCTGATAAAATTTGATTTGTTTATCCGTCAGTTTTATCGCTTCCAGTAAATTAAAAACAGAAATAGTATTAAAATGAAAAGTACCGATTGGTTGTGCAAAAGACAATGATACAGAACTTTGCGCTGCTAAGTTATATATTTCAGTCGGCTGATATTTTTGGATACAGGTAATGATTTGTGATAAATCCTGTAAATCACATTCTTCAATAAGCACCTTATTCCGGATATTTAAATAGTTTAGTCCATTCAGATTGCTCGAAGTAGTGCTTCTCACTAAACCTATAACCTGATAGCCTTTTTCAAGCAGTAACTTCGCAAGATATGATCCATCCTGACCTGAGATACCTGTTATAATCGCCTTGTTCATGCTATGGTCTATTTACAACTTTATTTATTATGGAAATATATTGTTCATTTGTTTTTTTCCAGGAGAATTTTTTCTCCTGTTCATATCCCTGGTTGATTTTTTCTTCCCGGAAGGATTTATCGGTCAGTAATTTATGTAATATTTCTGATAATTCTTTATCATTGTTAGGTTGAAAATATAGCGCAGCATTTTCTCCAATTTCGGGTAAACTGCTGGATTTGCTGAGTATTGTCGGGCAACCACTTCCCATAGATTCTAATGCAGGGATGCCAAATCCTTCGTATTCTGATGAAAAAACAAACCCAACAGCATTATGGTACAAAGTGTAAATTTCATTGTCTTCAAAATTGTACTGTATAAATCGTTCTTTGACATTCAGAGATGATAAATAATTTATTTCTTCCGATGCAAAAGAACCGCCGCCTGCACATACAATCTTCAAATCCGGAAACTGTGAAAGGAGCGGCAGCGTTGCTTTCACAAAAATATCAAATCTTTTATACAACGTTCTGTTTCCGACAAATAAGAAGTATTGTTTGGGTAGCCAGTCTAATTTTACGGGTTCTTTATTCAACGTATATGCTAAATAAACTACATCAATCTTTGAAGGATTGATTTGCGGATACAAACGGCAAATGTCATTTTTGGTAGATTGAGAAATAGCAATAATACTGCTTGCTTTTTCTATTAGTATTTTTTTATTTTCTTTTATCTTTTCATCTTTGAAATAGTTCGGGTATAATTCGTAAATCATATCATATACAGTAACAATAAATGGTTTGTCTTTTATATGATTTAAGAAATAAGGATTGTGAGCTGTCGATAAAAAGACATCATAATTATGTTTTCTTAAATAGTAGATATAATACAAAAAACTTATCCTCTTTAAAATTGGCCTTAAGAAAATTCTTTTAATTTTCGGATTTATATTTCTCAGAAAAGATAAAGTATCCGGTAATAAGTTTTTTTCTTTTAAATGAAGATTTTCACTGTAAAATACAGGGCAAATAATTTCAATATCATTTCTTTGGTTGCAATCGGACCAGAATTCAGCAAATATTCTTGAAATTCCGCCATATTTTTGTATATAAAACGTATCAGGATCTAAAAATATTTTTATTCTCATTAGTATGATTATAGAGCATTTAAAGATAAATAAATTGCTTTATATAATAAACGCTTGAAAAACTTATTTTGTCGAATATATTGAACTAACTCTTTTCAGAAATGCTTCTGATTTAAAAAATTCTTTCTGAGAAATGAACCACTCATTTAGAGGAGGATGCCAGAATGGTTCATAGATAATAACTCCATCAGACAGTAAAGCAGCCGAATAACTAAAAGAACTCTTTGCCATTATAAAAACATCAGCTTTAACCAAATTGTAAAAGTCATTGAATACATTTCCATTCAGGTATAATGTTGCAATATCTCCGAGTTTGCCAAAGTCTTCAATTTTTCCTTGTGAGAAGATATTAATTTGGCTATTAATACCCAGTTGCTTAAATGCAATTAAAAGTTCACTTAGTTTATTGAAAATAATTTCATTGTCTGTATAACGCACTTCATCGTTACTATCTACATCACCGCGGCGTATATGGCATGCAAGGTGTAAACATTTATCGTTATATTTTATAGTTTCTTTTTTAGGATGCTTATAAAATTTATCCTGCAGTTTCTTTTTAATAAGTGAATACTTTGTCGAATATTTATTTATATAATTATGATAATGTGATTTACTGAAAATCACTTTTGGGTTAGAAGAAAACAAATACAGGAAAATCTGAATGAATGTTTGTGAGGTGAAATTGTCGAGATTTATTATTTTATACGATGAGTCAAATTCATCAATTCCTTTTTCACCAAGAGAGAATGAAAAAAAATGTTCAGCTTCTTGATTAAATGCTGAATTGTTGTCATAATTGTGAGCAATATTATTTAATGGGGTATGACAATACACAATGTTATTTAATAAACAATATAATTGAGCAGAATAAATGGCTTGTACCTGTGCTCCTAATCCATCTGTTTTGCCCGCACAGGTAATAAAACACTTCTTTTTATAAGGTATTATACAAAAAATAACAAAATTTGACAGAAACAATGATATTATTCTTTTTATCTTCAGAAACATTGTGTAATTGTTTGCGATTGAAATAAAATTGGGTGGTAATAATTAAGAAAATAAAGGTAAGAATAATTATCTTACATTAATATCCTGTTGAAAAAACATATTGACTATGATAATAGTACAGCTAAAAGGCGGATTAGGCAATCAAATGTTTCAATATGCATTCGGAAAATATCTCGCCTCCATAAACAATACAACTTTGGTGCTTGATACTTCTTTTCTTCAAAGTAAATTGCCATTTAAAAAATGGGCTACCCCCATGCAGTATGAGCTACATATTTTTAATATTAGAGCATCACAAAAATCTAATATTATATCGAGTAACTTTGTCTTGTATCCATTTGCCAAAGCAGAACATTGGATAAGAACAAAATGGTATGAAAACAACTATAACTCTGTAAGTGAACCGGTTTCCGGCTTTGATGCAGAAATCCTCAAAATAAAAGATAATAGTTATGTAAAAGGAAATTTTCAATCTGAAATTTATTTTAAATCTATTGAAAATGAACTGAGGTCTGATTTTGTATTTGTACAAAAACTAGATAATATAAATGCTGAATGGGAAGCACAGATATCAAATTGTAATGCTGTTTCCGTTCACATCAGACGCGGAGATTATATTTCCATAAAAAGAAATGCACAAAAATTCGCATCCCTTTCACAAGATTATTATCAAAGAGCAATAAGAATAATATCAGATAAAATTTCAAATCCTGTTTTCTTTATTTTTTCAGATGATATAAACTGGGCAAAAAATAATTTGGAATTCTCTTCACCAGCTTTCTTTGTCACAAATAATAATAATCCCGGCAGTTCATATATAGATATGCAATTGATGAGTTTATGCAAGCACAATATCATTGCAAATTCTACATTTAGTTGGTGGGCTGCATGGCTAAATAATAACCCGGAAAAAATTGTAATAGCACCTGACAAATGGTATGTTGATAAGTCGGTAAATTCGCCGGATATTATTCCGAATTCATGGATAAAATTGTAAATTTGTAATAAATCATTTTACATGTCAAAAAAGCAACCTGTTAAGCCTGCAGCAACAAATGCAAAACAATCAAACGTAACAATAAATAAGAAATCCAACTCAGATAAATCAGGTTTTGAGTTGTCGAATAAGATTTTAGTTCCTGCAATATTATTATTGTTTCTTGTACTCACATTCCTTTATTGTAAACCATTAATGGAAGGTATGCGATTGTCTACACATGATAGCAATCAGTATCTTGCGATGAATAAAGAAGTTGCAGATGTAAAAGCAACAACCGGGCATGTTGCTCTATGGTCATCGCGCATGTTTGGAGGAATGCCCGCTTTTTTAATGGGCGGATTTGAATATTCAAAAATTACAGAATTCTTTCCACGTGCATTCGTTTACAAAGTTATCGGTTCAATCCCTGATCCGGCAATGGGAATTTTGTTACTCTTAATTTGTTCTTTTATTGGTTTTTATGTGCTTGTCCGAAATCCCTTACTTTCGCTAATTGGAGCAATAGCAGTTGGATTCTGTACTTCTAATTTTATTAGTTTGGATGCCGGACACATAACCAAAATAACTACATTAGGTAAATTTCTTCCCATGTTTGCCGGAATATGGTTGTTGTTTCAAAAGAAATATATCTGGGGCGTTATAATATCATTGATTTTTGTAAATGAAAGTATTAGTGGTGGTCACATTCAGATAGCTTATTACAGCTTATTGTTGATAGGTATCTATATTCTAATTCAGTCCATACAGGGATTTATAAAAGGCGAAGTAAAACACGTACTAACCGTTGGTTCAATATTGATTGGAGTATTTGCCATTGCTGGCATGATGAATTTCTATAATTATTTTGTGAATGATTTTTCCAAAGATACAACCCGTGGTACCGCAATTTTAAACGAAGCCAAGATGAATCCTGGAAGCCAGGAAAGCAAAAATAAATCAACGACAAGTGAAAAAGGAGTTGGTTTTGATTATGCAACAAACTGGAGTTTCGGTATAGAAGAATTAGGTAGTTTACTGGTGCCGAATTTTGTCGGAGGTTCTTCCGGTGCAGGATTAGATGAAAATTCAAATGTCTATAAAACATTATCTGATAAAGGTGTTTCTCCACAACAGGCAGGGCAGTTTGTTCAGCAAATGCCATTATACTGGGGTAGTGAACCTTTTGTGCAAGGACCTGTCTACCTTGGTGCAATTGTTATTTTCTTGTTTGTATTTGGTTTATTCGCTTACAGAGGCAATTTAAGATGGTGGATAGTTGTTAGCATCATTCTTTCTGTATTGATTGCGATGGGGAAAAATTTTGAACCGTTTTATCGCTTATTATACAATATAGTGCCGATGTTTAATAAATTTCGTGCACCCACTATGATTTTGGCGTTGGCACAGATATTAATGATAACGTTAGGTGTTCTTGGCTTAAAAGATTTCTTTGACGACAGCATTTCTGATAAAACAAACAGATTAAAAACACTAAAATTATCAACTGGTATTGTTGGAGGAATATTGGTGTTCTTTATTGTTTTGGGAAGTATATTTCCGTTTCAGTCAAAAGCCATCAGCAATGGAAAATCTTCTGATGATCAGTTCAAAGAACAGTTGACACAAATGACCGGCAATCAGGATTTTGCAAATGATATATATTCCGCTTTAAAAAAAGATAGAGCATCTTTAATGCGTTCGGATTCTATTCGTTCGTTGATTTTTGTTGGTTTGGCTGCTGCATTATTATTCGCATTTGCATTTGGGAAATTCAGACAACAATCTGTTATTTTAAGTGTCTTAACTTTATTAATTCTTGTTGATTTCTGGGTAATAAGTAAGCGTTATTTAAATGATAATGATTTTGAAGAAAAGGCATCACTGGAAATGAATGCATTTCCCGAAACGCCTGCAGACGTTGCAATTCTGTCACAAAATAAAGACAAGGCAAGGATGGTGGATTTTACGGTAGATATCTTCAATAGTGCAAATCCTGCTTATTACCATCGCACTATTGGTGGTTACAGTCCTGCAAAATTGAGAAGGTATCAGGATATAGTTGAATATGGATTGAGTTATGATTTTCAAATGATAAACAAAGCAGGATTTGCTCATGCAAATTATTTGAATATGCTCAATACAAAATATTTGAAACAATCACCGGAAGCAAATGGAGTGATACAAAATCAGTATGCTTTGGGAAATGTCTGGTTTGTAAATAATATCGAAAAAGTGAATACACCGGAAGAAGAAATTCTAAAAGTAAGAGATATAAATCCGGCTAATACAGCAATTATCAGCAAAGAGTTTGATACATATCTGAAAGATATTATTCCGAATACTGATTCTGTTAAACAAACGAATGGAAGATTTATAACTATGACAGATACAAAAGATCCAATGAAATTAGAGTATAATTTTAAATCACCTAAAGATGAGTTTGTGGTATTTTCGGAAGTAATCTATCGCCCCAATCAGGATTGGATTTCCTATGTTGACGGAAAACAGGCTGATCATATTCGGGTGAACTATATTTTGCGTGGCATGAAAGTAAAAGCAGGTGAACATAAAATTACATTCGAATTTAAACCTAAATTATATTCATTAACGAATAACATTGTTTTAATTGGTAATTTGATTTATTACATAATTATTTTCGGATTGGTGTATTTATTGTATAATCGTAATAAAAAACCGGCTCTGTAATACAATATTAAATAGAATATGAACAGCTCAGAACCATTTCTGTCTATAATAATTACAGCATACAACGTTGGAAAATATATTGAATCTTCTTTGCTTTCTGCAATAAATCAATCTTACGGAAATATTGAAATAATTATTGTCGATGATGGTTCAACAGATAATACAGCTGAAATTGTTAAAAGCTATTCATTAAAAGATAGTCGGATAAAATATTATTACCAGACAAATAGTGGTGTTGCTGCAACCAGAAATTTTAGTCTGTCAGTAGTGAGAGGTGTTTTCTTTACCTTCCTGGATGGAGATGACTTAATTTCTGAAAATTTTGCTCAAACTGTCTATAATAATTATGAATCAAAAGATTTACTCATTTTTGATTTTCTGGAAGAGCAGGCTTCAGGTAGGCTAAACGAAAAGAATTTTAATACGGATATGTTAGATACGTATAAAGATAATTTCACAGATAAAGCTTTTCTTATTGCCGATAAATGTCCTGCGTTATGGGCAAAAGCATATAGAACAGAATTTATTAAAAAGAATAATATCACATTTTACGATACTAAGACATTGGAAGATATGTTTTTTGTATTGGATATATTGATGAGTAAGCCCGTATTGTGTTACGTTCCTTTCGTGTCATATACCTATAAATATAATGCCATCAGTTTGTCAAGAAAAATAAATATTTCTGTATTAAATGACAGACAAAAATCGGTTTCTTTTTATTTGACCAAGTATTCAGCAGTAGAAATTCCTGAGAATAATTATTTTTTTACGTTTTGGTTTAATAGAATTTTCATGCAATTATTTCTTGTCTTCTCTTCAAAATTAGTTGATGAAGACAGAAAGTCTGCATTTTTTCAAACTATAAACTTTATTCAGCCTTTATTAGTCAAGCTGAAAGTTGATGGATTGGTGGAAAATAACATAGGAATATTGAGGCAACTTAATACATTGCAATTGAAATTTATTTTTGTAGTGTATATGTTGTTATATTCAGCCTCAAAACTATCTAAATCCTTTGCATTTATATTGTTTAAGATTGCTGCTTTCATTTTTAAGATTATTGTTAATAAATAATCTTAAAGTATACAAATCAATTTTTTCTTAACAACAATTATTATCTCAGATTGGTCTGTTGATACACAATAAATCATAAACTATTTCGTTTTGGAAGTATAAATCAGCCATCTTATGAGACATTTAATAACTGTAGTGTTAGTTATAACACAATGCCATTTATTTGCTTTCAGAGACATAAAATCTACCTTCTATTTTGACTCAGATATTGATACTTTGAATGCAGTTCAGTATAAAGAACTACTTGAGTTCATTAAAAGTACTTCGTCTAATAATCAGTATAAAGAGATTTATATAGTCGGTTATACAGATTCTGACGGTAGTAGTAATTATAATATTGATTTGTCAAAACGCAGAGCGAATAATGTTTCTGAATTATTACTAAAGAATGGACTTCCTGAAGTTTTGATAGATAAAAATTTTAAGGGTGAAGGAAATCCGGTACTTCAAAATATAAGCGAAATAAATAAAAGTAAGAACAGGAGAGTGGAAATTATTTTAAGAGTCTTTGATATTAAAACAGCTACTGATGTAGTCAAAGAAATGAACGGTAATCCTGAGCAGGTATTTATATTAGATAATACAAAAGAAAATTTTATAGAAGGTAAAAATGGTATGCGGTTTATTTTTCCACCTGATTGTTTTGCAACACCTGCAAATCAGAAACCGGATTTAAAGAAAATAAAAGTTGTACTTACGGAAGTTACCAATGCAACACAAGGTTTTTTCAGTAATGTATTGGCTGAAAGCAACGAAGGTTTGCTGGAAAGCGGTGGGATGTACAAACTCACAGTTTTTAGTAATAATACAGAGCTTAAAATGAAAGATAATCTGTACTATACAGTTCAGATTAATAAAAAGAATGTACAGGATAATATGACTGTATATTCCCCACAAAATACAATCCTGAATGGGTTGGTAAAATGGGAGAATACAAATACCAGCTTTGAAAAATCGACATCTTTTAAAGGAAAGCGACCTTATCTTGAATTAAATGATACCATCATCAAAAACTGGCATTTGGTTTCTGAGTTGGATTCTTTTCTGAAGAATTATAATTTGATATTACCTGTAAAACCTGTAAAGCCGATATATCCATCGAAGCTATTTGCACCGGTAGAGCCGGTTATTACTGCCTCAAAATATAAGATTCCATGGTATAGAAAGATGTTTATGTCAAAATCAAAACAACAAAAAATAATTCATGAAGCATATGAAAATGATATGGTATTTTATCAGAAACAACTGGCAAAATATAAAATAAAACTTGCAAAGTATGTGTCTGATACAGCAAGTTATCCTGAGCGATTTAAAAATTACCACGTTGCATATAAAGCTTATGAAGATACATTAAAACAAAAGGTACAGGAAATGAATACATATCGTCTGGCAGTTTATCAGGATGCATTTGTCAGAAGTTTTGAGTACGGAAAAAATAGCATTTTGTTCAAACTCCGGAATAAGATATTATACTCTCATGATATTTATGCTGATATATTGGAGCAATGCAATAAGCTAGCACGTGTAAAAGATTTTGATGAACGATATTTAAAATTATATTCTGATGCAAATAAAAAACTAGACGCAGCGATTAAATATGAATTCCCTTATTTGAAATTTTACAAGAATTTTATGACCAGTTCAAACAGTATATACAATATGGTTTATCCGTTAACATGCAGAATCAATTTGCATGAAATGATGAGAAAAGATAAAGAAGTGGTAAAACATATTGCAACATGTATGGATAAATTGACAGAAGAGGAGGTGAAGTTGGGATTGTTTAATCCTGTAAACTTTAATACCTTTTATCAGGCATCATTAAATACTTTCGGATGGATTAATTGTGACAGATATGCAGGATACAAACAGGAAGATATTTTTACATTACAGATTCCTGATTACAATTTTAAAGACAAAAACATATTTGCAATTGTAAAAGATATCAGTAGCCAGATATCAATTCCATTAACAAAAAAAGGTATGTATAGTATTCGCTTGCCTAAAAATAAAGATATTGTTATTGTGGCCATTGGCTTGAAGGATGATTTAACGCCTGCTTATGCAAAACAGACTATTAATCAGCAGTCGGATATTAATTTGAAATTAGATTTTAAAACAGCTAAATTATCAGAAATAAGAGATATGATTATGAGTATCTGATAAAAATACTTAAGAAAGAATTCCTTTTTTCCAAATAGAGATGGTTTGTGGAGTTGCACCAAATCCGGCGAAATATGTTGCTATTGATTTTTTTGAACTGCCACAAAAATTGAATTCTAAATTTCTTTTAATAGAATCCTGAATAAGGAAATGTAATAAGAAAGTCATTGCTCCGGAGCTTTTATAAGTTGTATTGTAGCCTCCGAATAAGTAATAAACTGTAGATACATCTTCCACAACAAATGCTGATGCTAACAGGTTCTTTTGTTCATCATAACAATCCATTGTTTTTCCAACTTGATGTTTAGTCACTAATGTGTTTAATTTCTTAAACTCAGCTAATGTAATTTTTGGTTTTATATTTTGACGGACAAATGTAGAAGTTAGCAATGTGAAAGATGCTTCAGAATTCTTGCTTTCTTTAACAACGTAATTTAATTTATTTCCTTTCTGAACATTCCTCTTTTGGTTTGAACTTAAATTTATTTCATGTTTATTTGAGATAATATACGTTTCATATTCTTCTTTTGTAAAAGCTGATTTGGATAAATTAATAGCTGAATGTTCAGGTAAAAACTTGAAATAGGATTTTACAGTTTTAGGTAATTGTTGTATCAGTTGTTCGGAAAGTTTTTGTTTGGTTGTTTTGTCAGCATCCGTAAAAAATAAAACAGATTGATAGAAACTCACAACAGGCAAGTAGATACGTTTCGTCAATAAATTACCTTTCCAACAGTAAGGCAAGGCAGCTATAACTTTACCATCATTAATTATTATTGCAACATCCCAGTTTTCTGCAACTGCATCTAACCAAAAAGGTTGAAGAAAAACAGGAATTTCAGTTTCGTTATTTTTATCCGAACAGAATTGAACGTATTTTTCTTTATCCGACAATTGTAATTATTTTTTTATTGTTAAGTTCTTTAATCCAATATTCCAGTAAAAAAATGCCCATTTGTCAATTGTCTCAGAATACTCTTTATTCCCTGCATTGGTTTGACCGTGACCTGCATTTTCTTCAATTCGTATAATAGTTGGATTTGTTTTGTCATTATATTCTTGTAAACGTGCAGCAAATTTATAACTATGTGCAGGAACAACTCTATCATCATGGTCCGCTGTCATAATTAATGTAGCCGGATACCTGGTATTTGGTTTTAGATTGTGGTATGGAGAATAACCTTTTAAATATTCAAACACTTCTTTTGATTGACTAGAAGTACCATATTCTGATTGCCATGCTGAGCCAATTGTATATTTATCATAACATAACATATCCAGAACAGCAACCTGTATAATAGCAACTTTGAATAAATCAGGACGTTGAGTAATACATGCACCAACTAATAATCCACCATTACTTGCACCTGCAATTCCTAATTTTTCATTTGAAGTGTATTTATTTGAGATTAAATACTCTGCAGCAGCTATCATATCATCAAATGTATTTTGCTTGTTTAAAAGGCTGCCTGCTTTATGCCACGTTTCGCCAAATTCACCACCACCACGTAAGCTTGGCATTGCAAAGATGCCACCATTTTCTAATAATGTAATTACCTCTTTTGAAAAAAATGGTTCCATATTTATACCAAAACCTCCATAACCATACAAATAAGTTGGATTTTGCCCATCAAACTTTAATCCTTTTTTATACACAACATACATTGGTATAATCGTACTATCTTTAGAAAAATAGCTTATCTTTTTAGCTATATATTTCCCAGGTGTATAAGAAAATGTGGGTTGGTTATAATAATCTGAATAGCCATTTTTTACATTATATTCTAATACAGTATAAGGATAAACAAATGATGTAAAACCGTATAAAAGTATAGTGTCATTTTTAGAACTTCCGGATACTTCAATTTGGCCTGGTACAGAGATAATCTCACTTTTATTTTTTCCAGTAGTGTCAAAACCACATAATTTATTGGTTCCTTTATTAGAATATGTTATGAATATTTTTTGTTTGGTAACATTCACATCATGAATTAATGCTTCTTTATCTTCTGGTATAATGGTATTCCAATTGTTAGGATTATTATTTTCAGGATCTATTAATACAAGCCTGCCATTTGGTGATTTATAATTTGTCAACACCAAAAATTTCTCATTTAATATATCTACAAATTTGAATAATTGCTTTTCAATACTATCAATATACAACAATTTATAATCAGCATTTATATCTTTTGTTCTTTTCCATTTTATTTCTCTATTTTCAGTTGTAAGAAACATATATTCTTCGTCATCACTTATTCTAATAAAAGGTAAATTAGAACCTGATAATTTAGTTGAATAAGTAAGACTGTCTTTGTCCTGAGAATCACCTAATTTATGATAATATATCAGACAGTATTTGTTTTGTTCAATAAATTTTACATCTTTAGATGGCATTGAAAATCGAGTATAAAAGAATCCTTTCTTGTACCATGACAGATTTGAAAATTTCATCCATTCTATTTTATCGGAAAGTTTTTTTCCTGTAGCAATATCATATACCCAAATTTCTTGCCAGTCGCTTCCATTTTTACTAATGCTGGCGGCTAAATATTTACCATCATTTGAAAAAGATAATATTTTTACGGATGTTAGACCATTGTTGTCAATGCTATTTGGATTAATAAATTCTTCCGGTAGTTTATTTTTTCCTCTTTGAATATAAATTACAGGCTGTATATCATAATGAGTTACATAGGTTGTAAAAAAATAATTTCCATGATTGTATACTGCATCCCATATTGTTTTAATACTTCCTATACTGTCAATGCATTCAGCCATTTTATATTTTAAATAAGATAGCTTCTTAAAATAACGGTCAGTTACTTCTGTTTGTGCTTTGACCCAATCTTTTACATCAACCGAAGAGTTTTTTTCAAGCCACTGGTATGAGTCTTCTATACTTGTTCCAAAATATGTATCAGTATACTCAATTTTCTTTGTTGCTGGGTAGGTGATAATATCTTTTGATTTCTTATTTCCTTTGGAGGAGACCATTGCAGATGGAATAAGTAATAGCAGAAATAAGATTCGATTCATTGTACTTAAATTGTCTTGTATCAAAAGTAAAGATTTTATCCAAATAAATCCTGCTGACTCCGGTCAATTAACGGTTTTGGCGGACTTATTTTTGTTCCTGCTTTCTTATTCAATTCCTGAATAAAATAGTATACTAATTCAGGTGATAAGGCTTTCTCAGGTGTATGCACAAAGAAATAAAGTTTTTCTAAACTATTTTCTATCCATCTGGAAATGCGCGTTGTCCATTCATCTAAACGAGAATAATCTGTAGGGTGCAAATCATTTGCAGTAAAACGTATAAAAGCGGTTTTGTTAGTAAAACGCTGATGCAACACATCGCGCCTTTCAGAAACATCCGTAATCACCAAACCGAAGTTCTTTGATTTTAGGTAATCACTTAATTCATTAAAGGCTACACTTTCTTTAAACCATTCTTCATGACGTAATTCTATTGCCAATTCAAAATTCCCAGGAAGCGTATCCAGTAATTTTATTAAACCGTCTAATTGATTTGATTTAAAATATGGTGGAAACTGGAAAAATGTACATCCTAGATTCTTTTCAAAATGCAATACATGTTCAATGAAGATATTAAACACTTCTTCCTTTTCAAAAACATTTTTTGCATGACTGATAATACGTGTCACTTTCGGGCAAAATTTAAATGTATCAGGAACAACAGATGTCCATTTCTGAATACTGCTTAATGTAGGAATATTATAACCGGTTGCATTCAGCTCGATAGAATTATATTGCTGTGCATAATACATTAAGAAATCTTTTTCTTTTGCAGTCTTAGGATAGATTTTACCAACCCAATCCTGATGCGACCAGATAGGACAACCCACATAAATTTCTAAATCCCTATTACGTTTTTTATTTAGAAGATGTGTAGTATCTGCATGGTCTTTAGGTAAGCTAAAATCTACTTCATTAATATTACTTAATCTTCCGAATTGCATAAGATAATAATAAGCATAAATTTCAAAACTAATTATTTAGTAAGGATAATTTTATTAACTTTCTAATTATTAATTACTCATCACTAAACGTATGGCACATAAAATAACATCGTTCGCAGAATATCAGGAAACCTATAAAAGAAGTATAGAAAATCCCGAACAATTCTGGGATGAAATTGCTGACACTTTCCTATGGAAACAGAAATGGGATAAAACATTAGAATGGAATTTTAAAGAGCCTGATGTAAAATGGTTTTTGAACGGAAAATTAAATATTACAGAAAATTGTCTGGACAGATATGTTATCACGCAGCCTGATAAACCAGCAATAATCTGGGAAAGCAATGATGTTAATGAAGCTAATAGAATTCTTACCTACAAAGAACTCCATGAACAAGTTTGCCGTTTTGCCAATGTGTTAGAAAATAATGGGATTGTAAAAGGCGATCGAGTTTGTT
Organism: Chitinophagales bacterium; assembly: GCA_046329785.1. Lineage (GTDB taxonomy): Bacteria > Bacteroidota > Bacteroidia > Chitinophagales > JADIYW01 > JADJSS01. Next base: position 432,788 of record JAXLTZ010000003.1, read on the forward strand.
TATATATGCCAATGATTCCTGAATTAGCTGTTGCTGTATTAGCATGTGCAAGAATTGGAGCCATACATTCTGTAGTATTTGCCGGGTTCTCAGCACAATCTTTATCAGACAGAATAAATGACTCTGCTTGTAAAGTTTTAATAACAGCCGACGGTTTATACAGAGGAAGTAAAATTGTGGGATTAAAGGAAATCTGTGATGAAGCCTTAATGAATGTATCTTCTATTGAAAAAGTTATAGTTTACAAACGTACACAACAAGATATAAATATGCAACTTGGCAGAGATGTTTGGTGGCATAGCGAAATACAAAAAGCAGCAACACATTTTGATGCTGTAGAGATGGACAGTGAAGATCCTCTGTTTATATTATATACTTCGGGTAGTACCGGAAAACCAAAAGGTGTAGTGCATACCTGTGGCGGTTATATGGTATATACATACTATACTTTTTTAAATGTTTTTCAATATGAATCGGATGATATTTTTTGGTGTACGGCTGATATCGGCTGGATAACCGGTCATTCCTATATTGTTTATGGCCCTCTGTTAAATGGAGCTACGACTGTAATGTTTGAAGGAATTCCAACATATCCGGATGCAGGACGTTTCTGGGCAACAATAGATAAATTGCAAGTCACAAAATTTTATACGGCACCAACAGCTATCCGTTCATTGATGGCAAACGGTTTAGATTTTGTGAAACCCTATAAATTAAATTCTTTAAAAGTAATTGGGTCAGTAGGCGAGCCGATAAATGAAGAAGCATGGTTTTGGTATCATGATAATATTGGTAAAGAAAGATGTCCTGTAGTGGATACATGGTGGCAAACAGAAACAGGCGGAATTCTCATCTCACCAATCGCACATGTTACGCCTACCAAACCTACATTCGCGACATTACCTTTGCCCGGAGTTCAGCCGGTTTTAGTAGATGCACATGGAAAGGAACTTACGGAAAATAATGTAGAAGGATTATTATGCATGAAGTTTCCGTGGCCGGGTATTATTCGTACTACTTTTGGTGACCATGAGCGTTGCCGACAAGCCTATTTTGCTACGTTTGATAATTTATATTTCACAGGTGATGGCTGCAGGAGGGATGATGATGGCTATTACAGAATTATAGGTCGCGTGGATGATGTAATGAATGTAAGTGGGCACCGTTTGGGAACTGCAGAAGTAGAAAATGCTATAAATGAACATCCGTATGTAATTGAAAGTGCTGTGGTAGGCTATCCACACGAAATAAAAGGACAAGGTATTTATGCTTTTGTAATCGTAGATAAACAAAGTATTGAGAAGGGGATGGTAGATACAGACGCACCTATGGAAGAAAGTGCCGGCATTGATAACAGCTTACATGTGTTGAATATCCTGGCGTTTGAAAATGAAATAAAAGAAGTGGTGTCTAAGATTATTTCACCGATTGCGAAACCTGATAAAATACAGATTGTTTCCGGCTTGCCGAAAACGCGTAGCGGAAAAATTATGCGTCGCATCTTACGAAAAATTGCGGAACGTGATATTAGTAATTTAGGGGATACTTCTACCTTGCTGGATCCCGGGGTAGTAGATGAAATTAAAAAAGGTGCCGGGTTGTAATTATATTACTTTAATTCACTATTATTAAAATTGTACTAGTTTGACTTTATTGCCATCAAACTCTACAACAAATCCTTTTGTAAGTTTATTTCTTTTGCGCAATTCCACTTTCCCGTTTACTTTTACTAAACCTTTATCAATCACAGCATTTGCCTGTGCACCGTTCTCACACCAGTTTAAAGCTTTTAGAAGTTGATTCAATAAAATAATATCACCCTGTATTTGAAATGTTTCCATTTAATAAAGATATAAATATTGAGTGATTTTTTTAACACATAGACACATAGCCTGAGAAGACTTTTTGGTTCTTCTTATTATTAAGTTCGCCATAATAAAACATAGTATTCATCGAAGATGAATTTTCTATGATATTCTTTTACAAACGAATAGAAGTCTACTTGCTATTGTGCTTTAATTTCTATATTTCTATGTGTTTTAAATTGCTTATTTTTAATAATCAAAAAGTAAGCATATCTATGAAAAATTTTTCTTGTATTTTATTGTTGTTTTGTATTTCGTTTATACAATTAAACGCACAAACCTATAAAGCAAAAATTATTACCAATTACGGAAACATAACGGTAGTACTGTTTGATGAAACACCAAAACACAGAGATAATTTTATCAAGTTAGTAAAAGAAAAATTTTATGATAGCCTGTTGTTTCATCGCGTTATAAAAGGGTTTGTGATACAAGGAGGCGATCCAACGTCTAAAAATGCAAGCGATACAGCTCTTCTTGGTGAGGGTGATTTAGGGTATACTATTCCGGCAGAATTCAATCCAAAGTATTTTCATAAAAAAGGCGTGCTAGCTCAGGCGAGAGATAACAATCCTGAGAAAGCATCATCGGCCTGTCAGTTTTATATTGTGCAGGGGAAACTTGCAAATGATTCCACTTTTATCAAAGCAAAAATACGAACAGGAAATGAAACACCTGAAGCAAATAAAAATGTATATCGAAAAATTGGCGGTATTCCTCACTTAGATATGAATTATACGATTTATGGTGAAGTAATTAAGGGCATGAAAATCGTTGATAAAATTGCTGAGGTAGAAACAGATAAAAATGATAGACCATTAAAGCCTGTTCGTATCAAAACGATACAATTAATCAGGAAATAGCTGTAAATAACCAGTTTTATTTTCTAAAGCAGTCAGTTTAACTGTATTTTCTTAATCCCAATTAATATATAATTTATTTTTTTGGTGTATATTTATTACACCATTACTATGAGAAATTTGTACAATTCAAAAGCTATCTTTTTGTTTTTATGGTGTTTACTGCCTATCACTAATATTTTCTCATGCAATTTATCAAGTGTTTCTTTACTTACTATTACAGGAACCGGACCTTATACCATTACAATTAAACTTTGTGTAGGAGGCGGATTAACAGGCGCTACAAGAGGCGCAGATAATGATACACGATCAGTTGTATTCGCTTTTTATGAGTCAGGTTCATTCACAATAAGTTCGTTTTCTCCTGCAAATATGACCGGTTCATTTACTACTTGCTCTATGCCGGGTACTAATATTGGTGCACAAGGTTCGCCATTTAATTCGAAAGGTACTATTATGTATATTGACCCGGGTTATTATGGAATTGCACCATGTGTGACCAAGCCTTATCAATGCGTAACGTCAACAGCAAATTGCGGAAACGCATCACAACAATGTACAAACTTTTCTTTTGTTACGAATGTGATTCCTGATTCTATGAGAGTATTTGGTGTGGAAGGAGCAGGAAATCCTGTTGCCGGGTGTACGCCTAATACTGATATGTTTATTAATTTTGGCGGTTTATTACCGGTTTTCTGGAGTACTGTAAGTGCTAAAAAAATTAGTGAAACAGAAGTATCTGTTAACTGGACAACATTGTCAGAAGTGAATAATTACTTTTTTACGATAGAAAAAACAAATGAATTGTTGGAAGCATCAAACCATCATGGTTCGCAGGAAGATTTGTCTGTATGGACACAATGTGGTATTGTAAATGGTACGAATAAAAATAATGTGGCGAACTATTCATTTACAGATAAAAACCCTTTTCCGGGTGTTTCTTATTACAGAATAAAACAAACCGACTTTTCGGGTAAATTCTCTTATAGCAGAATTGTATTGGTGTCTGAAGTGAATAAAAAAAGAGAAATAAAGATTTACCCAAATCCTGCAAAAGATATATTGACTATTGAAGCAGAGGATGTCAAAAGTATTTCACTGCTGAATATGTTAGGTATGAAAGTCTATGAGAGCAAAGCAGATAATTATGAAATACATACTATTCGGACACAGAATATTCCGGATGGAATATATATGCTAAAGCTGGAAATGAGTGATGGAAGTATATCTACTTCAAAAATTAAAATAGAAGATTAGTTTCTTCATTTAGTTTTCCTGAAAATAAATCTTTATTCTTCCTTAAGATTTTTCCCTTTAAAACCTCTAAAATCAGGATAATAAAAACTGCATTTATAGACATTATTGTTTTTTGAGGAATCAGCAATTGTTTTTACTCCAAAAGGAATTACTGCATTCGTGTATTCCCAAACTTTATGTTGTAAACTGTCAATTTCAAAAAAAATCCCATTAGTGCCGGAACAAATCAGGTATCCACCATTCTTCAGTGGCTGTACACCGGATAGGTAGGAAGAATAAAACTCAGTAGGAAGTTTATATGTCCAGTCGGGTTTTACAGGGAGAAATGGATTTATGTTGTCTATGCTGTAAGTATGAGTATTAATATTAATTGGAGGTGATATTATATTTATTGTAGAATATTTTCCATCCGGTCTGTTTAATCCGTTATTAAAAACCAAAATCTTTCCTTCATGTTTGAAACCTGATTTTATCCATTTTGCATCATGCTGAAAAAAAAATTGCTGATTTGTGGTATCACCTCTGTTATAAGCTCGTGTATTACCCCAACGATATAATAAGTCTCCGCCTCTTCCGTATTTGCCACCTGTATGTCCTTTTGCTTCAACAGAAGTGGTACTATGGTCTATTACCCAAATTTCACTAAATAAACGCGCACTTAACAAAATCTGATCTAAGTTTTCGTTGTAATCGATGGAGTTTATATGAACCCAGTTTGGCGCAATTTCCTGTACATAATTAATATTCACCAGTTCCGGATGATTACGTATAATTCCATAATTACTTTTGGTCGAATCGAAATCCTGAATTAAGTGGTCAAATAAATCCCACTCCCATATTATTTTTCCCGAGTCTTTTCCCAATGGCTGAATCTCAACAACCTTTTCTGTTAATACCCATGTACTGTTAAGAGCAGGATTTCTTCCCATCTCTATAACTTTTGTTAAAGGACGAACTTCCGACCATACTAATGCTAAAATATTTCCATTTTTTAAAACTTTAAAATCGTGATGCAGGCAATTATCATAATCAGAAAGTTTAAAAGACCATATTTTGTTATTATACCAGTCGAATTGCTCTATATAACCGCCTTTTCCGCCTATATTATAAAATGGGCTTAGATCATGTCCTGCCCGTATTAAACTTCCGTTCTCTAATAAATAAGTAGCTTGACCCGGAATGCGGTCTGTTTGCCAGCTATTAATTAAATTACCACATTTATCAATCAGGTAAACATTTTTGTTCGTAATGGGAGAAAATAAAATGTATCCTTCTTCATCTTTGCTATTCGTAGTTTGAGCATAAGAAAAAGCAGCTGCGTAAATCAGTATGAAGAAAATAAAATATCGCAATTAAAAACTATTTCTAAAATGAAGATACTAAATCTTCAATTCTTCACAAACTGTTTGACTGCCTGTGACTCATCACTTTGTAAAGTGAGAATATATTGACCGGCTTCTAAATCTGAAACATCAATAGAGTGATTATATGTATCAGCCTCTTTAATTGTTTGTCCTAAAAGATTATGAATACTATAACGGATTATTCCGTTATGCGATAATCCTGAGAAGGAAATAAAATTATTGGCAGGATTTGGAAATAGTTTTATATCGGTAAACGTTTTTTTATAATCTACAGAAGTGAGTGAACATCCATCACCCAATTTATTGATGTAATTCCAAAGTGTTGTATCGAAAGGGGAAGAGGCATCTGCGCCAAATGCTGATTCTCCAACCCGAACAATTACCATATTGGTGCTCGGTATTATGTATATTTTCTGATCGTTTTTACCTAATGCACAAAACATATCGTTTGGTGCATTGCGCATCAGCTTACTGGGAATTACAATCTGTGAACCGGGAACCATTGCCGAGGCTTTGCCATTTAACCACCATAAATAGCCATAAGACAAATTAAAATTCTGAGATGTATTTGTCATTGCACGATAATAGGCAGTGTCTTTTAAGATAGTATCATTTTGCCAAATACCTTTGTTCAGGGTAAGTAAACCAAAACGTGCCATATCGCGCGTTTTACTAAAATATACACTCTGAAACCAAAAACCATTCATTCCGATTTTAGAACCGATATAGGAATTGGTTGCCGCTGTATATCCTTGCCCGCTTACTGCACTGACTACGTCTTCCAGTTTTCTATATGCTCCTGTATGATACGACCATCGGGTGCCTGCATCTGCTTTGTATTGTAAACAAGCGGGTGTCTGATCAATGTTATCACACGGAAAAGTTGGATTATCATCCATGCCACCGGTCATCGACAGTAAATTTTTTACAGTAATTAATCTTTCTTTTTGTGATGATTCACTTGTCCAGCCAACACCCAGATATTTTGAAACAGAATCGTTGATATTTAATAAACCTTTTTGCTGTGTGATGCCAATCATCATAGCAGTTAAACTTTTACCGGCACTTGCCCAGTAATGGATTGAATCTTGTGTAAATGTATTGAAATATTTTTCGAGTACTATCTTTCCATCTTTTAAGATAATGAAACCTTTTGTATTAGTATTCCCTAAATAATTGTATAATGAATCAATCCGTTGCTGACACCAACCTAATCTGTTTGGCGACATGGTATCCCATGTAGTCCCTGTATTGGGTGGAAAGTATAAAGACTGCCCCTGACTTTTCAAAAAAAATAAAACAAATGAAAGGGTCAGTATTTTCTTCATAAAGTAATTTTTACTTAGACAGTAAAATAAGTAAAAAGTTTAATCTAAAAAAATAAATACCGCTTCGCGGCAGAAGCGGTATTTTATAACGATGGAATCTGTGTTTTATTTTACTAATCACAAAACACTTAACATTATTTACTATTAATGTATTTATCTAATTGCGCACTATAGTTGTCAAAAGTAAAATCGTTATAGAGTGTGTAGTAATTGTTTTTGTCAATAGTCTTATCATAACAATATTTTGCAAGGTCTAATTTATTTTGCTCAAATGTAATTAGCTGTAGTAATTCATGTACCTGATTTGTTTTTATTGCTCTGTCTTTTAGTGCAGTTTTTGCAACTGAAACCATTTTGTCATCAAAAGTGGCATTTTTCATAGTCTGAATTAATGTTTTCAGACTTGCATCATCCAACAGATTTCCATAACCGAAATTTCCACCATACGGATAGTTGTTTGGGTAATTATTCGGATTATTATTTCCATACGGATAATTATTATTTCCATTTCCGTAATTCCATCCCTGATTCCCGTAACCATAGCCATTATTGCAGTGAGGTGACTTAGGTGGTTTCGGGCCTTTTGGTTTAGGAGGGTTCCATCCATATTGTTGGTTGTTTTGATAACCTTGCAGGTAATCAATATACCAGTTACCTTGTGTAAATGGAATTTTGTCAATAATTTTTATTCTGAAATAGTTGTCTAATTCAGCAATGGTTCGGTAACCATCAGTAACAGAAACTTGCTGGTCAAATACAGTACGACCGTTGAAACCATTTTCGTAGACTTTCAGATTAAAATTTCCTGAATACAAATCAAAAAAACGAAAGATGTTACTTGATGAAGTAATAGTCTGATTGTTCAAACTAACAGTGTAATTTCCATTAGAATTTATTTTTACAAAAAATTCGCCTGCAGCAAACATAGTACTACAGATAATAATGAAAACAGCGAGTGTAAAGATTTTTTTCATAAGAATGAATTTTATTAAAAACCGTAATACAATCACCGTGCCAATTTTAGAGAATAGGCAAGAGGATATAGTAAGTAGGAATGAAAAAGATATGAAAATGCTGATTCCTTATGCCATTTGGCTAAATGCCTAAACCGAAGTAATCCACCAGGTATTTCCAAACATGTCTTTCACACCGCTTGTTCTTCCGTATGGTTGGTCACATAGTTCCATTATTGAAGTGCAGCCTAATCGGATTGCCTTGTGATAAGTGTCATCAGCATTCTCAACATAAATAAAAATTCCTGCCGGTTGAGCTGTCCATTGCTCCGTTGTATTTGCACACATGATAGTTGCATTTCCGATTTTTAATTCAGCATGCATTACATACACTTTTGCTTCATCCCTGTGATGCAGTTCAGTTATATCAGCATCGAATAGATTTTGTACAAAAAATAAAAATGCACTTGCATTTTCTACAATTAAATAGGGTATGGCTGTTTGATATTGTGTTGGTATTGGCATGGTCTTATTATTTTTAGATAATCGATATAGTTATTATGTGCTACCTAAAAGAAAGAAAAATAGATTCAATAATAAAAAGAGTAATATTGTTAAAAGGAGAATGAGGGCGGTAATTTTTAGCGGTGTAATTTTTATTTTTTCTTTAAAAGTAAAATATGCAGCAATCGTTATAACGCATAAAATCCCCAAGGAGAATACTAAACTAAATCCAACGATTGAACTAATATCATCACTTAATAATATTAATGCAATCATACAATCAACTTTACTGCAATGTTTTGAATCTCGCCAAGTTGCTCTATTAAGTCCTTACTTATTTTTACGCCTGTTTTTGCAGATTGAAAGGTGAGAGGTTGCTCATTGTCATCATACAAATAAATGGTAAAAGGTTTTTTGCCGTGATGTTTTGAAATAATTTTATAAATTTTTTCAACCTTATTATCATCTAAATTTTTATAGTGCATCATCAAACGAATTCCTTTGCCGTATTTTTCTAACACATCTTGCAAAAATTCCATCTGGTTTACTTTCAATTCAAACTTTTCTTTATCTCTGTAACTTTGTTTGTAAAATCCTTTTAGTAAAAGTCTGTTTCCCTGCTCTAAGAATGCCAGATATTTATTGTAATCTTCACTGAAAAAAGCTAATTCCATCGTGCTTTCTAAATCTTCCACCTGCACAATTGCCCAGGGTCTGCCATTTTTGTCCATCCGTTTATTTACACTTGAAACCATACAGGCAACACTCACTTCTTTGTCTTTGAATCGTTCAATATCTTCAAAATTTGTATTGGTGTAATTTTTTATTTCGAGTTCAAAATCATCTAACGGGTGGCCGGAAATGTAGATTCCTGTTACTTCTTTTTCTTTTTGTAGTTTCTCAAAAGACTGCCATGGATTTGCGTGTGGAATTTCAGGTTCAGGAATTTCTGCATCAACCGTATCGCCAAATAAAGAAAATGCAGTTGATGCACTTTGTTCTTTTACATTATTTCCAAACCGTATTGCTAATTCAATGAATGAAGTGTCATCTTTGTATTTGTAAAAATATTGCGCCCGATGCACATTCGGGAAACTATCAAAAGCTCCTGCCTGTGCTAACGATTCTATATTTTTTTTATTGACAGAGCGTGAATTGACGCGCTTAGTTAAATCAAAAATAGTTGTGAATGGTCCATTCTTTTCCCGTTCCGCTAAAATATCTGTTACTGCTGCTTCGCCAACGCCTTTTATTGCTGATAATGCAAAGCGAATTTCACCTGCTTTATTAACAGAAAACCGAACATCACTTTCATTGATATCCGGACCAAGTGTAGGAACCTGCATTCGACGGCACTCACTTAGAAAGAAATTAATTTGTTTGATATCACTCATGTTGTGTGATAGTACTGATGCCATGTACTCAGCAGGATAGTGCGCTTTTAAATAAGCAGTCTGAAATGCAACAAATGCATAACAAGTAGAGTGAGATTTATTAAAAGCATACGAAGCAAATTTTTCCCAATCGACCCAAATCTTCTCACAGGTTTTTGTATCAATGTTATTTTTTGCGCAGCCCTCTAAAAACATTGGTTTTAAAGAATCGAGTTTAGCTCTGTCTTTTTTCCCCATTGCTTTTCGCAACTCGTCTGCTTTACCTTTCGTAAACCCGGCTAACTTTTGAGACAGCAACATCACCTGTTCCTGATACACTGTAATGCCATAGGTTTCTTCAAGTAATTCCTGCATTTCCGGTAAATCATACTCTACTTTTTCTTTTCCGTTCTTTCGCGCGGCAAAACTTGGAATATAGTCCATTGGTCCCGGACGATATAAAGCATTCATCGCAATTAAATCATCAAATTTATCAGGTCTTAAATCACGTAGATATTTTTGCATTCCGGCACTTTCAAATTGGAACGTACCAATTGTATCTCCACGCTGATATAATTCAAAAGTTTTTTTATCATCTAACGGAATAGTATCCAGGTCAATTTTGATTCCATGATTTTTTTCAATTAGTTTTAAAGCATCACGAAGAATTGTTAATGTTTTCAATCCTAAAAAATCCATCTTCAGCATTCCGGCATTTTCAATAATGCTGCCATCAAACTGTGTTACCAATAACTCTGCATCTTTTGCCGTACAAACCGGGACATAATTCACAATATCATCCGGTGCAATAATAATAGCGGATGCATGAATACCGCGGTTGCGAATGGAACCTTCTAAATTTTCCGCAAGTTTTAAAGTACGTTGCAAAGGATTATTGTCATCATTTCTTATTTTCCGGAAGTCCTCAGATTCTTTAAATGTATCCGCTAAAGTTGTCTTTGGTTTATCGGAAACTAACTTTGACATTTTATCTGTTTCTGATAACGGCACCTTCAATACTCGTCCAACATCTTTGATAGACGATTTTGCTGCCATCGTTCCATATGTAATGATTTGTGCGACCTGATTCTTTCCATATTTGTCAATTACATAATCGATTACTTTTTGTCGGCCTTCATCATCAAAATCAATATCAATATCCGGCATGGAAATACGATCAGGGTTTAAAAAACGTTCAAATAGCAGATTGTATTTTATCGGGTCAACATTCGTGATGCCGATTGCATAAGCAACGGCAGAACCAGCTGCTGAGCCACGGCCCGGACCAATAGAAACACCGAGTTTCTTTCCTTCATGAATAAAATCCTGTACAATTAAAAAGTAGCCGGGAAAGCCCATATTTTGTATGGTCTTTAATTCAAAATCCAGGCGTTCAATAATATCAATCGGCAGAATTTCACCCCAGCGCTTGCGGGCACCTTCAAAGGTAAGATATTTTAAATATTCATCCTGATTGGTAAATCCGACAGGAAGCTTAAATGCAGGTAATAAAACATCACGCTGCAAATTTAATGATTGTACTTTTTCAACAATATCCAGTGTATTTTCAATAGCAAAAGGAACATCTTTAAACAGTTCTTTCATTTCATATTGCGTCTTGAAAAAGAATTTATCATTTGGAAATTTGAAACGGTCAGGATCTGTAAAATCTTTTCCGGTTTGTAAGCAAAGTAATATATCATGCGCTTCGCTGTCTTTCTGATCTACGTAATGCGAATCATTTGTTGCAATTACTTTGACATTATATTTTTTTGCAAACTTTAGTAATTCCTGATTGATTGCTTCCTGGCTCCATCCTGTTCCATCTAAATCATCAATATTATGCCGCTGCAATTCGATATAATAATCTTCACCAAATATGTCCAGCCAAAACAGAAAAACTTTCTCTGCTTCTTCCACTCCTTTAAAAATCATGGTTTGAGGCACTTCTGCACCAATGCAGCAAGTTGTTGCAATTACGCCTTCGCTGTATTGCTTAATCAAATCCCTGTCCACACGTGGAAAATCCATGTAAATCCCGTCAATAAAACCCAGTGATACTAACTTCATCAGATTTTTATAACCAACTTCGTTTTTTGCCAGTAATAACTGATGATAGCGTTTGTCTTTATTTTCCCGGGTGAATTTCTTATTGAAACGGTCTTCTACCACATACACTTCACAACCTAAGATAGGTTTGATATCATGTTTCTTGCAAGCAGAAAAAAACTTGAATGCACCAAACATATTGCCATGATCGGTGATGGCAACGGCAGGCATATTATCAGCTTTGGCTTTTTTAACCATAGCATCAATATCCGCAGCACCATCTAAGAGTGAATATTGTGTATGACAATGAAGTGGAGCAAAATCGCACATTTTAATTTGAAGATTTGAAAATTAGTAAATTTGAAAATGATAGTGAAATTACGATAGAATCAGTATCAAATCAGATTTGTAATTAGATTTATTTTTCAACAACTTAAATTATTGAAGTAATAATAAAAAAAGAGCCCGGACATTGCACCCGGGCTACACGCAACTAAGAATTATTAATATTATGAAGAACTCATAATCGGTTTTTCATAGTTCTATGGTTTGTTTTATGGTGTTTGTTTTTTGTACCACAATATTACTAGCAAAATTGATGTAAATCAATTATAATGAGTAAGTGGTCAGTTTCAGTTAGAATTCGGTAAGAAACCATCCTGGATAAATAATTTTCAATATTTATTGAAAGTTTCAAAACTATTTTTTAAATTTGAACATGCAAATCAAAGAAGCAAAATTACAGTTTGTTCAGGCTTGGGGCGCATTGGGCTCTCAATGGGGAATTAATAAGACCATGGCTCAAATTCATGCTTTAATGATGGTTTCTACAGAGCCGTTGAGTACGGAAGATATTATGGAAGAATTGTCAATTTCGCGCGGAAATGCTAATATGAACATCAGAGAATTGACAGACTGGGGTTTGGTTTCCAAAGTATTTAAAGCAGGGGAGAGACGTGATTATTTTATTGGTGAAAAGGATGTGTGGAAAATTGCAAAACAAGTGGCAAAAATCAGGAAAACACGAGAACTTGATCCCATTCTAAAGCTATTAACGGAGTTGAAGAATATAGATGGAGTTGTGAAAAATGAGGATAACAAACATTTCCAGAAGATGGTCAATGATGTACATAAATTGGCTTTAAATGTAGATCGTTTAATCGAAGGTATTTTTAAAGCTGAAGAAAGCTGGTTTTGGGATAAAGTATTAAAAATATTCGCAAAATAGGGCAACCTATTTTTTTAATAATAACTTTCAATTATTTCTGAAAATATAAAATGTTTAATATGAAAAAATTTATGAAAATAGATTACAGCATACACAAAGTACTTGCTGTAATAGTACCTTTGGCAGTATTGAGTTTTTACTTTTGGTTGTATCTCGGACCGCTTTGTTATTTGTATGTTACATTCAGCGATATAGTACACCTTATAACGAGAAAATCGTCAATCGTTTCTAAAAAGAGATTACTTCATTTAGCGGGTGGTATTCTTTATATCCTTTGTTTCTTCGTACTGCCATTTCTTTATCCTTCTATCATGAGAACTTACATAGACAGGGATAGATTTATGTATATATTCTGGTATGGTTTGCCTTTATGCTTCTTTTATTTCCATTTCAGTTTTATAAGAAAAGATTTTTTAGATACTCAGCAACCAGATGTAACCGATAAAATTTAGTTTATGAAAACCTTAGATAATAAAGCATTAATTTACGATAGCAATTGTCCTTTATGTTGCTGGTACACCGATAAATTTATACAAATCGGTGCATTGGAAAAAGATGGCAGAATTTCGTTCAATGAATTAAGTGCTAATCAAACAATAAATTTAGATGCACATCGTAGTCGTCATGAGATTCCGTTGCTAGACACTAAAACCGGAAAAGTGGAATATGGCATTGACGGATTGACATTGATTTTAGCAAATGTATTTCCGTGGTTTAGAAATGTTCTAACTAATAAATATGCAAAACAATTTGTAAAACCATTGTACAGTTTTATTTCCTATAACAGAAGAATTATTGTACCATCAAAAATTGCTGAAACCCAGACAATGGATTGTGCACCTGATTTCCATTTTGGATGGAGATTTACTTTGATTGTGTTTTGCCTGACTTTATATTATGTTCTTATAGCTGCCACTAAGGTTCAGCTAAGCATCTTTGATGTGAACCTGTTTTTTGTATATCCGGTTTTACATTTTGCTTTTATTTTCTTTATTACAAAAAATGACTGGAAACAAAAATTATGGAATGCACTGGGAGATTTTTCCGTGACTAACTTGAGTACAACCATCTTGTTTACGCCTGCATTTTTGGTTATATATTTCGTTCCGGCAATTTCAATTTATTTTATCATTGCTACATTTATTTTATTTCAGATAAGACTGATGTTCCATTTTATAAGACGAATAGAGAATAAAAATTATTCAGGGTAAACTACTTTCAATATTATCAAGAATGTTTACAACAGCGGGACAGATTTCTGTATTTTTTAGTGTCAATTCTAAAACCTGATGCATTTTCTTTCTGTTTGTGTGAGGATAATCTTTGCAGGCAAAAGGACGCACATCATAAATGGAACATTTATTATCTGTGTTTAGAAAAGTACACGGCGTTTTATTTAAAATGGTATCACCATCTTCATCTTTCGTTACATAGTTATCAATAAATTGCTGAACAGAAATATTTAAATGTTTGGATATTCTGTTGATGTCTTCATTGGTAACTAATGCCGGAGTAGTTTTGCAGCAGTTTGCACAATCCAGACAATTTATTTCAGCAAAAACCTGTTCATGTTGTGCATGAAACAACTCATCCACATCATAAGGTTTTAGTTTCTTAAGTTGCTGGATTATTTTTTGATATGCTTTTTTGTTTTGTAAAGCATTTGATTTAAGGTTTTTTATTTCTTCTTCTAAATTCATTTTTGTGTGCATTAAACCTCGTAGGTTTAGCATCGCTAAAACTTGGCAAAACCTGCGAGGTTTTATCTTAGCTTCACTTTATATTTTTCTTTTTCCAATATCTCCTTTACTTTCTGTTTGAAATCACCCTGTATTACAATTTCGCCGTCTTTTGCAGAACCACCAACGCCACATTTTGTTTTTAATAATTTTGCCAATGCTTCTAAATCGTCAGTTTTACCAACGAAATTTTCAATTAACGTAACAGTTTTTCCTTTGCGCTGCTTTTTATCAATTGAAATGATTAGTTGTTGCTTGTCGTTTGACAATGTTTCTTGCTCCTCCTCTTCTGATTCAAATTTAAAATCAGGATTTGTAGAATAAACTGTTGCGGCACCTAACTTTTTTTTCCAGTCTTCTGTCATACTCATAACTTAAAATCTTTGTCTACTAAAAAATTCAAAGCCTGTTTTTTGCAGGTCACTTCAATATAATTTGTTTTTCCTTTATAATCACCGTCCATTTGGATGCTTTCTATTTTATTAGTTCTGATTTTTAAAATTTTATTTACCTGATGAGTTTCCAGCATTTCCTGAGAGGCTAAGTCACCAAAAAAGCTTTCGTATATTAATCCGGGAACTCTTGTTCTGTCAAAATTTTTTACAATCGTTATTTCAAATTTACCATCATTTAAAACACTATGTTTTGAAAATTCTACATTATAGCCTAACTGACCTGTTGAGGTTACCAATACCGTGAATGCTTCAGTTTCAATAGTTTTTTCATTGTCGATTTCAATCGAGAAATGAGGCAGTTTATACGTGAATGCAGTTGTCAGAACGCCTGTTAAATAAGCACCCACACCACGAAACGGAATCTTATCAAATTGCTCTACCACCTTAGCGTCGTACCCGATACCTGCTGCCATAAAAAACGGCTGACCGTTTAAAATCAACGCATCAATTTTAAATACTTTTCCATTATTAATCAGTTGAATGGATTTTGCCACATCAATCGGGATTTTTAATTTGCGCGCATTGGCATTCCCCGAACCTGTAGGAATACTGGCCATAGTAATTGGTTTATTAACTAACATTTGACCAACTTCGTTTTGTGTGCCGTCACCACCCGCAACTGCTATAATATCAATTTTTTCAATCAAAGATTGTTGGGCAATCTTTATTGCATGACCTGCATATTTTGTCACAAAAATATCATAGTCAAATTTTGATAAATCGAGATTTTGTTTCACCAAACGTTCAGAGAATTTTGCACCAAATGTGCCACCTGATTTTGGATTGACTATAAATCGAACTTTCTTTTTCAATACCGTAATTTTTTAGTTATCCAATCTCAGCTTTCAAACTTAAATCCAAACTTCTGACAGAATGTGTCAATGCACCTACAGAAATAAAATCAACACCGGTTTCTGCAAACGAACGGATTGTTTCCAATGTTATACCACCGCTTGCTTCGGTTTCGTATCTGCCATTTATTAAATCAACCGCTTCTTTTACTTTTTCCGGAACAAAATTATCCAGCATAATTCTGTCAATACCACCACACAACAGCACTTCTTTTACATTTTCTAAACTTCGGGTTTCTACCTCAATGCGTAAATCAAGATTATTTACTTTCAGGTATTCATGAACTTTCTGAACAGCTTTAGTAATGCCTCCGCAAAAATCGATATGGTTATCTTTTAACATTATCATGTCATATAAACCAAATCGATGATTAAATCCACCACCAACTGTTACCGCATATTTTTCCAGAAAACGGAGGTTAGGTGTTGTTTTTCTGGTATCAATTACTTTTGCAGATGTGCCTTCAATCGCTTTTACATATTGATTTGTTTTGGTGGCAATACCGCTCATCCGCTGCATACAATTCAAAACCAATCGCTCGGCTGTTAGGATTGAAATCGCCGAACCATACACATGAAAAGCGATATCTCCGTATTTAATTCGAGAACCCTCCTCAATATGAATATTAACTTTCAGGTTACTATCCATTTTCCTGAACACAGCTTGTGCGACCTCAATACCGCAAAGTAGTCCACTGTCTTTTACCAAAAGTCTTGCTTTGCCTTGAGCGTTTTTGTCGATAGCAGCCAATGAAGAATGATCGCCTTCATGTACGTCTTCATACAATGCATCTGAAATAAATTTATCAAGTTCCCGACTGTCAATCATAAAACAAGATTAAGAATTTTTAATGATAAAATATACATTAGAATGACCATTCCGGAATTAGGGACTATTCTTTTTCGAATCGTATTTCCTGAATATAGTTAACAGCAGCAGACTTCTTTATATAGATGTAAGTTCTGAAATTACCGGAACCGGTTTTTAAACTTCCGATAATATATTGTGCTCCGTCAGGTGAAGTACCCTTATGTACAACTGAAAAATCTCTGTATGAAAATTTACTTAAAAAACTTTTTAATATCATTTCTGCCTGTTCGCTGCTGTAATTATCTGCGTTCTCGTCTATGGTTATGTCTACACGTTTATCAAAATTTTTTGCAATAGCAGATGCATTTCCTGTTTTTAGAGAAGAAGGTATAGAACTGATTATATCCTGACATTGCACACGTGTACAAAATAGTAAACAAAATATAAACAATAATAATGACTTTAAAACCTTCATAAAATCGTATTTTCGTGAAAGATATCGCACAATCTGTGCCAAACATAAGTATAAAATTAAATTTTTTTAGAAAAAATTAACAAAAGTGAGCCGGCAACAAAAAGCAATGTTGATAATTATGGATGGCTGGGGAATTAACAGAAATCCTTCTACCAGTGCCATTGAGGCTGCTAATACGCCCTTTACAGATAGTCTGTACCTGAATTATCCGAATACCGGTCTGTTAACACACGGAGAGTATGTGGGATTGCCTGAAGATCAAATGGGAAATTCAGAAGTTGGACATATGAATATCGGCGCAGGAAGAGTAGTGTATCAGGATTTGATGTTGATTAATAAGAAGGTGCAGGATGGGGAATTAGATAAGAACGAAACATTATTAGCTGCGTTTGAATATGCGAAGCAAAATAATAAAAAAGTTCATTTTTTAGGA
Source organism: Chitinophagales bacterium (assembly GCA_046329785.1). Classification (GTDB taxonomy): domain Bacteria; phylum Bacteroidota; class Bacteroidia; order Chitinophagales; family JADIYW01; genus JADJSS01. Next base: position 450,333 of record JAXLTZ010000003.1, read on the forward strand.
TTGGTTTCTGATGGCGGCATTCACTCTCACATCAATCATTTAAAAGCATTGATTAAGAGTGCGAAAGAAAATGGTGTGCAAAATAGTTTTGTACATGCATTCACAGATGGCAGAGATACTGACCCGAAGAGCGGACTATCATTTATGGAGGATTTGCAAAATTATTGTGCACTCACACCTACTAAAATTGCAAGCATTTGTGGCCGCTATTATGCAATGGATAGAGACAAACGCTGGGAGCGAATAAAGTTAGCTTATGACTTACTGATAAAAAATGAAGGGGATAAATTTTCCAATGTAACAGATGCGCTTGAGTCATCTTATGCAAAAGATGTAACGGATGAATTTATCAGGCCAATAGTGATGACAGATGAAAATGGCAATGCGATTACAAAAATCGAGCAAGATGATGTTGTAATTTGTTTTAATTTTAGAACAGATAGATGCAGGGAAATTACTACTGTACTGACGCAACAAGATATGCCGGAAGCAGGGATGATGACCTTGCCATTATATTTTGTTACCATGACAGTATATGATGCTTCTTTCTCAAATGTCAAAACAATTTTCGGGAAAGATAATATTGTAAATTCTCTCGGAGAAATTATTTCTAAAAACGGACTAACCCAGTTACGTATTGCTGAAACAGAAAAATATCCGCATGTTACTTTTTTCTTTTCAGGTGGGAGAGAAGAGTTATTTTCTGGTGAAGACCGGATTATGATACCGTCTCCGAAAGTGGCAACTTATGATTTGCAACCCGAAATGAGTGCACATGAAGTAAAGAATGCAGTTGTAGAATATATAAATGAAAAAAAACCTGATTTTATTTGTCTGAATTTTGCCAATACTGATATGGTAGGTCATACCGGTGTTTTCAGTGCAGCTGTAAAAGCAGCAGAAACAGTGGATAGCTGTGTAAAAGAAGTTGTTCAAAAAGGACTGGAAAATGATTACGTCATTTTGGTAACAGCAGATCATGGTAATGCAGATTATATTGTTAACCCGGATGGAACGCCCAATACCGCACATACTAAAAATATTGTACCCTTGTTTTTAATCAGCAACTTTTACAAAGGCACAATGCAGCCGGGAAAATTGGCGGATATTGCACCTACTATTCTAAAATTAATGAATCTGGAAATACCGGAAGAAATGGATGGTACCACACTAATATAAAAATGAAATATCTTGTCATAATAACAATATTTTTAACTGCTTGTCAGAATAACCAAATGAAAGAGGAGTCTGCAATAGCAGCAACATCTTATTTTGATTTGGCAGATTTGGTACAAACTGATATCAGAAATAACACTAAAAATAATTGTGGTGAAGAAAAGATAATTAATGTGAACAACCAACAGGAAAAACAAACATTAAATACGCTTGATTGGCAAAAGGAAATGCAATTATTACTGGATTGCGATATAAACAAACCAAGCTGGAAAGGTAAATTTAAGGTGGATACATTATGGAAACAAGATTCTTCATTGCTCAGTATTACTTATCATTCACTTAGTAATAAAATTCAGGTAAAAAGAATGTATATTCAATTCGCAAACGATAATAAAATTGCAAGTATTACCATTGATAAAAAAATCAGCAGTATTTTGTTTTCTAACCGGCAACAAATCATTTATCAACCGTCAAAATCGTTTACTGTCAGCTCACATCAAAAAGCATTTTTCATGAATGATTTTAATTCTGAAGTTGAAATAAAATATCTTTGTAAATTCTAACAGCATTATACAGGCATGATAACAAATACAAATCCGGCAGAAGGAATGAGGGACCTAAATCCTAAAGAGGTTGAATTACGAAATTACGTTACACGGATTATAATAGAGAATTACAAAAAATATGGATTTGTACAGATTGAAACTCCATGCGTCGAAAAAATAAATTTACTGACCAGCGGAGACGGCGGAGAAAATGAAAAAATGTTGTTTAAGATTTTAAAGAGAGGAGATAAATTAAATTTTGAAAACCCAAATGATATCGTTGATTTAGGGCTGAGGTATGATTTAACAGTGCCGCTTTGCAGGTTTTACGCGAACAATAGAACAAAACTTCCGCAACATTTTAAGGTAATTCAAGTTGGAAGCGTTTGGAGAGCAGAACGACCTCAAAAAGGACGTTTCAGACAATTTACACAATGCGATATAGATATTATTGGAATACCTGATGTGATTGCAGAGATACAATTAATTCTGGCAACTGCTGATGCTTTAAAAAATTTAAGTTTTACGAATTTTACAGTGCGAATTAATGACAGAAGAATTCTGGAAGCACTTGCCAGTCATTGTGATTTTGAAGAAAGCAGCTTCAGTAAAGTATTTATCATTCTGGATAAATTAGATAAGATTGGGATTGATGGCGTGCAAAATGAACTGTATAAGGCTGAATTTTCGCCTTCATCCATAGAAAAGTTTATCGGTATTGTCAAGTCTGCCACAGATGCCAAAATCACGATAAATTCTATCACAACTTTATTGCCTAATATTCCTGAAAAAGTACTGGCAGATTTAAATAAGGTAATTGAAACAGTTACCTCACAATCACAAAATAATTATTCAATAGCCTTAGATATATCTTTAGTAAGAGGTATGGGTTATTATACCGGACAAATATTCGAAATTGGAATAGAAGGATTTAACAGCTCAATTGCGGGTGGAGGACGATACGATAAAATGATTGGAAAAATTTTAAATGGAAAAGAAGAGGTTCCCGCCTGTGGTTTTTCCATAGGTTTTGAAAGAGTATTGACTATTCTGGAAGAAAAGCAGTTCACTGTCCCAATCTCACAAAAGAAAATAGTGGTTTTATACAGTGATGATACAGTAACTTTTAATGATCTTCTGACGAAGGCACAGAAATTAAGGGAGGAAGGAAATATCGTTTCGTTAGAGGTTCAAAATAAAAAGAACACCAAAAAGCAACTTGAAAACTTAACAGAACAAGGCTTTACGGCTTTTGCAATTTACCAACCTGATATGGACTTAACCCTCAGGACACTGGAAAAGTAGAAAACAAAATAAATGTAGTTTAAACATTTTTTCAAATAATTGGTTTATAGCCTAATACAGAAAGAATGAGTATTGTTTATTCTAAAAATACCACATGGTTCAAAGCTGCGCTCTATGTTGCGGGAGCTTACCATATTATTTGGGGTTCTTCAGTGATTTTCAAACCAAATTTCTGGTTCGATTTAGCAGCACTTTCACATCCAAATTATGTGCAACTGTGGCAATTTATTGGTTTATATGAGGTGGTTTTCGGTATAGGTTATTTGATGGCAGCTTCAAATCCGCTTCGTCATTGGCGAGTAGTGTTAATGGGTTTCGTCACTAAACTATGTGTTACACTTGGTTTTACATTCTTTTATTTCAGGGGAGAAGAACCAGCTGTTATATTTAATATGATTTTGTCTAATCATATTTTCTGGCTGATTCCTTTCATGGTTATTTTGTATAATGCTTACCGTCATCAGTATTTGCTGGATAACGAAATGATACATTTGAACGGGCTTGAGGTATCCGAACTTATGGATTATTATGAAACAGATAAAGGGGATAGCCTTAGAGATTTGTCCAATACACAACCGGTTATGTTAGTCTTCTTACGTCATTTTGGATGTACATTCTGCAAGGAAACATTATGGTTTATTCAAAAATTAAAACCTGAAATTGAAGCAAAAGGTACTAAAATAATTTTGGTGCATATGCACAATGAAACTAAAGCAAGAGAGGAATTAAAAAAATACAACTTACAGGATTTAGATACTGTTTCAGATCCGGAATCTATGCTATACAAGGGATTTCAACTTAAAAGAGGAACACTTTCTCAGGTGCTTGGTTTAAAAGTATGGATACGTGGATTGTATCTTTGGTTAACAAAAGGTGCATTTATCAGCAGCCCCGATGGTGTGGATACCTTTCAGATGCCCGGAATTTTCCTGGTTCACAATGGAGATATTGTCAAACAGTATATTCATTTGTCAGCAGCCGATATACCACCATACCTGGAACTCGCCACCTGCGAAAAATGTCTCAGCACACAGACATCCTGATGTTTTCTCTTATTTTGTGTTAATTGGAACTTTTTTCTGATAAGAATCAGTTTATTTATGCTTGTAATAATGTAATTTTAAAAATACTAAAATTAAAAATCATGAAAAAACTCAGTTCCTTATTATCTGCAATTCTCTTAATCTTTGTTGTTAATTCGAATGCAGCAAATGTACAATTAACGGTAAAACTTAAAAACGGTGACGTGGTTACCGGAAAAACAACCTTGCCGAAAATAACAGTAATAACTGCTTACGGTTCTCTCACTATTCCTATAGAAAAAGTTAGTAATCTGAAATTAGGTATAGTATCTGACCATACAAAAGATGGTGCAGTTTTGCCTGATTTAAGTAAACTGCAAACCGCAAATGAGGCAGATGCAAAAGTTATTTACGAAAGATTATTTGCATATGGTACTCCTATACTTTCTACTGTTATCACCTTTACACAAAATCCTTTTTATAAAATTTCTGACAACGAAAAATATACAATTGAACAGTTAATAGATGAATTGTATAAAAAAGCAGATTTAACAACCGGTCAAAGTGTAAATGATGCAGTAACTTTTGACGGTTCTAACTATTTGGAAGGTTCAGTAGCTTTTGGCGATATTACCATTCAGGCTGAGTATGGAAATCTTACTTTCAGACGCGATAAAATTGAAAGTCTTGATATTTCACCAATCGAAGAAGTTACACCCAATTCTGACGGAAGCTATAAACTGAAAGGGAATTATCATATCTCCGGAAATGATAACAACAAAGGTTGGTTGAATACAGGTGTAAAAGTGAAAAGTGGCGATAAATTTGTTATTACCGCAACAGGAAAAGTTGTGCTGAAAAGTTTATCAGGAGGAACTTATGGACCTGATGGCTATGTAAGCGGAACAAAAGATGCTGCCTATACGGATGATATGGAAACTAAATACGGATCTGTAGTCTACAAAATAGGAGAGTATGGTCAGATTAAACAAGCAGGATCAAAATACGAAGGTGTTGCCGCTGAAGAAGGAATTGTATATATATCTATTTATGAAACAGTCTATGACAAAGGAAACACGGGTTCATATAATGTGAAAGTTGTTAAGAAACAGTAATCTTAATAATCATAAAAAAAATATTAAAGTCTCGAAATTTTTTTCGAGACTTTTTTATTCAAAATATCCAAACGTATAAAATAATCCGGCTCCAATAAAATTATTGCCAAATCTAAAGTCGTGTGTGTACGAAAAGTGGACACCTAAACTATGATGATGGGTGTAGAAGCGTAAGCCGGCTAAAGAAATTAAACCATAATCGCTCTCACTATATTCTTCATTAATACTGAAAATATAATTAAACCCGCTTCCAAAATAACCGCCAATATTGTGATGGTCTTCTTTCTTGAATGCAGCATGACCAAAATTAAATAATAAGGTGGCAGGTACTTGCATTTGAAAAAAATTACCTTCTTCCGGATTGAACCTTGCGCCAAACCCTAATGGTGAAGCTAAAGAAATAGCCATTTTATTTTTTACAGGAAAATTACAACGAGGCATGTACTGAATATTTGGTCCGTAACTGGTGGGAGTAGCAAATTTCGTGTTTCGTAGTTTTGACCAGAAACCAATACCTATATCATGCATGAAATCAACTGCAAAAACTTGCTGACAAAACAATAAAAAAAATACCGGTAGTAATCTTTTCATCTATTTTTTGATTTAAACGTTTAAAATTAAAACATCACTTACATCTTTTTGTTTAATATTATGAAACTTAGAATGCTCAAAAATTTGAAATTTTGCTGTATTTTGTTTTCAATAAAATCTATAAAAATTATCTTTCCATAAATGCGCGGTTATCGGTTTACAAAACACATCCCAATTCTTGATCAAAATTCAGCTGATTTTGATAAGTTACTGAATGTATTGCGTCAGCTATTGACTTATACTTCCGGTGATGTACGCGAAGCATTGGAATGGCTGACAGATTTAGACAATCAATACAATCTTACTACCAATGAATATGGTATGGGAGATTTTATACGCGATTTAGTAGATAATGGATATTTGCAACAGGAAAACCCACAAAGCGATGCATTGAAAATGACATCGAAAATGGAACAAACAATCCGGCAGAAATCACTGGAAGATATTTTTGGTAAGATAAAAAAATCAAAACGTGGTAATCATAAAACAAATTTTGGCGGCAACGGCGATGAGCCAACCGGCGATATACGTCCCTACCAATTTGGAGATAAACCTGAGCAAATATTGATGACAGAGTCCTTGAGGAATGCACAAATCAATAATTCAACGGATGAGTTTTTATTAAATGAAAGTGATTTGGAAGTAATGGAGCAGGAGTATCAGGCACAAACATCTACTGTACTGATGATTGATATTTCGCATTCTATGATTTTGTACGGAGAGGACAGGATTACGCCTGCCAAGAAAGTAGCCATGGCATTGAGTGAACTGATTATGACACGTTATCCGAAAGATACTTTAGATGTAATTGTTTTTGGAAACGATGCCTGGCAAATTCAGGTAAAAGATTTACCTTATTTGCAGGTTGGTCCGTATCATACCAATACTGTTGCAGGCTTGGAGTTAGCAATGGATATTTTGCGCAGGAGAAAAAATTCCAACAAACATATTTTTATGATTACCGACGGAAAACCGACCTGTTTGCGCGAAGGATTGACCTATTATAAAAATAGTTTTGGCTTAGACAGAAAGATTGTAAATAAATGCTACAACTATGCTGCACAGTGCAGACGTTTAAATATTCCTATTACAACATTTATGATTGCCCGCGATGCATATTTGCAGCAATATGTAAAAGAGTTTACTGAAATTAATAAAGGCAAAGCATTCTATACATCTTTAGATGGGTTAGGTGATTTTATTTTTGAGGATTACGAACGAAATAAAAAAAGAAAAGTGCGGTAATTAAGAGGATTTATTCAAAATTTTGTAAATTAACATACTAAAACCAAAATTATGTCAAAATACAAAAGTCCTTTGCTGAATACACTGCAGAAAAAATCCAGAATTTTTTTAGACGGGAAAGATGAAGATGAAATAGAAGAGAAACGAATGATTTCCCGTCGTCAATTTTTAGATACCGGTATAAAATCCTCTCTGATTATTGGTGCTGCCTCATCATTGCCTTTATTTAGTTCCTGCAAAAATAATACTTCAGATAAAAATGGAAATGCAGACAGCGGTTCTTTGCTTAAACCCAAAGTAGTAATTATAGGTGCAGGTATTTCCGGTTTGACAGCTGCACACTATCTCAAAAAATCAGGAGTCGTTAAATATGAAATATACGATGCACTCAAAAGATGTGGAGGCAGAATGCATACGATTCCGGAATTTTTGCCTGGGATTACTGTGGATATAGGCGGTGAATTTGTAGATACGGTACATACAGAAATGCTGGCGCTCTGTAAAGAGTTTAATATTGAATTGAATGATTATTTTTCCGACCCTTTGCACGAAGGTGAAGGCAGGGAATGGTATGTAATCAATGATAAACGTTACACAATAAAGCAGGTTTTCAACGAATTTAAAAACTTCTTACCTGTAATTCAAAAAGACCTGGAATCCTGCGGAGAAAATTATGATACGCCGGATGCTATTCGTTTGGATAAATTATCTCTCGAAGAATATCTAGCCAAAATTGGAATTACCGGCTGGCTGAAAGAGTTGCTTCGCTGCGGATATCTTTCAGAATTTGGATTGGATTTGCAGGATAATTCTGCCCTTAACTTTATTGATATGCTTGGTGTGAGTGAAACTAATGAAATAGAGTTATATGGAGATAGCGATGAGCGCTATTCTATGAAAGGAGGTGTGGTTTCTTTAATTAATGAGATGGTTGCATCGGTTGGTAATATACATCTGGAACATAAACTGGTTGAAATCAATAAATCCGGAAGTGGGTATTCCATCATTTTTGAAAATGGAAAAACAACCTATGCGGATGTTATTATCTGCACTATTCCATTCTCTGTGTTGCGAGATGTGAAGTTTAATGTAGGTACTATTAAGCCACAAAAATTAAAAGCGATTAAAGAACTTGGCTATGGTCAGAATGCGAAGCTATTTTTAGGATTTGATGAGCGTGTATGGCGTAAGTATAAAACAATCGGTTATTTATTCAATGATAAAATTCATAATGGCTGGGATAGCTCTTTCGGGCAAACAGATAATAAAGGTCCCGGAATTTACACTGTATTTTTAGGAGGGAAAGATGCTATAGATATGGCAGAAAATAAAAGCGATGTAGATCGTTATGTGAATATGTACCTGCCTCTTTTGGATAAAATATATCCCGGTATGAAGAGTAAGTTCAACGATAATGCTGATATTGCGTGGTGGCCGAAATCTAAGATTACAAAAGGTTCTTATTCCGCTTTCTATCCAGGACAATGGAACGACGTTGCTCCTTATATCAGTGAACCAATCGGAAATATTTATTTTTCAGGAGAACATTGCAGCGAAGATTTTCAGGGTTTTATGAATGGTGGCGCACAGACAGGAAAAGATGTGGCATTGGCCTTGTTAAAAAGAATAAATACAGCAGGATAACGCTTCACTACATTTTTTATACCAATCTTAAATAAGATTTATTCTTAAACAAAATGGTTGAATCATAGTTATATAGTAACTTTGATTCAACCAGATAAATTTTACATGGATTATAAGAATATTAATACCATTGCACAGCTCAAAAAATCAGGATATCAGTCTAAATCTATTAAACAGGAGTTAAGAGATAATCTTGTAAAGAAACTAAGTTCAAAACAAAAAACATTCGAAGGAATTATTGGGTATGACACTTCTGTAATCCCGGACGTGGAACGAGCCATTCTCTCCAAACATAATATTTTATTGCTGGGTTTGCGCGGACAGGCAAAAACACGTTTGGCAAGACAAATGGTGAATTTACTGGATGAATACATTCCTGTAGTAAAAGGTAGTGAGGTGTTAGATGATCCATTGTTACCATTGTCGCGCTATGCAAAAGATTTGATAGAAATAAATGGCGATGAAACTCCTGTGGAATGGGCACATCGCTCCGAACGTTTTGGAGAGAAACTTGCTACACCAGATGTGAGCGTAGCGGATTTGATTGGTGATATAGACCCGATTAAAGCTGCCACACAGAAATTAAATTACAGTGATGAACGTGTGTTGCATTTCGGAATTATTCCGCGATGCAATCGAAGCATTTTTGTTATTAATGAGCTGCCCGATTTACAGGCACGTATTCAGGTAGCTTTATTTAATTTACTGGAAGAAGGTGATTTGCAGATTCGTGGATTTAAACTACGTTTCCCATTGGATATACAGTTTGTCTTTACAGCAAATCCGGAAGATTATACGAATCGTGGCTCTATTGTAACGCCATTGAAAGACAGGATTGAATCACAAATTCTGACACATTATCCTAAAACCATAGAAGATTCCCAAACGATTACTGCACAGGAAGCATCTATATCAGAAGAACAAAATGAAAAAGTTATTATTCCGGAATTGATAAAAGATTTGGTGGAACATATAGCTTTTGCTGCCCGGGAGAGTGAATTTGTAGATGAGAAAAGCGGTGTATCTGCGCGACTCACTATTGCAGCGATGGAAAACTTAGTGAGTACTGCAGAGCGCAGAGCATTGATAAATAATGAAAAGCAAACTATAGTTCGTATATCTGATTTTGCAGGTGTGTTTCCTGCTATTACCGGAAAAATTGAAATGGTATATGAAGGAGAACAGGAAGGACCGATGCGGGTGGCACAAAACATTTTGGACAAAGCTATCCGTAATTTATTCGTACACTATTTTCCAAACCCTACGAAAGTAAAGAAGAAAAAAGGACAACAAGAGGAAAAAAATATTTACAATGAAGTACAAAAGTATTTTGAATCGGGCAATGTACTTGATATTCTGACTGATGCTTCAGATGCTGAATATGCAAAAACATTGGATAGTGTAAATGGCTTGAAAGATTTAATTATACATAATGCGTCTTTAAACATTCAACGTTCATCATTACATACCTGGATGGAGTTTGTTTTACATGGGATGGCTGCTTATTCTTTGTTAAGTAAGTTTCAGTTAGAAACAGGAAATAAGTTTTCTGACATTACTTCCGCCATGTTTAACTATGGCAGCGAAGATATGGATGATGATTTGAAAGAGTTGTTTAAGTAGGATTCTATTTTCTTCCTGTATAACTACAACCGCTACCACCGCCTAATCCACCGGACCAATAACTAAAGATGAGATTAGTTAAAGTGGAGTCAATTAAAGCATGATGCCCGCCACCTGAAGAAGGTTGAGAAAAATAATAGTATTTTGTATTTAAATTACCTTCAAATGATAATTTGAGCCCATTGATTGATAATGTCGAATCATTTTCTTTATTTACAATTAAAGGCATATTAAACGTCGTGTCATAAGTGTATCCGGATATCAAACTGCCACTACTGCATATTCTGTTGGTAGTATATGTACCAATAGTATTGTCAATAATTTCTTTTAAGCTCAATTCCTTTAATACAGAAGTATCCTGTTTCTTACATGAAATAACGGATAGTGTTAAAACTATTAATAATATACATGATATAAATCTCACTTTATACAGATTTTTAAGAAAGTATCAGTTGATGAAAAACTATTCTTTAACTATCAGTTTAAAACCAACCCCATGCACATTTTGTATTTCTAAGTTCGGGTCGTCTTTTAGATATTTGCGTAGCTTGGTAATATACACATCCATACTCCTGCCGGCAAAGTAACTATCATCTTTCCAGATTTTTACCAGCATATCTTCCCGTTTTACCGGTTGGTTGGCGTGTCTTGCTAAATATTCTAAGAGTGCTGCTTCTTTTTTAGTGAGTGATGCAATCTCATTGCCGTTTAACAATTTCAGCTCATCTACTTTCAGTATGTATTTTCCAATAGTAAATTCTTTTTGCTCCGGTACGGCAGATTTGGTGCGCTTCAGAATGGCTTCCATACGCATAATCAGTTCGTCAAAATTAAATGGCTTCGTAATATAATCATCGCCGCCAACGGTAAAGCCTTTCAGTTTATCTTCCTGCATTTCTCGTGCCGTGAGAAATATTATAGGTGTCTCGTCTTTTTTGTCTCGTATTTCCT
>JAXLTZ010000029.1:0-16390 GCA_046329785.1 Chitinophagales bacterium
GAAAAATGGGATAATGAATTGATTTACAATTTGTTATCCCATTTTTCATTTAATCAAGTAACAAATGGGTAACAATTTGCTATATTTTGATAAATATCAATGTCTTTATCTCAAAAGCTTTCTTACCATTTCCGGCTCTATCCCTAAATAGCTGCATAATTCATCAATAGTTACTAATTGATGATCTTCTTTATTATACTTCTCTTTAATCCTTTTGATGATTTCCCTACCCCATCGCTCACTTTTTCCTGTGATTAGCTGAATATCTTTTGGGTAAATACAAACTCTTTCCATCCTAATTAATTACTTGTTTTCTTCTTCATATATAATATACGAATTTATATACTGGTAAAAAAGGAAATACATGGAAAAATCGGCAGTAAATGAATACGCCGGAAGTGCCTTGTTGCATACAAGTATTTCCTTTCTTAGATTAAACTGATGACAGGAACATTCTTTAAATCAGTATTAATCATACTTCTATTAAACGCCACTCTAGCAACAGCAAAAGAAACAGCTAGGGTTATCAGAGTAAAAGATGGTGATACGTATGTATTCAGAAATGATACGAAGGAATTTACTGTCAGGCTGAAGAATATAGACGCACCTGAAAGTAAACAGCATTATGGTTTTCAGTCTGCTTTATACGTTAGCCAGCTGATCTTAGGAAAGGTTGTTCAGTATGAAAGCACCGGCACTGATATCTACAAGAGAGTTTTAGCTGATGTTTGGATTGACAATAAACGCCTAGACAGTATTCTAGTAAGAAATGGGTGGGCTTGGCAATATATACAGTATAGCAACGATATTCTTTTAAAACAATGTATGCAGCTGGCAATAGATGAAAAAATAGGTCTTTGGAAATGTGGTACAATGGCAGTTTGTCCACCATCACTTTGGAGAAAATATTCAACGAAAGAAAAAATCAAGTATTGCAGCGGATGCAAGTAAAATTTAACTTCTAAAATTATTAAAAAATGGCAAAACAGAAAGGTCCCTTAAAATATGTCGGTACAATCGGCGACATAAGACACTTTAAAATCAAAGGGCAAGATGGGTATTTCGCTGGCATGGTTGGCGGCCCTACCGATGCACAAGTAAAAACAGCTCCTGAATTTGAGCGTACACGTGAAAACATGAATGAGTTTGGTGGATGTGCCAAAGCTGGGAAATCAGTTCGAGTTGCATTGTCTGAAGTTCTTAATGGAATGACTGACCCTCAATGCACCGGACGTTTAACTTCCATCATGAAGAAAATCAACCTGGAGGATGGTACAGAAGCCAGAGGGGTACGTAAAATCGAAATAAGTACACAAAAGACTTATTTATACGGTTTTGGATTTGACAAAAACATCTCATTCCCTAGTGTTTCTTATGTTCCATACGCATTGGAAAGCTCTACAGACAGATTAACAAGTAAGTTAACAACTTGGGCAGTAAACCCAACTAATGCAATCAATGCACCTTCTGGGGCTACGCATTTCCGTTTTATCAATGCAATTGGAGTGGTATCAGATTTTGCTTATAATGCCACCACAGGAAGTTATGAGCCAACCAATCCGGATATTAATGAGTTGAGCGGTACTATTTATGGTGCTTACAGTAAACTGAATGAGCCTTATGCAGGTGAAATATTAGAAGCCACTTTACCTGCCGGGACTGTGATGGACTTCTGATGTATCTGCAATCAACTGTATTGGTATTGAGTTCTTTCAGGAAGTCAATGGAAATTATTACAAGTTCTCATCAGGAAACTGTCTTGGTAATTGATAATGTATTCTAACATGATCCTATCAACATCCATATACAGAAGAGCCAAACGAGATGGTCGTAATCCTTCCACCGGAGCAAAGTCTAGTGAAGTTTTGAAGAACGAAGAAAGCTAGCCGAAGAAAAAAGGAAGAAACTTCATAATGAAATTCCAATCGGTGACTAATAATATCTCATTTAGACGTGCAAAGCGTCAGGGTAGAAATCTTCCACCGGAGCTGAAGGTTTTTTTGTTGAATTTGGTGTAAGTCCTGCATGAAAGTGCAGGGCTTTTTTCATTTATATACAATTTTCAAAACCACGGAATTTGAAATCAGTCCTAAGTAACGAAATTTAAAATAAAGTGTAGTTTTCTCTATTAAATAAATTGCAGCTTTAACTCTGTAAAAAAGCTGTTCTCATTCCTTTATTTATTTCCACTTCAAGGTTTCTATCAGGTGTTCTACATCTTTGCGAAAATATTCTACAGCAGGTGCTATGGAATCAGCATTCGGCGAAGCATAGAAATAAAGAGAGCCTCGCAGGTAGCTGTGGTAGGCTTTTGCGTGCCATAATCCGAAAGAAAGCCAGTACAGGAGTTCTTTTTCCTGCTCGGACTGGCAGATGCAGACGAAACAATTCGGGCAGGGAGATTTCAGGGGCTTGCCGCTGTTCATTCCTTTGGATAGGATGAAGAAAAAATGACCTTGATAGTTGAAGTTTTGGTTAAATGTTTTGAGTTGCACAGTTCGCATAGTATGAGCATTAATTTTTATGCTCGCTGCGCTTCGCGCATCCATCAACCCAAAAGAAACAAAGAAAAAAAACGGCAAAAAAAAGAAAAAAGAAAGCCTTTTTTCTGGGGGCGCGGCATGGGCTGTCAAGGTTTTTTGGAAAAAAATACTACCTCATTGACGATGTGTAGTTTATAGTATGCAGGTGACTGAGGTGGAGATTTTTTTTCAAAAATGCATTTTAACCTTGCAGACCATGAGCGCTGGCCTTAGGAAGCCCCCTATATTTGCTTTCTTTTTTATTTTTTGGGTATGAAGGATACAGCCATAGACGGATGGTTGAACTAACCGGAATGCATGGGGTATGCACTACCGGGCAAGGGTGCGAATGCATGGAATTGTAGTATGTATCTACATTTGACGAGGGCTCTTGGAATGCAGGCGCACGCTTGCTTTATTAAGCGGAGGTGGCTGATGGAATGAAGATGCAATGGAGTGGAAGGATCGTGAGGTACGAACGCCTGAAACGGAATGCATCGGAATGGAAGAAGCGACCGCACGCCTATCTGGTTTCATTTTAACGGAATGCTTGGAAGAAGTAGCACGGGGCAAGGGTGTGACAGAATGGAATGAGCAAAATTGATTGGCTGCTTGGAGTGGGTTGAGCAGATGCATTAAGGGTAGGTATTTTTTGTATCTTTTCACCACACAAAAAATAGAGCGAGTTATGCATCTGCCAAGCCACGAAAAGCATTGTATGGCTTTTTGCGAAATGAAATGAGGGAACACGCTTGCATTAGGTGCTGAGGGTGCTGCCGGAATATCATGGAGGCAGCGACCGCAAGGCACGCAAAATGTAGGCGAACATCATTTTATCAAAATGATGCTGTGGCTCGGCTACTTAACATAATGTGCTTATGTGACAGCCATTATCAGGCATGCAAATGAGCGTGGCATGGCTGTGCGTAGCGTACACATAAGACCACATTATGTTTAAGTATGCTTCAGACCATTTTTTCTGGCGTGATTTTTTGTTTTAAGGGTTTGCATGGCTTATTGCTTTTGTATCACACACAAAGACACAAAGAACACAAAGCTTAGCACCTGAAAAAAGTTCAGGATGACATGGTACTAAAAAGCAATGTGCCATATCGGGTGGGTACAAAAAGCATGACAGAAAAAATGGGCTGCAAGCCATAGATGCAGTATAGAATGGCTTTAGCGTGGCATACTGCATTAGCCTACATTAAGGTGGGGTAATGTATATTCTTTTTTAAAGTTTAGTACTTAATTCTTGTATTATCTTAGTCAGATTTTCTGCAGCAATTCTACCTGTTTCTGCTCCACCATTCATGTAACCTTGAAAGTTTTCACTACAATGTTCTCCTGCAAACAAAATGTTGCCTACACTCTTAATTTCAAGACCTGATATTGAAGTCCATTGTCCAACTTTATAGCAACTATAACTTCCTTTAGTAAATGGATAATCAATCCAATTGACAAAAACATGTTTATTTAAGAATTTATTCTTAGAACCTGAGAATACTTTATTCAACTCATTTGTTAAATAATTGACAGAGGCATCTGGGACTTGAGTTTTCCAAACATGAGAAGCAGGTGCATTCGGATATTTAAAAGATAATTTATTTAGGTTTTCTGAATACGTACCTCCGAAAAAGCACACATATGCCCCATTTGGATTTTCATTTGTCTTATTATAGCTACCATCCCAGCCATTGCTTATATCTTTATGGAACAAATAACCCATCGCTTTATTAGGATTATCTCTCCATGGCTGTCCTTCATAAGCAAGAATTAATTTTGTATTAACGCCATACCCTAATTCATCAATACATTGTTTTTTTTCTTTTGTCAAAGTTTTTACATTCAATACAATATTACGTAAGATTGTAAAAGGTATGGTTAATACGACATAATCAGCAATAATTTCTTCACCATTCTCAAATGATAACTGATACTTATTGTCATTTGTATCTTTGATGCTTTTTAAAGCAAAATTTCTGATTATTTTATCTTCACCTATTCTGCTTACTAAATTTTCAATAATTTTTGAATTGCCACCCTTAATCTTATATCGTTCATCGCTATCTCCAAAGACTTTAAAGCCATTGTCTGTTTCGGGACTAATAAGATCTATAAAATTTAAAGAAGACTGCTCGGAACAATCTAACCCAAATTCCGCTACAAACGCTGAAGACAATAATTCTTTTAGCCATTCAGCACAATTTAACGACTTTAAATAAATATCTAATGGAGTGTTGTCTAAAGATGTAGCAGATTCAGTATCATAATTTTCACCTAAAGAGTCTTTGTCTTTTCTAATTTTACCAGAAATTTTAGAAAACTCCTTTATTACCTCATCTTCTGTATACTTCTTATTATTAAAATAATAGACATCTTTAATCAAACCTTTTTCTAATTGCTCTTTTTCTAGGTCAATGATTTCTAAATCAAACTCCTTAACAAAGTTCAACATATCCTCGTGATTAGAATCTATAAACTCCCCTCCAAACTCTGGAAATATACCTACTCTTAAAGAATCATTATAATGAGTTAGGATTCTACCACCTAATCTTTTACTTGATTCATAAATTTTGAAATCAATACCTGATTTTTGTAAATGATAACCGCAGGATAAACCCGAAATGCCACCACCAATTATCGCAATTTTAATATTTTTACCAACTTCAGCATCAGAAGTTTTTTCATTAGATTGATTTGTATTACAAGATGTAATAAAAGTTGGCAAGGTAGATACAACGCCGACTGCTAATGCACCTTTAGCAGATTCTTTCAAAAACTTCCTTCTTGAATTATGATTCAAAGTTGATAATTCGGAATTTTCACTAAATGATTTGTTAATTGACTTAACAATGAATTTTAATAAATTAGTTTTAGGCATTCTCATATTGTAGTATTTGTATTTATTATCTAGGCAAAATAAGTACTTGACCTGAGCTGATAAGATGAGGATTAGGAATATTGTTTAAGTCTTGAATTTCTTTCCATTTATTAATATCGCCTAGTTGGGATTTGGCTATTAGACTTAAAGATTCACCTGGCTTAACTGTATAAGTTGGATTATTATCAAGATTTTTTACTTTAGCAATATTACTTGACAATAGATATTTTTTTAACAACTCACTATAAGCAGGGAGAACTTTAACTTTAGATATAGCAGAATTCAAAGCATTTCTTAACTTCTCGTTGCCTTTTCTAAGTCCAATTTTATATGAAATATCAGAATTATAGAGTTTTGATACTTTAATTTCTAAATTACTACCCTCAATTTCTTTTGCGGCAAAAGGGTAATCATAGATAATAGCTGAACATTGTCCCCCGTTAATAAAATCACTTAACCAGGTTTCACTATCATCACTTAGTTCAACTATTGACGCACCAGTAGGTAAAACACTTTTTACATATGATATAACATCAGGATCACCTTTTACTACTCCTATCTTTTTATTTCTTAGGTCTTTTAATGAGGTATAAGTATCTGTTTTCTTTGCAATTAATGAGTATCCAAAATCTTCTAAATAAGGTATTGTATAAACAACATCAGGATCATCACCATCAACAAATGTCAATCCACCCATTATAATGTCTACATTAAACTCACCATTAGTACCTTTTTCTTTTAACATTTTAGGAATATCATTATACTCATCTACCCAGTGGTCTGCATCAATTGCTTTTTCACTTGTTAAACTAAATTCACTTTGACTGAAGATTAATTTTGCTAGTTCATAGTCTAAGCCTAGTCTCTTTCCATCTTCAACATAATTTAAAGGATTTGCATCAGATTGTACTCCAATTTTAACTGTTCCTTTAAGTTTAATTAAATTATAATCGTTTTCTATCGACTGATTTACATTCCCCTTATTTTCTGTATTACCATCGGTTGATTTTTGCTTACAACTTTGAAATAATAGTAAATAAAAAACACTAATGATAATAGTTGGATTAAAAAAAATAAAGCGTTTCATCTGAATATTAATTTAGATTTTTGTAATACAATTTAATAAAGATAAATAATAAGTATTTAAAATGGTAATTCTCCCTCTTTAAATGTTCCTTTTTTTACAACCACTCCATTCTTATCAATTAAAACTCCATCTAAAACTTTATTATTTTTAAAATTTCCATTTAATTTAGTTCCATCATTCATGTAATATACGCCTTTTCCATTTCTTAATCCATCAAAAAACTCACCTTCATACCTGTTTCCGTTTGAGTAAGTTGCAATGCCTTTCCCATTAGGTTTTCCATCAATGACCTCGCCTACATATACAATAGACTCATTATTGCTGTTTGTATATCTTATCCTTATGTTTGTGTTAGTGTTTTGAATTAAACTATTCTTTTCATTTTGAACATTAGGGCTATTTTTTTTATGTATTACAACAAAATAAATCCCCAAAATAGTAATAGATAGTAGGAATACAAATGATAATAAATAAAATTTATATGCACTAAAATTATTAATTATCTTTTGTATTTTTAGTGACAAAGAGTTGTATCCCGGTTTATCATTTTTAGATGCATTTAAAATTGCTAATAATTCGTTTTCCGTCTTTACCCTTTGATTAGCATTTTTAATTAAACATCTTCTTACTAAAGTATTAAATGGTTCAGGTATTCCAGTAAAATCTGGATGTGTCTCAAGTATATTTTTCTCCATATCCTCATACAATAACCCTTGATTACGTTTGCCAAATGGAGAATATCCTTTAAAGTATTCGTAAACGATACAACCTAAAGCCCAGAAATCTACATTGGATATTATCTGATTATTAACACCGAACTTATTGACATCAATCTGTTCTGGTGCTCGATATTCAGGAGTACTAAGTTTTACTGTATCTATAGTATTTGATGCTTCATCAGAAATTGTTTTACTAATCCCGAAATCACAAATCTTAGGAATTAGTTTATTATCTATCCTACCAAGCAGAATGTTACCAGGTTTTAAATCTCTATGTATTATAACTATTTCCCATTCATTACCACCATGTAAATAAGCCAATCCATTGATTATCCCTATGAGTAAGTCTTTAAATTCATTATTATTTACATCTATACTTTTGTTTATAATCTGTGTAAACTCACCACTATTTGCATATTCCATTATACCAAACTGAATACTCTGCTCCCCACCGTAACTATCTAAAATAACCTCCTCAAAATAATCATAATACTGAATAATGTTTGGGTGTTTAAGTTGACAATACTGAGTAATTTCATTTAAAACATGTTTGTACCTTTCATCAGAAGAAGAAGAACGTTTTATAGCTACATCTCTCTTCAGATTATTGTCATATCCTTTATAAACTGTAGATGATCCACCTCTTCCTATTAGATCGGACTGGGGGTTATATTCATATCTTTTTAGAAAGTCCATTTGATGTAATAAAAATATAAAAAATTACGACTAAACAAAATAATCACCTATAATAATCTACTTTATATTAATTAAAATAGCAGAAAAATTATCTTGCGATAAAGAATCACACTTAAATTTTAGAGACTTAGAAATATTTTGGATATCGTTATCTGGCGTCATCAATTCAGACAATTCTTTATCAGACCATGCATCTAGAAGTCCATCTGTACAAAGCAAAATAAAATCACCAGATTTTATATCGTTTAGAATATTCTCTTCAGCAACAGTAGAATTCTTTGTGCCTGAAATACATCTGGTTATCACATTCTTCTTAGGATGTACTCTTGCTTGTTCTTTTGAAATCTCCCCACGTTCAATCAGCCAATTTACATATGAATGGTCTTTAGTTTTGAAAAGAATCCTCTTATTTCTAAATTGATACACACGGCTATCACCACAATGAGCAACTAATATATCATTAGATCGAAAATTCATTAATGCTAGTGTACTCGCCATACCAATAGTATCACCATCATTCAGAAAAGTTTCATCAAATCTCTTCTCAACAAATTTAATAGCATCATCTACCCAATTTTTAACATGAGAATTTGGGTATAGTAATATGAAATCAGATATAGATTTACAAACTAAATTTGACGCCACTTCTCCTTTATTTAGCCCACCTACACCATCACAGACTAAAAATAAACTTCTTAATTTAGATTCATTAACATCAAAATATAATGCATCTTCATTATTGTTTTTTTTTCCTTTTTCAGAAAAAGACAATACTTCAATATTCCAATTACCACAATTCAACAAAATGTTACTTTTTAGCTTTTTCTAGATATTGTTTAAGGCAGTAGCTTCTTTCAGATGGAAATGGATGAGAACTAATAAATTTATCTATAGAGTCATGATTATCAGACAAACTTAACTTCTTAAAAAAATCTAAGGACTTAACTGGATTATACCCAGCACGGTAAGCAAGATATACTCCTGCAAGGTCAGATTCAACTTCTTGTGGCTGGTTAAATGCTGCGAATACTGAAGAATATAAATCAGATGCTATATCTGCCAAATCTCTTGAAACACCAAAATTACTTGCTGTCTTTAAACGCTGAACAATTGCTTTACAATGTTTGTTTTCGTTGTGCCCAATTTCATGGGCGATACAGAATGCAAGTTCATCATCTGAGTTAACAAATTTCATTAAGCCAGTTGTAACATATATATATCCACCTGCATGTGTCCAAGCATTAATATCACTGTCATCTTGAACAAGCATAATCGAATAATGCAACTCTTTTCTTGAAACAAATGGGAGTAGCATTTTAAATATCTTTTGTAAACGTAAATAGTTATTATCTCTTACAAAGACACATTTTGCTTTGAATATGTCATTAAACGTTTTTCCGTAACTAATTTCATCTTTTACTGTTACCTCATCAGAAACTGTATTTAAGAAAATAGACTCCAAACTACTAGCATCATTTATTAACTGGTCATCATCTTTAATGATACATTCATCTGGTATACTCTCTACAATTGATGTATAAGGAAAATAGTATAAAGGCTTAGGGTTTTCTGTATTATTTCCAGCGTTACATGTATTATAAATTAGTACAAATATTAAGAGAAATTTTCTATGATTCATAACGTATCTTTTTTCTTTAATGCCAAAACAGTACCTAAAATAAAAAATACACACAGCAATAGAAGCATCATTATATTCACCGTAGGGTTTTTAGGATCTAATCCTAATGTTAATGGTAAATTCAAAGCATTTGCTGCATCAAATACTTCATATTTCGTAGACATGAAACCTTTCTGGTTAAATACGGCTACTGCATATTCAATCTTGTCCTGCAAACAGGTAAATACAGATGTACCTAATCTTCCTAAAGAAAAGCAACTTAGTATTTCAATTAGCTTATTATGATTTATAGGATATATCACACCAGAAAGAATTAATTGAGGAATAAGTAGTAGTGGAAGTAATGCAATTGCTTGTTCACTAGTCTTTACTAATGCAGACAGTAACAAACCCATTAAGACAGCTGAAATTGAAACCAGTATCATCATGCCGGTAAGTAAAAAAAAATGTTCCAAATGAACACTTGAATTGGAATAAAAGAGGTACAAAACACCTACAAATATAAATGACTGGATTACCGAAAAAAGAATTTGCACTAACAGTTTAGAAATCACATAGGGAAATAATTGTAAATTATACATTCTTTCTCTGTGATAAATAGGTAACTCTGCTACAATTTCACGAACGGAATTGCTTGACCCCAACCAAATAGCAGTAAGATTAATCATGAATAATACAGACAAGGTCAATTTGTCAAAAATTAAAATTATCAAACATGCAATAATGGGTGCTTGAGCAAGAATAAGAGACATATATCCTTTGTCATTAATTTTTATCTTATAATATCTGTACATCAACCAGAATATTTGACGAAAAAAAGGGTAATTTGATTTTACTTCTGTAATGGTTGCCTGTTTTTCTGTTTTTTTGTGATAATTTGAAAACCATTTTTTATACCACTCACGAGCATTTTCTGATTTATTTAACTCAGTATAAATGTTTATTGAATTATCTTTATTGAAGTATTCTAGGAATTTATCTTTATTACCATAATAAGCCAAATACCCCCCAGTACCTAACCACATAACTCTGTCAACAAAATTTAAATCTTCAGGTTTATGTGTTACCATAATAATTGTTGTACCTTTTTGCGTTAGCTTCTTAATACTACCTAAAAACTCTTCAATTGTTTCAGGGTCTAAAGGAGAAGTTGGTTCATCTAAATATAGAACTTTGGGGTCTGATAATAATTCAATTGCAATGGAAATTCTCTTTCTCTGCCCCCCTGACAAAGAACCCACTTTTTGGTTTAAGATAACAGCAGGTGATAAATTTAATTCACTTAGGACATCATCAATCTTTTTATATACGGTATCATCATTTACATTCCCTTGGCTTCTGAGCTGGTATGCAAAATACAAAGCTTCTTTAACAGTTAATTCACTATGAACGATATCATCTTGTGGAACATAACCTATTAACGCTTTCAGACTTTCATAGTCTTTGTATAAGTCCTTGCCATAAAACTCAACCTTGCCAGAACTTGCAGGTCCAAATCCATTTAAAACCCTTAGCATAACTGATTTACCGCATCCTGATGGACCTAATATTGCAATAAAGTCTCCTTTAAAGATGCTAAATGAGATGGTATTTAAAGCTACTTTTTTACTAGAAAATGACTTGCTAATATCTATAGCCGTAATCGCTATTTCTTTTGTTGAATTTTGTCTACTTAGAGAAAAAACCTTATTCCCGATAGATATAAAGTCTGTATCATTAATTATCAAGGAATCATTAATTAATGGGTTCCCATTAATATATGTATGATTCTTAGAATTAATATCTGTAAGTAATATTTTATTATCATCAGTAATTTCTATTTTGCAGTGAGGACGAGATACTGTAATATCATCAATCTCAACATCACAGTATACTTTACCAGGTCTACCAATAATAATAGATCGCTTTTCGGTTAACTTTTTGATAATTTCTTCACTAAGTGTCATGGCTCTGTAACAAATATAATAAATTTATTACTACAAGTTCTCGATAGTAATTATTTATTTAACATCTTGTTTTTTCGACGGTAACTGAATGCTATTATTAAAGAAGTTAAAAGAGAAACTAGTTTATTGTGATTTTAAGATATTTTTTGAATAGGTTTATTCAGGATGGCTTCCAGTGTTTGATGTTGTGTAATATCGGTTAGATGATTTAAATCTTTGGGTGTATTCAGCCATTCATCTACCTGGTGGGTTTGCAGGATTAATGGCATCCGTTTTTTTGTGTTGTGTATTTCTGCCATCAGTTCATTGGCTTCTGCTGTAACGATACTGAATGTTTCAATGATTTCTCCAGTTTCTTTATTTGTCCAATTAGACCAAAGACCACCGAATGCAAATAATTCATGGTTTTGTATGCCTATTTCATATTTCTCTTTCTGTTTTCCTTTTGCATCTAACCATTTCCATTCGTAAAAGGAAGTAGCTGGAATGATGCAGCGTTTGTGCTTAAATGATTCACGGAATGCCGGTTTTTCTTCTATGGTTTCAATCTTCGCATTCAGGCACCTATTTGCCATTTCTTTGGCTTGTGTGGTATCTTTTACCCAATATGGGATTAAACCCCAGTGGAAGAGTTTTATTTTACCCGGTTCTTCATTGGTAATGACAGGCATTTTAGGATGTGCATAGCCATTAGCATATATACTCATTTCTGCTGCTATTTCTGCTTCAAATTCAGCATGAAACTTTTCTTCTATGTCTTGCGAATTAGCCTTTAAATTGTAATGCGAGCACATCTTCTCCTAAGTTTAGAATTTCATTCAAACGGGTGGTATAGCGTGAGGAGCGTAAAGCTGCTTTGCTTTCCCAATGCTGACGATTGTAGCCACTTGAAGCCAACCGGACTGTACCCTGTTCGTACTTCATATTCAGAAAGTCAACTGCTTTTTGCAATTTGATTGTTTTGGGATTGGTTTCTACAAAAAGATTGCCCTGAATGTTATTATCAGGGAATATCCCTACGAGTGATACACTAACCCGCTTATATTTCAAATTTGGGCGAAAAATGCGTTCCAATCCTTCTATGGCGTGTTTTATTAAAAAGGCGGTATCGCTGGAAGGAACTGGCAGGGTGACTACCGTGCGTTTGAAATATTGCGTGTCCTGCGTGCGGAAAGGGTTTGTTTCCAATCCTACTATGATGGCAGAGGCTACTGAATCCTGACGTCTTAATTTTCCGGCACAATACTCCGTGTAGCTGCTGCAAGCTTCTTTAATCAAATCATAATCGGAGAGCATAGAGCCAAAGGATTTAGCAGTACCTATTTCCTTTTTTGGTTCGTGGACTTCGCTCAACGACAAACAGGAGATACCTTGTAGTTCATGCTTTAATCTTAACCCAACCACTGTCATGTTTCGGAGTACCCAACTATCGGTTAATTCCGTGAATTGATAGGCGGTACGGATACCCATTGCCTGTAATTTCTTTGCGTACCTTCTTCCAATACCCCATACATCTTCTATTTTAAGCCATTTGAGGGCTTTGATGCGCTTTTCATCGGTATCTATGGCATAGACACCATTCGTGCGCTCTATGAACTTCTTTGCGACTTTAGAAGCTACTTTACAGAGTGCTTTGGATTCAGCTATACCGATACCGACCGGCAGGTCTAAGTTCTTTAGGATAGTCTTTCGGATGGTATGTCCGTATTCTGTATAATCCACGTTCAGAAAGTCCATATCCAAAAATGCTTCATCAATGGAGTACATTTCTACCTTGTCTGTAAAGCATTTCAGTTCTTCGATAAAACGCCTGCTCATGTCCACATATAACTCGAAATTGGGGGAGAAACGGAGTACGTTGTATTTTTTCAATACTTCTTCCATTTCAAAGGCAGGCTTATACATTTCAAAACCCGGAAGGGATTTTGCTATTTTATTGGCTGCTATGATGCATCCGTCGCCATTAGATAGGACAACACCAGGCTTATTCCTGTCGCCGGGACGGAAAACGTATTCCATAGATACAAAAGCACCGTTTATGTCTACTAAGGCGAACATTATTTTCTGTGGTATTCGTTGTGTAATATCCAAGTTACCATTCCCCAAGGGATGTCGTACTCTTGAATTTTGTATTCGAACAGACTGGTATCTTCGGCATTGGCAGGTATGAGCCAATATCCGTCGTTACGGATGGATAGTGTTTTTACGGTCCATCCCTGAAAGTCGTTGAGCCAGTAGGCTATTTTCTTGCCATCTACATAGGGCAGGGACTTGTCTATAATAATTTTATCGCCACTGGTTATTCTTTCGTCTTTCATGCTATTGCCGCCTACCCGTACAATAAAGGTGCTGCTGGGGCGTGGATTCAGCATTTTAGCCAAGTCTATATCTTCTACCACCACATCGCTGAACAAGCCTTTAAATGTGGCATTCATGCCATGTTCTGAATAAGGCATCCAGACGGGCTTTTCTGTATCAAACTTTTCGAGATTGATTTCTTTTTCTACCGGAAATGGGGGTAATTGGTGTGCCATAATCCAAATATAGAATATTTTGGGAATGGCGGGATGTTAAGAATTCAGACTATACATTAAGCAATTAATTATCAAACAAATACACCAAAATATAGTGCTGAATCCATTAAAAAGCTAATGAAATACCATCTACAAAAAGAATATCATTTACGCTTTTTGAAATTAAACGTTATATCATTAAACAACAGGAAAAACTCAGCAATATCTATTTGCACTTCAGTAAATACTTTAGGAGCATTGCTTTTTTGCCTAAAGTATACCCTAAAAGTTAAACTGTTAGAGCCATTATTCGAATAACGAACTTCACCAGAGACAAACTGATTCCAAGCTATACTAAATTTATCCTTCAAAAAAGTTTCTAAAGCATGATGTGGCAGGGCAGAATCTAATGCTATTTCTCCTAAAAGATTGTGTGTCGTATTTTCTGCAATTTTTTTCATAACCTAATTATAAATTAAGGACAAGTAATAGCTGTACGAACTAAGTTACCGCTGTTATCAATAGTAACTCTCCAGCAATTTCCATTTGGCGATTTCATGATAATACCGGAAGCAATATCTGTAATGTTCACATCACCACCGGTCACTGTTAATTTTGATTTAGGATTAGAGCTACCTATACCCACATTGCCATTAGACAAGATTCTCATCCTTTCCAAATTAGTAGTAACACCTGTACCAAATCTTAAGCCATTCTCAATAAGTTGAATACGAGCACCGCCGGCATTGAAACGGTCAGTTGTAAAATCAATATAAGCTAAATCCGCTTTTCTTTGAATAACAAAACCTGCATCTATCCCACCCATCAAGATATAGTTTGAATCAGTCTCCACTCCTGCTCTTATATTACCAATAACATGCAGTTGATTGAGTGGATTATTTGTAGATATACCAACATACCCTTTATTGTAGTAGATTTTATTTCCATTTTTCAACCACATAGTTGTATCACCGGATGAAGCAGAGTATGCAGATGTATCAGAACGATGTGAAGCAGCTGCATATAATGCATATGGAACACTCATTAATTGTTGTGTACCGACAGTTACGTAAGATGTGCCACCGGCCGGATCAACTAATGTTTCGGCGAAATAAGTACCATTACCCCAATTGATATTGGCAAATGTACCAGATATTACTGTCCCCTGCCCTATTATAAAATTGACCAACCCAAACTGGTTGGTTGTGACTGCATGAGATTCTGCATATACAATAGTTCCTGAAGCACTGCCTGAACGAATGTTGATTTTAACACCAACATTTGTATTAGCTAAGACTGCACCGGATACATTTCTTACCACTGTCTGATAATTGATACCTTGAGGCGTTTGTGCAACTAGAGACAATGAGATTGCTAAAAGAAGTAACGTGGAGAAAATCGTTTTCATAGTGTATGATTTATGAGAATTAATTATTTGATTTTTCTATTTTATACGTATTTACCAGTTTTTCCGTTTCATCCGTTAACTGTAAGATATAGGTACCGGATGCCAATGAAGATACATCTACGTTTTGCATTTCAACATCGTTTCCTAACTTACCATACCATACTAACTGACCCTTTATATCATAGAGACTAAGTTTCAAATTTTCACTATGATGTTTAGAAAGCTGAATCTGAATCTTATCCGCCGTAGGATTAGGGAATGCTTTAATGCTAATATCCAATTGAGCATTTTTTACGCCCGTTGAAATATTATAATTATTTTGCTGAAAACCTTGCGTTAGTTTAATTGAAGCATTCTGCAAAGTAAATGTAACGGGTTCACCCAAGGTATTATCAATTAAGACCTGGGAGTTAGAGAGGCTTTTGCCAGATGTACTAAATACTGTTTGTGAAAAAGCTGCTATATTGCATAGGACAAACAGTATCAATATAGTTTTTTTCATAATATATTGTTAGAAAGTAAAGATAATATAAATATACTAAAATACTGTTCCTTTTTTTTATTTTTAAATAAAAAAGACATCATGGCTGAGTTAATTTGGCATTACACATCATTACAACACGGAGAAAAGATTTTTGAAGAAGAACTTCTAAGGGTATCTGAAGCAGAACGAAAATTTGGACTAAAACCTGCTTTGTGGTTTAGTTTAAATTCATTTTGGGAACCTACCGCCACAAAAATGATAATGGATGAAATTGGACAATACAGACAAATGACCTTAGAAGAGCAATATTCTGAATTAGGAATGATCAGAATTGGTATTTTATTTACCAAGGAATTAACCAGCTGGGCAAAATATAAACATGCCAGTAAAATTAATCCAATTCTATACAATAATATGGAAGAAATTGGTATAGAGAAAGGAGGAAACCCATTAGATTGGTATTGTTCATTTAAAGACATACCATCCAAAAAC
>JAXLTZ010000030.1:0-15369 GCA_046329785.1 Chitinophagales bacterium
AATACAGACATTCAGCAATCTATCGATAAGTTTGAAAAAGCAGCTGCTTCTGATCCGACAAATTCTTCCATCCTCTTTAATTTAGGTGTGCTGTATGACAAAAACAAGAACACGGTGAAAGCTAAGGAATATTATGAAAAAGCGATTGCTATCAAACCGGATTACGGAGATGCTTATTTCAATATCGGTGTAATGTATTTTAATGAAGGTGTTGCAAAAAATAAAGAGATGAATGCTGTAGATGAGAAAGTGGATAAAGAGGGAAAAATATATGATGGATTAAAAGCAGAACGTGATGAGTTATTCAAAAAAGCATTACCTATGTTGGAGAAGGCTTATGCAATCGATCCGAAAAATATTGATTATAAATCAAATTTAAAGAAAGTATACGCCAGTATGAATATGCTCGATAAAGCAAAAGCTTTAGGAGAATAATCCAAGATTCAATAAATATAAGAAACCGAGCATTAGTGTTCGGTTTTTTTTTATTTTTAAAGTAAATGCAGTTAGATTGTTCTAGGTTCTAATTGAGAAACCAAATTACCAGGTGATATTTATTTTTGCATTGATACGTCTGGAAGTCAAATAATTCGGAATTGCCCATAAATTATTTTCCGTATCTTTTATCCAGCGATACGACAACGTATTTCTAATCCCTAAAATATTAAATACTTCAAAACTCATCCATATTTTATCGAATTTACTGCCAAAGCTGTTTGGTTTTTTTACACCTCGTTTTTCACCGTTCAGTAATAAAGCAGAGAATCCAATATCTAATCTTCTGTAAGGCGGCATTTTCAGCACATCTTTATAACGGTTTCTGTCCGGCGGACCAAACGGGAGCCCGGTACCAATAACTAAATTCAAATGCACTTTAAATCGTTTATATTTTTCTAAATAATCCTGAAAATATAAACTCATAAAAAATGCCTGGTCTGTCGGACGGCGAATAAAACCAGGCTCTACAACAGTGGAATCTGCAGCGATATAAGAATCATTTAAAAGATTTTCTTTAGTATTCAAATAAGACAAAGTAATCCAGGAATCAGCACCTTTTATCATCTCACCAAATAAACGAACATCCACACCGGTGGCATATCCTTTTGCATTGTTTTGTGCAAAATACCGGATACGAACATCCTGAATCTCATAAGGATTTATATTTCGTAAATATTTGTAATACGCTTCAGCCGTGAACTTAAAATTGCGTTTCTTAATTTTAAAATTATAGTCAGCACCCAACACCACATGATAGGATTGTTGTGCTTTGACATTTCTGTTGATGCTGCCATCAAAGCCACGCAGTTCCCTGTAAAAAGGCGGCTGTACATACATACCTCCAGCTAATCTGAAAGTTACATCACTCTTTAATTTTGGATGATATAAAATTTGTACACGAGGACTCGCTAAAAATTCTTTGTTGATGTTCCAGTAATTATAACGAAGTCCAAAAGTCAATGTCAGCTTAGTTGAATCTGTATTGATGATGTTCCAGGTATCCTGAAAATAACCATGTACACGAAATGAATTCAAATCATTTTTTGATTTTAGCCGATATGGAAAAGTAATATCCGTTCCTGAGTATGGAATAGAATATCCTGATGAATCTATGCGTTGCCATTCGCTGATTTCATCATTTATTTTTTCATATTGAAAAGTAGAACCCCATTCCAGTAAATGTTTTTCTTTTTCTTTGTTTTTGTCTTTTATCACATACTTTCCTAAATGAGAAAAATTAGTGACTATTGCATCTAATTTATTGCGTTCCCAATCCTGAAAAGTACCGATGCCTAAATTCTCTCTCACATTTCCAAAATTATCACTGGACGGGTCAATCTCAATTTCATCTAAGGAATAATAACCGGTGATATTAAACTGCTCTGACTCGCGCATTTTCCAGAACGCAGACATAAATTTCAAACTTAATTTTGGATTAGGTATAAATTTATAGGAAACGCCCACCATGGTGTTTTCAAAACGGTCTTTCTCACCGCCATCAAAATCTACTAAAAAACGAATCAGTTTATCAAAGGTACCTGCTCGTGTTTCTTCCGTTACAGGTGTAAATTTAAAATCGTTGAAAGAATGGTTCACTAAAATTTCAATGTCGTGTTTGATGTTTGGTTTGATATGAAAATCCGCCTGTGCATCAAAAAAATTCGGATTATATTCGCCTTTTCTATCGAGGCTCCCTAACAAATATCCGTTTGATTTATAGCGAACCCCAACGAGGTATGTGAATTTTGCATTTTCTTTAAGGTCATCTTTCTTAGAATATGCAGCACCTTCTACATGTGCATTCACGCCCAAAATACTTGCCATAATAGAACCATGAAACTTAGTCGGCGTTTTGTATTTTATATTTAAAACAGATGATATTTTATCGCCATATTTTGATTCAAACCCGCCACCGGAAAAGGAGAGTTTATCTGTTAAGTCAAGGTTGGTAAAACTCAATCCTTCCTGTTGTCCGCTGGAAACCAAAAATGGTCGATAGATTTCGAAATCATTTACATAGACTAAATTCTCATCATAATTTCCGCCACGAACATTGTATTGTCCTGAAAGTTCATTATTCGATTGAACTCCTTGTCCCATTGTTTTCACAACAGTTCCAACATCGCCTGTCGGATTTGGAAAATATTCTGCACTTTTTGCTTCTAAAACAGACTCACCGACTTTGGTTTTTGTAGCTGTAATTTCAACTGTATCAATGATATTTTCAAGAGATGTAAATTGGATGTCTTTATAAATGGTTGCTTTATTAGATGCATAAATTACAACCGTTCTTTTTGCATATTCGATACTCGAAAATTCTATCACACAAGAATCTTCATATTCTATTTCAAGTGAATAAAAACCTTTACTATTTGAGGTAGTAGCATTTGCAGTTCCAATCTGTATGACTGATGCATTTGCAACAGGGTTATTTTTGTTATCCGTGATTTTCCCTTTAATCACTAAAACTATTTGTGCTTTAGCAGAACAAATAAAGAAGAAGAGGAGCAAAGCAATTATGGGAAATTTTCGCATCATAAGATAAACGTGTAATACTACACAATATTTTTTAATTGCTGAATTGTTTCAACCGGATTCGCTGAATTGAAAACGGTATTACCGGCTACTAAAACATCCGCACCATTTTCCAAAAGTTTTTTTGCATTTTGTAATGTTACACCGCCATCAATCTCTATTAATGCTTTGGAATTTTTTCTCAAAATCAACTCCTTTAATCTTGAAATTTTATCGTAGGTATTTTCTATAAACTGCTGTCCGCCGAATCCGGGATTCACACTCATCACACAAACCAAATCAATATCTGCAATGGTATCTTCTAATAAGTTGACGGAAGTATGAGGATTGATGGCTACACCGGCTTTCATATCAATAGAATGTATTTTCTGAATTGTCCGATGTAAGTGGGTAGCTGCTTCAACATGAACGGATAGAATGTTTGCACCTGCATTTTTAAAGGTATCAATATATTTATCCGGTTCTACTATCATCAGATGCACATCAAATGTTTTTGCAGTTAGTTTTCGCATCGCTTGTATAACAGGAATCCCAAAAGAAATATTAGGAACAAAGACTCCATCCATCACGTCAATGTGAATGAAATCTGCCATACTGTTGTTCAGCATCTCAAAATCTGCCTGTAAATTGGCAAAATTAGCCGATAGCACTGATGGAGCAATGATTGGTTTGTTCATTATCGTAAAGATAAAAAAGTTATTGGTTACTGGTTACAGGTTGTTTTGCACGAATGTGGTATTCCTTATAACTAATAACCAATAACTATAACTGAATATTAATTCAAATACGATTTCAGTTCTTTAGTGATTGCAAAGCGACGCATCTTACGTATAGCTTTATCTTTTATTTGTCGTACGCGTTCGCGAGAAAGATTCATTTTAATTCCAATTTCATCTAAACTATAGGATTGATTAAATTCATTCAATCCGAAATAATATTTTACAATATCCACTTCCCGTTCAGATAAAGATTGTAATGCGTGTTCCAGTTCATCATGCAAGGATTCATCAATTAATAAACTGTCCGGTGTTGCCATTGAACTGTCAGTCATCATATCCAAACTGGTAGTTTCATCGTCGTCACCTAAAGGAGAATCTATCGATAAATGAAAAGTAAGTGTTGCACGTAATACGGCTAATTCATCCGGCTTCATTTCCAAAACTTCAGCTAGTTCATCATTGGATGGTTCGCGTTGGTTTTTTTGTTCAAAGTCTACAATTGCACGCTGTATCTTATTGTAGATAGTTGCTTTATTCATTGGTAAGCGAACTACTCGTGGTTGCTCTATCAATGCCTGTAGTATAGACTGACGAATCCACCAAACGGCATACGAAATAAATTTAAAGCCTTTGGTTTCATCAAACTTGGTGGCTGCTTTTATCAAACCAACATTTCCTTCGTTTATTAAATCATTCAAAGCAAGCCCCTGATTTTGGTATTGTTTTGCAACAGATACCACAAATCTAAGATTAGATTTAATCAGAATTTCCATTGCTGATGAATCGCCTTCGCGAATTCTTTTTGCTACAGCAACCTCTTCCTCTTCTGACATCATAGGAAGTTTGGAGATTTCACTTAAATATTTGTCGATGGAAAAACTATCACGAGAAGTGATTTTGGTAGTAATTTTTAGTTGTTTCATGTGTTTCTTTAAGTGTTAGGTTAATAAATTACACATGCTACAAAATAACAGCATCAAAAAAAATAAAAATAAATTTTTTGTACAGATTTGTCATAAGCAGCATAATAGTTCTATTCATTATACGTTAATTGTTAAAAAAAGTTACAAAATTTTAACACAATTAATTTTATGAATCAAAGATAAAATGAAAAAAGCCGGTAAAAAAGTTACCGGCTAATTATTTGTGACATGCTTAAATTATGCTTGTGTAGTTTCTTTAGGTATTAAAACCTTTCTGCTTAATTTGAATTTACCTGTTTTATTATCAATTTCAAGCAGCTTCACTTTTATTTTCTCACCTTCCGTTAAAACACCATCTAATGACTCCAGTCTTGAGTGTGAAATTTCGGAAATATGTAATAAACCTTGTTTACCCGGCATAAATTCAACAAATGCACCATATGGCATTATTGATTTTACTTCTGCTTCATACACATTACCAACTTCAGGAACGGCAACAATTGCATTAATTCTTGCCCAGGCAGCAGCCATGTTGTCCTTATTATTAGATAAAACGGTAACTTTTCCGATTCCTTTTTCTTTGTTTTCTTCAATAGTAATAACGGTATTTGTTTTTTCCTGAATATCCTGAATGATTTTTCCACCCGGTCCTATTACTGCACCAATAAATTCTTTAGGTATATTAATACTTTCAGCACGAGGTGTATGTGGTTTTAAATCAGCACGATATGTAGGAATACATTTTTCCATGGCTTCTAAAATATGCAATCTGCCACGTTTAGCCTGCTCCAAAGCCTCAGATAAAATTTCATAGGAAAGTCCATCTACCTTTAAATCCATTTGAACACCGCAAATACCATCTTTAGTACCGGTAACTTTAAAGTCCATATCACCTAAATGATCTTCATCACCTAAGATATCGGAGAGAATCGCATATTTTCCATCTTCGGCAATCATACCCATTGCAATTCCTGAAACATGTTTTTTGAATGGAATACCTGCATCCATAAGTGCCAATGAGCCGGCGCATACTGTAGCCATTGAAGATGAGCCATTAGACTCTAGAATATCTGAAACCACACGTATTGTGTACGGATTTTCATCTTCGCCCGGTAAAATTTGTTTTAAAGAGCGCATTGCCAGGTTGCCGTGTCCAACTTCACGACGTGAAGTTCCGCGCAACATTTTTACCTCACCGGTAGAAAAAGGCGGGAAATTGTAATGCAACATGAATTTATTAAATGTCAAATCCTCTGCCTTATCAATCATTTGTTCATCTGTTTTTGAACCTAATGTTACAGTAGTCAAAGATTGTGTTTCCCCACGGGTGAATAGTGCGGAACCGTGCGGAGAAGGCAATACATCTACTTCCATAATTAACGGACGAATTTCGTCTGTTTTTCTTCCGTCTAAACGGATTCTTTTATCCAATACCGTATTACGGATAGTTGATTTTTCAAATTTGTAAAAGTATTTATCAAACAACTCCTGATTAAATATTTCTAAATCTTCTTCAGGGTAGGTAGCTATAAAATCATCTTTTATTGCTTTCAATAATGATTTACGTTCATGTTTACCTAAACCGGCTAATGCAACTGCCTGAATACGCTCAACAGCAAAATCCTTAATTTTTTGTTTCAACTCTTCATCTTCCAGCGGAGCAGCTACTTCCATTTTAGGTTTTCCGCATTTCTGCTGTAATTCAGTTTGTGCAGTACATTGCTTCTTGATGATTTCATGTCCCACTTTAATAGCTTCTACCAGATCCGCTTCGCTACATTCTTTTGCTTCACCTTCTACCATCAGAATATTATCCATTGTGCCGGCGATAATGATATTGAGTTCTGCAATCTCAATTTCTTTAGGAGTTGGGTTTACGATAAATTTCCCGTCAATTTTAGTAACGCGAACTTCAGAAATCGGACCTTCAAACGGAATAGAAGAAATACTTAATGCTGCTGAAGCTGCTAATCCTACTAAAGAATCAGGCTCTACATTCTCATCTGCAGATATCAGATAAATAAGGACCTGAGTGTCGTTTACAAAATTTTCGGCAAACATGGGTCGAATTGCTCTGTCGACTATACGACAAATCAATACCTCGTAATCGCTTGCTCTTCCTTCTCTTCGGTGAAAACTACCCGGAATACGACCTGCAGAAGCAAATTTTTCCTGATATTCAACGGTTAAAGGAAAGAAATCTATCCCTTCTTTTGGTTTTTCTGTAGCTTGTGCAGTAGCCAAAAGCATACAGTTGCCAACACGTACCACCACGGATCCGTCTGCCTGTCTTGCCATTTTACCTGTTTCAATAGTGGCGGTTCTGCCATTTCCAATATCAACAGTTTGTGTATGAATATTAAATTGCATAATATATTTTTTTTAATGTATAAAAATGAAAAAGCGAGGCTAAAGCCTCGCCATATTTAGAATAGAATTACTTACGTAATCCGAGTTTTTCAATCAATGCTCTGTATTGAATAATATCTTTGTGGGCAAGATATTTCAATAATCTCTTTCTTTGACCTACCAATTTATATAAAGAACGAGTAGAGGAGAAGTCCTTTCTGTTTGTTTTCAGGTGGTTTGAAATATGATTAATTCTGTGAGAAATTAATGCTACCTGCGATTCTACTGCACCTGTGTTGGTTGCTGAGCCACCAAATTCTTTAAAAATGTCTTGTTTTTGTGTTGTTGTCATCTTTTTGTCGTCTAAAATTTGTTCCGATGTTATTTTCGGAATGCAAAGATACGATTTTTCTATGTTAATACAAAATTATTATTGACATATTGTGGAAATCGTACAAGATTGTTGCGCTAATATAGTTTTGTTACTTTTTTTGATTTTTCTTATCCGCTTTTTTGTCCGCTTTCTTCTCTTTTTTAGGCTCATTTCTCAATGCCACTTCAATTTGAGCAACATGGTGTTTGCCGTGCCAGGCATATAAGGCTAATGCATCCTGAAGAGTGGAAGTTGTTTTGTATTCCGGATGAGTATAGGTACGTTTAAAGTCATTTTTATCCATATTTTCCAACAGGATAGTCCATTTTGCGTGTAGTGCCTTTAGTAAACGGATAGCTACTTTTACGGGTAACTGCACATCAGCAGTTTCTGTCCATAAATCCTGATTATAAGGTTTTATAGTTGGATTATTCTCTGTTAATGCCAGTTTAAAACGTATAAAAGCATTCATATGGCTGTCAGCAGTATGATGGATAATTTGTTCAATTGTCCAACCTCCATCTCTGTAAGAATATTGCAATTGTTTTTTGTGTTTAATTTTTTTGCTTACTTTTTTTAGATGCTCCGGTAAAATTCGGATATCCTGAATCAGTTTATTGATAACTGTTTCCGTAAATTCTTCCGGTCGTTTTAATTTTCCAATAGGAAAAATATTAGGATTTATTACTTCAGCTTTTGGTGGAGCCACAACTGGTTTTGCAGCTGCTACTTTTTTTACTGATGCCGGTTTCTTTTTTGCTATTGCCTTTTTAGGTGCAGACTTTTTTATCACTTTTTTTGTTGCCATAATTAAAATTTTTCTATCGTTCTTTCTATTACTTCATTATTGTTACTTAATACAATTTTATATGCACCACTTGCGAGGTTGTCTAATGAAATGACCTTGTTGTATAAGCCTTTCGTTAAATATCCTAAGTCAATTTGTTTTACTAATTTTCCAGATAAATCATACACTTTTAAATCAAGATTAGTATTTGATGCGGTATTAAACTGTATGGAAATTCTATCAATAAAAGGATTTGGATATGCACTCAAGACAATTAAGTCGTTTGATTTATTTTTGATGCCTGTAATGGTATTTTGTCTTGGTGTTTCCGGTGCCTGATAGTGCTTAGGATCCAGTTTTACTGACTCTGTATTCGCTTTTTTCAACCATCTTGTATTTGCAAGTGTATAATATCCTCTTTCGTAAGCCTGACCCGGATTTAAAGTCTCCACTGTTGGAACGGAATAGAAATTCCCCTGAGCAATGGTATCTTTTAAATCTAAAATGCCATATCCTTTTTTGTGTAAGTCCACATACTTTATGTGTGGTAATAAAAGGGACACCAATGGATACAAAGGATCTAATGGTACTGGGGATGAACTTGATGTAACACTGGTACAAACAAATTCAACCCCAACAGAACCTGCACCGGTAGTAGCATTGTATGTCGACGTATTATATGGTAAATCCATAGCCCATGCCGTATGAATGTCACCGGTTAAAGTAATTACATTTTTTATGTTGTTGTTTAAAATGATATCATATAATTTTTTACGGTCAGCATTATAACCATCCCACTGATCATCGTTAATTAGCAGC
Organism: Chitinophagales bacterium; assembly: GCA_046329785.1. Taxonomy (GTDB): domain Bacteria; phylum Bacteroidota; class Bacteroidia; order Chitinophagales; family JADIYW01; genus JADJSS01. Next base: position 9,004 of record JAXLTZ010000030.1, read on the forward strand.
CCAAAAGGAGTTAGGTTCCCCATCATGACCTGTTGTCCAAGTATTTTCCATTTAGCTGTTGAATTTATCAATTCATTCTTCAACCATTCCATTTGTTCATTTCCAATAAGGTGTCTTGAGGTATCATTAGTATTACCACCCTGTAAACTTCGGTCATACAATCTGGTATCTAACATAAAAATATCTGCTAAATTTCCATAACTGATTTTACGCCATATTTTATTCGGGTTTCCCGGGGAAGGCAACCTGGTGGGCATCCATTCATCATTCGCCTGTTGTCCTGATGCTTTTCTTACACTCCAAATACCTTCTGCTCCTTCTGTGTGGTTTTGTGCTCCGTTTGAATAAGAGTTATTGGCTGTTTCATGGTCATCCCAAACTGATATAAAAGGGAATTGCTGATGCAATTTTCTGCATGCCGGATCAAGACGATAGGTGGAGTACCGTTGTCTGTAATCACTAAGTTTTAATATTTCATAACTTGGCATTTGGTCCGTTCTTGTATTCCCAAACTGGTTAGTTCCATATTCATAAATGTAATCTCCCAAATGTAAAACAGCATCAATATCATTTCTTTCTCTCAATCTGTCGTAAGAATTAAAATAACCTCCGGGATAATTGGAGCAGGAAACAAATGCAAAACGCAATTGATTCATACCTCCGACAGGAGCCGTTTTTGTTCTGCCTGTCAAAGAGTTTCTGCCTAATGCCGTAAATTCATAAAAATACCAGGTGTTGGGTTGTAATCCGGTAACGTCTATTTTAACACAATAATCTCTGACGCTGTCAGCTGTGAAAGTACCCGATTGAACAATGCTAGTAAAGTTTGTATCTAAGGCAACCCGCCAGGTTCCGCTAACAGGACCGGCAACATCCGGTGTTACACGTGTCCAAATTATTACAGCATTTGGTGTCGGATCTCCTGAAGCAACTCCATGATAAAAAGGAGCTAAAGAGGTATCGACCATAGATCGCTCAGTAATACCTATAGGTTCAAAAGCATAAGTGGATATAGAGCAAAATAGAAATAAAAAGATGGAAAGTAAATTTGTTTTCATCAGATAAGAATTTGTATCTAAAGTTACATTATTTTTTTTAGTAATATGCAGGATACCTGAGAAATTCACACAAAATAAATGCAAAGTTGAAATTAGAGAATCAGGACTGATTTTTGAAAGATAAATAATGCTTTACAAAAATAAATAATATGGTTTCAACAAAACAATTGCTTCATTGGAATAATTATTGTCTGGTAATTTTATAGATATTTCTTCATGATTTATTTCACGTTTTTTGTCTTTAGAAAACAGTGCCAGATACCTGAAAAAAGGATGTGTTGGAGTTTGTTTTATAAAAACCGTTGATTCAGCATGAAACTGGTGTTGTTGTGCTAATTCTTCAAATGCATCTTTGCGATAATAGGGTAATAGTATGGCAAATTTTCCATTCTCAGTTAGTAAGTTTTTTATAGTTAAAATTAAATCAGACAAATTAAGATGCAGAGAATGCTTTGCAATTTTCTCTTTTGTTTGTTTTGATTCCATTTCGTTTTCATAAAACGGTGGATTGCAGATTATAAAATCAAACTTTTGAGCAAATGAAAAAGTTTTTATATCACCTAAATGCGGATGCAATCTATCTTTCCATACAGAGTTATTAAAATTGAGAACAGTTTGTTGATATGCATTCTCATCTATTTCTATACCGGTTATTTCAGCAGGATGTTTTTGCGCCATCATTAAGCTCAGTAAACCTGTTCCGGAACCAATATCTAATATAGTTCTGACATGTTCATCAATATTTACCCACGCACCAAACAGGCAAGAATCAGTACATACTTTCATTGCACACTTACCTTGTTCCACCTTAAACTGTTTGAATTGGAAATAGCTATTTGGCATGAACACGAAGATAAAAGTTTAAATGAAAAAGCCACAAGGAAATCTCTTGTGGCTTTCTAATATCTTTTATCTAAGTACTAATTACTCGTTAATATCCAAACGCATAATATTTTAACCCATTTTGGTCAGGATATTTACCCTGAATAAGGATGCCATTTCCTTTACTGTCGTTAACCAATTCTTCCAGGTCATCTTTTTTAGACACGGGCTTGTTATTGATGCCAATAATTACAAAACCAGGCTGCATGTTAGTATTTTGTTTAATAATTCCATCGTTTATTTTTGTCACCTTCAAACCACCGCCAACTCCTAATTTTTTTGCTTCGAGGCTGCTCAGTTCATCCACACTTATACCGAGATTCTCCAGCACACTTCCTGATTTTGGTGCATCTTCTTTTGTTAACAACGCTGTTTTGTTGTCTTTCGATTTTAAAGTCACTTCTTTCGTTATGTTACTACCATCTCTGTAAATTTCTAACTTAACTTTATCGCCCGGACGGTAACGTGCAATATGTTCCTGCAAGTCTGCTGAATTTTTAATATCAGCATCACCTACTTTCATAATTACATCACCACGTTTAATACCGCCTGCTTCAGCCGCACTTTCTTTATTCACTTCGGCAATGTAGGCACCCTGAATTTTATTGAGTTTTAAATCTTTAGCCAGTTCATCGTCAATTTCCCGAATATTTACGCCCAAAAATCCTCGTTGTACAATACCGAAATCAATCATGTCTTTTACAACTTTATTTACCAGATTTGAAGGAATGGCAAATGAATAGCCGGCATAAGAACCTGTTGGGGTAGCAATGGCAGAATTGATGCCAATTAGATTTCCGGATAAATCAACCAATGCTCCACCGCTGTTTCCCGGATTTACGGCAGCATCGGTTTGAATAAAAGATTCTATAGCCAAGTTGCCCGCTTTTTCTCGTAATATATTAATATTTCGCGTTTTTGCAGATACAATCCCCGCCGTTACAGTAGAGGCTAAATTAAAAGGATTACCTACGGCTAAAACCCATTGTCCGACTTCTACATTGTCAGAATTGGCAAATGTTAGAAATTGTAAATCTTTTGCGTCAATTTTTACAACAGCCAAATCAGTACTTGGATCTGTACCAATTACCTTTGCTTTGTATTCTCGGTTGTCGTATAAATTTACTTTTATTTCATCAGCCCCCTCTAACACATGGTTGTTGGTGACAATGTAGCCATCATTACTAATAATTACACCGGAGCCGGATGCTTCCTGGTCTTGTTGCGGAATATCAAAAGGAGAACTCCCGTTGCCAAACGGATCTCCAAAGAATTGAAAGAATGGATTCATATTTTGCTGTCTTCTGTCTTGCTTTTTTGCTTTTATAACAGTGTTGATATGCACAACAGCAGGAGTACTAACTTTTGCAGCACCGATAAATGCATCATTGGGCAGATTACCATTAAAACTTGCCAGTTTGAAAGGAGTGCTGTTACTTTCCCGGATAACTGTTGTTTGATTTTTATTAAAGTGATGTGTTACTGCAAGCGCAGTCATTGCACTGATGATTCCAATAATAAAATAGCCGCTTAACTTTTTCATTGTAGACATTTTTTAATTACTTAGCAAATTTCACATCTTACAACAAAACAATTCATCAAAATTTCTTAAATGTTGGTTAAAAAAAGTTAACTATATATTTTCAGATAATATAGACTGAATACGCTATTTTTGAGTCATGCAATTTGTCTTTTATAAATATCAGGGAACAGGCAACGATTTTGTGTTGATAGATAATCGTGATTATATTTTTCCTAAAGGAAGCACAGGGTTGATAAAAAATATTTGTGACAGACGTTTTGGTATTGGTGCAGATGGTCTGATGCTGCTGGAAAATGAAAAGGAAGTTGATTTTAAAATGGTGTATTATAACTCAGATGGAAATGAGAGCACGATGTGTGGAAACGGTGGAAGATGCATCAGTGCATTTGCAAAAAAGTTAGGCATTGTAAACGATAAAGGTGTTTTTATAGCTATTGATGGTGAACATGAATTTATAATTGATCCATTAAATGAAGAAGTGATTTTAAAGATGATAGATGTCAACGGAATTCAAAATGAGAATGATGATTATATTTTATTTACCGGTTCACCGCATTATGTAAGTTTCAGAAATGATATTGATAAAATAGATATTGTTACAGCGGCAAGAAAAATAAGATACAATGAAGTGTATGCAAAAGAAGGTATCAATGTAAATTTTGCAGAAATTAAAAATGATAAAGTGTATATGCGCACCTATGAACGCGGTGTGGAAGATGAAACGCTTTCTTGCGGTACCGGAACCGTAGCAGTGGCTTTGTGTGTGGCACAAAGAAGTAAAATAGAAACAGGAAAAATAGAGATACTAACACCTGGCGGAAATCTAAGTGTTTCTTATAATAAAGAAGGAAGTAAATTTACGAATGTATGGTTGCAGGGGCCGGCAAAATTAGTGTTTGAAGGCACTGTAAATATTGAACAAAAGCATGATTAAAGTTTACAAAAAGACAGGAGAAGAGTTGACAGTTATTCAGCAGCCTGAAAAGGATTGCTGGATAAATATTGCACCTCCGTTTAACATGGAACAACTGGAGCAATTATCCAATGAACTCAAAATTCCATTTTCTTATATTGTCGATTGTATCGACCAGTATGAACGATCACGTTACGAAAAGCAGGAAGATACAAAGCTTATCGTCATAAATACACCAATTTTAAATGAAGGGTTTGATTTGGAAGACGAGGCAACCTATATTACTATTCCGGTGGGTATTATTTTAATTCCGGATATGATTTTAACGGTTTGTTCCGTAAATAATCCTATGATAGAATGGTTTGAAAAAAATATTCTGAAAAACATCGAATTACAAAACAGAAGTCTTTTTGTAATAAAAATATTTGAACGCAACGTATTTTATTTCCTGCATTATCTGCGTGAAATAAACAAACGTATCTCACAAATAGAAAAGGAATTAAATTACTCCAGCAGAAATCAGGAATTAAATAAATTACTGCATTTGCAGAAAGCACTCATTTATTTTGTGAATGACTTGCGTGCAGATGAAATGGTGCTGCTGAAGATTCAGCGGACTGATTTTTTAAATTTACAGGATGATGAAAATGCGCGAGAATTATTTCAGGATATTCTGATTGATAATTCACAAGCACTTGAGATGGCAAATGTATATTCTAATATTTTAGGAAATATGATGGGTGCCTTTGCCTCAATTATTTCTAACAACCTCGGGCATGTGGTAAATCGATTGACAGCTGTAACCATTGCGCTAATGGTTCCAACATTGATTGCAGGTATTTATGGGATGAATGTCGATTTGCCGTTTCAACACCACCCGCATGCATTCACCATTGTGGTAGCAATCAGTATTTTATCCACGATTGCTTTTGTTATTTATTTCAGAAAAAAAAGATGGCTATAATATGAATAATGAACTGGCTACCATACGGATGATACTTATTTTCTTTGCAGGAATAGTAGTGTTGTTTTTACTGCACTTACTGCAGGAATTATTAGTTCCGTTGATGCTCGCAATGTTTATTGCTTTGTTAATGCAGCCTACTTTAGTTTTTTTTGAAAAAAGAAAATTTCCCTTATGGTTGAGCGTCAGCCTTATCTGGATTTTTTTATTTTCCTTGTTTTTTATAATTGGTGCCATTATATACAAAACAGGGCTTGAAATTTTCGGAGAAAAAGAATTTATTTTGTCACAGGTGAAATTAAAAACCGCTGGTTTGTTGGAAATGTATAACCGTTTTACTGGTAAAGAATTAGATGTTGAAGCAACATTTGATAATATTACTTCGAGTATTTCCTCAGAATTCATTATGAATAATTCTTCTTCTATATTTGGCAAATTGGGAACTTTATTTGAACAGTTCCTGCTCACAGCAATATATCTTGTATTAATACTTTCCGGAATTATGAGATATGAAAATTACCTGCATTATCTTGGCGGAGAAAGTAAAAGCAAAAAATACATCAAAGCATTTGAGGATGTCAAAAGTTCTATTGTATCCTATATGAAAGTAAAATTTGTTATCAGTTTATTTTACGGTATTGGTGTTGCAATAATTTGCTGGATGTTTGGATTGCAGTTTGCATTTTTCTGGGGTTTTATCGGATTTGTACTTAATTTTTTACCGGTTTTTGGGGCAATTATTGGACTTGTTCCGGTTTTTGTAATGGGATTGATACAATTTGATTCAGTTTATACGGCAATTGCCCTGAATTTAACAGCATACGGATTTCATTTTCTGTTAGCCTCCATAATTGAACCCATTTTTATGGGTAGCCGCACTTCACTAAACACGATAGTAGTTATTACCGGTTTACTCTTTTGGGGGTATTTATGGGGAATATACGGTATGTTCTTATCTGTACCGATGATGGTACTAACAAAAGTAATACTTAGTCAAATTCAGGGA
>JAXLTZ010000031.1:0-12878 GCA_046329785.1 Chitinophagales bacterium
TGCAGTTGTTGATGTAAGTGTGTAAACAGGTTTTCGTAAAGTATATGGTGTTCCATCTGCAAACATAAAATTATTTTCTTCAAACGAAATAGATACTTGTCCCTCAGGGGTTTTCCCTATGGTAGCCTTGGTTTGAAATTGGCCACCTAAACCAGGCACAGGCATAGGACCTTGGCTTTCATCAGCACGGGGAATACTGACACGAAATAATAAACCTTTTAAATCACTCCCGGAAATTGGTTGCGGTGATTTACCGTTTTTAGGATGACAAGATACACAAGATACATGATTAAAAATTGGTCCCAAACCCGGATTGATAACTGCCGGACTTGTTACAAAATTGTTTGAGAAATCCGCATCTCCGACAACGTGTTGTGCTAATCCCACAGCATCTAAATTTGATGATGGTTGTTCAAACGAACCACTAAAAATGCTGTTGTATGTAGTTGCTCCACCCGGAAATTCTTCGGATGCATCATTGGTATTCAGGTCATCTTTCCTACAGGAAATCAGCAATGAAACAAATACGAAATAAACTATTTTCTTCATCTCTTATCTTCAATTTTGGAAAATAAATGCCCGGAATTTATTTTGAATTGTATTTTTTCTTTAAGATTACAATCCATTTATCAATGGAATTAATTGCGTTCTCAATGTTTCCTCCAACGTTTCTACTTTTGTCTGCGCGGCTTCAATAGATGCTCTGTTACTACCTAATGCAACCGAATAAGTTACACTTGTAGAACCGCCAATTGCTTGTATAGCCACAATCGCCTCGGCAATTTGTGTTTTTATGGTTACATCTAATGTAGCATTCTTAGAAGCAACTACATCTGACAAGCCTTTTCCATTACCAGTTGAACCATAAACACCTAAATAAACATTAGAAATACTTTGGATATTGTTTGTAAAGTCTGTTTTTGTATTATTGCTAAATCTACTTTCTTCATTTTGTAAACCACCATTTAAACAGGAACAGGCGTCTAAACCATCTAATGTGCTTTGAATTTTAGAGTCGAAAACCTCGCCGGCAATACCTCGGATACCTTCAGCCAATTCAACCAATACATCCTTTTCAGATGGATAACGGCTTCCGTTTTCTTTTAATTCTTTAGCAAAATTTCCACCGCTTGAAACCCATGCATTTATTAATTCAGCAGTTTTACCTTTTAAACTTTCAGTCGCTGCAACTAAATAATCCAACTCCCGTGCTGTTAGAGAAGATGCAGTTCTGTTTCCTGATGTTCCCCATAAGAAATATTCTATTGCATGAAATCCTTTTAATCCGGTTCCTGCATCTCCAGTAAGTGCATCAATATATGCTTTATTAATAATATCACTTCCAACCAAGATATCATTCACTCCAATACTATCTAATGGCCATGTGTCAATATTTGGGTCAATTTCATTGTCTGAAACAGGACCAAATAAGAAACCTTCGCTAGCCTCCCAATGCGCACGAGTCGCAACCCATGCAGCTTTAGCAACTGTCAATTCATCTTCTGTTGCACCACCTGTTTTTAGCGCACTTACTGCATCTAATAATAAACCAGCTTTCGTATCTAAGTCAGAATAAGTAGCAATTATGATATTATCAGTAATATTATTTATTTCAGTATTATAAAGTTTTATATTGTCTTTACCACAACCTGTTGCAATAAAAATGGACACGATCATTGAAATATAAAATGAGATTTTTATCATAAAAAATTAATTTATGCAAATTTAGATTTAGTCTAAATAAAATAAAATACCTAAGATGGTGATATTTAATACCTAAAATTAATTAGATAATGGGTTGAAAAATCAATTTTTAGTACTCCATTTGAAAGCAATTGTTCCAAATACACCGATTCCGTCACTTGGAATAATGCCGGGACCCGGGTAACTTTCTGCTCGTCGTGTAAAATATTTGTTATTGGAAAGATTATTAATGGAACAACTTACTTTTAAAAATTTATAAGTATATGATGTAGTCACATCCATTACATAATATTTTGGAATAGTACCGATAACTGCTGTTGATGCATAATTAGCATTGGTTGCATCTGTAAACTGTTTGGAAAGAGAAGAGATTTGCCAATTAATTGCAAATGTTTTGTATTTGAAACCTACACCACCGCGAAAAACAAACGCAGGGGCAAATTCTACTTTTTTATTTTCAATTTGTTTGTTTTGAGATTTCAGATAAATAGCATTGGTGTAGGTAAAATTTGAAAATAAAGAAACGCCAAAATCACTGGTTTCGTTAATGCATTTCAATATATCTATTTCTATAAAAGATTCGACACCAAGACTGCGTGAATTAGACAAATTAGTTTTATACCGAATTATGTTAATGTTAGAATCAACTTGTTGTATCGAACCTATTTTTTTGTTGTAATACAAACAAAAGAAGTTGACATCGTAATTCAATTTCTCTCCTTTTTTTCCTCGTACACCAAGGTCTGTGTTGAATCCTTTTTCATCTTGTAAATTCGGATCTATTTTTACATTCGGATTAACAATACGTAAATCCGTAAAATTAATTCCACGGTAATTTTGTGAAACATTGGCATAAATTTCAGCCAGATAATGTGCTTTGTACGTTACACCAATTCCGAACAAAGGGAAAATTCTGTTACGCTTTTGAGTATCATTATATTTCAACGCATCTGATTTGTAATAACCGGCAACATCGGTAAATAAAAACTCAGCACGTATGCCTGGTGTAATACTTAATTTATCAGTAATTTTAAAAATATTTTCTGCTGAAAATGCGAGGTTATGACTATCAAAATCATAATCTGAATTTTCGAGATTTTCCGGATTTATGTAATTAAAATCTGCATCATCTGCGTCATTACCCAAGCCTTGCTGTTTGTTGGTAAATCCTTTAAAATAACGCAATCCGACGCTAAGAGAAGATAATTGTTTCCCTAATTTATATTGATACAATACACGTGTTTCTAAACCAAAATTTTTATACTTATCTTTTATCAAATCTCTATTTTTCAGGTCATCATTTCTATTTGCATAACTTAAAAAGCCCAATGCGTTTCGTGAGCCAATCAGTCCAAATAAAATGGTATTCCATTTTACTTGTTTTGTAATCTGATATTCCAATTTTGCTGATGGGATGTTCCAGTTAATTGCAAACCAGTTTCGTGTGCGGGTAGATTGTTTGGGGTTTTGGTTAAATTGATTATCCGTCAAACCGCCGGGTTGTTGCATCACATAATTTTGATGCGTAAACTCTATCGAAATTTTAATTTTATCATTAATCTGATAAGATATGTTTGCAAATGTGGTATGCGCATTCAGTCTGGAGTTTGGCCGCCAGCCTTTGGTAAATTTGTATTGGTAGTAAGCGAAATACGAAAACTTTTTATAAGTACCTTCAATAGCATTGTAGGCACTCACCGTTGCAAAAGAACCTGCAGTTGTTTGTGAAGTAAGTTGAAATTTCTTGGCAACTGGCTGATGCATTTTAAAATTAATCAAACCGCCAAACTGTGTTCCAAATTGTAAAGAGGCAGCACCGCGCACAATTTCAATTCTATCCAGGCCTTCCGTAGGCGGTGTGTAATAAGCATCCGGATAACCGATAGCATCAGCTGTTATATCATAACCATTTTGTCGAATGTTGAATTCTGCTGAACGATTTGGATTTAAACCACGTGCACCAATCCCTAATTGCATACCGGCAGCGTCATTTTCCCAAACATTTAAACCGGCAATACGGTTGAAAATTTGTCTGCCATTATTTGTTGCAGTATTAGCTTGTAAATTATTTAAATCAACAATTTCAGTTTTTTTACCTTCAAAAATTACTGTTCCTTCCACGCTTTTTAAACGAATTTCTTTCATTTTTTCCGCCTGAATGGTCACTTCATCTATAACACTCTTCATCGTATCTTCAGCAACTATCATTGTATCCACAGACTGTGCTTTTACTTGTTGAAATGCGGTTAAGCCTAAAAAGAATAATATGGCAAAAAGTTGTTTCATTGTTGTTGTTGAAATGGAAGTATCCATTTTTTCGGTGCAAAGTTAACAGGTTGTTTGGCTAAATCAATAGTGTTATCAATAAAAGGTTGGCTGGGATGACCATTTAATGCAGCATAACTTTCCACATAAACTTCGGCATCTTTAAATCCTTTCTTTTGGTTGAATTCTTTGGCTAAAAAATGAGCAAACTGCAAAATCATATCCGGCTGTGTGCTCATTTGCTTTTCTTGTTGTGGTGTCAGGTAGTCACGGTTGCGTATTTCAGCGATTTTACCTGTACGGTCTTTAACAACAAAAGTAGTGTACGCATTTTTTTCCATCAGCATCACGCGCCATGAAAAACGATAACCTTGTTCTGACCAAAAAAGCTTATTTGGGTAAGCTAAGTATCTGAAGGGTAAAATTATTTGAATGATGAAATGCATACTTATTACTATCAACCAAAATGGAATGAATTTCGGCTGATAATGAATCTCATTTTTTACATCAGCTTTATAAAAAACAGATAATATTTTCTGGTGAAATGATGGAGAAAAGAATATCCATGTTGCAACGATCATGACGTACGGAAATACACCAATTTGAAAAAGCCAGCCGGTTAATAAATGAAATACAACAACGGCAATATATGCAAATGTGCGAGTTTGTTTATTCAGCAGGAAAAAGAAAATGGATATATCGAATAACATACCAAACCACGAAAACAAATAAGGCGTGATTTTATAATCAAAAAGAAATCCGATTACTGGCAGGTAATCGCGGCTCTTTAGCCATATCTTTAATGGTTGAGCATGCAGCAGCCAGTCAGGATTTATTTTGGCAACGCCCGCAAAGAAATATACTAACCCAATTTGCAGTTGTATAATAAGAATACACCAGTTGGGTATATGTGTTACCGCTTTTGTAATTCCAAATTTTACATCTAAAGAAGCATATTTATTCGCCGGTAAAAAACAAAGCATTAAACTAATAATACTTACGAAATAATAATGATTTAAATAGTTGGTCTTATCTGTTAATTCAACATACGTAAAGAAAACAAAAAACAAAATACTCGCAATTCTGTACAAGAAACCAGTCATGATGCAAAATGCTGCGGTTATCATAATTGCAAATACAGCATACATTCCATTACCGGAAAGCGGTTTTATAAATTCAAATCCTTCATACGGGAAATAAAGTTTTGGTTGAATGTATAACAGACTCACCCAGCCTTTTGCAACAAAACGAATACTGCTGAATAATAACATCGCTCCGAATAATACTCTGAATGAAGCAAGTGGCGCAATGGAAGTTTGACGAAATAAAAAGGATTGAATTTTACTAAAAACGGAGTTAGTCGCCATCACTATCAGTGTAAGTAATAGAAACACCTAATGCAGAAGGAACATCTACTTTCATCAATACAAGTAACTTTTTAGTTTCCAGAAACAAAGCATCAGCCTTTGCTTTATTGGAAACCACCGTTGCGGCATAATCAGGAGCACATTCATTCACTTTTGTAATGCATACATCGATTTGTGATAGAATATCATCTGCCAGATTACCACCAAAAGTGCTGACAACATTAAGTGTTCTTATATAATCAATTAAACCTTTGCCATCCGTTGTTCCTTTTCCATTCAGCACATCTTTCATGTTGTTTAATGTAAGCAACATATAGTTAGTACTGTTGTTAGAATAATAAGCCTGCGAAGCTGCCGGGATAATATTCACTGTCGCCACATTTCCTAAATAACCTGCAGGAATGCCTATCTGCATTCTTTTAAGATCATCGGTTCGTTGTGCTATGGAATTTACCATTAAGCTAAAAGAACCTGCGGCATCAGTTCCTAAACTATTTATATAAATATCTCTGTAAGTTGACCATTTAGAGATTATTTCTGTTTGTGCAGTTGTTAAATTGCTTATTAATGAAGCTAGATATGTTTTGTAAGAAGCTGCATTCGCATTGATTGTAAATCTGTCTAAAATTTGTTGATGTGAAAGCGTTCTGCTGAACAATAAATATTCAATTGCAGCAAACCCTTTGTCAGACTTTACTTTATTGTTTATCGAAGAAGGTGAATTATCATTTCTGCTGATATATGCTTCAATGCTGTCATTTCTGCATGGATAATAGTTGGTGTTTTCCAGTAGCATAATTTCGTCAGCAGGTACTGTTTGGCTGTAAATCTCGCAAGATTGCCAGGCAGCATAAGCGTTTAAAAATGCCGTTTGTAATGCTGAAAGATTAGACAAGTCTGATGAAGTATTGAAATTTGTTAAGGTTGTTTGAAGAGCAGATAAGCTTGTACCGTAATTATTGTAAGCCGGCAAGATAAGATTATCAGCATAATTGATAAACATATCTTTCTTACCAAAACTATCCGTGTCTTCTGTTTTACCACAGGATAAAATAAAAACAGTAATAATGCTTAGTATAAATATGCTGCTGATTTTCTTCATCTGTATATATTTTTTGAGTCTGTAAAGATATCTGATTTAACTGAATAAATTATAAAGTCGATTTCACAGCATCCAAGCCATAAATCGTACTGATTGTATTAATCATATTATCAATGTCTGTGGAAGTCAGATGATATGTTGACAGATTTCCGTTCCTGTAAAAATTATTTTTTAAAAGATTAAAATCTGTGGTACTGATTTTCTTCTCTGAATTATATTGAAGCGCCAGTAAAAATCCAAATCCTTCTGAAAGAGTATGACATCTTACAGCATAATCAGCAATACTTGCTTTCGACTGATTCATATAACTGATAAACGCACAGGCATTAATTAATTCAAGATTCTTTCTGATTTCAGATGCGGCCGCATCTCTGGTTGTGTAATCTTTTCTATTGATGGCATTTCTTCCTTTGATAAAGGCTTTTAAAGTATTTTCTATAGTACCTACAGATTTTCCTTTAGACGCATAAGTGCCATAAAATTTTAATGCTTTTGCGGTGTTCAACGAATCATAATTGGCTGCTGTAAGTATGGTAGGAACACCAAAATATCCGAATGCTTCATCCCAGTAATGCTGCATCGCCGTTCCCTCGCCTGTTACTACGGTAACGTTATCTGCAGGGTCTAATTTATCTTTTGTGGTATATTCTTCAGCAATTCTGTAATAAAAAACGGCACCCATCAATCCTTTTTGGATGATTTGGGCATATTCTACTCCATTAGAATCTACCAGATATTTTTTTGTTGCATCGAAAATGGAGGTCGCTACTCCTGCAACACCATTTCCGGTAGTAGATACATTATATGCAGTACTGTTGTCAGCGGCAGCCTGAAACATCGATTCAAAGAACGGAATATCCGTTGCAAACGTTTTATCTCGTAATTGTTTTCCGGAAGTATTTAATGAAACATCTGTAAACTCATTTCCGGCATTCGAGTACATATTCATTAAGCGTGTATACGACAAAATCTGTGTTTTTCCTTTTCCCAGTTCAGCAGCTATTTCACTCAGCATATTGATGCGGGCGGTTTGTCCACTGAAATTTACATTTTCAAAGTTGTAAGAAGACGGCAGGATAATTTCCGTAGTTTCTTCTTTTTCGCAGGAGCTCAGAAATACAGACAGACCTAATAATACAAACACTAATTTTTTCATTCTATTTTTATTTAGACTAATTTAAAATAATTTTCAATAGACAAAGGTAGATTTAATCTAAATAAGAACCAATAACCAATGTTGTGATTTTAATACCTAAAATGAGGTAGTTTAAAGCTGTTCTGCCATCTCTTCTTTGGTAATGAGGCTGTTTTGGATGGCATAGACTATCATTTCTGAGGAAGAATTGATTTTCAGCTTCTTCATGATGTTTTTCTTGTGCGTATAGACTGTATGCGTGCTTAAAAATAAGTGTCCGGCAATGGTTTTTGCAGTCCAGCCTTTTGCCGTTAGTTTGATGATTTCTGTTTCACGGAGTGATAAATTGAAAGCCTTGCAATTATCTTCATCTGCATGCATATGCTTTTCAATAATGATATCAATCACTTTATGACATAAGAATTTTTCTCCTTTTGCAGTAGCATAAATTGCTCCTATGATTTCTTCTTTATCACACTCTTTTGTTAAAAAACTGACAGCACCTAATTCAATGGCTTTATAAATATTCGACTTGGATTCATCCGCCGAAATAATCAAAAAGTTTGTTTTATGGGATAACTTTTTTACCTGTTCTATATCTTCCTGCAAAAAATTCTTGGCACTGTTATAATCAAAGATTACAACTTCAGGATGATGGTCTTTCACTAATTGTATTAACTCTGTTGAATTGGTCGCCTCACCAACTATCTTAAAGTCTTTTGTAGCCGCCAACAGATTTTTTAATCCGATTCGGACTAAATATTGAGCATCTGCAATAACGATTTTTATCATACCAACGAAGAGTAATACAAAAATAGCTAAATAACACGGAATTCTTAAATGATTAAAATAAATAAAATAGTATTTTAGCCATTCAATCGAACTATATGAATAATAATTTAACGTTCCGGAAGACTGTAGCGGGTTCATTAAAAAGTAATATTGATGTAGATAGCTGGCAAAAAGTACAAACTCAATATGAAAGTGGCAATTATGCAGGTGTAATTCGGGATTGTATTAATTATGTAAATCCTGAGATAGAAAAAAAATATGCAAATGCAGACAGAACGGAATACAATGTTCCGCATGGTTCCATCATTGTAACGGTAAAAATAACAGATACTGAATTTATAGTTACAGCACCGTTTCTGGATATTGAAGGAGCCAAACAGGTACCTGTATTACGACAAGTGGCACAACTTAATTTTGTACCGCTTACTTTATCCAGAATTGATTTAGACGGAACCAAATTGAACTTTTATTTTGCCTGTCCTTTAGATGCTTGCGAACCCTATAAAGTATATGATATACTGAGAGAAATCTGTATAAATGCCGATAACTACGATGATGAGTTTATTACAAAGTTTAATGCAAAGCGCATCCGAGAGCCAAAAGTATATCAATATACTGCGGAACAAAAAAACGCGGCATGGGATGCTATTCAGCAATATATAAAAGAAGCACTGGAAGGATATGAACAATTGGAAAATAAAAGACTGACAAGTTACCTCTGGGATATTTTAATAATTACTTTATTGAAGATAGATTATTTCTGTTCACCACAGGGAAATCTCAGAGTAGAAATAGAGAAAGCTATCTCAAACCTAAACAGCAAAGATGACTACTATCAGCGATTGAGTGGCGGCAGAGAATTTTTAAAGAAATTACAAGCGTACGATCGCGCTCAATTTGAAAATGATTTGTACAAGATAGACGTTTTTGTACCGTATAAATTCAGGACTAATTTAGAAAGCGTACGCAATGCATTGAAGTATGCACATGAAACAGCTGACAAAGAAATAAAGGCAGCAGATCATATTGGTGCTACATTTACATTAGAGTATGGCATCTTAAATTTTTTCTATAATAACAATGTTGATGATGTTATTGCTGATGTGTTAACAGAAGCGATGGAAAGTGCATCCGGAAAACCAATGGCACAGGCTTCCGGTATTTTATATGCAGCAATAAACAAAATTATGACAACAGATAGTTTTGCAACTGCTACTGCACCGCCTGCATCTACAACACAAACTAATCAGGGAGAAAAGAAAGGATTTTTTAGTAAATTATTTGGCAGTTAAAATATAATTCTTCAACTCATAATTCTACCATTCTACAATTAATTTTATGAATCACGAACAATTAAAAAATGCAGTATATAAAATCAATACGGCCAGCGGCAGCGGCACCGGTTTCTATTTGAATGCGCCGAACATTTTTGTAACGAATTATCATGTGGTGGAAGGCAACAAGAATGTAGCGATTGAAAATCAAACGCAGGACAGATTTATCGCCAAAGTAATTTATGTAAACCCCGATGCAGACATTGCATTTTTGAAAAGTGAAAATCATACACCTGATTCTACTATTCCATTTGATTCCGTTCAGGAAGTTCGCAGCAGAGATAAAGTTTTTGTGTTAGGTTTCCCATTTGGAATGCCATACACTATTACAGAAGGAATTGTATCGAATGAAAAGCAATTGTTAGATGGTAAGAATTTCATTCAAACGGATGCAGCTGTAAATCCGGGGAATAGTGGTGGACCTGTTGTAAATGCAGAAGGGTTATTGGTTGGTGTAACAACAGCAAAATTTACGGAAGCTGATAATGTTGGGTTTGCCATACCGGCAAAAATTGTGAGAGAGGAACTGGATACGTTAGCGCAAAATACGGAAGGCAAATTTTCTATGAAGTGCGATTCCTGTAAATCATTGATTTTTGAAAAAACAGATTATTGCCCGAACTGTGGTTCTACAATTAATGAGAAAATCTTTGACGATAAGGAAATCAGTAAATTATCAGTATTTGTGGAAGAAGCCATTAAAAATATGGGCACCAATCCTATACTGGCTAGAAGCGGAACGGAATACTGGGAATTCCATTCAGGCAGCGCGTTGGTTCGTATTTTTGTATATGATAAAAATTATTTGTATGCCACCTCGCCTATGAATAATTTACCAACGGGAAATTTAGAAGCGTTATTGCGTTACCAGTTGAGTAACCCGGTGCCGCCTTATAAATTAGCCGTTTATAACAACCAGATTTATTTATCGTACAGAGTTCGTATGAGTGATGTTTTTTCAAACAGAGCGGATGAGATAAAACAAAATCTGTCTAATTTAATTTTGAAAGCGAATGAAATGGATGATTACTTCGTACATGAATTTGGTTGTGATAAAACAAATTATGCGAAGATGCATAGTTAGAAAAAAGTTTATATTTTTTTAATCATTCTTTCTTCAGAATAATTCCGTAACCAAAATCAGATTCCCAGTCAGGATTTAAAATAATGCGGTATAATTATAAATATACTGAATACAGTTTTCATTAATTATCGAAAAAAAAAGACCAATTAATTAATTGGTCTTTCTGTTTTATTTTAAAGGAAATTATTTAACAGTAAATCTTCCGGTGGTAATTACTTTTTCATCTACTTTCAATTGATAAAAATAAATACCGGAATTTTTAAAAGCATCTTTGGTGATTTTTTCTTCATACTCTTTCACCTGATTGATTTTTAAAACTTCACTTCCAACTATATTGTAGAATATTACAGACACTTTGCTTTTTTCCAAATCTACTTCTTCGCTGATTTTTATAGTAGCGTCGCTTACCATCGGATTTGGATAAAATTTGATTAAATCTTTCTCGCCATAACGAGCATCAGCATACGAAGTTTCTAATGCATTTGCAGCAACCGAAGATTTCGGTAAAAAAATTATTGAAGCAAACAATAATATCAGGAATGTAAACGTTTTACGCATAGGCTTGTACACACTTTTTCGGTTTTCAACATTATAAGTACACATAAATTTATGTATTTGAACTGTAAAAGTCAATATCTGTGCCAAATAAATTGTGAGAATAGTTAATATTTGACATACGACAAGAAATCAGCCAGTGTCAATATTTTATAATCAATTAGCGATGAATTTTTATAACTATTTGATATACAAAATGTTGTCATTTTAACAGATTTTCCAAATTTCATATCAGAAAGCTTATCTCCAATCATTACAGACTTGGTGAAATCTATTTCGGGGAAGTCATTTTTTGCCAGTAAAGCCATGCCGTTCTTAGGCTTGCGCAGATTATTTTCTTCCGATTCGATATCGGGCGCATAGTACACAGCATCAATTCTGCCGCCATTGAGTTCTATCATATTCATCATATTCTGATGAATTTCGTCGAGCTGTTCGTGTGTCAGTAAGCCTTTTGCTATACATTGCTGGTTGGTAACTACTATAATTCGCGTAAATAATTTAGCGAGTTTCGGCATGGTTTCCAAGACACCATCCAGAAATTCAAATTGTTCCCAATCGAGCACATAACCATCGTCAATATTTTTATTAATCACACCATCGCGATCGAGAAATAAAGTCCAGGAAGAATCGATTAGAATGGGTTGCATTATTTAAAATCTATTTTCGCTTTTTCATAATCTTCAGGTATACCGATGTCGATAAAATAATTATCAAAGATGCTTCCATGAATGTTTAAATCGTTCAGATGTTTTTCCAGAATATCTTTCTCGAAAGAAAATTTTTGGTTGGTTGTTATTTTCTCAAATAAAGACTTTCTGAAATAATAAACACCGCCGTTAATCAAGCCGTGTTCGCAATGTTTTTTTTCATTGAAAGAAATGATGCGTTGTTCATCATTGAGTTCCACTGTTCCGTAGCGGTCGAAATTAAACATAGGTTTTAGCGCAATGGAAATATCCGCATCTGCTTTTTTCAGTTTGGATAATTCAATATCAAAATAGGTGTCACCATTCAGCACAAAGGCATCTTCTTCCACTAAACTAAACGCATGTTTGATGCCGCCGCCGGTACCAAGTGGCTCGGCTTCGATAGCGTACTGTATCTCAATTCCTACATAATTATGCTGAAAAAAATCCTGTATTACTTCTTTCAAATGACCAACTGAAAGAATCACACTTTTTATTTTCTGATGTTGTAATTCTTTAAAGATATAATGTAAGAAAGGCTTTCCATTGATGGGTGCCATTGGTTTGGGCACATCTTTTACAACAGTACTTAATCGTGTACCGAAACCGCCTGCAAGTATGATAACTGGTGTTGTATGAATGTTGAATGTTGAATGTTGAATGGTAAATGATTTTAGAGTTTAAAAATCTTACTACTTATTACTTACTACTCATTACTAAAGAACTTTTCTTCTACCAGCTGACAAATAATATGTCCTACCGTGATATGGCATTCCTGAATTCGTGGTGTATCGGTGGATGGAATATTGATTAAATAATCGCAGTAATCTTTCATCTTTCCACCTGTTTCG
>JAXLTZ010000032.1:0-10489 GCA_046329785.1 Chitinophagales bacterium
GTAATAATAGATTGATTTTGAAAATTTGGATGAAAACGAAGGTAATTGCTGTTTTCTTTTCCCAGCCATAATGCTTGTTCTACACGTGTAGTAGTTGACCAGCTTGTTTTATACGACGTATCATTAAAACTTTCCTGAAAAATAACTTGCGCTTTTAATAAGAAGTTACTGAACACTAAAAAGAAGAAGAGCCAGATTTTCATAGTATAAAAATACTGTTTGTTATTTATAAAGTATTATTACAAAAGATGAATAATTGCTTTTTTGTTTAACCTTTTCCAGTATTGATTGTAAAGAAACCCGGTTTTATTCCGATAGGTTTTAGAAAGCAGGTAATTTCTGACTTCGATACTTTCTTTTATTGCTTTTAATGAAACTTGTTTTGCATTGATCAGATTCCAATTTTCTTCTGTCAGAATTTTATCATGTTTAATCCATAATTTTTCCAGTTCCTGTTGTTTGAATTGTATAAAAGAAATCGATTCATCATAGTTTTTCAAAATAGTACGATGAAGTTTCTCCCATTGCCACCAATACGAATTATCGAAAACCGCAGACGGAGAATTAAATTTTTCATCAGCCAAAATATCATTTCCAAAATAAAAAGGCTTGAATAGACTTAAACATGGTGCAGAAGAACCAGTCAGCCATACTGTAGCTGGTTTTTCTTTTCTCAATTCTACGACCATAGACCCGACGGACTGATGTGGCGTAAACAAACCTGATGCGTGCATACAGATAGACTGAGTGCTTCCTTTGTCCGGTGAAAAATCAGCTTTTCCGTGAGAACGTAAAATTTGAAAGGCATTTTCTATGGTAAAATTTGAAAACGATTTTCCGCTTTGTTCACTACTGTTTCTTCTGAATTCGCAGGCAGCCAGTTTGGGCATCAGCCATTGACTGTATGCTTTTTTAAAGTTGAATGGTTCCTTCTTTTTTATCCATCCTTTTTTTGTTGCAAATGAAATCGCATCCTTGCTGATGCTATCGTATTTTTCTTCTATACTTAGTCCGTTTGAAATGGCGCGGTAGCCGTTTACTTTTTCATACACCCAGTGTTTGCCGGCTGTTTCTAAAACATACCCTTCATTTTTATCCGCGATGATAAAACTGTTATGGTAATAGAAATTTTTATCGGTATAGCCGCCACAAGCATCCTGTCCATATTTTTCAAGATAAGAAATAATATTTTCCAGGCCTTCTTTAGCCGTCTTGGATATTTCGAGGCTCAGCCGTAATAAATCCATCCCTGTTAAGCCAATATTTTTTTTGTCAAAATGCATTTTGGTAAATACGGCTTCATTCCCGATACAGACACCATATTCATTGCAACCCATTTCTGCACCCCACATTTGGAACGGTTTACTCAAAATAACTTCGTAAGTTGCTGCCGGATGTTCAACTTCAATAAATGTAGCCTGAATCGTCTTTTTATCACGTATATTTCTTGAATAAGATACAATTTGCTGAGCCTCATTGGGTTCTCTATCACTGTTTTTACCAAAAATAACGGATGCTGTTGTTGAAGATGGAATATGAACAAAGGTATCGCACATTACTATAAAGTTAAAACTCTGAAACCAAAAGTCAAAAAATTATTGTGAATAGGTGTATTATTAGTAAAAGCGTCTATAATACTGTACCTTTGCACCTCGAAATTTAATCAATTCATTTTATGCAGAAAATCAGAAATATTGCAATTATTGCACACGTTGACCACGGTAAAACCACTTTAGTAGATAAAATTCTTTGGGAATGTAAAACATTCTCCGAGCATGAGAATACGGGTGTTTTAATTATGGATAACAATGAATTGGAGCGTGAGCGAGGTATTACTATTACTGCAAAGAATGCTGCCGTAAAATACAAAGATTACAAGATTAATATTATCGATACACCCGGTCACGCGGATTTTGGAGGTGAGGTGGAACGTGTATTGAAAATGGCGGATGGTGTGCTTTTGCTTGTAGATGCATTTGAAGGACCCATGCCGCAAACACGGTTTGTTTTACAGAAAGCGTTACAATTAGGATTGAAACCAATTGTGGTCATCAATAAAGTAGATAAAGAAAATTGTACACCGGATGAAGTGCACGAAAAGGTATTTGATTTGATGTTCCAGTTAGATGCCACGGAAGAACAGTTGGATTTTCCAACCATATACGGTTCAGCTAAAAATGGCTGGATGAGTACTGACTATAAAAAACCAACAACGAATGTGGTGGATTTGTTAGACTGTATTATTGAGCATATTCCTGCACCAAAGATTGCGGAAGGTACTGCTCAAATGCAAATCACCTCCTTGGATTTCTCTTCTTTCGTTGGTCGTATAGCAGTAGGCCGTGTGTTTAGAGGAACATTGAAAACGAATATGCCTGTTGCTTTAATTAAACGTGACGGAACAATTACAAAATCTCGCATAAAAGATTTGATGCTGTTTGAAGGAATGGCAAAAATAAAAGTAGATGAAGTGCCTGCAGGAGAAATTTGCGCGATTGTAGGTATTGAAGGATTTGAAATCGGGGATACGATTGCTGACGCGGAAAATCCGGAAGCAATGGCCGCTATTTCTATAGATGAGCCAACGATGAGTATGTTATTCACGATTAACGATTCTCCATTTTTTGGTAAAGAAGGAAAATTTGTTACTTCACGACATATAAAAGACAGATTACATAAAGAATTGGAAAAAAACTTAGCGTTGCGTGTACAACAAGGTGAAACAGCTGATTCTTTCTTAGTATTCGGTCGTGGTGTATTACACTTATCTGTTTTAATTGAAACCATGCGACGCGAAGGGTATGAATTACAGGTTGGTCAGCCACAGGTAATTTTTAAAGAGATTGATGGGCAAAAATGTGAACCAATCGAAGAGTTAACCATCGACTTGCCTGAAGAAAAAGCCGGTACGGCGATTGAAATGATTACACAAAGAAAAGGTGAAATGAAAAATATGTTGCTGAAAGGCAATCGTTCTATTATGGATTTTGAGATTCCGTCTCGAGGCTTAATTGGACTGAGAACAGAAATGATTACGGCTACTTCAGGACAAGCAGTAATGGCACATCGTTTTATCAAGTATGATAAACATAAAGGTGAAATTAAAGGTCGTATCAATGGTTCGATGATTTCTAAAGAAACAGGAGAAGCCATTGCATATTCGTTGGATAAGTTACAAGACAGAGGTCGTTTCTTTGTTGAATCCGGCGATCAGGTGTATAGTGGTATGGTAATTGGAGAAAATTCACGACAAGATGATTTAGTGGTGAATGTTACTATCAAAAAACAATTAACCAACGTTCGTGCTTCAGGAACTGATGACAAAGCAAGATTAATACCGGTTACTAAATTTTCTTTAGAAGAAGCATTGGAATATATTCAAGGCGATGAATATGTTGAATTAACACCAAAATCTATTCGTTTGCGTAAAATTTATTTAGATGAAAATGAAAGAAAACGCAAAACAGGAAAATAACGATGCTCATCTGGCTCTTCGCCTGTCTGTCGGCAGATAGGATTAGCTGTTTATTTTAATTTCACAAATTTCTTAAATATACCTGTCAAGTTTACTTGACAGGTTTTTTTGTTTATCCAATTTCTTTTACGAACTTTAGAATATGTCTACTAAAGTTTTCATTACCGGAGCCACAGGATTTGTCGGCACACATTTGGTAAACGCCAATTTGGCCAAAGGCAATAGCGTTCGTGCTTTTGTGTTGCCGAATGATCCTGACGTAAAAAACCTTCAAGACAAGAATGTAGAAATAATTTACGGTGATATCCGAAACTATGAAGATGTAAAAAAGGGAATCACTAATGATATTGATATCGTATTTCATTGCGCAGCTTTTGTTTCCGATTGGGGAAAATATGAGATTTTTCAACAGGTAATGATTAATGGAACAGAAAATGTTTGTCGTGCTGCATCAGAAGCCAATGTAAAACGATTGGTGAAAATAAGTACCAATGATGTATTTGGTTTGCGAGAAGATGTAGTGATGGATGAAACTTTTCCATTAACACCCTGGAATGAGCCTTATCCTGATACAAAGATAATAGCGGAGGAAGTAGCATGGAAATATTATAAAAGAAAAAAATTGCCGGTCACTATGGTATATCCTTGCTGGATTTTCGGACCTGGTGATAAGACTTTCGTACCGCATTTAGCAGATGCCGTTTTAAAAAAAGAAATGGTTTTCATTCGTAAAAATGCGATGGTGTGGCCAACTTATATTGAAAATTTAATCGATTTGTTGATGCTGATTTCTGAAGATGAACGTGCAATCGGCAATGGCTATTTAGTGCATGATGGCGAAAGTATTACACTGGAAGAATTTACAAATAGTATCGCAAAAGAAATAAGAGCAAAAGAAGTAAAAATGCATATTCCTTATTGGCTGGCATATGTTGTTGCGGTGCTGATGGAATTTTTCGGAAAGCTATTTAATAAAAAAGACAGACCATTACTTACTACATATACCGTAAAAAATCTGGGCTCACGTTTGCGCTGGTCAATTGATAAAGCAAAGAGAGAGTTAGATTGGACTCCAAAGATTTCATACAAAGACGGATTTGCTAAGACAATGGTCTGGTTGAAAACACTGGACTTTACTACACTTAAACAAAAATAGGAAATGAGTTTTTATCACAATAAAACGGTATTCATTACCGGCGGCTCAACAGGTATTGGATTGGCAGTTGCAAAAGCATTAGCAAAGGAAGGTAGTAATGTAATTATCTTTGCAAGAACAGTTTTAAAACTGGAAAGCGCAGTAACTGAAATAAAATCGTTATCTGAAAATACAGCACAGAAAATAAACGCTTATCCAGCAGATATTTCCGATATTAACAGTGTACAGTCTGTCTTTGAAAATGCCATTTATGAAAATGGTATACCGGATATTTTAATCAATTGTGTTGGTATTGCACAGCCGGATTATTTTGAAAACATCACACCTGAAATTTTTGACAAGACGATAAAGACAAATTTATATGCAACATGGAACAGTTGCTATGCAATGGTTCCTTACATGAAACAAAAAGGCGGACACATCGTTAATACATCTTCTATAGCAGGATTTTTAGGCGTTTTCGGTTATACGGATTATTGCATGAGTAAATTCGGTATTATTGGTTTTTCGGATGCATTAAGGCAAGAGCTGATACAATACAACATACATGTTTCTGTCTTGTGCCCGCCGGATACCGACACGCCTGGATTTGAAGCTGAAAATATAAATAAGCCTAAAGAAACAAAAGCGATTGCAGGCAATGCGAAATTGCTGCAACCTGAGTTTGTGGCGAATGCTGTTTTAAAAGGAATTCAGAAAAAACAAAAAATGATTATTCCGGGTTTTGATGGAAAAATGACTTTATTTTTAAAACGATTTTTTCCTTCATTAGTTGAATGGTTTATGAGAAATAGTATTCAAAAAGTACAGAAACGGCCTTAGTGCACTTAGTGACTTTGTGGTAAGATATGAAACAAACTATATACATATTACAACTACTCACTGCTGTTGGATTAATACTGTTTTGGACAGCATTCTTTACAATTGGTTTTGAAAATCCGAATTATCCTGATTATTATACAAAATTTGAACATAGCTTTCCATTGCCTGATTTGTTTTTGAGTATTGTTTTGTTGATGGCTTATTTCAATAGAAATAATCTTAAATGGAAAAACTACACCTTAGTTGCTGCCGGTGCCATGATATTTTTAGGCTTGTGTGATTTCAGTTTTAATATCCTGAATGGCATGTATACTGTTGGACTAGCCGATGGTATTATGAATGCATTTATTAATATCTGGTGCGTGGGTTTTGGCGTATGGCAGATTTATATGGTGATGAAATAAATTAGATATTCAGCAACACCAGCCATGCTTCTTTGATTTTATTTTCACTCAAAAGGCGTTTCAGTTCATTAATGCTTTGGTCTTTGTAGTCGGAAATTAGTTCTACTAATTCGCTGTCGTTGTTGATGTCTTCTTTATTCGGAATTTCAGCAATGCTGGCCAATTTGCCTAATTCATTTCCTGTTAGTACAGCTTCCTCTTTTATCCATTGTGGAATCGCATCTACGCCAACGCCAAATGCTTTTAATGGTTTTGGTGTTGCAAAAATATCTTCTTTGGTAAAACGCACGTAATTGTTATAGCCTAAACGTGCAATCGGATCTAATTTCTCAGCGATTACATTTCCGTTTTCATCTAATAAATTATCATCTACATGAATTAGCAAGGCTTCACAAATGATTAAATTTCCGGAGCCGCCTTTATCACCTAATTCTATTACTTGTGTTACTTTACATTCAAATGCAATCGGTGCTTCTTTAATGCGTGGTGGTTTTACCATCACAGATGGTTCTTCTGTAAAACCACCTTTTATAAATTCATTTACTTCTGAAGGATACGCGCCACTTGTTACTGATAATTGTTCCACCATCGCGTAATTGGCAATATGAATCACACATTCAGGAATTGCTTTTACATTATGATAGGTGTCTTTTTGCTTACCTGTTAAGGCACTTTTTGCTGCTGAAAAAATCAAAACGACAGGATCGGAGCTGAACACATTGAAGAAAGAAAAAGGACTCAAATTGGGTTGACCGTCTGCATTGATAGTACTAACAAATGCGATAGGTCTTGGCACTACTGCAGATGTTAAAAAGTTGGAGATGGCTTTGATGCCGATTTCGTTTGGTATAATTGTTTTCATGATAGTATTCAGTATTAAGTAGTTCGTATTGCGTAAATAAAAAATTAATTGTTCATCGTTAATTGTCAATCGTTAATAATTATTCTTAATCTACATGCATTTTTGTTCTGCACTTTCTTTTTATTGGGCTGTGTTTTTGGCGCGAATCTTCCGTCAAAGAAACCATCTTTGATTTGTTTCTTCCGAATGCTTGATTTTATTTGTTTTAATGTTGTCTTTTTCATATCCTAGATCCCAATAGAGACTATTTTCTATTTTTAAATGTTGAACTTTTCTTTCGGTGTTCTCCCTTTAGGAAGTTAGAGGGAAAAATCCAAAGGTGTTGCATTTATATTCTTATCATGCGGAATAGTATTCAATGCGTGTTCCATCAAATTGTCGATTTCAGGAATGGCATCAAACAAATCTTTGTAGGAATTTATAACATAATAGCGATCCTGAAAATGATCTTTATAATAATGCAATTCCATAATTTCCTTTATGTTAAATGGTTTTCGATTGGCTTTATCACCCAAGCAAAAAATACTTTCTCCACTCGACGATAAGATACCTGCGCCATAAATACGCATGCCGTTTTCCTGTTGTATCAACCCAAACTCTACGGTAAACCAGTAAATACGACCAATCAACTCAATTGCTAAAGCATCATCAATGTGTTTTAATGCAATTTTGGAAAGCTCCTGTAAATAATCTACGAAGAATTGCTCTGTAAGTAAAGGCATGTGCGCAAAGCAATCGTGAAACATGTCAGGTTCTTCGAGATAATCCAGATTTTCCAGTTTGCGCAACCAGGTGGAAGAAGGGAATTTTTTATTCGCCAACAATTCAAAAAAATCTTTGTCCGGAATTAAACCCGGAACCACTTCGATTTGCCAACCTGTAGTGTTTGCTAATACATTATTGACATGAGTAAAGTCCGGAATTTTATCATCACTAAAATGCATTTCATCCATACCTTCGATAAATTCTTTAGAAGCCATGTTTTGCAGCAACACGCGCTGGCGTTGATACAATAGTTTCCAAACGAGAAAATCTTCGTCTGTGTATTTATCGTATTCTTGTTTTAAATTGTACATATATTAGTCGTGAGTCGTGAGCAAAAAGTCGTAAGCAGTTACATTATGAATTTTCATTTTCAAATTAACTAATTATCAAATTGGCTAATTCACCAAAACCGATTTGTTTATCTCCATTTTTACATATAGCGCTTAATATAGTTGTGTCGCCATCTTGTAAGAATGTGCGTTCTGTATTTCCTATTTTTATTTTTTCTTTTCCATTCCAGGTTAATTCCAGTAAACTCCCGAAACTATTTTTTTCTTTTCCTGAAATGGTTCCTGTCCCTAATAAATCACCTACCTGCAAATTGCAGCCATTTACTGTATGGTGCGCCACTTGTTGTTCCATGGTCCAGTAAAGATATTTTGAATTGGTCACTGCCACGGTTGCTTTATTTTTGTTGACTGTTTCAATGTCAAAAGAAATTTCTATATCAAAGTTCATCCTTTTCTCTTCCTGTAAATAAGGCAAAACTGCTTGTGTTTGAGTGGGTGCATCCGTCGTGAATGGTTCCAACGCTTCCATGGTTACTATCCATGGCGAAATAGCGGTTGCAAAGTTTTTTCCTAAAAACGGACCCAAGGGCTGATATTCCCAGCGTTGAATATCACGTGCGGAAAAATCATTTAAGAGCACTGCTCCAAAAACATGTTCATGTGCATTTTTGATGTTAACAGGTTCACCGAGTTTGTTTTCTTTGCCTATAATGAATCCTAATTCGATTTCAATGTCAAGAGTTTGACAAGGAGAATAAATCACTTCTTCTCCTTTTAAAACTTGTCCGTACGGTCTTTTTACCGGTGCGTTGGTGGTAATAATGGAAGAACTTCTTCCGTGATAAGCAATCGGCATGTGCTTCCAGTTCGGCAATAAAGGTTCCATGGCAGGACGAAACATTTTGCCGACATTACTTGCATGTTCTTCTGAAGAATAGAAATCGGTATAATCACCAATTTTTACAGGCACATGCATTACGGCTTCGCTTTGACGGTATAAAAACTGATTACAATTTTCATTATAGAATTCAGATTTGTTTACTAATAAATCCTGAATTTTTTTTTCTTACAAACGCCCAAGTTTCTATTCCTAATGCGATAAAATCATTCAAAGTATTCTGGTTAAAAACATTTGTTTTTATCTTCTCTTCAAAAAAATCTAACTCAAACAAAACGGATAAATCAATAATGTAATTTCCGATGGCAATTCCTGCGCGTTTCATTTTTGTTGGTGTTGAGAAGATACCATATGGTAAATTATGTATGGTGAAATGTTCATTATTTGCGGTAAGTTCTTGTAATGTCATGCTGCTTATTTTTTAGTGTTCTTAATGTCTTAGTAGTTTATTCTTAGCACTGAGACACTAAGTTCACAAAGTTTTAATTAGATAAATTTTCCTGTATTTTTTTAGTTATTCTTTCAATATGTGCAATATCTTTTTCTGTTAAGTTGTTCCAGCCTTGTTTTCTGAATTCAATGACAACAGGTAATAATTTTTGTATCAGCGCTTTCCCTTTTTTACTTAATGATATATTGAATCTTCGCCTGTCTTCTTTGCAACTTTCGCGAATAATTAATTCTTTTTTTACGAGTAATTCGATAATACGCGTAATCGTTGGTGCGTCTTTTGCGCAATGCTCGCACAATGCTACCTGGTTTTGTGTACCGCGCTGATGCAGTTCCAATAAAACCACCCATTGATCAACTGTAATGTCAACGTCGTGTTCATTGAACTTGCGCTGCAGTTCCAGCTTGATTTTTTTTGCTGTTGATTCGAGTATAAATCCGTAGTTGAAATTCATTTTTGGTTTATTTTATTCGTCATTGCGAGGCACGAAGCAATCTTTTAAAATTTAATGAAGAGATTGCTTCACTGCGTTCGCAATGATGTTTACTTATAAAGTTCCTCTCTTTTCCTGTTCTCTTTCAATAGATTCAAATAATGCTTTGAAGTTGCCGGCACCAAAACCTTTCGCGCCCATGCGTTGAATGATTTCAAAAAATAAAGTGGGCCTGTCTTCTACAGGTTTTGTAAAAATCTGCAACAGATAGCCATCTTCATCTGCATCTACTAATATTGCGAGCTTCTCCAAAACAGCAATATCTTCTTTCATAATGCTCATGTGCTCGCCTAAGCGTGCAGGAATTTCTTCATAATAAGCATGTGGCGGCGCACTTAAAAATTCCACACCACGTGTACGCAATTCTGAAACTGTTTTTATAATATCGTCTGTGGCCACTGCGATGTGCTGTACACCTGCGCCCTCGTAAAAATCTAAATATTCTTCAATTTGGGATTTCTTTTTTCCTTCTGCCGGTTCGTTAATCGGGAATTTGATTCTGCCGTTTCCGTTGCTCATCACCTTACTCATCAAAGCAGAATACTCCGTGTGGATTTGTTTGTCATCAAAAGAAAGAAAGTTCACAAATCCCATCACCTCTTCATACCATTTCACCCATTGGTTCATTTCGCCCCAACCCACATTGCCTACCATGTGGTCTATAAATTTCAGTCCTACCGGAGTTGGATTGTAATCCGATTTCCAGGTCTGGTAACCAGGCAAAAAAGTTCCTTTATAATTTTTTCGTTCCACAAAAATATGTACTGTTTCACCATAAGTATAAATGCCGGAACGCACGACTTCACCGAATTCATCGCGTTCTACGGTTGGCTGCATAAAAGGTTTTGCGCCACGTATGGTGGTTTCTTCAAA
>JAXLTZ010000033.1:0-10370 GCA_046329785.1 Chitinophagales bacterium
AACGCAATACCCGGTGACGATGTAATCGGATTCATATCTATTAACGGAGTAATAAAAATACACAGAACCGGCTGCCCTAATGTCATTAATCTGGCTTCTAAATATGGTTACCGTATTATAAAAACACGTTGGACGGCAAAAACAACACCTGCCTTTCTGACCACTGTAAAACTTACCGGATTAGATGATATTGGCGTTATCAATAAACTCACTACTATTATTTCCGGAGAAATGAAATTGAATATGCAATCTGTTTCGATAGAAACGAATGAAGGTATCTTCGAAGGAATTATAAAAGTATTTGTAAAAGATAATGATCAGGTAAATAAACTGATTTCCAAATTAAAATCAATTCCGGGTATTAATTCCGTTATCAGAGAAGAAATTTAATCTCAGTTTTCAAATATTTTCTTCCAACTATTTACGTGTCCAAATTCTATGTTGCGATATGTGAATATCGATATGATTAATGTTAATAGCCAAAATTTTACCAATAAGATTAAGGCATTACCTTAATTGCTCTAAAAATCAACTTAATTTGTATTCCGATTTTTGATTCAGAAATTGTAAATTTGCAGTAATGGCATTCGATTCCAAATTATTCACAGAAGTAAAACATATTTTTTCTACCTATTTAGAAAATAATAAACAACGTAAAACCCCTGAGCGTTTTTCTATCTTAGAAGAGATTTATAATCGGGAAGATCACTTTGATGCGGAAGAATTATATCTTCAAATGAAAAATAATGATTTTAATGTGAGTCGTGCTACTGTATATAATACTTTAGATGTGCTGGTACAGTGTGAGTTAGTAACTAAACATCAATTTGGTCAAAACCATGCGATGTATGAAAAATCATATGGAAACAGAAATCATGATCACTTAATTTGTGTAGACTGCGGATATGTTTTTGAATTTTGCGACCCGCGTCTGCAACAGGTAAAAACCAGTGCCGGTGAATTATTTCATCAAACAATAAAAACACACTCTCTGACGTTATATGGCAATTGCCAGAAAACAAATTGTCCGAATAAAAAACCATAAATTGTCTTTCATGAAACATCTGTTAACAACCCTGCTTCTTTTATCTGTTTTTTGTGTTAAACTCCAAGCACAGATTGCCATTATCCCCAAACCAAATGAAATGAAACACATCGATGGAAAGTTTAGTTATGCAAAGGGATTTGATGTAAAAATTATACGCGGTGATGATCCGACCAAATTAATTCAAAAACAGTTTATCGATTTTGTAAAAGAAAAGAATATTCCTGTTGTTCCTTTCTCGCCGGTTACAGTAAGTTTGGAATCTATTGCAGGCAAGCAGTTTTTCAATGGCTCCTGAAAGTTATACACATTATCGGTTACCCCTAATTCTATTGCTATCACTTCGACAGGGAATGCAGGTTTATTTTATGGTGTGCAAAGTTTAGAGCAACTGATAAAAGCAGATTCATTCAAGATAATTCCCTGCATGGAAATAAAAGATGTTCCTGCTTTTTCTTACCGGGGTTTTCATTTAGATGCAGCTCATCTCTTTTTAAGTACGGAAGTTATAAAACAGTATCTTGATGCGATGGCAAAATTGAAACTCAATCAGTTTCACTGGCAAATAGCGGATGAACAAGCATGGCATCTTCAACTTAAAAGCAACGATTCTATTACATCAAAAGTTGATTTTTATACACAGGAACAGGTAAAAGATATTGTAAAGTATGCCAGAGACCGTTTTATCAATGTAATTCCGGAAATTAATTTATCCTCTGTATCTTTTGGTGAAGACACCTCTTTCCAATCAAGAAAAAATGTACTGGATGAAGTCATTGCTCTGTTTCCAGGGGCTTACCTTCATCTTGGAAAAGAAATTAATTTTATAGAAGAAACACAGCAATACCTTACGTCAAAATCAAAAAAAATTATTGAAACTGATAAAAGCTTCTTTAATAAATCTGTAGTTCAGAGTTATAAGAACACAAGCAACGGAACCAAAGCTGCTGCTCTTGGAAACGACGTAATTATGTCGCCGCGAAATTTATGCTCTTTAGATTTTTACCAGGATTGGGAAGATGAAAAGAAAGCGTTTTATATGAGTTTCTTGCCATTGGATAAAGCATATAGCTTTAATCCTGTTACTAAAATAAAAGAGGATAAAATTCTATCTCATATTTTAGGTGCACAGGCTTGTTCTCCGACTGTCTTTATAAAAAATGAAGCAGAACTGGAATATCTTGTTTTCCCACGTTTACTTGCCTTAGCGGAATGCATGTGGACTAAAAAAGAGAATAAAAAATTTAGTGATTTTGAAAAACGTCTTAAAAAACAGAAAAATTATTTCTTTAAAGAAAAGGAACAACCGAAAATTGATCTTGTTCGCATCAAGACCAAATAACTGAATTCGTTTTTCACGTATTAATCATTATAACACCTGTTACAATAACAAAGGTCCCGCCAACACGCATCCAGTTCATCTCTTCGTTAAAAAGAAAATAAGAGACGAAAAATAATCCAATTATTGTTAAAGAAAAGAAAACGGCACTTGCGGTGTTTAATGATATTGTCTTTAATGCTTCTGTAAAACAAATTGAATTTAATAATCCGAATACTAAACCTCCGGAAAATATCAACCATTTTTTTGTCGGATTCCCTTCTACTAAAGAAGCATATTTAAACCCAATATTTGTCAAAACATTAAATAGTATTGCCAACCAAATCCAATAATTCATACCCATATCTTCTTATTTTTTATTAAATATACTATCATTCTGTCTGATTTAAAGCATAACATTAATTTAACAAATCTATATAGTCTATATATTTGGTAGATTTTATAGATTTGTAACCTTTATTAACAGGAAATAACATTTTATGAAAAAAGCTTTCACACAAACTATCAGCATTATTTTGCTAGCGACAATAGCAATAAGCTCTTCAGCACAGGATACTCTATTGTCAAGTCAAGTTATCAACCAAACTAAAATTACCGGAACACATGTACTAAAAGGCACCATTCTGGATATAGCCAAAAACGAGCTTCTTTACGGTGCCAATGTTGTGCTCAAAGGAACAACGCTTGGAGCTACTACCGATGAAAAAGGATACTTTGAAATAACAGTGGATGATACTATAACTAATAAATATCTAATTATAACCTATTTGGGATATGAGGAGAAAGAACTGGAAATAAAGGACTGGAATAAAGAATTAAAAATTGGAATAATTGAAGGAAACAGTAATCTTGATGAAATTGTGGTAACCTCCAGAAGAAGAAATGAAGAAGCACAGGAAATTCCAATTCCCATTACCGTTATAAGTGCCAATCAGGTAGAAAATAGTGGTTCTTTTAATGTAAACAGAGTTAAAGAATTAATTCCATCTGTTCAGCTATACTCATCCAATCCAAGAAATACTTCTTTAAATATCAGAGGATTGGGTACTACATTTGGTCTGACAAATGATGGTCTGGACCCTGGTGTTGGTTTTTATGTGGATGGTGTCTATTATGCAAGAACTGCAGCAACCGCCCTAGATTTTGTGGACATTCAGCAAATTGAAGTTTTAAGAGGACCGCAAGGTACCTTATTTGGAAAAAATACCACTGCCGGTGCATTCAATATCACCACCAGAAAGCCCACCTTTATCAGACAAGGAAATTTAGAATTGAGCTATGGTAATTATCAATTTGTACAAGGAAAAGCGTCTATTTCCGGTCCAATTGTTAAAGATAAACTGGCAGCACGTATATCCTTTTCAGGAACACACAGAAATGGATTGATTAAAAATATAAGAACCGGTAATGATGTCAATACATTGAGTAATATCAGTGCACGTCTTCAATTGCTGTACAAACCTATTGATAAATTAGAAATTTTAGTTTCCGGTGATTTCACTTCACAACGACCGGATGGTTATGCGCAGGTAAATGCAGGTGTGGTACAAACGCAACGAGCAGGGTACAGACAATTTGATAGTATCATCGCAAGCTTAAATTACACATTACCTTCTGAAAATCCATTTGACAGAATTATAGATCATGACACGCCTTGGAAATCCGGACAAAACATGGGTGGTGTTTCCGTTAATTTAGACTATAAATTAGGAAAAGGTACATTGACCTCTACTACTGCTCTAAGATTCTGGAAATGGATGCCGTCTAATGACAGAGATTTTACAGGACTGCAAGCGTTGGCACTATCACAGGCACCATCCAAACACAGACAGTGGTCGCAAGAGTTTAGATATGCAGCTACCTTTACTAAAAAATTGAGTGGTGTATTTGGCGTCTTTTTATTTGGACAGAAATTACGCGCAGATGGTTTTCATCAGGAAGAAGCGGGAAAAGATACCTGGAGATTCGTTCAATCTACCACCAGTGCTAATTGGAAGACACCTGGTTTATTAGAAGGATATGGTATAAAATCTTATCCATCTCTAGACAACTTCAGCGGTGCTCTATTTGCGCAAGTAGATTGGGAAATATTTAAAGGTTTCAGAATATTACCGGGTTTGCGATTGAACTATGACAAGAAATCTGTTGATTTCAGAAGAGAGGTGTATGGCGGCCTCGAGACTACCAATGCCGCATTATTGGCACTTAAAAAATTAGTATATACAGATCAGGCTTTCCAGGCAAGTGCCAGTAATTTCAATGCTTCCGGTCAATTAACGATAGCCTACTCACCTCACAAACAAGTAAAAATTTACACTACCTACGCAAATACATTCAAACCAATTGGACTTAATTTAGGTGGACTTCCGACAGACAGCACAGGCGTATTGGTTGATTTAGCAAAAGTAAAACCGGAACTTACACATCACTTTGAATTTGGTTTGAAAACAGAACCCATAAAAAACTCTACGTTAAACGTAACGACTTTCTTTACACAAATAAAAAATTATCAAACGCTGGTACAAACACCTGACCTAACCTTAAACAGAGGTTATTTAGCAAATGCAGATAAAATCAGGTTAATTGGTGTTGAATTGGAATTAAGTTACCGTTTTAAAAGATATATAACGTTAAATGGTGGCTTCACCTTTACAGATGGCAAATATCTATCTTTTAAAAATGCACCATTGCCACTGGAAGAAACTGGTGCACGACCAGCATTTAAAGACATTTCAGGTGGTGCTTTACCGGGCATTTCAAAATATACGGCAACATTCGGAATTGATGCAGCTTATCCTGTCAAATTATTTAATCAGAAAGGTGAAGTGTTTTTAGGTATAGATAACTTTTATCGTTCTAAATTCTCCTCCAGTCCATCGCCTTCAAAATATCTGAATATAGATGGTTACTATTTATTAAATGCAAGAATAGGTTACAGAGCTGTTGAAGGATTTTCTGTATTTATTTGGAGCAGAAACTTAACCAATAAAAATTATTTCGAACAATTACTGCCTGGTGCCGGAAATCCGGGCAACTACGCCGGCGTATTGGGCGATCAGAGAACTTTTGGTGCAACGGTGAGATATAATTTTTAATAAATAAGATTACGATAGTTTTCGAAAACAAAAAACGGATTATTTGATAAAAAATAAAAATCATTTTTCGCGTACATTTTGAAGAAGCCATGGCACTCTAACCGTTTGCCATGGTTATTTTCTACTGAAAAGACCGGAAATGAAATAGCGGGCAGTGTATTATCAAACCTTGAATTAATTGATAAATAACTTTATTTTTGAATTACCTTTAACCGAGTTCTTTGAAAAATAAATATCTAGTATCTATTTTTGTAGCTTCTATAAATTTTATAGAGTATATAGTTCTACTAGATAGAGATGAAAAAATGCATACTTTTTATTGGTATCCAGTGTTTGATACAATACAGTTTTGCGCAAAAAAAAATCACTAATCAAAGTTTGATATGGTATACCTATGCTCAAGATTTGAAAATTAATAATAGATTTTCCGTTTATACAGATATACAGGAAAGACATTTTATTGCACCACTCAAACAAAGTCAGTTAGTAATGCGCTCTACTTTAAAAACAGCCATTAAACATAATTTTGATTTTGGTGTCGGCTTTTGTTTTTTCTTATCTAATACAGATCCGACTGTTGATTTTGATTTGCAAACACCGGAAGTTCGACCTTACATAGAATTCAATAATAAACAAGCATTCAAGCGTGTTACCGTTTCTCATCGTGCACGTATGGAAGCTCGTTTTTTTCATAACGTAAATGGAAATGAATTAGCAAAAGGTTTCAGTTTTGGCAATATGCGTTTTCGTTATCAGTTCGGATTAGATATTTTATTAAACAAACCAAAGGAAGAAAAACATGCAGTAAAACTAAAAATTATGGAAGAAGTAATGATTAATTTCGGGAAGAAGATAAAGTACAATTCACTCGATCAAAACAGAATATCAGTTTTATTAGTTTATGCACCCATAAAAGCAGTAGCATTTGAACTTGGTTACGTAAATTGGTTTCAACAACGACCTTCAGGCGATAAATATTTCAATAGAAATATACTTCGTGTTGGAGTTGTACATCATATTCATTTAAAGAAAAAAGAAAATTGACATAAAATATAAATATGGAAAAGGTAAATTTTAAATACGTTGCATTTGTAATGATCACACTTAAATTAAGTTTGATTGGATTTTTGCTATGGAAAATTTTCACTTCGCATCCAAACCCATTGTACACCTTTAGTTTCGATAAAGAATTTTTATTGTTTATCGCAGCGGGTTTTGTAGCACAAATTATAGATGGAGCACTGGGAATGGCTTATGGTGTAAGTTGCTCTACCATGTTACTGGGTATTGGTGTGCCACCGGCAATTGCATCAGCTAGTGTGCATACAGCTGAAGTATTTACTACAGGTGTTTCAGGTTTATCACATATTTTTATGCGCAACATAGATAAAAAATTATTCTTTAGATTAGTATTTACAGGTGTTGCCGGGGCTATTATTGGTGCATACCTCATCTCAAAAATATTTGATGGAAAAATAATCAAACCATACATAGCCGGATATTTGTTATTGCTTGGTATTTATATCTTAATAAAAAGTTTCCGGCAGATACCTAGTAAAAAAAGCAGCTGGAAATATGCCCCCGGGTTAGGTTTTATTGGTGCATTGTTTGATTCTATTGGCGGTGGTGGCTGGGGCCCTATCGTTTCTTCTAACTTAATTGATAAAGGAAATTCTCCAAGAGAAGTCATTGGAACTGTAAATACCGCAGAATTCTTTGTTACGTTTTTCAGCACCGGGGTATTTATTTTCTTCTTAGGAATTGATGCCTGGAAACCTGTGTTAGCTTTAATTATCGGTGGTGTTGTAGCTGCACCGATTGGTGCCTATATTTTAAGATTTATGAAACCCAAAACCATTATGCGTTTGGTTGGAATTTTAATTATTGTTACGAGTTCTTATACCATTTACAAGTCAATACACTAACTACAAGAATCATAAAAAATGAGAAGCCTGAATATTTTATTCAGGCTTTTTTATAAAGATTATTTTGTGAACTATTTTTCTTCTTCTTAGAAAATCCACATTTAAACAATGTCAAATAAATCATCAATAAGAAGATGCATGTTATAGAAGAAATAGCCATTGCGATATTTTTAGACTGTTGTAACATCTGCCATTAATAAATCTTTTGCCAAATTATAGGCTTGTACACGTATTTCAGGAATTGCAGTTGATTCAAATAAGATACCTTTCAGGCCATTGCCAATAGTATAAAAATCAGGAATCACATTGTTATCTTTATCTAACAATTTTCCATCTGGTGTTGCGTTAAAACCCAAACCTAATTCATCTACAAAAACCAATTCTTTATTCAATAAGTTTCTAAATAATACAGAATCTATATTTGCAGGATTTAACTGCGGACCGCTGCAATTAATAATTTTTTGAACCTGAATTTCATTTCTCTGATTTTCTTTTTTATCTGTATAAGTAACAAGAAAACCTTTTTCATTTTGCTTTATTATCTTTATCCGACCTGCTAAGATATGTAGTTGTTTTTTATCTTTTAAAAGATGAATAATATCTGCGCAAATTACCGGAATACGGTGACGCACCACGGTCCACAAAGAACCTACCCGGCGAAAGAATGTTTTCTTTTCTTTCAGGGTCAACCTGTCCCAGATAGCAGGTAATGCAGGACGAATCGTATCTACCACAACACGCCAGTCAATACCTGATTTTATACCTTTATCAATATGATGTCTGATAATAACATATAAACCCATAGTATCTGATGCGTTCAATAATTCTTCCGTATAATCAGGATATCTTTGATGACGGCTGCAGGGATAATGGGTAAACGGCAAGTAGCCATTTCTGGAAATGGCATAAATCTTTCCTTTATGAATCTGATGATACGAATCAAGAATCTTATCAACCATTGTTAAACCTGTACCGATAATTAAGATGTCATCTGTTCTTTTTAAGTTTTGATTGAGTTCATTCGACCATGGATTCCTGAAGTAATTAGAGTTTTCTGTATAATCCATATTTTTCAAAACCGGATTAGAAGGTAAAAAATTTCCGGTAGCCAGTATAACACTGTCCGTTCTTATTCTTTTATTATTTTGTTGTAATAAAATGTACCTATCATTTTCTTTTTGTATGTCAATGATTTCAGCGTGTATTAATTCTAACTGCACACTATGGTTTTTTCTCAACAATGCAAATAAATGTTCTTTGATATAGTCACCGTAAATTTTTCTAGGCACATAATCATGTTCATTATAAGTATATCCTTTTTTCAATAACCATTCAAAAAAATCATTGGCATAATCGTGAAATAAACCCATCACATTTGCAGGTACATTCAGTAAATGATAATCTTTATCTGTAGAATACGCCGTGCCTGTACCAAACTCACCTGATTTTTCAATCCATTTTATGGAAACAGATGCACTCGGAAAATACTTTAATATATTAATCAATATTAATGCTCCTGAAGCGCCACCACCTATAATGGTAATTGTTTTCATTTTCGTTCTTTTATTAAAAAGAGGTGCAGAGTTTGGCGATCTCTGCACCCGGTCTGAAAAGCTATGAAATGCGTTAAACCGCCAATTTTACTTTTTATACTTTTCTTATTTTCAAAAAACTATGGTTATATCAACCTGCCAATTTTTGGAATTTATGATAAAACGGTGTTTTGCTATCATTATGCTTTGGCTGATACGCTCCGGAAATCAAAGGCACGTAAATCACACGGCGTCTGCTTTTTTCTCCAAAATGAGGGGATGGTGCTACGCGATGCCACATTCTTCCGTCATGTATTACTAAATCACCCTTTTTCGCACGTATCAATACTTCATTTTTATCATTTTGGTTGTTTAGAAAATAGGCTTTCCTGAACAGCATGCTGAAAATTCCCTGTTTATGTGTTCCCGGCAATACGCGCAATCCGCCATTCACTTCAGATGAATCATCCAGATATAAACCGATATTAATGAACTGTTCAATCTTCTTTCCGTAAAAAATATCACGCGCACTGTCTGTATGCCAGCCTAATTGTTTGTAATTACTGTCCGGCACATTTACATAGTGATTCAACACGGCTCCGTCTTTTTCATGTTCACCAATGCGCGCACCGTCCGGCATCAGTACCTTCAGTACATTTAACTGCGGATGCTGAATAAACGATTGTATCTCCTTACTGTATTTATTTGCAAATGCAAATCGTTGTACTATTGTATTTCCATGCTCGTCTTTACCATATTTTATCGGTATTCCGTTCACTTGCTTCACATTATATTTTATCCAGTCTTCCTGTAGTTTTTCAGAAGAAAAAATAATTTCATCTACTTCCTGTTCCGATAAAAAACTTTCAAAATGTATAAATCCGTATGTGTTATAATAATCAATTTGTTCTTGTGTTAATGAATATCCTAAGCTGAATTTTTTGAGTTCAATATTTTTCATGATGTTGTTTTAAAAAGATTAATGAATAGTGTTTTCAATACTTTTATAATAATCTTTTACAACATCGAAATTCCATCGGCGGAAATAATTTTGCATACATGGCAGTTGTGCGTTTCATCAGTTTATAAATCGTTTGTCGAAACAAATGTAATATTATTTTTTAATAATCTATATAGTTGATAGACTTTTAGTACTATTTTATTATTTTTTAACATTAATACTTTAATACACCTGGAATTCCAATAGTCTATTATAAACCAACACTAACCTAAATTTTATCTACAAAAATTGGTTATGCTAAATAATTTTCCCAACTTCATTCCTGATTTAAATCTTATTACTTACCACTTATAATTAACAACACTTTCATGCAAGTAGATGTAATTCTTGGCTTACAATGGGGAGACGAAGGCAAAGGAAAAATAGTAGATTTTCTCGCAGATAAATATGACATTATCGCACGTTTTCAAGGC
>JAXLTZ010000034.1:0-9894 GCA_046329785.1 Chitinophagales bacterium
TTAGGAATTATGATTGTGATTATGATGCTCATTTATCTGAATGCATTAGTTTTATTATTTGGTTTTGAATTAAATAACAGTATCGCTGTGAACAAAGAATTAAAAAACAATAAAAGCGACGAAAGCGAGAGCGAAGTATGAAATTACTGGTTAGAATATTATTCTCAATTTTCTTTGCAATTGCTATCGGTGTTCATATCTATTATGTAGCAGAGGGTGACGGGAAACCATTCTGGTGGCATCTTATTTATTTTGTTACTTATGCTGTTTGTTGGTGGATGATTTTCTCAAAACACAAATACGCAAATTTCATCTATATAATGATGGCAATCTTTCCTTTTGTTTCGCATGTTTATTACGGATACAAACATTTTGCAACATTAGATGCGATGTTCTGGATATGTATTTTAACATGCGTAATGT
This sequence comes from Chitinophagales bacterium, assembly GCA_046329785.1. GTDB lineage: Bacteria > Bacteroidota > Bacteroidia > Chitinophagales > JADIYW01 > JADJSS01. Next base: position 424 of record JAXLTZ010000034.1, read on the forward strand.
TAGTTGCCGGATTTTTCTGGATAAACTCAACAAAAACTATTACCTTATAAATCATCTAAAGATATTCTATAAGGTTGAGCATCTTCAATAAATTTATTCCATTCATTTGTTGAGATAATAGGTGCAACATATTGTTTATCATCAAACAACCACCATTTTTGTGGTGCAATTTTATGAATGTCATTTCTTTTAATGACTAACAATTCTTCATCTTCTCCAGCATTTGTATTTATAATATAATAATCAACTGTTGCGCCTACTAAAATTTCATTACTATTTGATAAAAGCAATAATTTTATTGGTTCATGCGTTTCAGAATGTTCTTTACTTATCTGCATGATGTTTGGATAATCTGCATTCTCCGGTAAACCGTATTGACTTTTTCTAAACAATTCTATCAAATAATCGTATTGATCTTTTTGATGTTTAGAATGAGTTTTTAATTTATCCAAAATTCTTTTACCAAAATAAAAACTACGAATAGGTCCAAATAAACAAAGCTCTGTTTCTTTATCAGCTTCAATTAATATTTTTAAAGAATTATATTCACTATATATAGAATCAAAAATCCAACTCTGAATTCCAGCACTTTCTACATTTATTTCCTCATCATCTTCATTCAATACTATTCCATTCGACATTGCTTGTATTAAAGCAATTGTACGTAGATATAAATCGCAATCTTCTTTACTAAATAAAATCACTTTACGTACATAGTAAGCATCATTTTCATCTGTTTTATCAAACTCTATATATCTTGTTGAAATTCCATTTCTATAAAAAAGAAAAGGTTCTGTATCGTCAATTATAATATCTTCGTAAAATGTTTTTAATACCGTAAATAATACATTTACATCAATTGTTTCACTTGTTTTTATTTTTATACTTACGCTCATTTATATTTATTCGTATGTTGCAATAAAATCAATAGTGCAATCTTTTTCGGAAAAATAATCTAATATTATTTTCTTCATTTCTTTAACAGATTTTACTTCACTATAAATAGAACCTTCAATTTTTGATTCCAAAAAACCACCACCAAAAAACACTTGATGTGTTTCAATATGTTCTAAAAACGCATCTGCAAAATCATCTGTTTGTTGCTCTGTAAATAATTTACTGCTGACGACCAAAATGTCAATTCCTTTGGTTTTAGATTTTTTCATTTAATACTCCTCTTTATTAGTTATAACTTTTCTAAAGTTTTTAACTTTAGAAAAGTTAAACCCATTTAGTGGAAAAGCATGGAAGAAACTACACCACTTCTGCTTTTCCGTTAACTTTTATCTTTATAATTTCTGTATTTTCCAAACCATCGTTATCAAAAACTTTTACTGCTATATGATGCAAACCAGCTTTAAATTTAAACGATTGCTCGCCTGTTTTATCTAACAACACTTCCGGCTTAAATTGTTTCTTGGTTTCATCGTAATCAAAATCCCAACTGAAAAACTCGATACCGGCTTCGCTGTTGGCTGTTGCTTTAAAATGCAATTCGTGCAATTTCTTCGCATCTTTTCCTTTGTCAATAACTTCTACTTTTAAGGTTGGTTTTTTCGCAATCGGAATAATTTCTTCTACCGTTATCAATTTTATGACAACCTCTTCCTTATTTTTAAGACGCGCTACTTCTTCAATTGCGCCCTTACCAAAACTAAATGCTATGATGTAGCCAACTTCTTTTTTGTCTTTTTTATTTTTTTCATACAAGGCTTTGTCGTAGCGTTGTATAGCTGAGTGGAAATTATCAATTACATTTCTTCCAATATTATCGCTGCGTTTTACCTGAATAGGTACATTATCCAAGGTTCTGCCATCCAAACCTAAATCGCCTCGTTGTTTGGTATTGGTTCTGCCACCATACGCCGTAACTATAAACTGCTCAAACTCGAACGCATCTTTGTAGCGCAACGTATCATAATCGTATTTGTGCAATTGCACCATAAATGGCTGAGAAAATAAATCTTGTTGATTATTAAGGCGTAACTCAGTTACTTTTACTGCTTGTACAGATTGGTCTATGCCTATCCATTTTCTACCAAGTTTATCAGCAACGGCAACTGTAGTACCACCGCCTACAAATGGATCTAAAACAACATCGCCTTCATTGCTCGACATATTTATTATGCGTTCTAATAATGCTTGTGGTTTTTGGGTGGGATAACCAATACGTTCTTCTGAGTTAGCCTGAACATTATTTATATCTGTCCAAATATTACCAAGCAATGTTCCTTTTTGTTCATTCAAATATCTTTTCATATAAAGACGTTTTGAATAGTCCAAACTTCCATTTTTATTTTTAGGAAAATAAATTAAACCCTCTTCGTCAAGCTTATGCATTGTTTCATATGAATACCGCCAACCCTTTTCTGGTGGCTGAAAGTCCTTATAAACATACCAACCATTGGGTTTCCCAGTTTTTTTATTTATTGCTGACATTCCACCACCTGCTGGTGCAGACATATCATTTAATCTGTATAAACCCTTCCCATCATTATCATCATACTTATAAAATCCATCTTTATATTCATCTGAATGTGCAATGAATTGTTGATGATATGTAAAAGAATTAGACTTTGAGTAATACCAAATTGTATCATTGAATGTTGCCAATCTATTTTTAGCATCACCTTGTGCTTTCTTTCGTTGCCAAATTATTTCACCTTTAAAATTATTTTGTCCAAAAATTTTATCTAAAATATCAACTCTTATATAAGCGTTGGCGTGCCAGTCGCAGTGCAGAAAAATGCTGCCTGTTGGTTTTAGTATTCGGTGCATTTCAATCACGCGTTCTTTCAGCCAGGCAATGTAATGGTCAATACCACCGCTAAATCTGTCTTCAAACGAGCGAACTTCGCCTTTGTCGCCCCAAATCACCTCGTAGGTTCTGTTGCTAAAAAACGGTGGGTCTAAATAAATTAAATCCACGCTTTCGCTGTCCATATTTTTGAGTATTTCTAAGTTGTCGCCGAGTATGAGTTTGTTCATATAGTGAAGATACTGTAAGTTCCGTAACTTTTCCAAAGTTAAAAACTTTGGAAAAGTCACTCTGTGTGGAAAAGTTAGTAGAAGTCATCCTTACTTAATTCTGTAAAATTATCATCCTGCATTTGGTGCGCCATTACAAATTGAGCTGTATTACCAAACCAGTTTATTATTTCAGATTTCTCCAGCAATGTTTTCTTATTACTTAGTATGGAATGATAGGAAGTCCAATACCAGGATTGCAACTCGCTAGTAAAACCGTGATGAACCGGATTTTTGTGTATGTACTGAATTACTGAAGTGAAATACGCATCTGTCCTTATTTCTTTTCTCCTGAAGTTTTTGATAAATAAAGAGCCCTTGCGATGATATACTTTATTGTACGATTGTGTATAGCTGCTAAATAGATTGGAAAACTGTTTGGATATAAATTTATCGAAGTCTTGTTTTTCCAAAGTTTTTAACTTTGGAAAAGTGTTTAAGATTTCATTTTCACTTCTAATCTTTACCAAAATATGAAAATGATTGGGCATCAGGCAATATGCATAAGTTCTCGCAACCGGATGAATGAAATAAGCATATCGCCTGAGAAAGAAGGCATAATTTTCTTCATTTCTAAATAGATTCTCATTGCCAATAGCATGATTGTAAATGTGGTAAACCTGTTCTGCATGTAACATACTCTTCCGTTTTACTATTAAGAGACATAAAGTGTTGATATTCCATAAAAATTATTAATTTATTTTATCAACTTTTCCAAAGTTATAACTTTGGAAAAGCTACAGTTAGTAATAAAGAAAGCCATTGCTTTCGCAATGGCTTTACAACAATGGGGGAATCAAGTGGAGTTTTTACATTAAAGGATGTTCTAGTCTTCGAATCTTAAGTGTTTTATAGTGGTACTTCGGTTCATTAATTGTTTTAAGGAATCAATACCGATTTGTAAATGTATATCTACAAAATGTGTCGTAACTTTTTTATCGCTTTCATCTGTTTTCACACCTTCCGGAATCATTGGCTGGTCTGAAACCAGTAACAAGGCACCTACCGGAATTTCATTGGCAAATGCAACGGAAAATAATGTAGCAGTTTCCATATCTATCGCCATTGCACGAATGGTGCGTAAATATTCTTTAAATTTATCGTCATGTTCCCAAACACGACGATTGGTTGTATAAACCGTTCCCGTCCAGTAATCCTGGTTATGTTCACGAATCGTTGTTGATATTGCTTTTTGCAGCGCAAACGAAGGTAATGCAGGCACTTCCGGCGGAAAATAATCATTTGATGTTCCTTCGCCACGAATGGCAGCGATGGGCAAAATAAAATCACCCAATTCATTTTTCTTTTTTAAGCCACCGCATTTCCCTAAGAATAGAGCAGCTTGTGGTTTAATAGCCGATAATAAATCCATCATAGTTGCAGCAAGCGCACTTCCCATTCCAAAATTAATAATGGTAATATTACCAGCAGTAGCGTTAGGCATTGGTTTATCAGCACCTTTTATTTCCACATTATTCCATTCTGCAAACAACTGAACATACTTAGAAAAATTGGTGAGCAAAATATATTCACCGAAGTCTTCTAAATTTATTCCGGTATATCTTGGCAACCAGTTTTGTACAATATCTTCTTTTGATTTCATTTATCAGTACTGTATATTTTTTCTTTTCAAATCAAATGTAATCGGCAATACGACCATTTCTTTTTTATTAGTGCCGTTTTCATTTGCCGGAATCCATTTAGGCATCATTTTTACAATGCGTAATGCTTCTGTATCTAACGATAACCATGATGATTTTAAAACTCTTACATTACTAACTGTACCGTCTTCATTTACAGTAAATGCAATTAAGGTTTTTCCTTCCCATTTTTGTTTCTGTGCTTCTTCAGGGTATTTCAGGTTAGCATCTAAAAAATCAACCAATGCTTTATCACCGCCCGGAAATTGTGGTTTAATTACTCCGTCTGTCTTAGCGAATAAGTGTGTACTGAAAAATAATATCAGCAATACATTTACTAAAGTCTTCATATTTTTGAATTTAGTTAGACAAAATACTCTGTATTTCTACAGTAGATAACGAAGTAAAGTTAGATGATAAATGTACCCGACATAAATTATTCTATCCATAGATGTGGATAAGTACCACACCAAGTAAGATATAGCAAACAATTAATAATGAGACACTTAAAGTGAGCTATCCGTTAAGGAAATACGCCTAATTTTAAATAAGTAACACCTATTTTTTCCAATGCGTCAACATAAGCTGCAGTTCGCAGACTATTCATTTTCTTATGTCGTTTTAAGATTCCTCTGATATCTTCGTAAGATCGAATCATAGTATCTTCTAACCCGGAACGTACAATATCTAATTCATCTGCACCACGTAAACTTTCTTTTTCGCGTTTGGATATTTTTCTGCCGGTATTATCTTCTATTAAATCAATGATTTTATTAAACGCGTCGTCCTGATGGCGATGATCTAATCTTCCGAAACTTACGTGGGACAAATTCTTTAACCACTCAAAATAAGAAACAGTAACACCGCCGGCATTTAAATACATATCCGGAATAATCATTATTCCTTTTTTTATTAAAATAGTTTCTGCATCAGGTGTAATGGGACCATTTGCACCTTCACCTATAATTTTTGCTTTTATCCTCGGCGCGTTTTCTTTAGTAATCTGATTTTCCAAAGCAGCAGGAATCAAAATATCACATTCATGTTCCATTAAAATATTAGTCTGCTTTAAAAACTTCGCTTTGGGATAATTACGTATCGTTCTATTCTCAATTTGATATTTTTTCAAGTCATCTACATCAATTCCTTTTGCATTGTATAAACCACCTTCATATTCAGCAATACCGACTACAATGGCACCATTTTCTTCTAAAACTTTTGCCGCATAGTAACCAACATTTCCGAATCCTTGAATAATTACTGTTTTGCCTTCAATTCCTGTTGTCAAACCTAATTTCTTCATATCGTCAGCAAATGAACATGCATGTTTTAACCCATAAAAAATACCACGGCCGGTCGCTTCCGTTCTTCCATGCACACCACCTTGTCCGATTGGTTTACCAGTTACACAAGCCTGTGCATTTAATTCCTGCTGGTTGAACTGAATATAGGTATCAGCAATCCAACTCATTTCACGTTCACCTGTTCCATAATCAGGAGCAGGCACATCCAATGATGGGCCAATAAATCCTTTTTTAATCAACTCAAATGTATAACGACGAGTGATGCGTTCTAATTCATCTTCTGTATATTCTTTTGGATTAATTTTAATACCACCTTTTGCGCCTCCAAATGGCACATTTACTACTGCACATTTATAAGTCATCAATGCAGCTAATGCCATTACTTCATCCTGGTTAACCATATCGCTGTAGCGAATACCGCCTTTAGTTGGAAGGCGATGGTGTGAGTGCTGTACACGATACGCTTCAATTACCTGAATTTTATCCTTAATCTTTACGGGAAAGTTAATCTGATATACAGCATTGCAAACTTTAATTTGCTCTATTAATCCTTTAGGAAATTTGGTGAAACCGGCTGCCTGGTCTACATAGGTTTGTACGTTCTGGAAAAACTTAATCTGTTCGCTCATGTTTTAATTTTTTACTTCTTGCTCGAGTTTCTTAATTTTTCTATCTAAATAGAAAAGAAAAACGAAAATGCCTAACAAAATAACAGACGCAACTACTATTACAGCATTTAATTTGCTGTTTTCCAATAGTTTATCGGCTACATTCACTGTTTGGGCATTTAACATTTTAGAAACACTTGCGAAAAGTAGAATTAAAATTGCAAATTTTTTAGACATGGCTTAAAAATATTTTTTAAAAGATGTTAATTACATCAATTATAAGTAATGAGTTACAAGTAACAGGTAATTACTCTTTGCACAAAAAATAATTAGAATTATTACAACTGTTTTATTTCTGCCACCAGCTCCGTTAACGCTTTCTTTGCATCTCCGAAGAACATAGAACATTTAGGATTGTAGAACAATAAGTTGTCGATACCCGCATAACCTGCATTCATAGAACGTTTATTCACAACAATATTTTTTGCTTTATCGACTTCTAAAATTGGCATCCCGTAGATAGGTGAACTTGGATCTGTTTTTGCAGCCGGATTGACAACATCATTTGCTCCTACAACTAATACCACATCGGTTTGTTCAAATTCCGGATTAATGTCTTCCATTTCCACCAACTTATCATATTCTACATTCGATTCTGCCAATAACACGTTCATGTGTCCCGGCATACGACCTGCAACAGGATGAATAGCATACTTAACCTCAACACCGCGTTCTTCCAGTAATTTTTCTAATTCGTGGATGATATGCTGTGCCTGAGCAACTGCTAAACCATAACCCGGAACAATTACTACTTTCTTAGAGTAATTCAACATCACTGCTAAATCTGAAACTTGAACATCTTTTATTGTTCCTTTTACATCTGTACCGTCACCAACAGCACTATTACCACCGCCAAACGCACCAAAGATTACATTACTCAACGGACGATTCATAGCTTTACACATTGCCAGTGTTAATAATGTTCCGGCAGAACCTACTAAAATTCCACCTGTCAACATTGGCTTATTGTCATATAGGAAACCACCAAACGCAGCTGCCAAACCTGTGAATGAATTCAATAAAGAAATTACAACAGGCATATCTGCACCTCCAATTGGAATGGTAAATAAAATTCCATAAACAATTGCCACGACAAATAATAACCATATAATTACCGGAGGCAATGTTTGATTTTGTATCACTACAAATATTGAAAACACCAATACGCCCAATAAAACTGCATTGTTCAGGATATTATATTTTGGCAAACGGATTGGTTTATTCATCGTTCCTTCTAATTTCAAGTATGCGATAATAGAACCTGAAAAAGAAATGGTACCAATGACCATTCCGGCAACGATGAAAGATAATTCTTTTGTATGACCAAGATTATGATGAAACTCGCTCAGACCAATTAAAGCTGCACATGCGCCTCCCATTCCATTAAACATAGAAACCAGTTCCGGCATTTTTGTCATCTCGACACTTTTCGCTCTCCACCAACCGATTGCAGTACCGATTACGATGGCAAGAAATATCAATCCTATCGTCAATGCTGAACGGTTATTGCTTTCAAACAAAAAGATAGTTCCTAATATGGCGATGGTCATACCGAACGCACCGATTAAATTTCCCTTACGTGCAGTTTTTGCATTACCCATCATTTTTAGTCCGGCGATAAACGTCACCGATCCTATTAAATAACATATTTCTAAAAGTCCTTTCATTATTCTAATTTGATAACTAGTTAATTAGCTAATTGATGAATTAAATTGATTTATTTCTTCTTAAACATTTCCAGCATTCTGTCTGTAACGACAAAACCACCAACCACATTAAGTGTTCCTAATATTACAGCCAGAAATCCTAATGCTAATCCAAAGATGTTGTCAGGTTCTGTATCCAGCATTACTATAATAGCACCTACAATAACGACACCGTGAATGGCGTTTGCACCGGACATCAATGGTGTATGCAAAACAGTAGGCACACCACCAATTACTTCAATCCCAACAAATACTGCCAAGATGATAAAGTAAATCATTTCGCGGTTTTGAACAAAAAAATCGAATATTTCCATGTTGTTTAATTATAGAATTTGAGAATTGTAGAATTATTGAATAACTGACGGATGCACTTTATTTCCTGAATGAACGATTAAAGAACCTTTCGTAATTTCTTCCTCCATTTCCCATTTAAAACCATCTTTAGTTGTTAAATGATATAATAGTGTTTGAATATTTTTTGCGTACAAATCGCTGGCATTCATTGGTAAAAGCGATGGAATATTTCCTTCCCCGATAACCGTAACACCATTGATGTTCACATTTTCGTTGAGCTTGCTCCCAACGACATTACCACCTTGCTCTACAGCCATATCTAAAATCACCGAACCAAATTTCATAGATTTTACCATATCTTCCGTAACTAAAACAGGTGCTTTTCTTCCCGGAATTAATGCAGTAGTGATAACGATGTCTGCTTCTGCAACGTGCTTACCTACGAGTTCTTGTTGTTTCTTCAAAAACTCATCGGAAACACCTTTTACATAGCCGCCTTCCATCTTTATCGTATCATCGCCTTTTACTTCAATAAACTTTCCACCAAGCGATTGTACTTGTTCTTTCGTTTCAGGGCGAATATCTGATACTTCCACAATTGCACCTAAGCGTTTTGCTGTTGCAATAGCCTGTAAACCGGCAACTCCCGCACCAAAGATGACCACTTTTGCCGGTTTGATAGTACCGGCTGCGGTCGTCATCATTGGAAATATTTTACCCAAGGTATTTGCACACATTAAAACAGCTTTGTACCCTGCGAGGTTGGCTTGTGAGGATAGTGCATCCATTTTTTGAGCACGTGAAATACGAGGAACTGCATCCATAGAAAAAG
>JAXLTZ010000035.1:0-9777 GCA_046329785.1 Chitinophagales bacterium
CCAAACGAATGTTCTTCGATGGTTTCTGTTTTTTTTATTATTATTATTTCTTTTATAACAATTCCGTTTTCATCCGCCGAAATCAATTCTCCGGTGATTTTTAATCCGTTTTTCAAAACAACATCTACTTTTTTATTCAGTTGTTTTTGAAATTGTTGTGGCACTTTAAGTGGCTCATCCATCCCGGGAGAAGAAACATCTAATGATAGGTTATCACTCATTAAATTGTTTTCTTCCAAAAAATGATGAATGTGTTTGCTTATTTGCGCGCATTCATCAATCGTTATATTTGTTTTTCCGTCTGCAAAAATTTCAATTTTGCCATTCGTCAGCACTTTTACCTCTACTAAAAACAAGTTGGAATTTTCGAAGTAAGTGTTAATTTCTTTTTCAATTATTTCCTTTAACTGTGTCAACTTATCCATCGCAAGAGGTATGAAAAAAGAGGACTTCGAGTCCTCTTCAATTCTTTATTACGCTGCAAATATACAATATTTATTTAAAATTGCAATTTTTTAGATGTTTTTTAACTAAAAAGAAAAAGGTTGTCTTGCGACAACCTTCGTACAAACATTATGAACTACCACTGTCCGGCTGTTTTACGTTTATCATCAGCAACACCTAACCTAAATACACTTATACTTTCAGAAATAAAATCAGCATCATAGAACAATCTTGCTTTTCCTTCAGGTATAAAGAATCCGCCGCCATTTGAATTATCAATATTTATTAGACTAAATTTCACATCTTTAAGATCTGCTCCTTCTTTTGTACCGGAAATTATTAAGCCAAAAATTGCGTAATTTATTCCGTTATTCGCTTTTATTTTACCATAAACCGTAAAATTATCACCATTGCCGGAAACTGCCGTAACAATTGAAGTATCAATCAATCCGATAAAGTTTTTTCCATATAATTGTATGCTAAAATCAGTGTTGTTTTGTGAAAACAATTTAAATTTCATAGCCGTATACACCGTACCGATTATATCTGTAGAAATATTTGAGGCCTCCAGTTTAGCGGATGAAATCTGATAAATACCTTCCATATTTGGTGGTGTGGTGCCTTCATTGATCGTAATTCCAAGTTGTTTTAGTGTATCAATGTACTTTTGTGGAATTACTTCATCGATTCTTTTTTGTTGGATTTCTTCTAATTCATCTTTTTTACAACCTGTTGTTGCGATGAAACAAATAGCTATGATGGCTATCATGCTTCTTAATAATGTTTGTTTTTTCATTTTTGTGATTTTTTAATGTTTGTAAATGATTTTTATTTTTTTAATTCTTCCCAATTTTGATTATTCGTATTGTTGTTTTGATTTGGATTAAAATCATTTGTATTAGAAAGTATTATTTCACCGTTACTGCCTTTCCATGCTTGTTGGTAACTGCTAGGCAGCTCATAGGTGCTGCCACTTTCGTCCGAATAGTTTTCTACGCCTCTGATGTATTGAGAAAATCCATCTGTTGATGAAGAAGATTTGTAAGATGCGTTTGCCTGCGAATAACTTTTATCAATGCTTGCAATCATAGCATCGTTATTGCGGCTGATTTGCTGACTGATAGCTGCAATATTTCTTACACCTTGATAAAATTGGTCGCTTAAATATTTGATAACTTGTTGCTGAGCGCTTGTAAATGCCGGTGTGTATCGAATAGATTTTAAAACAGCCTGACACAATTCTGTATTTCGTTTTTCATCTGCATCTTGTTTAATAAAGAACACAATTGGTAATACTTGCCAGTTAGAAAAATCCATGCTTTTGTTTATTGTTCCATTTACATAAGCATTTATCAGTACTGTATAATTTTCACCATTTTTTGTAATCACTCCTTTACTTATTACATTATCTGAAATAAATTGAACTTGCGGGTTTTGTTTCATTGCCTGTATATCCAGTGGGTTGGTGCTTTCTACTTTATTCACTTTCGTTTCTATGATTTTTAAATCAGCAGGCAACACATTCATTTCTTTTAGTGTTTGCATAGTGGCTTGTATAGTAGTTGCAGGCATATTTGCTACTACTTTTCCACCCATATATTTACTGCCGAGTCCGATGCCTGCCTTGTACATCGCTTGATTTGCCAGTGTGTAAAAAGAAGTTTTATAAATATGCAATTGTGCAGAATTATCAGGATTATTTACGTGCAATTCGCCACTTGCCGGAAACATGGTGTTCTGTGCATCCCAATCTAAACGACTTTTTTGCTGCCAGCCTTCAGGCAATAAAAAGAGAATAGCATTTCCTTTGGTGACCTGATTGTCAGTAATAGCAGCTAATTTCATTTTTAAGAAACTACCAGATGTTGCGTTTGAGTTGGTTTTTGTGGCTGATGAGGTTGATTTGTTTTGTTGATTTCCGCTGTTGGCTGCATTGCAGGAAACAGCAAATAAGTAAGCAAGCAAGTAAACAAATACTCTTTTGCTTTTTGTTGTTTGGTTAAGTAAATTTTTCATAATGTTTGTTTTAATTGATGTATCAAAAGTAGACGGTATTCACACTTTTATCAATGAAAAAAACATTTACAAAATAAGTATGCAGGCAAAATATTTAATTAACTAATAAATTGATTATTAATTATTTATGCTTAATTTAAATTAATTTTCAAACTTAGTATTTATTAAACTTTTGGTAGATGGTTTTGGCCTCTGATTTAGCTTCGAGCCATAAGTGTATCGGAAAATAATTGATAATGTTTTGCTCGAGTTTATCTTGCAAAATTGTTTCTATGTTCTTTTTATGTGCTGCTATTATCTTGGTTTTATTGGCTGTGTTATTTTCGATACTGAATTCATTCAGCATTTTTAAAATAGCATTTTCTGTTTTATACATTTTGTCGTCGCGATATAATTTTCTACGCAAATTTTCGATGTTGGTATCAAAATGATGTGTTTGATTTAATTCCACAAAAACAAACAAGCGTAGCAATAAACTATAACTTTCCAAATCTATCATAGTGTGCAACGCTTTGTGGTTTAGTACTTTTGAAATGTATTCAAGACAATTTTCATACTGATCATTATAAAAATAAATCATTGCCATATCGTACAACATCGAAAGTTGAATATCTGGCCGTTTTATATAAAAATCAATTACGTTTAGGTATATAGGAAGCAGTTCGTGTATTTTATCAAATCGATTTTGTGTTAAGTATTGATTTTTTTCTACCAATGCCAGATTCAGTTTTTTGGATTGCACCAAATCAATATCTTTTGAATTTTCCAAATACAACAACAGCATACTTTTCACTTCTTCAAAGAAGTCATAATTGTTTACATTCAACATGCGTAAAACAAAATTACTGAGCGTTACAATGGTTTCTTTTTCATTGGCTTTGCAATAGTTCGGATTGTGTTTTAGAATAAGATATTGTGCGACACTATCTTTATATGCGTGCGTAACATCATTAATCATCAAAAAATAGCCAACCCGGACATAATAGTATAAAATTTTAGACGCTGTTGTCGTTGCATGGTTTTCATTGCTTAATAATGGTACCGATAATTTTTCATCTGCAAAATCAATTTTGCTTTTTTCGCGAATATATGTATTGGTATCTTGGCGTATCATCAGCCATTCATCCTTTAATTGCTGATACTGCTGAATATTATTGAGTTTTTCCAGAATGATTTTATATTCATCGTCTAATTTATTTTTCTTGGTTTCGTATTTTTTATCAATTTCAAGAACTGTGATTTCATAGTGGTGAACGGCTGCATAATAATTGTACAATTCATATTCGTATATCAATGATTTAGCTTGTTGGATTTTCTTTTGCAATAGATTATTTATGCGTCTTTCTAACAAAAAAGGTAATTGTTGTAAGATAGAAAGCAGTTTGTTCTCTACAGAATTGTTTTCCTGAATGTTGGAAAAAGTAGTTATAATTAAATCTGATAAATAATTTTTTGCCGCAGAAAAATTATTGATAAGCTTTGTGTGTTTTAGTTTTTTCTTTAATGCCTCTTCATTGTATTCGCTCTGTTTCAAAATGGTATCAAACAATAGTAAATATGGATTCTCTGTATCACTTTTTGACTTATATGCATATTTTTTGAAATACGCTTTTTCTGTTGGTGTTAACGAATGAATTAACTTATATAGTTCACTTTTTTCACTCATTGTTTAGCAGATTATTTAAATTTATGGAAAATTGCTTACTTTTTATAGATGAAATGGGCATGACCAAATTTACTCAACAACCAAATGATTGAGTGCTAATTCCCTGTCTGCAACAGGCAGGCATCTGCACAAATAAAACAATAAATTTAAACAGATGAAATACCTAAGCATTATTCGTCATGCAAAATCTGATTGGTCAAGCAATGTAGATGATATTGCACGTCCATTAAACGAGCGTGGTAAGGCTGCAACTCCAATGGTTGCAAATTATTTGCTACAACAACAAATAAAGCCTGATTTAATCATTAGTTCACCGGCAACACGTGCGCACGAAACGGCTAAAGGTATTGCAACTATTCTTAAGTATGATGTAAAAAAAATACAGACAGAAGCTGTGGTATATTTTGGGACTTCTTCAGCAATAATTGAACACTTGCAAAACCTAGCACCTCAATATAATGATGTTTTTCTCTTTGGACATGAGCCAATTCTATCTTCAATGATTTTTCAGTTTACCAAAAAATCTTTAGATAAATTCCCGACGTGTAGTGTTTGCCGGATTGCATTCAACATAAACCATTGGAAAGAAATTAAAACCGGAAACTGCGAGTTTTTAATTTCACCTAAGCAGCTTATAAAATAATAGTTGGATACTCAATGCTGGTGGTTTCACCCCCTTTTCCGTCTTTGACTACCACTATCATCGCGCGTGTTACACCAAAATATGATACGCTCGTTGTGTACTGGCTCGTTGTTAAGCCTTTTACAACACTGATTGGTTTAGGGTTGGTATCTTTCAACAAATATAAATCATAAGTTACCGCATCACCATCAGCATCTGTTGCGTCTGACCAATTGTAGGTATCATCTGTACCGCCATAAGTAATAGAAAAGTTAGAAACTGAACTTGGTGCACTGTTTGGTGTTACCTCTTCTTTTGTACAAGAAAAGAAGAAGAAAGCACTCAGCAAAATTAATACGTATTTTTGCATGGTTTTATTTTAAGTAAAGTTACGAAAAAAAACTGATTCTGTCTTTTGTGAATTTTATGTGAACGCTTAATTTTATTTCATCTTGAGGAACATAAATCTTTATATTTACGTTGTTAGTATTTTACTGTACCCATTTTATGCCTACAAATATTCCTATTATAAATCGTGAATTAAGCTGGCTTTCTTTCAACGAACGTGTGCTACAGGAAGCAGAAAGTAAAGATGTTCCATTGCTGGAGCGATTAAAATTTTTAGGTATTTATTCTAATAATTTAGATGAATTTTTTCGCGTGCGCATTGCCACGCTTACGCGTATGATGGATTTTGATAAACGCGCCAAACAAGAATTGGGTTTTTCGCCGTCAAAAGTATTAGATGCCATTCAATTAAAATTAAAAGTTTTACAAAAACGGTATACTAAAGCATACGAAGCTATTTTAAAAGATTTGGCGAAAGAAAATATTTTTATTCTCAACGAAACACAACTCGATAAAGAGCAGGGAGCTTTTGTAAAAAATTATTTTCAGGAAAAAGTTCGCCTGGAAATTTTCCCGATTATGCTGGATAAAGCGAAAGAGTTTCCAACACTTTTGGATGCTTCTATCTATTTAGCCATCCGATTTATTAAAACAAAAACAAAAGAAACACATTATGCATTAATAGAAGTTCCGACAAGTTCTGTTCCGCGCTTTGTGGTTCTGCCTTCTAAAAAAGATAAGCAATTTATTTTGTTTTTAGACGATGTTATTCGTTATAACTTAAAAGATATTTTTCAGATTTACGATTTCGATAAAATAGAAGCTTATACTATAAAATTTACTCGTGATGCAGAATTAGATGTTGACAATGATGTGTCGCTGACATTTATGGAATCTATGGAAAAGAGTTTGAAAAAACGCAAACACGCCGACGCTTTGCGTTTTGTATACGATGCATTGATGCCAAAAGATTTTCAAAATTATTTAATTAAAAAAATGGACTTGGATAATACTGTACAATTGTATGCAGGTGCACGTTATCACAATTTCAAAGATTTTATAAAATTTCCTACGCTTGGAAAAACGAATTTATTAAATCCTGTTCAACAGCATATATCGCATCCTGATTTGGAAAAAACACGTTCCATTTTAGATACCATGAAAACAAAAGATATTTTGTTGTATTATCCATATCATTCGTTCGATTATTTTTTAGATTTATTGCGGGAAGCTGCAATTGATCCAAATGTTTCACATATACGCATTACACTTTATCGTGTGGCTTCCAACTCTCATGTCATAAAATCACTGATAACTGCCCTACACAACGGGAAAGATGTTACTGTATTTATAGAAATTCGGGCGCGTTTTGATGAAGAAGCTAATTTGGAGTGGGCAACCAAACTGCGTGATGCGGGTGCTCGAGTTATTCCCGGTATTTCCGGACTGAAGGTACACTCTAAAGTGTGTTTAATTACACGCAGAGAAAGGGGTCATAAAATTTATTATGGTGCCATCGGAACGGGAAATTTACACGAAAAAACAGCACGCATTTATACAGATGCGATGTTGCTGACTTGCAATCAAACGATTACCAAAGAAGCGCGGCAAATATTTTCTTTCTTTGATAAAAATTATTCGGTACCGAAATTCAATCACTTGCTGGTGGCGCCGTTTAATTTGAGAAGTAAGTTTACGACGTTAATCAACAGAGAAATTAAAAACGCGAAAGTAGGCAAAAAAGCAGAAATATTTTTGAAGCTCAACAATTTAGTAGATGAAGATGTGATTGAAAAATTATATGCAGCAAGCAAAGCCGGTGTGAAGGTTCGTTTAATTGTGCGTGGTATCAATTCGCTGGTGCCGCAACTTTCCGGTTTTAGCGAAAACATTGAAGCCATAAGTATCGTAGATAAATTTTTAGAACATACCCGTATTTTTTCTTTTTATAACGAAGGTAAACCAGAAGTATTTATTGGTTCTGCCGATTTGATGGCAAGAAACTTAGACCACAGAATTGAAGTAGTAATTCCTGTTTTAGACGAAAAAATTAAAAAACAATTATTTAAAATAATGGAATTACAGTGGAGCGATAATGTGAAGGCACGTATTTTTAATCAGACACAGAATAATGTTTTTCGCATAAAAACCACCGCACTGAAAGATATTCGCAGCCAGGATGCCATTTATGATTTTTGGAAAGAGTTTGTTGTAAAGAAGAAGTTTTGATTATTTCTCAATAAGCTATTGCTACTTGCACCTCTGCATATTTTTCATTATTTTTAGTTTACTAAACCAAAAACATGAAAAAGATTAAATACTTCTCATTAATTCTTATTTTTTCACTCATACTTTTAAATTGCAAAAAACCTAAACAACCTGTTATTACAGATGGTGTTTATCTGGCTGGTGCTAAAGACGATAATTTCAACCTTATTCCAACTATCTGGCAAAGTGGCACGGCTACCGAACTGGCTAATGCTGGTAATGAATCAACTGCAAGGTCAATAGTTGTTAATGGCACAGATCTTTTTACTGTTGGAGATTGGGAAAATACATCTTTAGTTTATAATATTGCTGCTATCTGGAAAAATGGTGCGAAGACTAATTTGACAGATGGCTCAAAAAGAGCAAATGCCTATTCTGTGTTTGTAAACGGCTCCGATGTATATGTTGCAGGCTTTGAATCTAATGGTTCAACAGATGTAGCAAAGGTTTGGAAAAATGGCGTTGCTACTAATCTTAGTAATGGCAGCAATTCAGCAGAGGCAAGGGGCGTTTTTGTGGTTGGTGCGGATGTATACGCTGCTGGTTTTGAAAGCGGTGATGCTATACTTTGGAAAAATGGAGTGAAAACTATCTTGTCTACAGGAAGCGGTTCTACCGCTTGGGGTTATTCACTTTTTGTTTCTGGTGCTGATGTATATGTTGCAGGAATTCAATATCCAAGCTTTGGTGCAAACTTAGTAGCTAAGCTCTGGAAAAATGGCGTAGTTACAAATTTATCCGATGGCACAGACCGAGCAGAAGCTACTTCTGTATATGTACATGGTGCTGATGTATATGTTGGCGGACAAGATTCTACGTATGCTGTGGTTTGGAAAAATGGTGTTGAAACCAAACTAAATAATGGCGCGAGTTCGGCATTTGTAAATAGTGTTTTTGTTACAGCTGGCGGCGATGTATTTGCAGCAGGTTTTGAAATTATTGGTGGCAAACAGCGTGGTAGAGTTTGGAAAAATGGAGCGGTTTATTTTACAGAAGATGGCGAATCCAATTTTAGTGCTGTGTTTGTGAAAGAGTAGTTTTGATTTATAATAATTATATTAATTACCATGTCATTCCAAACTTGTTTCAGAATCTATTCTTTTTACTTCTTTCATTTGATTATTTTCTATTAATGAATTTGATATATTATTACTCAACTCAAAAACCTTATTCTCTATCTTTTTATCAAATATTGATTTAATAACTAAAATCAAATACCCAATTCCTAAGAAAATTGATAATATCAATTTTCCTTTTATTTCGATTGGTTTAAAATTTATGTTCATTTCTCCAGCCCTTTTATGGTGATTTTTGAAATATAATATCCAATTGGTGCAATGCCGACACCAAGTAAAGCTTGCCCTTTTAATAATAAGCCAATAATTATTACGGCCAACAACAACCACAGCATAATAAACATTATTAGTTTGTGGTTTTGTATTTTATTTTTGATATCCATTTTGTTTAATTTTAATGCACAATCTTAAATAATTCGTTTCTCAAAAAAAGGACAGAAAATAAATCCCTTTATACAAAATTAATCAGTTCTTTTGGCAGGTAAAATCGTTATTAACAAGCAATTGATTGTCAATTATTTATAAATAATGCTTGAGTCATTTAATAGAAAGGACAATAAATAAACTCTAATATTATGTTTCAATACGACTGCTATAAAGTTCCCAAATGTGGAACTTTTTGTTTATCTTTGTGGTTAATATTTGTGCGAATTGAGAATCATTAAGCTAAAAACATTAAAAGATTTTTGGAAAAAGTATCCTGATGCAGAAAAAGGATTGCGTGTTTGGTACACAGATATTGAAAGCAAAAACTGGCAGCAACCAAATGAAATTATTCAATTCTTTAAAAAATCGGATATCGTTGGCAACAACAGAATCGTTTTTAATATCGAACATAATAAATACAGATTGATTGTTTTGTTCCGATATAAAATTCAATTGGGTTTTGTTCGATTTGTCGGCACACACAAAGAATACGACAAAATTAAAAACATAGAAAATATTTAAACAATGCAAAAAATAACAATAGAACCGATAAGCAACAAAAAGCAATATGAAAAAGCTCTCGAAAAAATTGAGTCTTTAATAGATTGCAAAGAAGGCTCTCAAGAAGAACAATACTTAGAAGCTATTTCTATTTTGGTGCACGAATATGAAAAAAAGCATTATCCAATTTTACCATTAGAGCCAATTGAAGTTATAAAATACAAAATGGAACAGGAAGGTTTGTCGCAACAAGATATTGCAAAATATTTTGGTGGAAAAAACAGAGCAAGCGAAGTTTTAAACGGTAAAAGAAAACTGACTTTAAAAATGGTAAAATCATTGTACAATAACTTACAAATTCCCGCAGAAGTTTTATTGGCAAACTAGAAAAATAAAATCGTAACTTGCTT
>JAXLTZ010000036.1:0-7728 GCA_046329785.1 Chitinophagales bacterium
CTTTTGGGCACTGTTTCAATTGCCGTAAGTATTGCTATGAGTATAACTTTTATTAGTACGTTTTTAGGAGCAAATGCAATCTTTACAACAGTTGTAATGGTTGGATTAATGTATCTGGTTATACTCTTTCTTAGCACTGAGGCGACTTTCACAATTAAAGAGCATGGGTTAGAAAGAGTGTTATTGTCTTCTAATTTTTTATTTAAACATCATCTCGAAAAAAGTTATACCTGGGACAATATAAAAGCCTATAAGAATGGCACAGACAAAGGGCGGTACAAAGGAGAATACAAGTATTTAGAAATCAAATTCAGGAACGGTGACGAGTGGAAGATAACAGATATGTATGGTGAAAGGAAAGATACTTATACTGTCTTCCTTGATTTTTTTTTGAAACAAGTAGAATTATTTAATCAAACACATAAAGTAACTGTTCCGTCTAAAGTGGAAGCAGCACATTCGCCGGTATCATCACCGCAAAAACAATTAACTATAGAAAGGAAAAAGACTTTTTACGAAAGCATATGGGGAAAGATATTTACTCTATCACTCGGGTTCTTTATTGTTGCATTATTGATATATGCTAAATCATATATGAGCGCCACTTCTCTTTTTAAAATATATTGTGTATTAATCCCGGGATTTATGTATATGTTTTACCGGACGTTCATAAATAAATATCGCTAAATGATTTCAAGCGGCATATCTAAAATATCGCCCTGACCTTTGTAAAATTCGTCCTGTATTTCACCAACCAGTTCGGTGTCAAAAATAGCCGGCCTTTCACTTATCTCATGATAGGCGATTACATCTTTAGCAAAATAATGTACCACCATGCTTTTGCGTGTCAGCTCCTTGTTTAACTGAGCTTCACCGCCATGCATAAGATTGGCATGCCAGACCAGCATATCGCCTTTTTTTGCAGTGAAGATTTGTTTTTGCAGCGAATGCTGACGAATAATACCTGCTATTTTTTCTTCATATTTTTTATTTGCATCTCCGTCAAGAAAAAATCGGGTGCTGTCATTATTGTAATCAGCATTGGTAATATACGGCAGTAAATGAGACGAAGGATAATAAGAAACAGGACCCTGTTCAATAGAAATATCTTCCAGTGCAAACCAGATAGCAATCAAGTATCCCTGAGGAAAAGTGCTCATGTGTATCCAGTCGGAATGTGCCTGCTGCTCGCTTCCTTTTAAAAAATTTATTGTCTGAAACGGCAATACTTTTTTATCTAAAATAAAAGATAATAAATCTATCAGCCTCTTTTCTTTTATTACTTTACGGATAGTATAGGATTGTGTGTATGCATTAAATATTTTACGGTTTGTATAATTAAAATCCACTTCTTTTTTTTCGAGCAGATTGTCTATTTCGCTATTAATTGCGTTTGTTGTTTCCTCGTCTAAATAATTTGGCCAGATTAGAAATCCATTCTTATGCCACTGTAAAATTTGTTGTTCAATATTTTCAGGAAAAAGACAAAATGAAGGATGATTCTTGATTTCATTTTCACTCACAATATTATCCAGCCAGGGCGGTTTAGCTTTTTTACCAATAAAATCTTTATGGGAAATGTTGCTGTAAATTGATTTTTTAAGTTGATAATACGGGTACAAATGTCTGTTGTGCTCAAGACCTTTTCGATGCAGCCAGTTATATATATAATGCAGAAAACGTACATTACGCAACAGTCCGGTGTATTTTTGAATAAATTTTTTCATTTATCTTTATAAAGATAATTCTTTAATTTTAAGTATGGCAAAATCTAAAAATGAAAAGAATCGTGTGGATGAACAATTGACAGTTCTCCATGAACAATTAACAGAAAATGAAGGTGAAGAGAATTCAACTATTCAGGAATTCACTAATTCTACAATTGTCTTAATGCCCGAGTTGGAAGAATTAGTCAAAAAAAAATCCAAATCGTTTAATTGGTTGTGGAGGATAATATTTCAAAAATTGAAAGAAGCGTATGTCAAAAAATAAGATAAAAGTAAAACAACAAAATAAGCCTAATATAAGTACTCCTGCGGCGAAGCCCAAACGCGCAGCTATAAAAAAAACAAGCACACAAACCGATTATTATCTTTGGGGATATGCTTTTCTTATATTGCTAATTACTTTTTTTGTGTTTAAGCATAGCTTGTCTCTTCAGTTTGTAAACTGGGATGACCCGTATAATTTATTAGAAAATGAAACACTGAGAATATTTTCATACAGCTGGGACTGGAAAGCTGTAAAAACTATTTTTACATCCAATGTAATCGGAAACTATAACCCCTTACCAATATTTACATTTGCTATCGAGAAATATTTTTTTGCACCCGATCCTTTATTAAATCCGCATATCTTCCATTTGAATAATTTATGGATGCACTTGGTGTGTACACTCTTTGTTTTTATACTTTTTAATAAACTTGGATTAAGCAAACCCGCAGCAATTATAGGGGCTTTGTTGTTTGGAATTCACCCAATGCGCGTTGAATCCGTGGCATGGATTACTGAACGAAAAGATGTATTGTACGGAATGTTTTTCTTAGGGGCTCTCTTGAGTTATGTAAATTATGTGAAAGCAGAAAAAAACAATAAGATATGGTATGGTTCTGCTATATTACTTGCTGTTATTGCCTGCTTTGCTAAAGTACAGGCTGTTACACTACCGCTAACCATGGTAGCATTGGATTTTTATTTTAAAAGAAAATGGCTTAGTCCTAAAATACTGATATTTGAAAAATTACCCTGGTGGTTGCTTTCTCTTACGTTTGGTTTAATAAATATCTACACGCTCAAAGGACAGAATTCATTGAACTCAGATAGCCATGTGGTTGCATTTAATTTTATTGATAAACTTGCGGTAGGTGCATATTCATATGCGATATATTTAATCAAATGGATTTATCCGTATAAATTATCACCATTATATCCTTATCCGCCCGAGTTGCCAATTCAAGCGTATATTTCTTTGGCAGTAGTTCCAATTTTGATGGCTGCTTTCTTATTCTGGATAATCAGACACAAAAAAGATGATTTATTTTTTGGCTGGATGTTTTTCACCTTCAATATTATGTTCTTATTGCAGATTGTTGGAGCAGGACAGGGATTTTTAGCTGACCGTTTTACGTATATTGCTTACATAGGACTCTTCTTTATAATGATTAAAGGATATGATTGGGTAAATGAAAACAGACCCTCTTTTAAAATTCCTTTAACAGTCGTAGCTGGACTTTATTTGGCATTGTTTGCCTTTTTAACAACAAGACAACTCAAAGTGTGGGAAAACAGTGCAACACTATGGGAGCATGTAAAAATATATTATCCGGACAGTCCGCTGGCATGGAAACAAGCAGCAAATTATTACAGAGATGAAAAGAAAGATTTTACGAAAGCAATTGAGAATTATCAGCAAGCCATTAAAATGGAACCTCAGGTAGGATATACCTATAACGGATTAGCGAAAGCATACTTAGATCAGGCTTTTCGTTTGGATCCTAAAATGATTAATTATAAACAAGAACAAAATGAATTAGTGCAACAAGCACTTCAGAGTTATATACTTGCGGTTGAAAAAGATTCAATAAAAGGACAACCGGATAAAAAAATCACCGGAGAAATGATTGTTAATCTTGGTGTAGCCTATGCTATTTTGGGAAATATGGATGAAGCAATGATACATCTATCAAGAGGTATTCAGGTTAATCCGGATAATTCAAATGGTTATCTAAACAGAGGTTTGATATATTTTAATGCAGGTCGCTATGATTTAGCGATTAAAGATTATGATGAGTATATCCGATTAAATCCATACAATGCCGATATCCTTTACTCACGCGGAATGTGCAAATTTGCAGTAAACAGAGTAGAAGAATCGCTGCCGGATTATAATAAAGCAATAGCCTTAAAAGCAACAGAGCCCTTGTTTTATATTGGACGCTCAAAAACATATCGCAGGATGGGAAATATAAGTGCATCTATAAATGATGCAAACAAAGCAAAACAAATGGGGGCGACAGTTCCGCAGGAATTGCTGCAATAAAAAGCACAGGAATGAAAATTGAAGACTTTAAAAATAAAACCTTTCAACTCGTCAAAGATATTCCGTTAATTTCTCCACCCAAATTTACACCGCTTATTGCTGACCCAACCGTTTTAACACCTGATGAAACACCTGATTCTAAATGGTATTTGTTTGCACATTCGGTATTTGGTATTCAACAATATATTTCAGAAAATGGAGTGGATTGGAAAAAAACAAATCTGATTGTTCGCTCTGCGATGCGTCCTTTTATTTACAGGGAAAACAATACTTATTTTTTATTTTATGAAAAATATAGTGGTTTAAAATTACTGTTTTCATTTCTGCCAAAACAAAAATGGTATTCTTCCATACAAATGATTTCATCAAATGATTTAAAACATTGGTCATTACCGGAGACACTTATCCGCCCGACATTAGATTTTCACAAGGATGAAAAATTTGGCATGGCAGCGAGCAATCCCTGTTTAGTAAAGATTCAGCATAAATATCGTTTGTATTTTTCTTCATCATTGGTCAAAATCCCTGATTGTGGATTTAATGAACCGCTACATATTACATATGCTGAAAGTGATACGATTGACGGAAATTATATTTGTTATAATAAGCCTGTTATTTCACCCAACAAAGAGAGCAAGTGGAATAATTTAGGAGCAGGCTCCATGAAGGTATTGACATGTGAAGATGGATTTGTAGCCTTTCAAAATGGAATTTATGAACACAATGGACAATCCGGTTCCGCGATTTGTATATTATATTCTGGAGATGGAATAGATTGGAAATATTTAATGGAAAAACCAATCTTAAAACCAAATCCTGCAATTGCATGGATGGCAAGTCATATTTATGCCTGTGATGTAAAAATAGTTGACCATAAAATTTACCTCTATTTTAATGCCCGCAACTACGCACATTGGAGCAAGGGAAGTGAGCATATCGGTTTGGCAATTGCTGATTTATGAAGATTTCTAAAGAATTTATTTGAAGTGAAGAAATACTTTTCTGAAAATTTAATAATCGCTTTACACAAAAATATACCAATCGGTATATTTTTACATTGTTATTTAAATTTAATGAGCAAAGCAGAAAAAACCAGACAGTACATTATAGAAAAAACAGCACCTGTTTTTAATAAAAAAGGTTATGCCGGAACATCCCTGAATGATATGATAAACCAAACAGGTTTAACAAAAGGAAGTATTTACGGCAATTTTGAAAATAAAGATGAAGTAGCTGTGGCGGCTTTCGATTATAATGTAAATAAAGTAAGTGCATTGTTTCGTGCAGAGATCATGAAACAAATAAGCATAAAAGAAAAGTTGCTGGTCTATCCGCGAGTGTATGAAAAATTTATGAAAGAACCCTTTCCTGATGGAGGTTGCCCCATATTGAATACAGCCATAGAGGCTGATGATACCCATCCTTTATTAAAAGCAAAAGCAAATATGGCTATTTCCAATTGGAAAAACAGTTTAGTACGATTAATTGAAAAGGGCATTGAACATAAAGAATTTAAAAAAACAGTAAACGCAGAAGAAACAGCAATTTCTATAATTGCTTTAATAGAAGGCGGTATTATGCTGACCAAACTCACAGGAAAAACTACTTATATAAAAAGCATTACCCAATCTGTAACAGCGATTATTAATAATTTATAAGTCTAAAAAATGGAAAGAAAAAGAACATACGAATGGCAAGACCCGACAATCGGTGCGAAACAAGCTTTACAAATGAGCGGCATTGAATATTTACACGCTATGAAAGCAGGAGAATTGCCGGCACCTCCATTAATGCACACTTTAGACTTTAATGCAGAACGTTTTGAAAAAGGCGATTGTGCTTTTTCGTTTCAACCACAAGAAGAGTTTCATTACAATCCAATCGGTTGTGTGCACGGTGGTGTTATCACTACACTGTTAGATTCTGCAATGGGATGCGTATTACAATCGGTGTTACCACAAGGTGTAGGATATACTACCTTAGAATTAAAAGTAAATTTTTTAAAAACAATTACTACAAAAACAGGCAAACTAATTGCCAACGGAAAAATAATTCATGCGGGTAACAGAACAGCTTTAGTAGAAGCTCAATTAACGGACGAAAATAATGTTGTTTATGCACATGGTGTAAGCACATGTATGATTTTAAAATTTTAAATCAATAAAAATGTTAGTAGATAAACAAACTCGAAAAGTAGCAATCATTGGATACAACAGAATTCCATTTGCACGCAATAACACCGCTTATACAACAGCAAGCAATCAGGATATGATGACTGCAGCATTAAACGGTTTAATTGAACGCTATAACTTACAAGGCGAATTATTAGGAGAAGTTGTAGGTGGCGCTGTAATTAAAAGCAGTCTGGATTTGAATCTGATGCGTGAATGTGTATTAAGTACCGCATTAAATCCTGCAACACCTGCCTGTGATTTACAACAAGCCTGCGACACAGGAATTGAATCAGCAGTGTATGTTGCCAATAAAATTGCATTAGGACAAATTGAAGTTGGTATTGCCGGCGGCGTAGATTCTACAAGTAATGTTCCGATTTTAGTGGGTGAAGGTTTACGCAAAGCCTTGTTAGAAGCACGTCGTGCAAAAACAACCTTAGACAGAATAAAAGCGTTTGCAAAAATTAATCTGACAGACTTAACACCTGCCGCGCCTGCAAACGAAGAACCACGCACAGGTTTAGCAATGGGTGGTCACACAGAATATACAGCAAAATATTATGGTATCACACGTGAAGCACAAGACCAACTTGCATTGGAAAGTCATCAGAAAATGGCAAAGGCATACAACGAAGGTTTTTTCAAAGATATGATAACACCATACTTAGGATTAGAACGAGATAATAATTTAAGAACAGATACAAGTATAGAAAAATTAGCCAAACTAAAACCTGCATTTGACAAAGAAAACGGAACATTAACCGCAGGAAATTCCACACCATTAACAGATGGAGCATCTTGTGTTTTACTGGCCTCAGAAGAATGGGCAAAAGAACATAATTTACCAGTGTTGGCTTACATCACACATGCAGAATTAGCAGCGATTGAATATGTAGAAAACAAACACAATTTATTGTTGGCGCCGGTTTATGCAACCAACAGAATGCTGCAAAAAGCAGGATTGAAATTGCAGGACTTTGATTTCTATGAAATACACGAAGCATTTGCAGCGCAAGTTTTAGCAACACTTAAGATTTGGGAAAGTGAAGAACTCAGTCAGCAGTTCGGTTTTCATGTCTTAGGAAAAATAGACAGGAATAAATTAAACGTAAAAGGAAGTAGTTTAGCAGCGGCACATCCCTTTGCAGCAACAGGAGGACGATTGATTGCAACCTTGGCAAAATTATTAAATGAAAAAGGAAGTGGTAAAGGATTTATTTCAGTGTGTGCAGCCGGTGGACAAGGTATTACGATGATTTTAGAGAAGTAACAGCCTTAATCTAAGAAAACAAAAGAGGTTTCCATTTGGAAACCTCTTTGCTCTCCCTGCTGGACTTGAACCAGCGACCCTCTGATTAATCCCGCAGGTGCGGGACTCTAACCAACTGAGCTAGTATACCATCTGGTACAAAGTCATCAGATATTAATTTTAAAATTAAGTTTCTGCTTTTTTGTTTCTTAATAAATCTTTCTATTCTAATGGCCTCTGATTCAATTTCAGAAATTTGAAAAACA
>JAXLTZ010000037.1:0-6213 GCA_046329785.1 Chitinophagales bacterium
TTCACATTCGAGTAGTTCTAAATTATTTTGGCTGTGATTCATGCAGGAATGAAGAGCGTTCGACAGCCGTGGGAATTGATCGGCATAGCGTTGGTAAATACTGATTTCGTGATTGAGTTGAACAATACTGTTTTCTACACGTTCCAGTTCGATTTGCAGCTGGTCTTTCGTTTCACAAGATTCTTGCTGTGTTGGAAGATGGATGGTGCTGGACTGTGTGATTGGCTGATAGTTTTAGATGTGACCATCTCTGATTTTTTAAAAAACAGCTTAGTATCTACAGAGACGTAATATTCTATATCGTGTTTGAAAAAAATATTCCAGTAAAAATCTATTGTCTATAGCACCTCTAACACCTGCGATAATAGGAATTTAAATATTTCAATTAGAATTTAAACTTTTCTTAAAAACAAAGAATATTTCTTATGTGATCTAAATTTTGATAGAATATATAAAAAGTTTAGAGTCTAAGTGTAAACAATGATAAAGAATAATATTCGACGTGAGAGCTACCTGAAATTTCTGAATACATGGAAAAACCGTGATCTCATTAAAGTACTATCGGGTGTACGTCGTTCTGGAAAATCCACCTTATTGGCGATGTTTCAACAAGACCATTGAAGATTGGTTTTTCTTTCTATTGATATATTGGATTATTTTACTTATTTTTTTTATTGTAATGACATTAAAAGCATTTAATAGCAATGCTTTTGAGCTTATTTGAATTTTATTTTTGATATAACCATACGTTTTGTCCTGTTCTCATTATTTATTAGATTATATGAAATGACCATACGTTTTGTCCGTTATTAATGTTTTACCAGAAACTTTAAATAACCATACGTTTTGTCCGTAAGCTAATGGATATATTTTTATTGATTTCTTTTCTTCCATTGTTGATTTCAATACAAAATATTATTAATGTATGGTTATAGAATTGTAACCACGGAGCTTGGTTTGAAAAGTACAGAATTAATAAAACCTTCTTCTCGTCGTGTTCAATACACTGATTTAGTGGCTACACGTAATGATATGACAACGGCAAATTACAGTTATGAAGCCAATGAAGAAAAGCTAGTTTACTGTGCTATGGTTGCTGTGCGCAAAAATGAATTAAATAAAAATACGCGCTTTGATCCAGATGAACTTATTACAATTAGTGCAGCTAATTTTGGAGAGTTGATTTCGGAAAAAGATTTAGATAAAGATGTTGTCACAGCGAGTGAATTATATGAAATTCATCGCTATGGTGAAAAGGCCTTACAGCGTGTCTACGATAGTTATAAGCCTAAGGTGATGTTGATCAAGAAAAAAGATGATCCCACACCCATTAAAGTGCCGATGATTATTTATTGTCATTATAGTAAAGAAACTAAATGCATGCAGATTCGTTTTGCTAGAGAATTTTATAATTATTTTTATAATTTAATTAATCCAACAGGGATGACACATTCATTTAGTACACACCAAATTCGCTATGTTATGCGGATGCGTTCTAATTATGCTATGCGGATTTATCGAATTCTTAATTCTGAACTATGGAAGGCTGAGTCATTAGGTGTTCAGCAAATTCATGATATAAGTTTGGAAAGATTACGTTTTGCTCTGGATATTGAAGATAAATATAAACTGATCGATAACTTAAAAAGTCGTGTTTTGAATGTTGCAAAAACACAAATTAATAAGTTAAGTAATCTAGAAATTGATTATGAAACGATTAAAAATGGAAAATTTGTTGTAGGTATACGTTTTACTTACAAAATGAAAGATGAGCATCGTAATCTAATTTTTCAACGTATCATTGATCGTTTAAAAGGAAAACATCTAAAAAATGCAATTCCATATCGTGATGATGGATCGCACTTTAAAGATAAAGAACGTATTAAATATATTAAACCAGTCACTCGGTTGAGTTCGAAGCAAATCACAGTTTTAGTGAATTGTGATGTGTTTTTAAATGATTATGGTTGTTTTTTAGGTGATTTGGATACGATTACAGCTAAAAAAACGATGCGCAGTTTATTAACAAATAAATTAGATATGTTGAATGATCATAAACCTATTGATTTAGATTACTATTTTTGGATACAAGCAAAATGTAATATGAATATCTTTAAAAAAGATGCATCTGAAGATAATATGGAAGATCATGAAGATAAAAATATTGCTGATTCTGATATGGATGAAATTTTAGATCCAGCAGAAGATCAGTTACCGTTCTGGTAAGCATTTTTCCCTTTAACACTTTTTAATTCAATAGGACTTACGCATTGACGGATTCAAAAAAGTATTAAAATAGTTTATAAAGTATCTGTGATCAGACGAACTAAACATGCTTCTACAGCAACTTGTACATTACCCATTTATATGGGCTTTCTCATGACAGAACCGAACTCTATTAGCTGCACACAACTTGCTGAGACTTATAACATCTCGCATGATAGTGTAAATCGCTTTCTAGAGCGGGAAGACTACACACCTCACGACCTATATCAAGAAGCAATTCAACATATTGATAATAATAAACTTATAGTCAGTATTGATGATACTGTTTTAGATAAGCCATATAGTCAACATATGGACTTGGTTAGCTATTTTTGGTCAGGCAAACACCACCGATCCGTCAAGGGTATTAATCTCATTACCTTGTATGCGACAGATCAACATGGCAAAAATATTCCAATTAATTTTCGAATTTATGATAAGTCAGCAAGTAAAACCAAGAATGATTACTTTATGGAGATGTTAAGTGAAGTACTCGATTGGGGTGCAAAGATTCAATTTATTACAGGTGATAGTTGGTATTCATCGACTGAAAATCTAAAAACCATAAGAAAATATGGTATTCGATTTATGTTTGGTGTCGACAGTAACCGTAAGGTTTCCCCTGAAAAAGGACAATGGTTTCAACTGCGTTTATTGCCGAATTTTCATCAGGGTCAAGTGGTCTGGCTCAAAGATTTTGGCTTTGTACAATTATTTAAGACTCAGTTAAAAGAACAGCAGAGGTTTTATATTGTGTATCAAGATGAAGATGATTTATTGTCCTTTGAGGGTTTTTATGAATTACATTCAAGTCATTGGAAAATAGAACAATATCACCGAGTGATTAAACAGGTTTGTCATATTGAAAAGTTTCAGGTAAGACGATCTAAACTGATTTTGAATCATATTTTTGCAGCCTTGATGGCCTACGTCGAGATACAAAAGAACCAGTTTGAGCGGATCTTTGAAAATGTATATCGTTGGCAGAAGAAATTATTTAGACCAATCATCAAAGACTTCATTGATGACTTTATTCTCGATAAAAATCATCTGCTACCACAGAGAATCTATAAATGATAGTGCGTAAGTCCTATTCAATATGTATGATAAATAGCAGTATCCAATATTTTAAACAAATATTGGATACTCAATTATAAATTTCCACAGTGGAAATTTATAATTTTTATGGGTGGTCATCTAAACCAGCAAGAAATGCTTCTAACTTTTCAATCTTTTCTTGATTAAATTCAGCATTTAAACTGGTGCGAATATTTAGGACTGTTTTCCCATTGAGACTTTTTTCGATCTTAATCGAACCAAATTTAAGACCATTTTTATTTTTTAAGACCATTTTATTTACTATAGAGGCATTTGCGATCTTTTGATCTTGTTTTTTAGCTGTCTTTTGTACCATTAATGCTTTTTCTATTTCATAAATGAATTTTTTTGATGGACGATTTGTTTCTGTAAATTCATTTAGGTACTTTTTCCATATAGTTAATGTGGTATCTTCAACTAGTTGATGATTAAACTTTAAAACCAGTTTATTTAATTCAGTTAACAATTGTTGTGCGGTTGCACCTGAAATCGCTTTGGGGTGGATTTTTAGATCTTCTTTTATATAGTTTGGCAGTTTATAAAAACTCATTAATCTAAAATACTTAGATTGATCTAATTGATATTTTTGAGTAATAAATTCTATATTTTGTATAGCATAACCAAACTCATCACAGTGTTTTTGTATGGCATTGACTAATTCAAAATCACTAAGATTTGACCGATGTAAATTATCAATCAATGAAATTAAAGCTGTCTTTTCTGTGGATTTATCATCTCGAATAATTGCACGAATAGTCTTATGTTTTAATACATCACGAACAGCTCGAAACCTTTTTTCTCCACCAACAAGCTCATATCTTTCCTCTTTTTTGATCACAACAATCGGATAAATTTGCCCATTCGTTTCAATACTTGTGGCAAGCGTTTCAACATCTTGTAAAACTTTATCTGTAATAATGCGAGGTTGATGCTCTGAGAAGTCAATAAGCTCTATAGGTAGATCAACAATATTATTTTCAGTTGATGATACCAATGCTACTTTTCCTGTTCCTGCTGCATTAATAAATGCTTGTTCCATTTCAAAGGCATCATCAAAATCGACAATGAGTGGTTTTTTCGCCATTACAGGATCTCCACCAAAAATTCATTTAATTCATCTTTTGCTTTACTACTACCCATTTCTAATACTGATTTTCCTTCGATCATTGCATCGCGAAATTGTTTGCGGTCACGCACAATGGTATTTAGTGTTTTCACAGACTTGACTTGTTGTAGTAACTCTAAAGCAGCATCAATTTCTGTGGATTTGGTATTGGTTGGTGCTTTATTTAAGACTACAAAAGTTTCTAATTTTTTATTTACTTGCTTAGCAGCATTTACCAATCTAAGCACAAATGGCAGCACTTCAATATCTGTTTGACTAGGTTGTGTTGGAATAATAAGAACATCTGCTATTAATAATGCTGAACGAAACTCAGCTGAATCACGTCCTGCAACATCCAATACAATATATTTATTATTATTTTTTAACTGTTGTAGTTCTTCTTTTAAATTATCTTTGAGCGAAATGGTTGTAATCGAGTCTTGTGTTCTACGTTTACTCCATTTTATAGAGGATTGTTGATCATCTCCATCTACAAGAATAGTCTGACCTTTTTTGCTCAGAGCAACAGCTAAATTGGTTGAGAGTGTGGTCTTTCCAACGCCACCTTTTTGATTGGCAATTACGTATATTGTCATGGGTAAAATATATAAAAATTAAATTTATATTAGCATAATTTAAAAAATTAAAAAATATTTTTAAATTTCCACAGTGGAAATTTAAAAAACTAAAAGCCTGATTTTTCTTTTTACGGTTCAATATGTAATAAGCATCAACCTATAGAGCACTGTTGTAAATAGGCTGACATGATAAGCTAAATACCTTATTTACTGATGTTACGCAGTAAGTGTATTTTTGAGCATCTTCGCCACTACATGTTGTGGTCAATTTTTTTAAAATTTACAACATATAGAATGGGTGCATAACATCAGTTAAATAAACTGTCTCCGATATATTTGTCCCAAAATCCTTAAAGATCTGACTGCATATTTTCCCACTGTGGAACAGCATGCCCATCAGAGTGAAACAAAAAAATGAGATTTTATCTCCAAACCCTTTATTATTTTTAAGATCGTATATGATTTTAGAAATTTGAAAGAAACTCAAACTTTAAAATATTCGAATCATGGGGATACAATATGAAAGTCAAGTTAATCACGCTGACATTAGAACTATCCGCAGCATCACTGGCAAACGCACATAATCATGAACAGTTAATCAGTAATGATTACCAACTGTTTAGTCCAGAAATCACCTCTAAAATCACTGAGCACAAACCTGTTTCATTAGATTTTATTGCTAGTGCAATTAGCACCCCAACTCAGGCGGTATTAAAAGAAAATTTAGGTGAGACTAAAAACGTCGTAGTGATTAGCGATGCGGAAACCTAGTATTACGGTGTTCAAATCACCGATCAGGCAAATCAAAAATGTTCTGTCTCTTTTATTTTCGACCGTGAAAATGGCAAGTTAAGTACATCGGCAGATCTGGTCAGCTTCCATCCAGTAGAATGTGAATTAGCCGTTGCCCAAAAATTAGAAAAGAAAAATAACTAACTCCAAACCAGACATTAAAAAGCCCGCAAATGCAGGCTTTTTAATTCGTCCAAATTTTCCATATATCACCCTGCCAGAATCCGGTTTAATGACAATTAAATAGAATATTTGAACTCTTATTGGCACTGTTGCAAATAACCACGAATGGTAAGCTGAAGACTGTTTTAGCTAAAGGTGCAGCATGTGAATCCTTTCCATGGTCGGCATTTTCAGGGCGAAATCATTCTTTGG
>JAXLTZ010000038.1:0-4976 GCA_046329785.1 Chitinophagales bacterium
AATTTTTATAACCCTTAATTATTTAATTTTAAAAACACACAAATGAAGAAATATTCTATCGACCAGCAAGCTGAAGATTTTTTATTCAAATACTTGAATAATGCATCCCCAACCGGGTTTGAAGCGGAAGGACAGAAAATCTGGTTGAATTATGTGAAACCATATTTAGATGAATATCATGTTGACCATTATGGAACTGTATATGGAGTTATCAATCCGGAGGCAGAATTTAAAGTGGTAATTGAAGCACATGCCGATGAAATTTCCTGGTTTGTTAGTTATATCGGAGAAGACGGACTGATAAATGTTATACGCAATGGTGGTTCAGACCACATGATTGCTCCTTCAAAACGTGTAAACATTCATACCAAAAAAGGAATAGTAAGAGGAATTTTCGGATGGCCTGCCATTCATTTACGTGATACGTCAAAAGACACAACACCATCTATCAAAAATATTACCATAGATGTGGGTGCAAAAGATAAAAAAGAAGTGGAATCAATGGGAATTCATGTGGGCTGTGTGATTACTTATGAAGATGAACTCATGATTCTGAATAAGAAATACTACACTGGAAGAGCCCTGGACAATCGTGTTGGTGGATTTATGATTGCTGAAGTTGCACGTTTAGTGAAAGAGTCTAAGACAAAGTTACCTTTCGGTTTATATATCTGCAACTCTGTGCAGGAAGAAGTGGGTTTGCGTGGTGCTGAGATGATCGTAAATAAAATAAAGCCGAATATTGCTATTATTACGGATGTTTGTCATGATACGACAACACCAATGATTGATAAAAAAGAGCATGGCGACTTTAAATGCGGAAAAGGACCGGTGGTTACCTATGCGCCTGCAGTACATAATATTGTTCGTGATTTAATAATTGATACAGCAGAAAAAGAAAAAATTGCGATTCAGCGCGATGCTGCAAGCCGTGTAACTGGAACAGACACAGATGCATTTGCTTATAACGGCGGTGGCGTACCAAGCGCGTTAATTTCATTGCCTTTAAAGTATATGCATACTACCGTAGAAACGGTTGCAAAATCTGATGTGGAAGGAGTTATAAAACTGATTTTTGAAACACTGAAGAAAATAAATCCTAAAATGCGTTTGAAGTATTTAAGTTAACGCAACATTCAGAAATAAAATAAATTGTATATTCAATCCGTAAGCACTTGCTTACGGATTTTTTTATGTTGCGTTTTTTAAAAATACTAATAGAGACGAACTTGTTTATTGCCATCGCGGCAGTTTGTTTTATGTGGGCAAATATGTTTTTCTTAGATATGTATATGGAGAATTTTTGGTACTTATCAGCACAAATCTTTTTTTCTACATGGTTTGTATACCAAATCAGCAGATGGATTTATTATAAAAAAGGGGAGTATGCCAATAAAGAGGAATTAGTCGTACAATGGTTCGAAAAATATCCGACTTTAAACAAAATCACTATTTATGGTTCCGGAATTTTAGCTATTTTTTTTACAATTTTCTTACAACCTCAAACTATACTTATTCTATGTATTATTGGTATCGTTTCTGTTTTATATCCAATTCCTATACTAATACCATTCGGCATAAAAACACGCTTACGTGATTTTCCATTTGTAAAAATATTTTTGATTGCTTTTGTTTGGAGTGCTACGTCAGTTATTTTACCTTACACCGAGTCTTTTTATTATGACAATCATCCTGATTTAACAAGATTAGTACTATTGATGTTTCTTACTCAATTCATTTACATTCTATTTATCACATTGCCATTTGATATAAATGACACAGAAACAGACAAAGCATCAAACATAAAAACAATTCCATCCGTTTTTGGTGTTAAATCATCCAAAATCATAACTCTTATTTTAGGTATTATTTATTCGTTTGTCATTCTGTTTATGTTTATGCTCGTGAACTGGAACCACATGCCAAATAAGTATCTTTCTGATTTTACCATTGTTTCTATTTGGCTCTTGCTTGTTTTATTACAACTTTTTACCTTTCTAAAATCAGATAAAATCTCTAAATGGTGGATTAAAATCATTTATGATGGAAGTATGATTCTATATTTTCTTATTATTTTCGTTACAAAAAATTGTTAATTGGCAGATTTTGGATTGATAGAAACCATTAAGGTTGTGAACGGCAGACTCGTATTTAAGAATCTGCATGTGAAACGTTTGTTCAATAGTTTGAAAATTATTAATGTAGATGAAAGCGAATATAAAATTGAAGACAGAGTCTTACGATTATTAAAATATGAGTGCATTGAGAAAGGATTAAAAAATTTCAGATTGCGGATTGAAGTACAAAAGAATCGTGCGCATGAATATATGCCGGAAATTTCAGCATTAAAATGGAACTGCACACTTAAACCATTAGAGTCGGTAAAGTATGTTTGGAAAACTGAAGGGCTAAAACTTACTTTATTTCCAAAACATAAGAAACCTGTAGATGTTTTTGCCAACCTGAAACATACAGACAGAGCTATCTATGATGCTGCATTAAACTATGCTCGTACTAATGATTTTGAAGACGCATTAGTATTAAATGAAAGAAATACTATAGCAGATGCTTCTATTTACAATGCTTTTTTTGTGAAAGATGACCTTATCTATACGCCACCTCTGAGTGATGCACCTGTTGCCGGTGTTTTAAGAGAACTATTGTTGACACGATTGCCCTACACAAAGATTATAGAAAAAACCATCACTATACAAGATGCCTATAGTGCAGACGAGATATTTTTAACAAACTCAGTTCGCGGCATACGTTGGGTTGAATATATCGATGAAAAAAGATTAAGCAATAGCACAACAAAGAAACTATTTAAAGAATTTACGGAAGTGGTATATGAACATTTTGGTGAACATTTAGTTTAGTACATATCTTCGTTGCGAGCAAAGCTAAGCAATCTGTTAATAATATGATATGACTCATGAATTATCCATCCATTGGTTTCGGCGCGATTTGCGACTGCACGATAATGCTGCATTATATCACGCTCTAAAATCAGGATTGCATGTTCTTCCAATATTCATTTTTGACAGAAATATTCTGGATGAACTAATCGATAAAGATGTTGAATTAACGGCAGATAAACGCCTTATTTTTATTCATCAGGAAATTACAAGATTAAAAAGTGAACTGAACAAGTTGGGTAGTGTTTTGATGGTATTTTACGGAAAACCTTTTGACGTATGGAAAGATATTATTAAAAACTATTCTGTAAAAAAAGTATTTACCAATCACGATTATGAACCCTATGCGAATGAACGAGATAATGAAATCCATTTATTTTTTAAAGCACATTCTATCGAATTTAATACATACAAAGATCAGGTGATTTTTGAGAAAGACGAAGTACTGAAAGATGATGGAAAGCCATATACAGTCTACACACCTTACAGTAAAAAGTGGAAATTAAAATTGAATGATTTTTACTTAAAATCCTATCCAACTGAAAAATATTTTACAAACTTTATAAAATCAGTACAAATCTCTGATCTAATTTCATTAAAAGAAATGATGTTTTCTAACAATGAAGTTGATTTTCCTGATCGTATTGTAAAAGATGAATTAATTCAGCATTATATTGAAACTCGGGATATTCCAAGTCTCCGTGGTACTTCTCGCATTAGTGTACATTTGCGTTTTGGTACAATTTCTATTCGTGCGTTAGCACGACAATCTATTGCTGCAAACGGCGAGAAATATTTGAATGAATTAATCTGGCGTGATTTTTATATGATGATACTCCATCATTTCCCAAAAGTAGTAACAACTTCGTTCAATGAAAAGTATGACAAGATAAGATGGCGCAATAATGAACATGAATTTAAAGCCTGGTGTGATGGCAAAACCGGTTATCCGATTGTGGATGCCGGTATGCGAGAGTTAAATACAACAGGATTTATGCACAACAGAGTTCGAATGATTGTAGCTTCATTTTTAACCAAACATTTATTAGTTGACTGGCGTTTAGGAGAAGCCTATTTTGCAAAAAAATTACTGGATTTTGAATTAGCATCCAACAACGGCGGCTGGCAATGGGCAGCAGGTACAGGCGTGGATGCTGCCCCGTATTTCAGAGTTTTTAATCCATACTTACAAACCGTAAAGTTTGACCCGGAATTAAAATACATCAGAACCTGGATTCCTGAGTTAGATAGTTTTGATTATCCCAAACCAATAGTAGAGCATACTTTTGCCAGAGATAGATGTTTAGCAGCATATAAGGCTGCCTTGTCTTAATTACAGATATATTCGTAGTAAGTTGTATCTCTTCTAGTTTCTATATCACCGGGTTGATTTTTAATAATCCATATTTCGCGGGTTACAAAACCATCAGCATTGGTTAAATATTCATACTCATAGGTTCTTCTTAAATTCCCTGAGTTAAATAAGTCATAGTAGTAACGTTTTTTTACTAAATTCTTTTCCAGATTTCCAAACTTACTTTCAAATCCAAATTTTTCTGCTTTCTTAAGTTTATCTGTATAATATTCAAAAACTACAGAATCCTTAGTGTCAACAGGCATTGGTCTGTAATCATAGAAATCATAAATCCAGTAGGCGTAATTTCCATCAGGGGTATAATAATACTTTACATCATTCTCATACAAATTATAGTTACTTATAGCTCTTAATACTTTACCGTCTATATCGTAATAACTTCTGTTTCTGTTATTAAATAAGGTTGTAGTAAGATTTGTAACTCGGGTAGTGTCTATTTTTCCTTGGGCATTTAATCGGGCAAATCCATCGTATTTTTTAACAGCATCATAGTATATTTCATAATTATACTGACTACCGCTTTTTATGTATTTATAGGTGTACAAAGTTGATGAGTTAGAATATTTAACAGTATAAATAAGGTCATCACCGGAATAGGTATATATCGTTGTATCTGAATATCCACTTGTAATGTGAATACTTTTAGATAATTTGCAAGTAAGTTCGGTTGTTTTATCTTTACCGCA
>JAXLTZ010000004.1:0-289160 GCA_046329785.1 Chitinophagales bacterium
AACAGG
Organism: Chitinophagales bacterium; assembly: GCA_046329785.1. Taxonomy (GTDB): domain Bacteria; phylum Bacteroidota; class Bacteroidia; order Chitinophagales; family JADIYW01; genus JADJSS01. The sequence goes on from JAXLTZ010000004.1 coordinate 7, forward strand.
AAGCTGCAGAAACAGTTTAATACATTCTTTATCATGTTGAAGTAGAGTCTGTATATACTCATATACTTTTATTATCTTTAATTCTGTTCTATAAGATTATATTATGCGACTTAGTTACTTTACAGATAAGATGCGTTCCTTTCTTTCGTTTCAAGAAAGTGATACTACTGTAAAATTAACTGACCGATTCTTATTAACCGGCAGTTTGATAATCATTATACTAGGAATTTACACCACTTATGATGTAAGCCGTTTCTCCGATATCCTGTTCTGGGATGAAACATTGTATATGGAAAAAGGCTTGAAATTGTGGCAGTCACCGTCATTGGATTGGGGACCGTTTTACAACTTCTGGTATAAATTGTTATCCTATTTTACACAGGACAAAATTGAATTGTATTATCTGAATATAAAAATTCTATCTACGCTACTGCCTTTAGTACTTTTTGTTTTTTTGATGGTAAATAATATAAATCCTGTGTTGTCATTTTGTGTCAGCATTTTATTTATGTATTCTTTTATGAATCTTCCGGTTTGGCCAAAAGTATCGCACTGGTGTTTAATCATTTTTTTAGTACATATGATTATTGCACGCTATGCACGGAATGTTTATGTAAAATTTATTATCATATTATGTGGCATGATTCTATGCAGTTATATACGTCCGGAATTTTATTTAGCCTATCTTATATTTACTGCCTACACTATCCTGCATTTTATTGTTTACAGAAAACAATATTCCACAAAGCAGACAACCGCATATTTATTTGTAGTCGCTGTTTTATTTGGAGCTGTTAAATTTGTAGGCAATCCGGTAAATGCAGGAGGCAACGGGCGCATGTTGATTACATTCGGGCAACACTTTGCATACAATTATTGCAATTGGAATCATTTAAAATTTAAACCTTTCTGGATTGACTGGGTATTTTATTTACAGGATAATTTTACGAATATCTCAAAGAGTGATATGGTTAAGATATTTTTACATCATATCTTTACAAATGTTATTACATACACAACAGCCATTATCAAAATTATAGTTTCTTTCGTTCTTCCTTTATTCCATAAATTCCTTAACATACATTCCATAATACTTGTAAGCTTGTCCTTTTTAGTGGTTTCTAAATTCAGCAGCTTTACAAAGCCATCTTTAGTAAATATAAAATCGTCTTTGCAAACAGCAGGCGGGCTACAAAAAATACTTTTCATCTTTTGCATACCTACACTTGTTTCATCCATAATTGCTTATCCGCGGGCTCATTATGTATTGCTTCAAACACCTTTTATTTTAATTTTATTTGTGCTGGTTGTTCAGTCATTTATAAAAATAGAAACAAATTTCAGGTTGCTTGGTGTAGTCGCTATTTTACTATTTTTTGCAAAACCTGCATCAGACAGCTTTGATTATTTTGATTTATTAAGGGAAAAGAAATCGCTCTGTAATGTAACCACCGTTACATATTTGAAAGAAAACTTTAAAGAAAAACAAGTAAAAATTTTTGATTTGGAAGGCAATATTAATTCTGCGTTGCCTTCAAATTTTAGTGCAAACAGCGTTGATTTTTTTACCTCACACTCCACTGTTGTAAGCCGTTATATTGACAGTTCAAAAACAGACATTATATACGTAACGCCTACTTTACTTAATTCAAGATTTACAGAAAAAGATACGCTGTTAAAAAACTGGATTGCATCTCCGGAAAAATACGGGTTTAAGAAAATCAAGACTGGAAATTTTGATGCTTATTTACTAAGTAAATTGAATTAATTATTACATAAACTCACTTAACTCTAACCAGCGTAATTCCATTTTATCTAAAGTTAGAATTATTTCTTCTATACGTTTCGCAATACTTTGTATTTCATTATGATCAGCATTTCCGTTGTATAACTTTTCAGTCAACGATGCTTTCTCATTATTCAGTAAGTCTATGTCTACTTCCAGTTGTTTAAACTCTGTTTGTTCTTTGAACGACAATTTTCTTTTTGGTGTAGCGGAAGTATTTATACTGGATGCTGCAAGATTTTTTTCTGCACGTGAAGCTTCACGTTGTTCTTCCTTTAACTGCATCCTGTATTCATTGTAATTTCCTATAAAGTCGCGCACTTTGCCATTTCCTTCAAATACAAATAAATGCTCTGTCAGTTTATCTAAAAAATACCTGTCATGACTAACAATAACCAGACAACCTTTGAAATCCAGCAGGAAATCTTCTAATACCTGCAACGTCAATATATCCAAATCATTTGTCGGCTCGTCTAAGATTAAAAAATTTGGGTTCTTCATCAGAATCGTCAATAAATATAAACGTCTTCGTTCTCCGCCACTTAAAGTTGAGACCATATTATACTGTTGGGATGGTGTAAACAAGAAACGTTCCAGCAATTGAGAAGCAGAAATAGTCCCTTTACCAACGGGTAAAAACTCAGCAATATCTTTAATCACATCAATTACTTTTTTGTCAGCTTTCAGTTGTATCCCTTTTTGATTGTAATATCCAAATACTACTGTCTCGCCTAATACTGTATTGCCCGAATCAAAAGTCTCATCACCGGTTATAATATTTAATAAAGTAGATTTCCCGCAACCATTTCTGCCAACAATACCTACACGTTCACCACGCTGAAATTTATGGGAAAACTTATCTAACAAAACTCTGTCACCATATTTTTTACTGATATTATGTAACTCTAATATTTTGCCGCCTAATCGTTGCATCTTCACTTCTATTTCTACTTTCTTATCTTCTACTTTTGCAGTCGCTGCCGCCTTTACATTTTCAAAATTATCTACCCGTGATTGTGCTTTTGTTGTTCTCGCTTTTGGCTGGCGACGCATCCACTCCAGTTCTTTTCTGTAAGTATTTTGTGCACGTTCTACATTTACCCGCTGGTTTTCTTCACGCAGTTCTTTATTTTCTAAATACTTTGAATAATTACCTTTGTGTTTATATAAAATGCCATTGTCTAATTCCAAAATCTCATTACAAATATTTTCAAGAAAATACCGGTCATGTGTAATCATTAACAACGTAATATTATTCTTCGTTAAATACTCTTCCAGCCATTCTATCATATCCATATCCAGATGGTTGGTTGGCTCATCCAGGATAAAAATATCCGGTTGCTCTAACAACAAAATGGCAAGTGCAAGTCGCTTCTTTTGACCACCCGACATCGTTCCTACTTTCTGGTCTAAATCAAAAATCAGAAACTTAGACAAAATCAGTTTCATTTGCTGTTCATAATCCCATGCTTCCAGTTCATCCATTTTATTCATGGCATGTTGTAAATCGCCAATACCATCCAATGCATGTTCATATTCCAAACTTGCCATAAGCACCGGATTTTCCGCATGCATAATTGTTTGATATACTGTTTTGTTATCATCAAAATCAGGCTCCTGAATTAAAAAACCTGCTTTTATATCCTTGTGAAATTTATAATCTCCGGCTTCGGGTGGTTCCAATCCCTGTAAGATTTTTATGAGAGAAGATTTTCCCGTTCCGTTTTTTGCAATCAGTGCTACCTTTTGTCCTTTATCAATAAAGAAAGTAATATTTTCAAATAAGAGTTTATCGCCGTAGTATTTTGACAGGTTATTAACAGAAAGATAGTTCATGCTGCAAAAGTAAGGTTAGTTCACAAATTTATTTTAAATTTATTTTGTGAAGAAATTTATATCCTTTCTGCTGTTCTTTTTATTCGTGTACTTTTCACCTGCACAAACCAAAAATTATTATATAGAATCGGGAAAATCAAAAACGACATTTCCATTTAAAGTATTTAACAATATTCTGCTGGTAGATGTAAAAATCAACAATAGTAAAACGCTGAAGTTTATTTTTGATTCCGGTTGTAAAAGTACTATCGTAATTCATCCCGCATGGATTGATTCTTTTGAAATTCCTTACAAACAGAAAGTATTTTTTTTTGGCTTGGGTTACAAAGACTCAATTGAAACGATGAAAATGGAAAACGGGAAACTTGAAATTGGTGGAGTGAGAGGGGAACATATTCCTGTTTTTATTTTAAGCAAAGACTCACTCAATCTCGATAATTATCTCGGCACAAAGGTTGATGGAATTTTTGGTGCTGAAATCTTTGAAAAATATTATGTCCACATAAATTATAAAAAACGGTGGGTAGAAATTTCAGAAAAAAAACCGGTAAAGAAATTAAAATCCGGGTTTACCAAAATTCCTGTCGAAATCCGGAAAAGTAAAGGTTATGTGTCCTGTGTGCTAATGAATGAAGCAGGTGAAATGTATTCATCTGAACTCCTGTTTGATACAGGCGCGAATATTCCTGTAATTATAAAAAACAAAGAACCTACCGATTTGAATATCGAAAAATATGTGAACGCGGAAATCGGCGAAGGACTCTCGGGTTCCATGTTTTCAAAGATCAGCCGAATTAAAAGAATCTTTATTGACACCTTCAAACTGAACAATGTGGTTGCTGCGTTTAATGAAACGCCAATTACCTTTAAAGAACTGGATGAAAATACGCTCGACGGAAATATTGGAAATGACATACTCAGTCGCTTTGATATGCATTTTGCATATCCTGAAAAAGCAGTGTATTTAAAACCTACACGTAGTATGAATGAGGTTTTTGACTTTAATATTTCAAACATTATTTTACTTGAAAATAAAACTACAAAGGGCGGTTTTATTGTAAAAAGCATTGCAGGTGATTCTCCGCCCCTTTTAGCAGGATTACAGAAAGGCGATGAAATTATCAAAATCGACAAATACAAATGCGCGGATATCTATCTGGAAGATGCACTGCTTCTGTTGAATAAACGCATTGGCAGAAAAATTACTATACAATTTACGCGGAATAATGTACTAAACAAAATCACGTATAAATTAGTAAGTATAATTTAGAATAAAGAATAAGGAAATAATTCGTAAATTGGTTTCTGTTAAAATCAGAAATTTTAAATCATAAATCATAAATTAACTATTATGCAGGCCATCTATCTTGTAAAAAACGGAAAACCTAAAGAAGCATTCGAATTCAGAGATATACAAATCACGGAACCAAAAGACGATGAAGTAGGCGTAATTGTGGAAGCATCCGGAATTAATTTCGCCGATGTGGTAGCACGTTTAGGGCAATATCAGGATTGTCCGCCTTTACCTGCAGTAATTGGGTACGAAGCCGTCGGGCGTGTAGACAAAGTTGGGAAAGATATTAAAACTGTACAGAAAGGCGACCGCGTTTTAGTATTCACCCGTTTCGGTGGCTACAGTCAGTATGTAATACAAAAAGAAAATGCCATTGCAAAAATCAGTGAAAGCATGGATGTGGGTAAAGCGCTGGCATTAGCAACACAATACAGTACAGCTTATTATGCCTGTGCAGTTGCTACCAATGTCTTACCTAATGAAACAGTATTAATTCATGCAGGTGCAGGTGGAGTTGGTACAGCATTAATACAACTATGCAAATTAAAGAATGCTAAAATATATGCTACCGCAGGCAGCGAAAGCAAACTCGAATACTGCAGAAAACAAGGTGCAACAGTTGCCATTAATTATACAAAAGAAGATTTTGCAGAAGTGATAAAAGAACCAATTGATGTTGCTTTTGATAGTTTAGGTGCCACGAATTTCAGAAAGAGTTATAAAATATTAAACCGCGGCGGACGTATTGTCGGTTATGGTGCATCGTCCATGACAGATGCAGGTAACATTTTTTCTAAAGCAAAAATGGGTGCAGCATTCGGTATTTACCATCCTGCCCAACTACTGATGGAAAGCCGGAGTATGATTGGTGTGAATATGCTTCGAATCGCTGATTACAAACCTGATACGCTGAAATACTGTATGGAAAGTGTAATACAATTATTACATGAAGGAAAGATTGATCCGCATGTTGGACAGATGTATGCCGCTAAAGATATTTACCAGGCACATGATGATATGGAAAGCCGTAAAACTATTGGAAAGATTGGGATAGTGTGGTAATAATAAATGATAAATGTAAAATGATAAATGATGAATTATTTATCATTTTACACTAAACATTATACACAATATCATCTGTACAATCGACAGTTCATGCCAAGCAACCATCAAAGATACAGCACTACTATTAAACAATGGGCTACCGAACTTGGTTTCACTAATTGCGGCATTGCTAAAGCTAAATTTTTAGAAGAAGAAGCACCCAAACTTGAAGAATGGCTGAAACGAAGCTATCAGGGAGAAATGCATTATATGGAAAATCATTTTGATATGCGATTAGACCCACGCATATTAGTCCCCGGTGCAAAATCTGTTATTTCGCTTTCCTACAATTATTTTACAGAACAAAAGCAAAATGAAGAAGCACCAAAGATTTCCAAATATGCATTCGGCGAAGACTATCATCATGTTGTGAAAGACAAACTTTTTATTTTATTACAACGAATGCAGCATGAAATGGGCGAAATTAACGGCAGGTGTTTTGTTGACTCCGCTCCTGTTTTAGAACGTGCCTGGGCCAGTAAAGCGGGCATCGGCTGGATTGGCAAACATTCATTGCTTATCAATAAACAGCAAGGTTCTTTTTTCTTTTTAGCTGAACTGATTGTAGATATTGAGCTTGAATACGATGACGCTTTTAGTAGCGACCATTGTGGTACGTGCACTGCCTGTATAGATGCCTGTCCTACAAATGCCATTGTAGAAAACAAAGTAGTAGATGGCAGCAAATGTATTTCCTATTTTACGATAGAGCTAAAAGATGCAATACCTCTGGCATATAAAGATAAATTTGAAGACTGGATGTTTGGATGTGATATATGCCAGGATGTATGTCCGTGGAACCGTTTTTCAAAACAGCATAATGAACCTAAATTTACACCTAACCCGAAAATGCTTGCTATGAACAGAAAAGAATGGAAAGAAATTACGGAAGAAGTGTTTAATGTGCTTTTCCAAAAATCTGCAGTGAAGCGCACAAAGTATGAAGGACTGAAAAGGAATATCTTGTTTTTGGAATAATTTAAAAGTATATTTGAATAATACGATAATTTGTTGTTCATATAAATAAGTTAGACACAACGTATCTCCAAATAAAAATCACTCTATTAAATTGAGAAATGTTATATACCAAAATGAAAAATAAATGGGGATTTTTAAGAGAGACAAACGCTTTGGCCAAAAAAGCGGGCATTGATAAAGATACTGGATTACATAGAACTGGACTAGAAGAATACTTAAAGGTTATTTTTCCTTTGATTGATGACTGGATACATGATAAGGCATTAGGTAACATTAATGGTACTATTTACAGAAGTAGGCCTGATTATAGAAGTGAAAAATTAAAGCTTATTATTGAGTTTGACGGTCTTCAACATTATACAAAACCTGATATAATTGAAAAGGATATAAAAACAACTGAACTATACCAAGGATTTGGATATAAGGTTGTTAGGATACCATACTTTATTCAACTAAGTAACAAAGCGGTCAAGACACTCTTTGACGTAGATATAGACGAACCCCTATTCGATGAAACAATATCATCATTAGGTATTCAAGGACAAAATACCCCAGCGTATTTATGTCCCGCCGGTGTTAGGAGGATGGCTAAAGAATTCAGAAAATTTCCTGAACAGTATGTAGCTAATTTAGAATTCCTTAAAGGACAGAATTCTCCATTTAAAAGTGGAGTAGATTTTTTAGAACTTGAACATAAGGCTCAAAGCACCAAGAGCTAATATAAGGAATTCACAATTATTGTAAGGTACAAAGTCAGAACAAATTTCCCTTATCTATTTTAGATATTTATTTTACAAAACCATACAAAGCAAATGTCACCAACAATTTAATCAAAATAGAATAGATGAGGGAGCTGCTGTAATTGCTGATTCTATAATGGTGGTATTATATATTGCTTACTTAGTTTTATCAAAACAGTCAAATCTTACTGCTGAATAATTCTTCCTTTATCCATTTGAAAAAAGCAACTAATTTATCTGTCCATATTTCCAAAAAATAGTAACTTTCCATAAAAGAAATAGCTATGTTCAGAAAATTTATCTGCATTGTTGCTGTTGCAATCTTTACAGGAGGTTGCGGCAAAGGAACTAAAACATTCAATGTACAGCCAATTTCCTCTTTTATCAATGGTGGAACAGTACCAAAACAGAGTGACCAAATAGATAATGTAACCTATTACGATTTCGGGTTTGGATTTAAATCTTCTAAAGCCGGAAAAATAACACAGGTAGGAATAGCTTTGCCTTCCAATGAAACATATAAGGTATCTATCTGGGATGCTGTAACTAAATCACTTATCAATCAGTATAATGTTACACAAAGTACACCCGGTATTTTTGTGTACAAAGCTATTACACCGGTGGATATTACAGCCAACAGATATTATTTTATCAGTGTGCTCGCAAATGATTATAGTCGCTATTACAACGACCCAAGCGTTGACTTTATGCCTTTTGTAAGTGGTCCTTTGACTATTCAATACTATTCTTATGATTATTATGCTACCTATCCTGTTGCACAAAGTTTTCCGGATACTGCAGGTGTTATAACGGATTATTTCGCAGGCCCTGTGGACTTTGTTTTTGAATATGAAGAATAATAAGGAGACAATTTGTAAGAATACGGATGATTATATTGCTTTGCAACCACCTGCAAACAGAGCATTATTACTGCAGCTTCGGGAAACAATACGAAAAGCAGCACCGGGTGCAGAAGAAACTATCAGCTATTGCATGCCTGCATACAAACTAAACGGTGTATTAGTATATTTTGCAGGTTATAAACAGCATATTGGTTTTTATCCCGGTGCAGAGGCAATTACAGTGTTTGAATCTAAATTAACAACATATACTACCTCAAAGGGAACTATACAGTTTCCTTTAGACAAACCACTCCCATTAGCTTTAATAAGCAAGATTGTAAAACACAGAGTAAAGGTGAATGAAGAGAAGCTCAAAAAGAAGAAATAATGTATGAATTATTGGTTTAGCGGAAAAATGATAATATATCTGTTTCGATTATAAGTGCTACATTTAGTTTACAAAATCACAATTGTACTTTTAACATTTCATTCATCATTAAACCAATAACATGAAAAAAACAATCTTCTATGCAGTCATCCTGCTTTTAGCAGTATCCTGCAAAACTAAAGAAACAACAAACACCGATGCTGCAACAACTTCATCTGGTGCCGCTGATTTTCCGTACACACTTGAAAAAGGATGGAACAACTGGCAAACCGGTGACCCTCAAAATGCCGTCATTTTGCTCAAAATGATAAAAGCCTGGGAAACAAAAAATGTTGAAGAATGTGTTACCTATTTTGCAGACTCTGTTGTCATGAGTGTAGATTACTATCACGCTAAATTGTCAAATGACAGTATTGCAAGCTTTTTACAGGGAACTTATACACAATACAAAGATCTGAAAGTGGAAATGCAGGACTGGGAATCTGTAATTTCAGAAGATAAAAAATCAGAATGGGCAACAGTTTGGTACAAACAAAGCTGGACAGATGCCAAAGGGGTTGCTGACTCTATTCAGTTAATAAATGAAGCAAAAATTGAAAACGGTAAAATTGTTGTTTTTGATGAATACAGTATGCATTATCCTGCTGCTGCTAAAAAATAAATTTCTTCATACGATTTATAATCACGAGTCTTATTTAATGAAAGGCTCGTGATTTTTTTTTGCGGATGAAATTTTGTTATTTATTCCTTGTGGCAGCAACTATGTGTGCCGCTTGGTGTAGCTTTCATTTCAGGGCTGATATAGGGAATACCTAAATTCAGGCCGCGAAGGATTAGCAAAACAGCCATTGCACCGATAAAAACAGGAACTGCTTTCCGCATCTGATTACGCCATTGAATGGAAATAAATTTTCCTAAAACGGTTACTGTAAACATTACAGGGAAAGTACCAAAGCCGAATGCTCCCATGAACATGGCACTGTGTAACACACTGCCGGTCGCTACTGCTCCTGCTATGGCAACATACACCAAACCACACGGCAAAAATCCATTAAAGAATCCAATAAACAGATACGTATAAAATTGCTTTTCGCTACGCAACAATTTGCCTAAAAATTGTTTGAGGTAAAGAGTGTAAGAATTTATAAATGTTTTATTGGTATCCAGATATTTTGAAAAAAACAGAAAAAATAAAATCAATACACCTAGTGTAATAGATAAAATCTGCTGATAACCACCAATAAAAAACTGATTACCTAAAAACCCAAATAGCATTCCCAAAAATGCATAGGCAATTACTCTTCCTATGTTATACAAAGAAATAAACAGTAAACGTTTCCATTTCCCTGCATCTGCAACCGGTAATGCCAGCGCAATAGGCCCGCACATGCCCACACAGTGAAAACTTCCCACTATGCCGATTGTAAAACCTGCTATCAGAAGTTGCGCAATCATTTATTCTACCTGAAATCTTTGTTCGTTATAATACATTTTACCATTACTTTTCCAACTTATTTGTACAGTGTAAATTCCTCTTTGAAATTTTAATTTTGAAATGGATTGTTCTCCTCTGCTGTCTGGTTTTAATATTTCATGTACATCTCCTTTTTCTCCGGATGGTCTTAGGAAATAAATAGTACCATTGCTTATATCAGTCGCAGCCACTTCCGGAATTCTAATTACAATAGCTTCATTTGTATTGGTAATTGTGAGTTTATCCGTCAATGCATTCAGATTATTTTTTCCATCTATCACCGACTGGTAAGCCAGCTCTTTGGCATAATAGTTTTTATCCTGCATTTCGTTGGTTTGCTTAGATGCAACATATACCATACCTAACATCATGGCAATAAAAATTACATATGCAACCAATATTTTATATCCCCAATTCATAAATGCTGTACTTTAAAAAGAACTAAATAAACGGTCCTAAAAAGCTTGTTTTAATGGTTTGTATTTTTTTACCGTCTTTATACACTCCTATTTTTAGTTTAGTATTTCTGTCGTGTATATTTTTTTGATTTAAAATTATAAAGAAAGTTTCAGTATTAATTGCCTCTTTTTTTAACATGAGCGTTTGTTTCCCAACTAATTTTATTTCACCATCCATTTCTTCCAGTTTTAAAACAACGGGAAATTCTTTGTTTGTTTTATTAATGATTTTGGCATTAAATAAATTACTGAGCTTGTTATCGGGCAATTCCTGATACAACTGACCTGCAGTGCGCGTAATATGTGTATCTACGTCATTCCTGGTAATCATCAGTGCGGTAAGTATCATCATTAACAAAATTAATAAAACCGTGTATGCTTTAATTTTTGGAGTGAAGGTTAGTTTTTTTCCTTCTGCTATTCCATTTTCAGAAGCATAACGAATTAATCCTTTTTCCAATCCTACTTTTTCCATCATAAAATCACATGCATCTATACATGCTGTACATCCCACACAATCTAATTGGGTTCCATTGCGTATATCTATTCCGGTAGGACAAACATTTACACATTGATGACAATCGATACAATCGCCTAATACGCGTTGCTCATTTTTTTTGAATTTTCCTCTTTGTTCGCCTCTTTTATAATCATAAGCAACTAACATCGTATCCTTATCAAACAACACACCCTGTAGTCTGCCATACGGACAAATCGTAGTACAAACAATCTCCCTCACGAAAGCAAAAACTCCATAGAACATTATGGTAAATCCAATTAATCCTAAAAATAAAGTGAGATGTTCTGTAAGCGGTTCTTCTATTATTTTAAATAATCTATCCGTTCCAAAAATATATGCTAAGAAAGTGTTGGCTATCAAAAATGAAATAAACAGAAAAATTATATGCTTTAGTATTTTTCTGCCTGTTTTATTAAGGTTCCATGCACTTTTGTCTAATAATTTCTGCTCTGCCGGATTTCCTTCAATAAGCCATTCTATCCTGCGAAAAACAAATTCCATAAAGATAGTTTGAGGGCACACCCATCCGCAAAACAAACGACCGTACACAACTGTAAACAAAGCAATGAAAATAATAAACGTAATCATTGCAATAGCGAAAATGTAGAAATCCTGTGGCCAGAAGATTTTACTGAATAATATAAACTTACCTTCCAGTACGTTGAATAAAACAAACGGCATACCATTTACTTTTATAAATGGTATGCCAAAAAAAAGTAATAAATATAAAGCGGTTAGTAAGTTTCTGTAATTATAAAATCTTCCATGCGGTTTAAGTGCGTATACCCAATTTCGAGTTCCTTTTTCAGTAACCGTACTTACTCTGTCTCTATAGGACTCAGCGTGCTGTAATTCATCAATATCCATTTCTATTTTGTTTTTGTTGAATCTGCACCGGTACCAGGCGTTGCAGTTTCAACATATAATTCTCCTTGTTTTTCTTTTGCACCCGGAGGATTACTTCCTTTAAGAGATTTTATATAACTGGACAGTTGTGCTATTTGTGTTGGTGAAAAATCTTCTTTCCAGGATTTCATACCTTTTTCTACCCAACCATATTTAATACTCTTAAATATATCTTTTATAGAACCGCTGTGAATCCAGTATTCATCCGTTAAATTAGGTCCTACGCCACCCTGACCTTTGTCTCCATGGCAAGCAGAACAATTTGCAGTATAAACTTTTTGTCCGGAGGTAATACCTGCTGCATCCAGCATGGCTACAGTATTTTCATCTATATTATTACCTTCCAGTTTTAATAATGAATCCTGTATCACTTTAGCTTCCCGCATTTCTGTTTCATATTCCTCTATTTGAGAGGATGCTGTGTGTGCAACTTCGTATCTGTACAAATAAACAATTGCAAATAATATAGTTGCGGCAAATCCAATGGTAAACCAAGGTGGAGTTATATTATCCAGTTCACGGATACCATCGTAATTATGACCGGTATCCATATTGTCTTCATCTTCCAGTGGTTTAAACTGGTTAATTGTTTGCCACAAATTGTTTTCTTTTTTAACTTGTGTCTTTCTGAATTTATCGATACCGGTAAGAAAACTCAATGTTTTAATAAAAAATAGAATAATGGCAATTTCTGCAACTATGACTGCTATAAATCCATAGAAATAGATTTTACCTTCCCATACTGCAGTGGAAGCTGCTGCTTTTGCTGCCTCGGCAGCTGTTACTGCAGGATCCGGAGAAAAAGCTGTTTGAGAGAAAGCAATCTGAGATAACAATATCAATCCCAGAAAAATGCTTACATTTTTTATAGCGGATGCATTATTATCCGTTTCTTTCTTTTGTCTGAAAAATTCAATTGCAGTGCCTACTGTCATTGCAAGTATTACTATTATAAATAACAACACCAGTGCTATGATGCACAAAACTGTATTAACTGATACCGGAATGGAATTTGCGGATGCAGATGAGGCTGCAGCCACCTGAGAGAAACCAAGTGTAGCTGTAAATGTACTTAACAATAATAGCAGCACGAGTTTTATTTTATTTACTTTCATCTGTATATTTTTATTGTTTTTTGAATATTACACATCGTATGAACGTTGTTAATCATTACTGTCTTTTTCAAGCGGAATATTCTTCATATGGTCTATAAAACCACTATCTGCACGCAATATCCAAATCGTAGCAATAGAAAATACAGCTACAAACAGCAACAAGGACGTTAGCGGATAAATACTTATTCCGGTAATTGTTTCTAAATAGTTTATGAATTTCATTTTGTGTAATTTTATTGTTTTGGTTCTGCTTTAATGTCTTTTCCCATTCTTTGTAAATAAGCTATCAGTGCTATGATTTCTTTATTACTGCTGATTTTAATTTTATCTGCTTTCAATCCCTCTGCAATTTTATCAGCTTGTTCTTTTAAATCCTGATTTGCTTTTGCTTCATAACCGTTTTCATATGGCACGCCTAATTTTCTCATAGCGTAAATTTTAGAATTGGTAGAAGAAAGATCTATATCTCTTCTAAACAACCATGGATATTTAGGCATTACTGAACCAGGTGACATGGAAGTTGGTTCCAACATATGATTAAAATGCCAGCTATCCGGATATTTACCACCGATTCTTGCTAAATCCGGACCCGTACGTTTACTTCCCCATTGAAATGGATGGTCATATACAAACTCACCGGCCTTGGAATATTCGCCATATCGCATTACTTCATAACGGAATGGACGAATCATTTGTGAATGGCAGGTATAACAGCCTTCACGAATGTAAATATCTCTTCCCTGCAATTCCAGCGGTGTATAAGGTTTGACACTTGTAATTGTAGGAATATTGGACTTAATTAAAAAAGTTGGAATTAATTCGAAAATACCACCTAATGCCACTACGAATAAACTCATGACTAATAATAAGATTGGTTTTCTTTCAATAACACTATGCCAGAATTTTTTTCCTGTTGGCACATAAGTTGCTGCCAAAGGAGCTGCCTCTGCTTCTTCACTTTCCACAAAAGCTCCTTTCTGCGCTGTTTTAATTAAATTGTATATCATTACAAAAACACCAACAAGGAAGATAGTACCGCCCACTGCACGCATAATATAAAATGGTACAGTAGTCTGAACAACATCTATGAACTGATATTGTAATTGCCCTTCCGGTGTAAATGCTTTAAACATAAAATAAGAACGGAATGCTGCCCAGTACATTGGAATTGCATATAATACAATACCAAATGTACCTATCCAGAAATGTGTACTGGCTAATTTTTTGGAGAACAATTCTGTCTTAAACAATTTTGGAATCAGCCAATACATCATACCAAATGTCATAAAACCGTTCCATCCCAATGCACCAATATGTACGTGTGCAATTGTCCAGTCGCTGTAATGTGAAATAGCGTTTACATTTTTAAGAGATAACATCGGTCCTTCAAATGTGGACATACCATAACAAGTAACACCTACTACGAAAAATTTTAAGATAGGATCCTCGCGCACTTTATCCCAGGCTCCTCTTAATGTGAACAAGCCATTTAACATACCGCCCCAACTTGGTAATATCAGCATTATTGAAAATGCAGTACCTAATGATTGTGCCCATTGCGGCAATGCTGTATACAATAAATGGTGCGGACCCGCCCATATATACAAAAATATCAATGACCAAAAGTGTACGATACTGAGTCTGTATGAATATACAGGACGGTTCGCTGCTTTAGGAACAAAATAATACATTAATCCGAGATAAGGTGTGGTAAGGAAGAATGCAACGGCATTATGCCCATACCACCATTGTACCAATGCATCCTGAACTCCTGCATACACAGGATAGCTTTTCAGGAATGAAACCGGTAACTCAATAGAGTTGACAATATGCAACATAGCAACGGTTACCCAGGAAGCTATGAAAAACCAGATTGCTACGTATAGATGGCGTTCTCTTCTTGTTAATATGGTACCAAACATATTAATACCAAAAACTACCCATACCAATGTGATAGCAATATCAATAGGCCATTCCAGTTCAGCATATTCTTTACCAGTTGTAAAACCTGCTAAAAGTGTAATTGCCGCTGCAGCTATAATTAACTGCCATCCCCAAAAATGTATTTTACTAAGCAGATTGCTGTACATTTTTGTTTTTAACAACCTTGGAAGAGCATAGTAAATGGCTGTGAAGATACCATTTCCCACAAATGCAAAAATTACTGCATTGGTGTGAACGGGACGTACCCTGCCAAATGTGGTGGCTGCCAAATCCAAATTAAGAAAAGGAAATGCCAACTGAAATGCGATTAAAACTCCTGCTAACATACCGACTGCTCCCCAAAAGATACAGGCGATAGCGAAATACTTCGGAATTTTGTTGTCGTAAGAAAATCTTTCTAATTCCATGTGATTACTTGATTGGTTTATTATTTATAGTATCATCGAATAAAATACGTTGAGCTGGAGAATAATTATCTTCATATTGTCCGTCTTTTACGCTCCAAAGAAATGCAACTAAAAAACCACCCGCTATGATTAAACTACCCACCAACATTATTATGATTACACTCATATTGTTATAGTTTCAAAATTATATAAATCTAACTCTTTGTATGCTGACAGCAGTCACTATCAACTATGACTTTTATCATGTTTTATTAAATTTTCTTTCCACGCAGCAAGTTCACTCATACCATAAGTCACTAAAATGATGGTGATAGAACTGCAAGGCATTAAAATGGCTGCTATCAAAGGAGATAAAACCCCTTGTATTGCAAAATAAAGTCCTACAATATTATACAGAATAGATAATACAAAACTAAATAAGATGATCTTTTTTCCCGATTTGGCAAAGGAAATAAACTTGCCCAGATTTGAAAACTGTGCAGCATCCAGTATTCCATCACAAGCAGGACTGAAATTATTTGCATTTTCTGAAATAGCTATACCTACATCACTCTGCTTTAATGCCCCGGCATCATTTAAACCATCGCCTATCATCATCACATTCTTATGTTCTGCCTGTTGCAGATGTTGAATGTAATTAAGCTTATCATCCGGTTTTTGATGAAATAAAATTTCTGCTTCTTTTCCGAGGATATCTTGTAATTTACTCTGTTCTGCCGCATTATCCCCTGAAATAACTGAAATAGCAAATTTATTTTTTAAGGATTGCATTAGCTGATTAAAACCAAATCTATAGCTATTCACCAAATTAAATTCACCCATCAATTCATTATCCACCATTACATATACAGTGCTGCTGTCTTGCTGCTGTTGTCTTCCGTAAATAAATTCATAGGAACCTATTTTGTAGTATTTCTCATCAATCCAGCCTTCAATTCCCTTTCCTGCAGTCCATTTAAAATTTTCAATGGCGGTGGTTTCTTTCTCATTTAAGAAATCTACTATGGCTTTACTTAAAGGATGCGGTGTCTGAGACATCAAAGAAGCAATATGTAATTTATTTATTGGTTGCAGTGTTTTACCTTTATAGGCAACCTTAATATTATTTTGTTGTGTCAGCGTTCCTGTTTTATCAAAAACCAAATGATTGACATTAGATATATTTTCTATAACATCCGGATGACGCAGATAAAATTTATTTTTACTCAATATTCTCAGGATATTTCCATTCGTAAAAGTTGACGATAGTAATAAAGCACATGGACAGGCAACAATCAAAACGGTTGTCAGGGTATTCCACATTAATTTATATTCACCCTGTAAATACCAGTAAACAGCCGCAATAACCGCGACTCCTAATACCAGAAATGTAAAATATTTCCCAAGTGCATGAATAAAAGATGTAGAGCCTTCTTCTTTTCTTTTAAAGACATCTTTATTCCATAAGTTTGTGAGGTAGCTTTGCGAAACTTCTTTTACTACCAATAATTCCAATGCGCCTGCCATCTGTTTTCCACCTGCATAAATAATTTCACCAACTTCTCTTAATACAGGCAAGCTTTCACCACTTACAAAACTATAATCAATTTCCGCTTTACCTTTTGAAAGAATACAATCGGCCGGAATCAACTCATTATTATATATCTGTATAATATCGCCTGATTTAATTTTATCAATTTGTGTTGGTATAGCTTTCTCATCTTTCAACACATTTACTGCAATCGGGAAAAATGATTTATAATCTCTTTCGAAAGAAATAGACTGATATGTCTTATCCTGTAAATACCTGCCAACCAACATAAAAAATACAATACCACTCATGCTGTCTAAATATCCGGCACCGGTGTTAGAAAAGATTTCATATAAACTTCTGAAAAATGTAATAAGGATAGCAAGTGCTATTGGTGCATCGATATTTAAGAACCTGTGTTTGATTCCTTTCCAGGCTGTGACGAAAAATTCCGTTGCACAAAAAAAGATAACGGGCAATGAAAATGTAACAATAAAATATTTTAGTACCTGTCTAATATTTTCTTCCACGACTCCGCTTGCAACCAGATATTCCGGAAAACTCATCATCATAATATTGGCAAAACAGAAGCCTGCAATACCAACTTTGTATAATTTAATTTTATCCGTTTTACTTACTTTGTCTGTATCTAATTTTTGCAAACTGATATGCGGTTCATAACCTATTGCAGCCAATGTTTCTACTACTTTTCTCAGGGAAGTCTTATCATTATCAAAAACCAGAAAAACTTCTTTTTTTACAAAATTAACTTTAGAGGTAATTACACCATTATTTACTTTATGTATATTCTCCAGTAACCACAAACAGGAACTGCAATGCATTTGTGGTAAATAAAATGTAACATGTGTCTGGTTTTTGTCTTTAAACTGTATCAGGTTTTGCTGAATGGACTCATCTTCTAAAAAAGCAAATTTATCTTCCCTTATTTTTACTTTCTGAACAATACCCGGGTTTTGATTGAGATCATAATAAGTACATAAATTATTTTCATTTAAAATCTCATACACTAATTTACAGCCATCGCAGCAAAAGTATTTATCCTGAATATGAATTTTTGCAGAAGTGCAATCTTCACCACAATGAAAACAAGTTTCTTTATTTGTAACATTAACACTCATCCGATGTTATCGTATTTATTTTTGTCCACAAAAAGTTCTCTTTAATATACAAAACATGCTGAATAGATTGCTCTAATGTAAACAATTCATTACAACAAATTTTAAACTGATTAGACCAGGCAGGTTGTTGGACATAATTATTCATCAACTTTCGGAGTTGTTGTAAAATAGCATTAATACGCTGGTGTAATAAGTTAACGGGAGTTAGACAAATTGGCGTTTCAGCATTCCTTTTCAAGTGCGGAAATAATAAAATCTTATCTTTAGTAAATAACTGTTTTACTTCTACATTTAACTTTCCAAAAATGACATTCACTAACTCAATTAAATCGTTTTGTTCACTGTAAGATATATTATTCAGGTATTTCTGGATGGATTCCATATCTGTCACTATTTGCATATAATGTCTGTCTTCCAGATAATGACATAATTCATCTGCGCTGAAATCACTGTAATTTATTATATGCAAATTATGCATCGTATAATTTTGATGCTAAACTACTATGAATTATGAAAACGGATGCTGATACGAGTCAAATATAAACATGATTTTTATCATGTTTTGACGCTGAAATATTAATCGTAAAGATTGGCTGTTTTAACCAGTTTGTTCTGGTCTAAAATTTTAATTTTTTTACCGGAAAGTTCAATGATATGTTCTTTGTTAAATTCAGAAAGCAAACGTATGGCTGTTTCTGTCGCCGTTCCAACCAAATTAGCAATTTCCTCTCTGGTTAAGGTAACATTTACATTATTTTCAGCATCTACACCGTAGGTCTCTTTCAAAAATAAAATAGTTTCTGCAACGCGTTCACGTACAGGTTTCTGAGCAAGATGTGTTATTTTTTCTTCAGCTCTCTTCAATTCATCTGACAATACTTTCATCATTTCAAAAGATAAGGCAGCATCTTTTTGAAGAATTACTAAAAATATCTCTCTGGGAATAAAACAAATATTACAGTCTTCTAATGCAGATGCAGTAGAACTGTACCTGTCTCCGGAAAGTAATGCTTTATATCCGATAATATCACCGGGTTTTGCCAGGCGAACAATTTGTTCTTTACCTTCATCTCCAATCATGGATAATTTAATTTTTCCGGCATTAATACAATAAACACCGGAAGCATAAGAACCTTCTCTGAAAATTGTTTCTCCCTTTTTTATGGTAGAACAAATCTTCAAAGCTTCAATTTCTTCCATTTTATAGTGTTCTGTTTTACAAAAAACAGAATTAAAACGATTGGAACAATGCTTACATTCCACGTGTTCAAAAGAAGGCTTCATTGGTGTAAATATAAGGCAAATATTATAAATTTGTATTACATGTCCTTGAAAAATTAAATCCTGAATAAACTTATTATTTTAAGTCAATTATACACGATTTTATCCTGTTATATTTGCCAATCAATAGGCTGAAAAAACGATAATGCTCTTTCTTCCTCGCTATTTTTCTCAGGAATAAAATTGTATTTCCATTCAGCATGTGGTGGCAAACTCATCAAAATAGACTCAATTCGTCCGTTTGTTTTTAATCCAAAGTGCGTCCCCCTGTCGTACACCAGATTAAATTCTGCATACCTGCCACGTCGAATATATTGCCATTCTTTATTCTTTTCCGTAAATGCTTTGTGCTTGTTTCTGTTTACAATGTCTGCGTAGATTGGGATGAAACTATTTCCAATTTCCTGCAAAAAATGAAATAAACGTGTTTTATCTTCTTCATCTTTGGGTCTTAGGTGGTCAAAAAATATCCCGCCGACACCACGCATTTCATTTCTGTGTTTAATGGTGAAATATTCGTCACACCATTTTTTAAATGCAGGGTAATATGAAATATCAAATTTATCGCATGCACTTTTTAAGGTAGAATGCAGATGCAGCGTATCTGTTTCATTTGGGTAAGCAGGTGAAACGTCAATGCCACCACCAAACCATTCATCAACAATAGCACTTCCTTCATGCTCAGACATACAGAAATAGCGCACATTCATATGAATGATTGGGACAAAAGGATTTATCGGATGAATAACGATAGAAACACCGGTGGCATGAAAATAATCAGCATTCCTGGTTTCAGATTTAAGTATATCGGGCAATTTTCCATGTACATGAGAAAAATTAACACCGCCTTTTTCAAAAACTCCAGAACTTTGGGGACTGTTTTGTATTACCTTACTCAAACCACCACCGCCTTCTGCACGCTCCCATTCATCATCTGCAAATTTTGCACTGCCATCTAACATTTCTAATGATGAACATATCGATTTTTGCAATTGCTGTAAATAAGTAAGTATATTATCCAAATCAACCTTCATGTATATTATTTAAATTTTTATCTTGTTAGTGAATTCTGTCTCCTCGTACTTCTATCTCCTGTAATACCTTGGTTTCATATTCCAGCCATTCTTCCCATCTGATTTTTACGGTATCTTTATCAAAATAATATTCTGCTAAATCTAAGAACAAACGATAATGTGTTGCTTCAGAAATCATTAATTTATGGTAAAAATGTCTTAAATCAGCATCATTTATTTCTAATGATAACAATCGGAATCGTTCGCAACTCCTTGCTTCAATTAATCCGGCTAAAAGCAACCTGTCTAAAAATCTATCGTCCGGACTACCTCCTTTTTTAAAGAATTCATACAATCCTACCACATATTTATCTTGTCGCTGTGCTCCTAATTGTAAATTTCTCTTTTTTAATTCATCTAAGACCATTTTAAAATGTGACCATTCTTCATTTACAATAGGTATTAATTTTTCAACTAAATATGACTTTTCAGGGTATAATTGTATCAAGCTAATACAATTTGTTGTTGCCTTTTGCTCGCAAAATGCATGGTCTGTAAGTATTGCTTCTATTGATATGGATGCTAAATCTACCCATCGGGGGTCAGTAGCTAATTTTAAACCTAACATGGTCTAAAAATAATAGTTTTACACTGTTTAGTAATTAATTATTTTTATTAATATGTAAAATAGCTATTGACAAATTGAAAAATCCTGTTTAATATTGCAATACCCTATTTTTTTTTAGAAACATAAATAACATAACATGAAACCCTATTTCTTATTGTTCGCAATAGCGTACAGCTATTGTTGCAACGCAAACTGTTTACTCACTAAAGTTCCTATCGACAGTAGAGTAAAGAATTCAGAAACAATTATTGACGGTACTGTAACAGACCAGAACTCCTGTTGGAATTCAGATAAATCAGCTATTTATACGGTTAACACCATCCAAGTGAACAGTATATTAAAAGGAAGTTCAGCCACAACTATACAAATAATTACCCCCGGCGGAGAATTAGATGGTAAAATGCTGGTTGTTGAACCTAATGCAGACTTAAAGAAAGGCGCTAAAGGTATTTTCTTTTTAAACAATAACACTGTTGGGTTAAATTTTAGCAGTACTTTAAAACAATATGAAATACATGCTCTGGCTCAAGGATTTATAGAATTGAACCCAATTACCGGAAAATACAATGACCCTTTCGACGAATATCAGGACAAATCGAGTGTTTACAGTTTAATCCAGAATTTTACAGGTATAAACTATCGTTTCAGCAACCCTGATTTAACAATCGCAGAAGACAATGCAGGTGATCCTGCCATTACTTTATATACTCCTGCTACCATAAGTGCAGGTACTCAGAGCGTCTTAACAATTAATGGCTGGGGATTTGGAACAAGAACCGGAATTGCTACTGTTCAGTTCAGAGATGCCAACAGCACTTCACCGAGCGTTTTTACATCGGTTCCGGACAGTACTTATATATTATCATGGACAAATAGTGAAATTAAAGTAATTGTTCCCGGTGCATCTATAAACAGACAAGGTGGTGCAGGAACCGGAGCATTCAATGTAATAACTTCAACAGGTTATGTGGTATCGTCTATCACACCGTTAAATATAACGTATAATCAGTTTGAATACAAGAAAAATAAAGTATCATTAATTGATCAAAACGGCTTAGGTGGCTATACATTTACATTTAATACTGATTTTAATAACAATACTCCGGTTAAGGAAAGCTTCTTAAGAGCATTAGACCAGTGGAAATGTAAGACAGGAATAAACATCGCAATTAATTCAAATACAACGCCAACTACATGTAGTAATCAAATTGACAACTCAAATGTTATTTCATTTGCAACGGCGTCTTGTCCATTACCTTCTGGTGCATTGGCTATGACCTATTCTTCTTATACTTTATGTGCCGGTTCACCAATTATACCGGATGGGATAGATATAGTTGTTAATCCGGGTGTGAATTTTAATTATGGAACTGCAGCACCTTCTTCTAATCAATATGATTTTGAGACCGTTATTTTACATGAATTAGGACATGCATTTGGTCAGGGGCATAGTTCTGTAAATGCAGAAATAATGTATCCGTCCATCTCATACGGTATTACCAAAAGAACACTAAACAACAATACTGATTTACTGAGTGTAAATGATGTTGTGTCAAGAAGTATTGCAGCTTCATCTTGCGGATATTTGAAACATAAGAAATTAACAACAAGCTGTAATACAGTTCAAATTACCCCGGTATCTTCTCAGTTTATAACAGACAAGACAACCGGATGTGCTCCTTTAACCGTGAAGTTTACTGATTTGTCTACGGGCGCTCCCACTCAATGGAGATGGGATATCAGCAATAATGGAACTGTAGATTATACTACTCAAAATCCTACACACACGTTCACAACTGCAGGCACATATACAGTGAAATTAACTGCCTTAAATACAAATGCAAAAGATTCTATTGTAAAAACTGCTGTAATTACAGTTGCACCCACTCTAAATTTAAACATCGACGTCTTACAAAATGTATCATGTAATGGTGGCAACAATGGCTCTCTAAAAGCTTTACCAACAGGAGGTAATGGTGTTTATACCTATAGTTGGAGTAATAATCAAACTAATCAGACATTGTCAAATATGACAGCCGGAACTTATACTGTAACCTTAAGAGACGGTTACAATTGTATAGCAACAGGCACAAAAGCAATTACCCAACCGGCCCCTATTTCATTAAATGTAAATACCCAGTTAGTAAGTGGTGATAAATATTCAGCAACATTTAATGTAACCGGTGGAACAACACCGTACACATTTATATTGAATAATTCTACCGAACAAACAAATTCTACGATTCAAAATTTAACACCGGGGAATTATGCTTTGGTTGTAAAAGATAAGAATAGTTGCTTAAAAAACACATCTTTTTCAATCGCTTCTCCTACGCCTGTAAATGAAACCGAAACACAATTTGAGGCATTAGATGTTTATCCAAATCCTGCAACGAATAATGTAACACTAAACTTTGCATTAAAAGACAATAAAACAGTAAAAGTTGAGCTATTCAACCTTTCCGGTCAAAGTATCTTTCAGGATGAATATCAAAACATCAGAGATAAACAAACTTCAATTGATTTATCAGCTCTTGCAAGCGGAACTTATTTATTAAGATTTGGCTTGCCGGAAGGAAACACATACAGAAAAATTATTGTAAACCGATAAATAGAAATATAGAAACTTTTTTTGGTTATTTTATGAATGTTATGTTTGGACCCACGACCTGATGTCGTGGGTTTATTTATTATTAAATAATATTCATTTGGAGTGCTTTTGGTTAATTTTGCTGTATGAAAAGACGTGTGGTCGTAGGTATGTCCGGTGGTGTGGATTCCAGTGTTGCAGCTTATCTGATGCAGCAGCAGGGATATGAAGTAATTGGTTTATTTATGAAAAACTGGCACGATGGCAGTGTCACCATACAAGGCGATTGCCCTTGGGTTGACGACAGTAATGATGCGTTATTGGTAGCTCAAAAACTTGGCATCCCGTTTCAAACATTAGACCTGAGCGATGAATACAAATCACGCATTGTAGACTATATGTTTGCCGAATATGAAGCCGGCAGAACTCCCAATCCGGATGTGCTCTGCAACCGTGAAATAAAATTCGATATTTTTTTAAAACATGCTCTTGCTATTGGTGCTGATTATGTGGCAACAGGTCATTATTGCAGAAAAACAGAAAGTGTAGATGACAAAGGAAATAAAATTTTTCACTTACTGGCAGGAAAAGACAATAATAAAGACCAGAGTTATTTTTTATGTCAATTGAATCAGGAACAGTTAAGCAAAGCCCTTTTCCCTATTGGTGAGTTACAAAAATCGGAAGTTCGGAGAATTGCGAAACAACTGGATTTAATCACAGCTGAAAAAAAAGATTCACAGGGTTTATGTTTTATCGGAAAGGTTCGTTTACCTGAATTTTTACAGCAACAGTTAAAACCTAAGAAAGGAAATGTAGTACTTATTCCGGACTCAAGTATCCCGGATAAAACAGAGTACGATTTTGAACATTGTTCTGATTCCGATTTATCAGAATTATCTAAACCAAATTTATTCTCTGTAAGTGACGGTAAAATTATCGGCGAACATAATGGTGCACATTATTATACTATTGGTCAACGTAAAGGAATAAAAATAGGTGGTTTTAAAGAACCTTTATTTGTTATTGAAACAGATACCAAAGAAAATATTATTTATTTAGGAGAAAGCGAAACACACAAGGGACTTAACCGTGCAGGTTTATTTATCAAAAGTGAAGATATACACTGGATACGTGAAGATTTAAAATTAAAAGATGGTGAACAACGAAATTTTAAAGCACGTATACGTTATCGTCAACCATTAGAAGAGTGTTGTCTTTATCAAAAAGAAAATGGCTTATACGTGATTTTCAAAAATCTGCAAAAAGGAATTACTCCCGGACAGTTTTGTGCATGGTATCAAGAAGATGAATTGATCGGCAGTGGCGTTATTAGTTAAATAGTATTTACAATCCGTTTCCAAAACTACCGAAAGCATTTGTATTTAAACCGCCGGAGCCAAATATTCCCGTATCGAAGAATCCTTTTTGTTTTTGCAGTTTCAGCCAGCTGAATTGTTGTGAAGTCACATAAATGGTCATGTAAAATCCCTTCTGAAAACCAACCGGTGTCCATTTAAATTCCATCTGCCAGCAATGCAAATCTCTGATAACAGAAATATCTGTTCGTGTGATACTTTTATTGGTCAAATCAAAACCGGAGGAAATATTTATCTTCCATTTTTTAGTAATATTAAAGTCGAGCCCCAGCGCTAAAGTTTGTGTAATTGCGGTAGTATCTTTTTTATTGAATTTAAATCTCGAGACATTTAAACTATATTGATAATTTACAGCCCACGGAATGGAGAAATTATAATAATCACGCTCATAAATATTTTTTGGATAATATTGATTATTGATACCTTGATTTATGAGTAAACTTTGATTAATATCTTCCTGATCTTGCAATCCTTTCTTAGAATGAATACTACCACTCAGGGAAATATTCATATTGGTTAATCTGAATAAACGCTTCTTTTCTTTCCAGTAAAAATTATTCGTTTGTCTGCCCAAACTATCAATAGAATAAGGATCCATACTCACATTCATACTTAAATTCAGTTTATCTGTAACATGTGTACTTGCACTAATATTCAACGGACTGAACCGTTTGGTTAAAATATTGTAATTCATACCAAATGATAAGTTATCCAGCAGTGTAATTTTTTTAGTATGTTTAACAGAATCTTTTTTAGAGTAGACCTTTATCTCCAGCGTATTGGAAAAACTAACGCCTATATTACCCTGTTTTGTTTGCGGAACGATACTATTGTTTTGAAAAATAGAGTAAGTCGCCACAGTACCAATACTGTCTGTTTGAACGGTGCGGTTATATTTCCAGAATGGTTTGGTAAAGTCCGGACTGAAATTAAAATTCAGGCTCGGTCTGAATGTATGTCTTATCGCCTTAAATTTGCTATTTTTAAATTGGAACAATCCGAATAACTGCGTGTTAAAGCTCATATTAAAATTAAAATCCCGGTAAGCTTTAAATCCATATTTAGTTTCCTGCACCGCCTGATTGTAAAATGTATCAATTTTCCCGTTTTCATCATTCTTCTTTTCAAAGAAATCATAGTATGTTTTTGTGATATAACTGAAATACCAGTCTTCACGATAGTTAAAACCGGCATTAAAATTTAAATATTTAAACAATGTAAAATTACCTGAAATAGGTAATGTATGTCTCACACTGTTGCGCATGTCTTTCAATGTTTTCTTTGTAAAAAAAGTGGAGTCAGTTGCATTTAGCTGATTTGAAACATTTAAATCATAAGAAAAACCAATATTCTCGTACCATTTGCGTGTTGTAGTGGAAATTTTTCGCTGAAACGGATTAATTCGCGTTACGTTAAACGTGAATTGCGGCAATGTTAATGATATCTGTTTACTTTGTGTATTCTGCACAAGGCTTGTATTTAAGGCAAGTCTGTATGGTTTTCCGGGCCAGTATTTACTGTATGAAATATTGGAAGAGAAGTTTGTAGCCAAAACACTTTGCGGATCTCTTGAATTCAGGAGCTGATACGTTTTATTACTTACAATATTTAAGTTGATATTAAAACTGCTGTTATACATCTTTTTAGGATCAATATTCATTTGCCACTGCACCCCGAAATTTAAGGGAGGTTTCTGGCGTTTCGGATTGAACCGTTCATATTGTGAACCACCTCGCTGCTGATTTATATTAAAATTAAGGTTTCCCGTAAACTTATAAATTTTACGATACGCAAGGCTTGTATGCAAGCCCCAACTACCGAGTGTATAAACATCTGCAGTTGTAGTTAGTGCCAGCTGGTCGTTAATTTTCCAGAAATAACCAATATTGTTTAAAAAGAAACCAAGTTCATTGCTCTGACCGTAAGTGGGCATCAATAAACCGGTGCCTTTTGATTTTATAGATGGCAACATTGCAAATGGAAGAAATAAAGGTGTGCGTACACCGGCAATCACTACATCTGCCGGTTTTCCTACTATAATTTTATCTTTTATTACTTTTGCTTTTCCTATTTCAACGTAAAAATGCGGATCATCCAAATCACAGGTTGTATAACGGGCACTTTTGATATACAAAGTATTAGTGTCTACCACTTTTACCTGCCCGCCATGGAGATAACCTTCCATTTCTTTCATTACCAACCCTAAACTCTTTCCTTTCTTAGTTTTGAAATTAAATTTTGCTTCATCAGCCACATACTCACCGCTTCCGTCTTTAAATTCTACTCTCTTCATGGCTCCTAAACTATCATCATAGGTTGCTTTTGCATACACTTCACTGCTGTCCCAGTTAAATTTTATAAACCCGGCCGCCATATCCATTTTCTGATACTTAATGGTTGCTCTTCCATATAAAAAAACAGTTTTGTTTGGTATATCATAAATAATGGAATCTTCGGCTTTGTATTTAACATTATCTTCCAAATCATTCTCAGCAATTTTAATAGTTCTTACATCCACATTTGTGGAATCTTTAGAAACAGAATCCGGAGTTGATTTTATTACATTTGGCAGGATGTTTGATTGTTCTGTAGTATCTTTCATTATCTTGAATTCTTTCATTCTCTTGTTTTGAGAAAAAGTATTCAGATACATAAAGATTATGAAGAGTAAAAAAACGGACCGCTTATCTGAAATAAAGTGCAACAACTATAAAATATTTCTTTACTTAATGAGTTTCAAATGTATGTTTAAAACGTCAAAAATACGGATTGCTTGCTTAATATTATTATTATCTATTCACACTATTGGACAATGCGTTTCTAAACCGGGCGGAAGCTACAAAATGAAAACCATAGTTTTAGATGCCGGTCATGGTGGTCATGATACAGGCTGCCATGGTCCAAGCAGTTCTTATGAAAAGGATGTTACACTAAGTATTATCTTACTACTCGGTAAAATGATAGAACAAAAATATCCGGATATAAAAGTATTGTACTCCCGAAAAACGGATGTTTTTATTCCATTACAAGACAGAGCGTTGCTTGCAAACAATAATGATGCAGACCTTTTTTTAAGTGTGCATTGTAATGCCAACCCGAATAAATCAGCCTATGGAACTGAAACATATTTAATGGGTTTGCACGTATCACAGGCAAACCTGGATGTGGCTAAACGTGAGAACGCTGTTATTAAACTGGAAGATAACTATCAGAATACCTATGATGGCTTTGACCCTGACTCACCTGAAGCTATGATTGCACTTTCCTTGGCACAAAACGCCAATATTGAACAAAGTTCATTTTTAGCCAGTAAAGTACAGGAAAAATTAACCAACCAGTTAAATCGCTACAACAGAGGTGTAAAACAGGCAGGATTTTGGGTGCTTTACAGAACTACTTGCCCTTCCATATTAATAGAAACAGGATTCTTAACTAATAAAACGGAAGAAAAATATTTGATTTCTGATAATGGTCAGAAAGAACTGGCAGGTGCAATTTTCGATGCATTTGAAGATTATAAAAATACGGTTGAAAAAGGCAGTAAACTTACTGCTCCGGTTATTACCAATACAGAATCTGCAGTAATTAATATACAGGATACTGAAACGACAATAAGCACAAAACCGATAGTAAAACCTGTAAATAACAATCCGGTTAGTACAAAAAATCCGGAACCCACCGAAATACAAAAAGGAATTGTCTATAAAGTTC
This sequence comes from Chitinophagales bacterium, assembly GCA_046329785.1. GTDB lineage: Bacteria > Bacteroidota > Bacteroidia > Chitinophagales > JADIYW01 > JADJSS01. The sequence continues at coordinate 29,050 of JAXLTZ010000004.1, forward strand.
AGATAAAATCCACTACAAAATTGCTGGCGAATACTGACAAAGCATATCAATTATACAGCAATCTTAAATATGATAAGGAGGATGGTGTTTACAAATATGCTTATGCACCTTTTGATAATTTTGATTTAGCAACAAAAGTATTAAAAAAAGCAAGAGCGAGCGGTTATGCAGATGCATTTATTGTAGTATTCAAGGACGGTAAAAAATTATCTCCGGCAGAAGCAAAAAAATATTTGCAGTAATTTTCTGCATATCTTATACTTAGTTTAACCTTGCCTATGTAAATTTTACTATTTTCTCCTTATATTTGGTGATTCTAAAACTATACTTCCTTGGAAAATAAAAACGAAATCTTAGTAGGCGCACTCACCATTATTGGCATCGCATTGTTCATTTTAGGCTTTAAATTTTTACAGGGTGATAATATATTCAGCAGAAGCAAATATGTTTATATTGTTGCCGACAGAGTACCTGGCATCACGGCATCAAGTCCGGTACTGGAAAACGACGTTCCGATAGGCAGAGTAAATGATATTCAAATTACTACAAGTCCTTCCTTTCCTTATAAGGCAATTTTAACCCTGAAACTAAACAGCGATGTGGTGATTCCAAACGATAGTAAGTTTATTATTTATGGCTTAGATATGTTAGGCAAAATGGGTATCGGATTAGTGCGTGGCGAAAGTTCTTCTGCTGCAAAAGAAACAGATACGCTGACTTGTCTTGTGAAAGGAAATTCCATAGAACAGGGTGTCGATTTGATATCTCAGTTAAAACCAAAATTAGACAGTACTTTAGGTTCTTTTCAGGCTTTAGCCAGTAACTTGAATACACAATTAGGCACCGGTGAAAATAGCTTGTTGAAAAAAGCTGTTAGCGATTTAAGCACAACACTGCAATCCGTAAACAGATTAGCGGGCAATGCAGACAAAATGATTACAACATTAAACGGAACATTAACAGATAATAAATCCAATATTGACGGCATTCTAAAAAATGTAAATTCGCTTACTGCAAAATTTAATGATGAAACAGGTAAGATTGATTCTATTTTAACCAACTTTCAGACATTATCCGGAAAAGTTGCTTCACTGGATTTAGAATCTACAATTGGTGCAGCGAAAGGAACTCTCGAACAGTTAAAGAAAACTCTTTCATTAATTAATGATGGTGATGGATCAATTTCAAAATTACTAAAAGAAGATGGAGCTTATAAAGACATTACAAAAACTATTCAATCGCTGAATGCTGTACTAACAGACTTAAAAGCAAATCCGAAAAAATACATCAGTTTATCTTTAATAGACAGAACTAAGACCTACACATTTACAGATACTTCCGTGCAGCAATTTCTGGAAAATAATCCAAAAGCTGCCAAGAAAATAAAGTAATGCATTGCACTAGTTAGGTGGTAATGCAATTAAAAATATTAACTTAGCCATTGTTTATTACAATGGCTATTTTATTTTAATAACATTGAAGAAAGCATATCTATATAAGTCAATTATAAGTATCAAAGCAGGTTTGATTATTTGTCTTTTATTCTTCTTCACAGTTGCTTTCGGGCAAAAATCCGCTTATTTCCCTCCCCCTCCAAAAGATACTTCGCAAAAAAAGAAAATTGAAATCTTAAAAGCTGATTCACTGATGTATCAAACATTAGAACTTGGTAAATACAGGAAATTGATTGGAAATGTAAAACTGAAGCACGAAAATGCATTTATGTATTGCGACAGCGCCATCATAGATATCGATGCAAATTATATGACAGCCTACGGCAAACAGGTGCACATTGCAAAAGGCGACAGCGTGGATGTCTGGGGAAATTTTCTGGAGTATTTCGGTGATCAGAAATTAGGCCGACTCACAGGTATGTGTTCCATGCGTGATAAAACCATGATTTTAACTACTCCCGAACTTACTTACAATACAGAAACAGACATAGGTTCTTATATGAGTGGCGGCAGGATAGTAAATAAAGAAACTGTTATTACCAGTGCGATTGCCTATTATTATCACAAACAAAAGGAAGCGGTATTTTACGGAAATGTAGTATTGAAGAATCCGGATGAAACAATTTATGCGGACTCCATGCGGTATAACACAGAAAAAGAGATTGCTTACTTCATTACTAAAACTACTATTATTGATAAAGACAGTAATGTTATTGTAACCAACAGTGGTTATTATGACACCAAAAAAGAGAAAGCGTTTTTCGGAAATAATGCTGAAATAAAAAAAGGAGATGCATATGTGAAGGCAGAAAATATAGATTACGATAATAAAACAAAAATTGCAATTGCAAATGGCAATGTTATTTGGCAAGACAGTTCAGAACGTACAACTATTCTCAGTAATTATATTTATTCCAATGAAAATAAATCTTATGTAAAAGCATACAAAGATCCGCTGATGATAACTGTATCTGAGAATGAAAAAGATACTATGTACCTGAGCGCAGATACATTATTGACCTATAAAACTGCTGTCGAAGATTCTGCTTTGCTGAATGATTCCATAAACAACAATGATTCTACCAAAATATTAAAAGCATGGTATCACATGAAAATGATACAAGGAAAAATGAGTGCTACTGCAGATTCTTTGTTTTATTCCGAACGTGATTCTATTTTCAAGCTCTATCAGAATCCGGTGATGTGGATGGATTCTACACAAATTACCGGCGATTCCATCTATCTGTATAACAGTAATAAACAAATAAGCCGGGTAGATATATTCGGAAATGCGTTCATTATTAATTTACAGGATAAAGATATTTACAATCAGATAAAAGGTAAGTTTATGCAGGCATTTATTACCGATAAAAAAATACAAAAGGTAGAAGTAGATGGTAACGCAGAAAGTATATATTTTATAAAAGAGAAGGATGCCTATAATGGTGCTAACAAATCAACCTCTGCATTTATTACTGTTTCATTTGTGAAAGATGAAGTAAACAGAATTAAACTCACCGGTACGCCTGAAGCGGAATTTACACCCATGAAAAAAATAAATGTTACATCATTTAGATTAGATGGTTTCAAATGGTATGTCGACAAACAGCCATTAACTAAATTCGATGTAATAAGAGATAAAAAGCAGTACGAAAATTTCATCGAAGGACAGCCCAAAAAAGTAACCGTGATTGACGAAGACGAAAAAAATAAATCAAGAAAAGAAGAATAACCTACTTGTAAATAGCTGTATAACCAAGCAGTTTCCCAATTGGTCCTAAAACTGCCGCAAGTCCTTTCTGTACCGGCTTTGGAATGTTTGCCAAATATGTTTTGGATTCACAGTAATTCATCCATACCATTGCCTGTAAAAAAGGCGGATCACCATTCGGCATCTTTCCATCGCGCGTCAATTCAAATATTTTTGCCACCACATCCTCTATATCGTATGCAGGAGTTACCGTTTGCCGCACCAGCACCGGTTCATCGTGCTCATTGCCATGTCTGTGGCGAATACCTTTAGGCAACGTAATTTTATCACCTGCTTTAACTTCCCCTTTTTTGTCTTCTAAGGAGTATGAGAAAGTACCGGAAAATACTTCAAATGTCTCATCCATATTTTCATGAATATGCTCTACTGGATTGGTACCGTCCTTTATAATAGAATATTCAAAAACTGCTTTTTCACCATTAGTACTGGCGGCAGTTTCTACAAAAGTAATTTCTTCGCCTGTCTTTTCATTGCGAAAAACTGTTCCTTGTTTTATCATAGCATTGATTTTATCTTCTAAATTAAAACAAAGAAATCAAATAAATGCTACGTAATGTATTAAGATTTAAACCTTATCCTTCTTTAGATTTGCTTTTTCTTTTTCCAGCCAATCATTTACAAGCTCTTTGGTCAGTTCCAAGTGAGCATCAGCAACTACTTTAAGCGATTCTTTATTATTCAGAATCTCTTGCTCTATTTGTGCTTTGTCAATATTAGTGGATAGCGTTAATTTTTTATTGAGCTCATGATTTCTGTAATTAATATTTTCTATCGTGCTCAATTCCACTTCGTGTTCTATGTTTTTCAGTTTTTCATCATAAGGTCCTTTTGCTGAAAACAATTTCGATAATACAGGTGCAGTTTCAATACAAATGAACAACAACATAATAAACAAACTTGGTGTTTGTGGTAATTTACTCAAACCATCCAGACGTGCCATCAAACCATCATAACCGGAAATGGCAGGTTGTGCTTTCGCTACAGCAGTATCACGCTGTGCTTTTGTTTGCAAAATCTGTTTTTCGCGTTCATCTATTAACGGCTGGTATTTCGCCTGTAATTCTTTCATTTCTGCTTCTATCTTATCGTATTGCTGTTTCTTTTCTTTAAATACAGGGCCTTTGCCTAACTTGTTGGTGCCACGTGTTCCTTCAGCTTCACCAATAAATGCCGTATATAAAGAATCTCTAGCTGTAGAAACTTTTGCAATCTCATTTTTATATAAATCAATTTCACCACGTAAACTATCCATCACCGGATTAAACTGCTGTTCCGTTTTGCGTTGTGCCTGTATCGCAAATTCGCGTTGTTGCTCTTCTACTTTTTGTGCAATCTCTTTTTCAAATATTTTTAATTCCAAGGGTTTTGAAATAACAATAGCTAAAATCATTGCCAGAATTAAACGCGGCAACACTAATTTAAATTCGTTCCAAAATAGTTCGTCTTTACGTAACGTAGAAACAATAAATCTATCTAAATTAAAGATGACCAAACCCCAAATAATACCAAATGCAATTGCCGGATACACGCTTTTAAATACACTAAATAATGCATAGCCTCCTGAAAGTGTCGCCAGTACGCCTGTAAAGAAAACCGTTGCGCCAATACCGACATATTTATTGTGTTCCGATTGCGGGCAATCTATTAATATATCCTGGTTGGCACCTGAGCACCACCAGAAAAATTTCGTAAACCCGCTGACGTTGCGTATTGGATAGCTGGTGTTATTTTTAAATTCTTCCATCTTGGTTATTTTTTGGTTGGTTTATTCAATGATAAATACTCATTTATTTTTTGAGTAATAGATTTGGTCGCAATTTTATTTTGCAATACTTCGTTTAAAGATATAGCACTTGGTTTCTCCCTACTTAGTATAGGCTGTGCAATAGCAAATACAGGCAACTTCGTTAATTCAGGTGTTTTTGTAATATGCAGCGATTGAATACGAATGTTTGGTTGTGTCGACAATAATTTATCTGTAAAATTTTGCGGAAAAACACGTACATGAATTGATTGATTGATTTCGTATTCTTTATTCTTTGCGGTAATTGTGTAAATAGTATTTCCTGTTGGATAAAATGCTTTTCTACCAACAGCCTTTACCAAGCCAACACCACTGATGTTAATCATATCGGCATTAAAAATATTCCAATCAATTTCTAAATATTGACCTTTCAGAATTCCGACATGATTTGGAAAATCTTTATGAGTATAATTTAAAAAACGATGATTTAGATTTGCATCCACCGTATAAATAGAATAGGAAATAATAGGCTCGTTCAGATTTTCCTCAGTTGCATTTAATGTAGTTAATGTTACATCTTTTGGTGCTCGCTTTTTATTTCGTTCTAAAATAAAGAAGAAACCTAAAATGATTGCCAATATTATTATGGTTGTTGTCAATATTTGCTACTTATGACTTATGACTTACGACTATCTAATACGTCGGAATAAACTAAAAAGTATTACTATCAGTTCCGTTATTTAAAATATTAAGAGATTTTAAGGATTTTTACTGAATAAACCTTTATAAAAACCCTCTGCCAATTTGTCACTTTGGTGTATTTTTCCTATTTTTGTTGTCCTTTTAACAAATGAGCGAGCTTTTAGAATATATTGACCAAAAAAAGCATGACGAATCCCGTCAGGGCGAAGCACTGGATTTGACTTTGAACGAAGCTGAATTCAAAAACAATAAGCATTTTTATATAGAAAGCTATGGTTGTGCCATGAATTTCAGCGACAGTGAAATCGTGGCTTCTATACTATCCAAACAAGGTTTTGGAATTACCACCAATATATTTGATGCAGATTTAGTGCTATTGAATACTTGTTCTATTCGTGACAAGGCGGAACAAACTGTTCGCCAGCGTTTGAATTCCATCAATCAGATAAAACAACAAAAACCGGGAATGTTGGTGGGTGTCTTAGGCTGTATGGCAGAAAGATTAAAATCAAAATTATTAGAAGAAGAGAAACTGGTAGACATTGTTGTAGGCCCAGATGCTTACCGCTCTTTACCCGAATTACTGGAAGAAGCGGAAGGAGGACAAAAAGGTGTAAATGTTTTATTATCTCGGGAAGAAACGTACGCCGACATCTCGCCTGTTCGTTTAGATAAAAATGGCGTTACCGCATTTGTCTCCATCATGCGTGGATGTGATAATATGTGTTCGTTTTGCGTGGTGCCATTTACACGCGGTCGCGAGCGCAGCAGAAACCCGGAAACTATTGTACAGGAAGCGCAGGATTTATTTGACAAAGGTTACCGCGAAGTTACTTTGCTTGGACAGAATGTAGATTCTTACAAATGGAAAGGCGAAGAAAATCACGCCAATAAAGAAGCAGAAATATTGATGAATTTTGCACAACTACTCGAAGCTGTAGCTAAAATAGATCCATTGCTGCGTGTTCGTTTCTCCACTTCACACCCGAAAGATATTGGAGATGATGTACTACACACGATTGCAAAGTATCACAATATTTGCAATTACATACACTTGCCTGTACAATCAGGAAATACTGCTTGCCTGGAACGCATGAACAGAACATACAGCAGAGAATGGTACATGAACCGCATTGATGCAATCAATAAAATTATTCCTGATTGCGGCATTTCTTCTGATGTGATTGCTGGCTTTTGTGGTGAAACGGAAGAAGAACACCAGGATACTATTTCATTGATGCAATATGCAAAATTTGATTTCAGTTATATGTATTATTATTCTGAACGTCCGGGAACGATGGCTGCGAAGAAATATATTGATGATGTTGAACTGGAAACAAAAAAACGAAGGCTGGCAGAAATTGTAGAAGTACAATATCAGCTTTCTTTACAAAGCAATTTAAAAGATATAGGAAAAACATTTGAAGTGTTGGTGGAAAAAACATCCAAGAAAAATGAAGACGAATGGTGTGGCAGAAATCAACAAAATAAAGTAATTGTTTTTCCTAAAGGAAATCATAAAGTTGGCGACTATGTACATGTATTGGTTGAAAGCGCTAACAAAGCAACATTGAAAGGCATCGTAATTGACAATTGACGATTAACAGTTAACGATGAAACTTGTTATAATTTTTTATCGTTATCAATCATTGTTAATCGTACATCGTTAATCGTTAATTAAAAGAAATGGAATTACAGTCAGTAAAACAAAGATTTGGAATTATAGGCAACGCACCTGCGCTCAACAGAGCACTGGAAGTAGCGGTACGTGTGGCTCCAACTAATTTATCTATATTAATTACCGGAGAAAGCGGTGTGGGAAAAGAAGTGTTCTCTCAAATCATTCATAATTTATCTACGAGAAAACATGAAAACTTTATTGCTGTCAACTGTGGTGCTATTCCTGAAGGAACAATAGACTCGGAATTATTTGGTCATGAGAAAGGAGCTTTTACCGGTGCTCACGATAAACGTAAAGGATATTTTGAAACGGTAAACGGTGGAACTATTTTCTTAGATGAAATTGGTGAAATGCCCATCGGTACACAAGCACGCTTACTGCGTTTATTGGAAAGCGGTGAATTTTTGAAGGTAGGTTCTTCTGTTGTGCAAAAAACGGATGTACGTGTGTTGGCTGCCACCAATGTTGATTTACCAAAATTAATCAAGCAGGGAAAATTCAGAGAAGATTTATATTACCGTTTAAATACCGTTCCAATATTTGTGCCGCCGTTACGGGAACGCAAGGAAGATGTTGCAGTATTATTCAGAAAATTCGCTTCTGATTTTTCAGAAAAATACAGAATGCAGCCTGTACAACTTGCAGACGATGCAAAACAAATTCTGACTAATTACAGATTCCCGGGTAATATCCGTGAGCTGAAAAATATTGCAGAGCAGGTCTCTGTCTTGGCAAAAGATAAGATAGTAACAAAGGATGAATTGGCAAAATTTATTCCGAATATTGATGCCACTAATCTGCCGGCTGTTGTAAATACAGGAGAATCGGCGACTTTTACAGACAGAGAATTACTTTACAAAATGATCTTCGACATCAAACATGATTTAAATGATTTGAAAAGTTTTGTATGGAAAATGAGTGGCGGCAATTATGATGCATCCAAAATTGATTTCAGTGATGTTGCAGGCATTGAACATACTGCTACTCCGTTGGCAAATAATAATATGTATACTGCCAAACAATTGCCTGTAATTGAAACTACAACAAGCACCAATCCTACCATCATCATTAATGAGGAGCCACATTACGAAGAAGAAAGCGTGGAAACAAGTCTCTCTTTAGCAGATATGGAAAAAAATATGATTATGAAAGCCCTGGATAAACATCGTGGAAAACGACGCGATGCTGCCTTGGATTTAGGTATCTCAGAACGCACCTTGTACAGAAAAATAAAAGAGTATGAATTGGAAGATTAGTGAATGAAGCAATTCCGTAATGAAATAATTTAATAATGAATAAAAACAATAGTATAAAATCTCTGTCGTCGTGGTTCGTGTCTTTACGAACTACATTGTTTCATTACTTTATTATTTCAATTATTTCATTAACAGCATCTTCTTGCAAAATCTACCGTTTTACTGATGCATCTGTTGATCCGAACTGGAAAACATTTACCATTTCTCAAACAATAAACGTTGCCACTTTACAAAACCCAAATGCAGCACCATCATTTACCGAAAAGCTAAAAGATAAGTTTTTGCGCGACACCCGTTTATCCTTAATCCGGGAAAGCGGTGATTTGGAATTCAGTGCAACAATTACTGAATACAACATTGATCCTGTAGCCATCACCAACACGGAAACAACCGCACAAAACCGTTTAAATATTTCAATAAAAGTAGATTGTTTAAACAATAAAGATAAATCAAAAGGATTTTCTCAGGTATTCCGCGATGGTGAAAATTATGATGGCAGCAGACAGTTTTCCGAAGTAGAAACGGCTTTAGTAAGCACAATTTATGACAGATTAGCGCAACAAATTTTTAACCGAACATTTGGCAATTGGTAATATGAACGTACAGTTACATGACATACTATCCAATCCGGTATTACTGAAAGATGTTTCTGTTGAAACATTGCAATCCTGGATTCAGCAGTATCCCTATGTTTCGCTGTTTCATTTATATGCTTTAAAAAATAAGAAAAAATATTCTGAAACTGATTTACATAAAACAGCCTTTTATTTTAATAACAGGGAAAAATTATATTTTCTTCTGAATGACAGACAGTTTGAATCAAAAACGATTCCAACGTATGAAAAGATAAATACTGTTCCGCCTCCGGTTGAAATACAACAAGTGTTTGTTGAAGATGAGAAAATAAGTACCCCTCACATCGAAGAAACAGCAGAACCGGAGAAAGAAGAAGAAATAATTACCCAAACAGATAATGAAGCTGAAGTTGAACATCAAGAAGTAACCATTGAAGAAACAACCGAAGATACAGTTGACACAGAGCATTCAGAACAGCAAATAGCAATAGTTGAAGAACCAATAGTTCATGATGAAATAACAGTTACAGAAAATATTTCAGCAGAAGATGAAATATTCATTCCTGTTGCAGAATTATTATCAGAAAAGCAAGAAGTAACAGAAACAGTTATACCGGTAATTCCGGTAATTGCAGATAATCAACCACTTTCTATTGCCGATAAAATATTACTGGAAATTCAACAATTGAAAGAAGAACGCGCACGGAAAGAGAAAAAAACAGAAGTAATTGAAGAAGAAACTATTGAAACTCCGGAGCTTGAAACTATAGAAGAAGTTATTGTATCTGTTGAAGAAAAATCAGAAGAAGAAACAGACAAAATTATTGAACATGAAACCGTAGAAGAAAATGAAATAATTGAAGAAAAAGAAGCAGAAGTTGAGGATATAAAAGCTAAGGTTGAAGAAACGACAGAAGTACCGGTTGAAGAAAAAACGCTTTCCATTCAAGAAGAAGTAATTGCCAGAATACAGAAAATAAAAGAAGAAAGAGAACTCAAGATTACAGAAGAAGATAATCTGACTTCTGCTATTGAAGAAATTAAAGAAGATACTATTGTTCCGGAAATCATTGAAACTACTGAAGAAAAATTGGAAGAAATTACAGAAACGCTCCTGCCCGTGCCTGAACCAACCTTGGAAGATAAGCAGGAAAAAATTGAAAAAATAAAGACAGAGACAACAGAGAAACCACTTTCTATTCAGGAAGAAGTTATCGCAAGAATCCAGAAAATAAAAGAAGAGAGAGAACGCAGACTTGCAGAGGAAAAGAATATTACTCCTGTTATTGAAGAAACAAAACTGGAAACTGCAGTTCCGGAAATTATAGAAACAGCAGTAGAAAAAACAGATGAAGTTGCAGAAACCCCTCTTCCCCTTATTGAAACAACTCTTGAAGACAAAGAGGAAGAAACAACGAAAACAGAAACAACAACTACTGAAAAAGTACTTTCCATTCAGGATGAAATTATTGCACGAATACAGCAAATAAAAGATGAGCGTGCTCAAAAATTAGCGGAAGAAAACAATCTTACCACACAGGAAGAAATCAAAACAGAAATTCCTGCTGAAGAGATTATTGAAGTTCCCGAAACTATCTCAGAAATTACTTCTGTCAATAAAGAATCAGAAACGAATGCAGAAAAACTTACTGAAGAAGAGAAGACAGAAAATATTTCCGATATAAAAATTGTAGAAAAAACGGTAAGACCATTTATTGAAATAGCGGATGAGAAAAATCCGATGGAAGAAATGCTGAATATTTCTTCAACTGATACACACGAAAAAGATATTGAATTAATCGAATCCAAATTACTTCCTGAAATTGAAGCGGAATTCAACGATGTAGACGCACTTGCTGATATCCACCAACCTGTACATATCGCTGTTCAGGAATCGGAAGAAATTCATGCAGAAACTTCTATTACAGACATATTACCACATCCGGAAGAAGAATTAACAGAACAGACAGAAGAATCTATTCTTGCTGAAAATGATATGGAAGAAACGGAAGCCGATCGATTTGCAGCAGCCTTCCCGGCACCGCTTTTAGTACAGGTAGATACTTCACAATTAAAGAGTGAAATTACACCTGTTACCATTGAACAATTACAGGAAGAAACGATTGTACCGATAAAAGAAATTGTAGAAAATAAAATCGTTGAACCGGAAACTGTCATAGAGATTATTGAAGAAAAACTGCAAGACTCGTCTATAGAAAAGCAGGAAACCTCAGAAATCATCGAACATACCTCCTTGATTAGCAAAAAATCAGATTTGTTTATTCCGAATGTGGAAGAAGACATAATTGAAGCTGAAAACGAAGACAAATCGGCAAAAGAAGAAGTTCAACATTCAACATTAAACATTCAACATTTAAAAGAAGAGCCGCATACATTTATTGAATGGCTGAAATTACTGGATGGTAATTTGCAGATTCAAACTACAGAAGCACCGAAAGAAATAGACAACTGGATAGAGATTCCACGCTATGAAGTAGAGCAGGCTATTGCCAATAAGGCAGAAATACGCAAAGAAGAACAAAAACTCTTTGAACCGAATTTTGAGGAAGGCGAAGTGGATTTATTTAATGAAATCGATGAAGAAGTAACCAAAGTAGCCTCAGAATCAGTGAGTTTTAAACAGGATATGATGACAGAGACGCTGGCAAGGATTTATGAAAAACAAGGAAAAACAGACAAAGCTTTAGAGATTTATAACACTCTTTTAATGAAATTTCCCGAAAAAAGTGCTTACTTTGCAGCCTTAATTCAAAAAATAGAAAAAGAAAAATAATATGTTCACATTTTTAACCGTACTGATAATTGTAGTTTGCTTATTTATCATACTTATCGTTTTAATTCAAAACCCTAAAGGCGGCGGCTTAACGGGAGGCTTAGGCAGCGCGGCATCAAACGTAATTGGCGTACAAAGTGCCGGCGACGTAATGGAAAAAACAACCTGGGGCTCTGCCATCGTATTGCTTGCATTATGTGTATTAACTGCATTTGTAGTGCCTAAAGTAGGTTCTAAAGCCAAAGTAGAAACATTAACCGAAGAAGCGGCTAAAATGAAAACACCAACAATGCCGCAGGCACCGCAGCAAACTTCACCGCAAAATACAGAAGCGGCACCAAATCCGACACAACAACCTGCTAATAATCCATTAGCACCTCAAAAATAAATTTCATTGAAATACATATTGAAAACTCCTTCCTATGAAGGAGTTTTTTTTGTAAAAAAGATTAAAAAGTTTCTGTTATATTTATAATGATATATTTAAAAAATATAAGCTACATTATTGCACAAAGCCAACCAACAGTACATTGTATATGTGTAGTTTTGTAGCACATATAACTAAGTTATGGGCAACCCTAAAGAGACAACGACAATGGATAAATATCTTCAAGACTTACTAGAGAGAATGGCTGACCGTTCAGATGATATGATTGATATGCCAGGTGGCGGACGACAATCAAATCCTGATGCGACCTTTAAAAAAGCAAATGACGAAGCAAGACAAATTAACAATCTTGAATACATTGACCAATTAAAGACCTTTATTGAGAAGGCTAAGAACGAAGACTTAAAACAAAATGCTTACAGTATCTTATTCAATATTTACTCAAATTCAAGAGAAATCAAGGTTTTGAAATATTGCATTGACAGACTCGCAACTGAGAAAAAAGAATGGACATTGTATACAATTTTATGGAACATCGAATGCTTGAAAAATAAAATCCCAAACGAAATAAACATTGATAATATTCTTGAACTTACGACTTATAAAAAGCATTTAGTCAGAGACGGTGCAATAAAGTGTTTGAAGAATGTAGACAATCCAAAAGCCGAAGATAAATTAATAGAAATTATATCGACAAGCACAGACCAATTTCAATTGACCTATGCAAATGCTACCATTAGAACTATTGGGACAACTAAGAGTATTCCACACCTCTTAAAATTGATTGATAATAAAAAACAAGACGTTGCAGCAACTGCACTTGGAGCAATTCTGAAATTATCAGACAAGTCCTACTTACCTCTGTTCATTGACAAACTTGAAAATGGTAAATTGAAATATCTTGGACTTGAAGGGGTAATAAAGTATGGCGACAAAAATGTAGTTCCATTAGTTGAGAAACGAGTAAAAGAGCTTGTAGCAAAAAAGCGAACAATACAATTTTATCTTACAAAAAATGATACCGAATTAACAGTTGCTATGAATTTCCTTGCTGACTACTCCAAAGAAATTGATAGTGTAAGAAAATTATACAATACACTATTGACAAGTAAATGGGACCTTTTGTGGGACAACGAAAAACAATGGCTTCATGACAATAAGAACCGATTTGAATAAAAGGGCAGCCCATAACAGCGGTTTGGCAAAAGTGGCGGTTCAGTACTCCGCAGACACATTTGTGGTTAATCAAAGTTTTGTTCTCTGCATCAACATTTGTGGTAAAAATCGCCACCTTCGCCAAGCCGCAAAACGTTATAGCGCATTGCCGCGGACAGACATACCGTAAGACAAATTCATATGGACAACATCGAAATCAAAAAAGTGAAACTTGCCGACATTGCCGACCTTCAAGCAATCGGTAGACAGACCTTCTTTGAAACATTCGCAGACCATAATACTGCGGACGACATGCAAAAGTATCTCGACAATAATTTAAGCACAGACAAACTTAAAAGCGAACTTGCCGACACAAACTCCGAATTTTATTTTGCAATCCTCGACAATAAAGTGATCGGTTACTTAAAAATTAACTTCGGACAAGCGCAGACCGAACTCAAAGACAATTCATCACTTGAAATTGAACGCATTTATGTTCTCAAAGAATTTCACGGTAAAAAGGTCGGACAAGTTTTATACGACAAAGCAATCGACATCGCCAAGCAAACAAAATCGGACTATATTTGGTTAGGCGTTTGGGAGAAAAATCCTAGAGCAATAAAGTTTTATGAAAAAAATGGCTTTGTTGCTTTCGACAAACATATTTTTAAACTTGGCAACGACGAGCAGACAGACATAATGATGCGTTTAAAAATCGGCGGACACTAAAGCAAGACGTACCTGGGTGGCGGCAACGACGCTATAACAGCACCTACTGGCCATTGGGCGGAATCGGTCATCGTTCGGTGCGAATTAGTTGCCGCTTCGCGAATTTATTTTGCACCTCACTAATAAACATTTATCTTTAACTAAACATTTGAGGTTATAGACAGTTGATGCTTCGAAAGCCCAACGGCCAGTAGCCGCCAAACGTTAATGGCAACTATATTAAGTATGAAATCAAAACCATCAATAATTTTAACTTTTGCATTCATTGTATTGTTTTTAAATAATTGTACTAATACAAAAAAATTGGATGGTTGGATTGGAAAATACAAATATGAAGAAGAGAACATTAAAGCTAATGCAGGTTACAATATGGTTATGGATTGGGAACTTGCGATAGAAAAACATGAAAATGTATTTAATGGAATATTGGAAGTAAACGGACAACAAACATTTATTAAATTACTCACTAATATTTCAGGAGATACGAATGAAATTTCAGTCATCTACGAAAAACTTATTGATGGCTCAAATGTAAATCTAAAAAAAGGTGATACCTTATTTATTTTATCAAAGCAATCAGACAAACTTGTAACAAAATGGCGACATCTTGAACCAAGACTCCCAGAAATTTCACCCAGAGAATGTAATTGCTTTATACGTGATTAAATAGCTGCCTCCTTCTCCTGCCTTTGTTGGTTTCTAACCAACAAACCACCTAACGGCATCAATGATGCGTAAATGTATCAAGGCATTCATCTTTCTTATCCAAAAATACAACTATCTTTACTTTACTCAAAAAAGTAAAATTTGCATCTCATTCCCGAAATAAAAACAGACGCTTACAATCGCCCGATTGCGGATAATAAAACTATTTCTTTAAATGATTATCTAAAAAGTGAATGTGAAAGTGAGAGTGAAACTGCAACAGACAGATTGAAACAACATCCTCTAAAATTAATTCTCAGAGCGATTGGTTCACCTTCTGTAATACTTAATAAAACAGCAAGGCTTATTTCAACTTTATTCAATACGTTTTATTTGCCGGCACAAAAAAAACGCTTGCAACGCTTACAGCAAATTGGTTTTATTGAAACCATTCCTTCTCAAAAACAATTATGGTTTGGTGCCTACGACATGCTTCGTTATTTTATTT
This sequence comes from Chitinophagales bacterium, assembly GCA_046329785.1. GTDB lineage: Bacteria > Bacteroidota > Bacteroidia > Chitinophagales > JADIYW01 > JADJSS01. The sequence goes on from JAXLTZ010000004.1 coordinate 44,452, forward strand.
CACCGGGTGCAGCCAGTTATTATAAAACAAAAAACATCAACTTCACGTTTCATCAGATTTTGCGTTTTCTGAATGATCCTTCCGGTATCTCCGACCCTATTGGTATTCGTGTGCCACGCGATACTATCATTTGTCACTTACTGGAAGTGGTACACGCCAATCCTGTCTATGATTTACAGTTACTCGATCAGTTTGAAGATGGCCTGCAAGAAATGGAAAAGCAAACACAGCAAATGCTCGACAAAACACATCCGCGCTATACTTCCATTACTGCTATTACAGAAGATGAAAACTACCACGCACGATTATTGGAATATGTAAAAAAGTACCGCATCAATCCGCTCGAAAAACAAATGCTCAGAGCATCCGGCACCGCAAGAGAAGATGCACATTTTTTACTGGCAGAATGTATGTTTGGCACCTTGCCCTCCGCATTTCGTTATTTCAACCGGCTGCCCGATTCTTTTTCTGAATTATGGCAACACGCACGTACACAAAAAGTTATTCATCCAAAATATTGTGACGAATGGATAACGGCTCAGTTTTACGAAAGAAAGTTGTTGTAAGTCATTCTCGCGGAAGCGGGAATCTCATTCTTGATAATATATGAGATTCCATTTTTTCAAGGCAATGACGTATACTACAAATTCGCGGGGCAACCATAGGATTTATTGGTGCCGAATTCCTGATTGTTGATGACAATCCTGTCTATATGCTTTGCAGCTTTTGCCAGACAAACAATAATTCCTTTGCTGGTTTTGGTTTGTCCGGGTTTGTACACATCATTTACCATCGCCTGCGTTTCTTTAAATACAGGTGTTAACTTTTCCGGTTGCGCCGGTTCCATCATGTTGTAAATAGAGCCAAACGACAATGGATATTGGGAAACAAAAGGTTTGTAACCGGTTTCTGTACCAAACATTTTTATAGAAACAAACAAAGCGTCTGTAGCTGTGGAACCTAATTTTATTTCGGAAGAAGTAGTATTGGTTGCTTTTATTTCCACTTCAGCCAATTCATAGGCAAAACGCTGGGAAATATCATCCGGAATAACGACCGCTACACCTCTCGGAATTGAAAAACGGTTGAGTTTCACAATCGTTACTTTCATTCCGTTATTCAGTAAAACTTCGCTGGGTGTGTTCTGATAAGTATAATCTTTGGTATCGCTGGTAAAATTTGCATAAAACGTGGAATCTGCTGCACGCTTTTCTGCTTTTAAATCTCTCGGTGGCGCAGGTGGTGGTGTATTTTTCTTATTGTCTCCACCTTTTACAATTACTATTCCTAAAAAGAATACACAAAGCACGCATACCGGAAGTAAGAATTTTTTCATGTCTATTTTTAAATTTTAAATCAGAAAATTAAATATACAGCAAGTTACAAAAAATTGATAAATCAACTTGCTTATCTTTGTATAATTAAACAAAATCCATGCCGAATCTGTCCGTTCTGTTTCGTTTATCTTTATTAATCTTTTATCCTGTTTTTTCTTTTGCACAGGAAGAAGTACTGCTTACACAGATAAAAGAAATTGCAAAAGAAGCTAAAGGAAAAGTGTCCGTGTCTGTTTTATGTATTGAAGACAGAAAATCAGTTGCTTATTATGGTGATGAACCTTGTGTAATGCAAAGTGTATTCAAATTTCCGATTGCACTGGCAATTTTAGACAGAATAGATAAAGGAGAATTTTCTTTACAGCACAAAATTCACATCACGCCCAAGGAAATGATAAAAGACACCTGGAGCCCGATGCGGGATTCATTTCCGGAAGGAAATGTAAATGTGACTTTTGAAAATTTATTGCGTTACATGGTATCGCAAAGCGATAATATTGCCTGCGATGTATTATTGCATCATTTAGGAAAACCAAAGGTTGTAGAAAAATATATCCGCAAACTGGAAATAGAAGATTTTGCTATGAAATATAATGAAGCCGGTATGCATAAAAAATGGGAAAATCAGTATAAAAATACCTGTTCACCCAATGCAATGGTGCAACTACTGGATAAATTTTATCAGCATAAAATTCTTTCGGACACCAACAGTATTTTTTTGTATAAACTAATGATTGAAACCAAGACAGGTCTTAACAGAATTGTAAAGCAATTGCCACCTGAAACTATTGTCGCACATAAAACAGGCACTTCCGACGCAAAAGATGGTATGACTGCTGCAATAAATGATGTTGGCATTATCACCTTGCCAAACGGCAAACATATTGTCCTGGCTGTTTTTGTAAATGATGCATATGCAAGCCAGAATACATTAGAAGAAGTAATTGCAAGAATTGCAAAAGCCACATTTGATACATTTAGTAAATAAGCGTCTACTTAATCTTACACGACTATTTATATGAAATGTAATTGAGAAGAAGTCATTCCCACGAAAGTGGGAATCTCATGGGAATCTAAATATTATGAGATTCCCTTTTACAAGGGAATGACTATTCATACTTAGTCAGATACTTTTTTAGGATAATAAGTAATAAATTTTAACCTAATCTTATTACAGCATCTTAATAACTTTTGCATTATAATCTTTGCCTTTTGCCTTTTGCCTTTTACCTTTGTATATGCATTCCAAAATTCTCATTTTTGATTTCGGTTCTCAGTACACACAATTAATAGCCAGAAGAATCCGTGAATTAAATGTTTATTGTGAAATTCATCCCTATAACAAGTTATCCGTACTGGAAAAAAAGGATTTTAACGGCATTATACTTTCCGGCTCTCCATTTTCTGTTTTGCAGGAAGATGCTTTACAGTTTCCGGTAAAAGAGGTGATAGAAACTTACAAATTACCTGTTTTAGGAGTTTGCTATGGAGCACAATACATGGCACATATTTTTGACGGGAAAGTAGAACGCTCCACCAAAAGAGAGTACGGAAGAGCAAACCTTGATTTTATTGAACCTACAAATAAGTTATTTAAAGACATATCCTCAAAATCACAGGTCTGGATGAGCCACGGAGATACTGTTCTGGAATTGCCACCGAATTTTGAACTTTTAGCTACTACAGACTCAATTCCTGTTGCTGCATTTAAACAAAAAGACAAAGAAATCTATGCCATTCAGTTTCATCCGGAAGTGACACATTCGGTGGATGGTAAAACATTACTCAAGAATTTCGTTGTGGACATCTGTGGTTGCCGTCAGGACTGGACTCCTCTTTCTTTTATTGAAGAAACCGTGGAAGATATCAAAAATCAGGTGGGAACAGATAATGTAGTGTTAGGTTTAAGTGGCGGAGTTGATTCAAGTGTTGCTGCACTTTTATTGCACAAAGCAATTGGTAGTCAATTAGTTTGCATTTTTGTAAATAATGGATTACTGCGTTTTAATGAGTACGAAACTGTATTGGATTCGTACAAGCATCTTGGTTTAAACGTAATCGGTGTGGATTCCTCAGAACGTTTCTATTCGGAATTAAAAGGAATTTCTGAACCTGAGGCCAAGCGTAAAGTAATTGGAAAAGTATTTATTGATGTTTTTCAGGAAGAAGCGCATAAACTGGAAAATGTAAAATGGTTGGGACAAGGCACCATTTATCCCGATGTTATTGAGTCCGTTTCTGTGCATGGACCATCCGCCAAGATAAAATCACACCATAATGTGGGCGGGTTACCGGAAAAAATGCACCTGAAAATCATAGAGCCGTTGAACAGGCTATTTAAAGATGAGGTGCGCCGCGTTGGGAAAGCATTGGAATTACCTGAGAATATCTTACACCGTCATCCATTTCCCGGTCCTGGTTTGGGAATCCGTATTTTGGGTGATATAACAGCTGAAAAGGTGGAGATTTTACAAAAAGCAGACTATATTTTCATTGAAAGTCTTAAAAAAGAAGGACTATACAACGATGTCTGGCAAGCAGGCGTCATGTATTTGCCGGTACAGAGTGTAGGTGTAATGGGTGATGAAAGAACTTATGAAAATGTAGTAGCTTTGCGTGCTGTTACGAGCGTGGATGGCATGACAGCAGACTGGTGCCATTTACCGTATGAATTTTTGGCACGGGTTTCGAATGAAATTATCAATAACGTAAAAGGAATAAACAGAGTAGTATATGACATCAGTTCCAAACCGCCTGCAACTATTGAATGGGAATAACTTATTGATTTTCTTTCTGCTATTTGCAAGTATTTCATCTTGTGCTTCAAAAAAGATTTCCTCCACAAAGAATATGGAAATAATTGAAGTCGGTGATAAAACAAGGAAAAAAGATAAGGATAAAAAGGTAGATGTTGTCAATATAGACACTAAACCGGTACTTATTGCCGAAGATTCAACTGTTAAAAAGCCTGTTGTTTTTGATTTAGATAATGAAAACCAGACTCCGGCAAACCAAAATAATACTTCAACTAACAATACAATAAATACTCAAAAAGCATCTTATAATGTGGCCGTTATACTTCCATTTTATTTAGATCAGATACCTTTGGGAATGTATGTTGACGATTCAACAAAACAGTTAAGTGTTGATTCGAAGAATGCAATGGAGTTTTATCTAGGCTGTCAGATGGCAAGGGAGACTTTTGAAAGTGAAAAACTGGAGGCAAATGTCTATTTTCTGGATGATAAAAATGATTCTCTATCCACCACTTTATTATTCAACAGTAAACCATTTCCTCATGTTGACTACATGATTGGCCCTGTCGGTTTCAAAAACTTAAAAATTGTGTCGGATTATGCTAAAAAGAATCAAATTCCAATGATTTCTCCTTTTGCTAACTCTATGTATATCAAAGACAATCCTTACTATTTTAATGCGAACGCTTCTATAAAGAACCAATACTCTTTTATTTTAGAGGATATTAAGCGTCAGTTTCCAAATAAAACGGTAGAAGTGATTTATGACGGACAGGATTCTACTGCCGAAAATATAAATATACTGAAAGACATTTCCGCAAAATATTATGGCTATAATGGTTTAAAATATACTTCCCTGAGAGCCTGGGACGATGCAGCTAAGCAGCTTACTCAGCTTGACACCACAAGCGAAAGAATTATTTTAATCTATTCATCAAAAGACAGTTATGTAAAATCACTTATAGTAAAACTGAAATCAATAAAAAACCATTTGCAGATATTTACATCGTCTTGTGCGAAAAACCCGAAAGCATTAACAGACCTGAAAACACCTCATTCGATTTATACTGTTTATCCATATAGTACTAACAGTCCTAATTACAATGTTTTTGCGATGAAGTATGAGGAAAAATACAAGAAAAAACCGAGTGAAATAGCCAATCAGGGGTACGACCTGATGCTTCATTTATTTAATACTTTGGACAAAAAACAAACATTACAGGATAATACCTACAATTACACCATTGATTTTGACAATACGCAGACAAAATTTCAATTTAAACCTGTGCTAAATAAAAATGGTGACGTTGATTATTTTGATAATACATTTATGTACCTTTACAAATACGTAAACGGAATTTTTGTCATCGCAACACCTTAGTTATTTTTATGAAGAAATTTTTACTGCTTACAACACTTTTTATTGTTGTATCCACCCAAATTAAAGCACAGTATAACGCTCAACTCTTAGGAAAAAAGACTTACACCGGCCAAAATTTATCAGGAAGCTGGGGATGGAACGACACCATCAACAACAAAGAGTATGCTTTAGTAGGTACTACTAAAGGTTTATCAATTGTAGATATTACTACCCCATCTAACCCTGTAGAAGTAAAATTTATAGGAGGAAAACAAGGCACCTGGCGTGAATGCCAAACATACGGACACTATGCATATATTACTGAGGATAATCAAAGTACAACTAGTGATACCATAACAGAGGGTGTCCTTATATATGATTTAAGCCAGTTACCAGGTGGCAAAGTAGATACTTTTAAAGGTACTAATCCGGCCATTGATTACATTAATCGTAATCACTCTTTATATATCGATGAAAAAGGATTTTTATATTTGAATGGTGGAAGAGTAAATATAAATGGTAATGGAAACAACGGCACAGTTATCTATGATTTAAAGCAAAATCCCAAAAAACCAACTTTTGTTGGGTATACGCCTTCTGCTTCCGGAACCAGTAACAACTATGTACATGATTGCTATGCAAGAAATGATACGATGTTTCAAGCTCATATATTTCCAAATGGAGGAAGAAGATTTACTATTTGGGATATTCGCGATAGATCTAATCCAATAAAAATACAAGATTTTGCAACCCCGTACGGAAGTCCACATAATATGTGGTTGTCCGATAATAGTAAAACCATGTTTATAAGCCATGAAGAATTCAACTTACCTGCAGAAGCTTATGATATCTCTGATTTAAGTAATATACGCCAACTATGCGAATTTAAGATCTCACCTACGAACCAGGAAATGCTGCATAATGTACACGTACTAAATGATTATGTCATTTGTTCTTATTATTCTGATGGCGTGGCTATTTTTGATGCTTCCGACCCGAGTAATGTGGTTTGCATTGGTTATTATGACACACAACCAACTTCAACAAGAACAGAAAATGGCGTTTGGGGGGCTTTTGGTTTTTATAAATCAGGTGTCATTACTTTGAGTGATATGATAAAGGGCTTACATGTTATTAAACCAACGTATGTAAGGGCTGCCCGTATTCAGGGAGTAACGACAGATACCAATACTACACAGATTTTAGCAGGGGTGAAAATAAGTTTTGCAGATACAACGATGAATACGGCTCTAACTTCGGTAGATGGTTATTATAAATTAGGAACACCTAAACCTGGATTAACCCGATTTAAAGCTGAAAAGACGGGATATGTCACCAAATATTTTTATGCAACATTAGTAAACGGAAGTACTGTCACAGTTGACGTTAAATTACGTCAAACTCCGATAGAAGTAAAGATCTCGGGAGCATTTTGTGAAAACAAATCTTACACCTTACCGGATGGAAGTAAAGTAACTGAGCCCGGCATCTATTACACACACTACATTTTGCCATCGGGTAAAGATTCTATAATAAAGACAACTTTAACCGAATTACCGGCTTCCTATACTTCAAAAACAGTACATCTTTGCGATGGAGACTCTTATCAGCTTCCTAATGGCAGTTTCACATCCGCTGAAGGCACTTACTATGATACATTGCAAAATTCAATCAGCTGTGATTCAGTTATAACTACTTATGTATACAAGCATCCGGAATATTCTATTTTCAAAACTGATTCATTTAATCTTGGTGACACTTATACCCTACCAAACGGAAATACAACCACAACAGGTGGTACTTTTGTAAACAACCTTCTAACTAGTGTTTATGGGTGTGATTCAGTGATTACGGTTAATTTAAAAACAATATCAGTCACAGGTATCCGTAACAATACCAGTGATATACAGATAAAATTCGCTGTAAATAACAACACCTTGCAACTTATAAGCAGGACAGCTATTATCCTGAAAGAATTGCATCTGTATAATGCCCTTGGAGAAATGGTAAAGGCATATATTAATCCGGAAAGGTTATTATATCTTCCTGTTTTACCAAAAGGCATCTATATTATTCGCGCCACAACGACGGATAATGAAGAATATACAGGAAAAATCTCTCTGTTTTAGAAGAAAAATTAAAAATTCAAAAGTAAGTTCAATTATCGGAATTCGTTCCTCTTTAACTTTTTATGGATTTTATTAATTGATTTATAACATTATGTGCATTATTCGTTTCAGTTTTTTGCTCAGAAAGCGTATATTTGCGCCCTTATTTAATTAAACAACTCATGGGAAAAGGAACAAGAACGGCGCTGATTATTATTACAGCACTAATTGTATTGATTTGCATTTATTGCTTGTCTTTCACTTTCAAAGTAAACTCTATAGAAAAAAATGCAGTGGCGTTAGCTGAAAAAGCTATTCCAATGCAAAATCTGGAAAAACGCTATCCGGGCAATCAATTAGCACAATTTCAGTACAAAGATTCTATCGATCAAAGCAGAATAAATTACAAAAACAGATATTTGGACTCTATCTCTAACGAGAAAGTGCTCTTATGGAACACTTATAAAGCATGTAAAGAACAACAATTAAGCTTAGGTCTGGATTTACAAGGTGGTATGAGCGTGGTTCTACAGGTTTCCTTAAAAGAATTACTGCAATCGCTTTCTGATAATAACCGTGACCCGAAATTCAATCAGGCGCTGGATATTGCTGAAAAGAATATGTCATCAAGCAGCGACGATTATCTTACATTATTCTTTAAAGCATTTAAAGAATTAAAACCAAATGACAAACTAGCTACTGTTTTTGCTACAAGAAACAGCAGTGATGACAAAATCAACTTCCAGAGCTCTGACGCTGATATGGAAAAATACATCAGAAAACAAGCTGAAGAAGCGATTGTTACTACTCATAATATTATCCGTTCACGTATTGACCAGTTCGGTACAAAAGAACCTATCATCAGATTAGACCCGAGTAAAGGAAGAATAACAGTTGAGATTGCAGGGGCAGATAACCCTACTCGTGTACGTAATTTATTACAAGCGACAGCTAACCTTGAATTTTGGGAAACGTACAAGGCAACTGAAATTGCAAAATCAATTAATGATGCCAATACTGCACTAAAAAATTATTTAGATACTCAAAAAGATTTAGGTAAAGATTCATCTACCATTGCAAAAGCAAAAAATTTATTGACAGGTGAATCAGACAGCACCGCTAAAAATAATATAAACCCGTTAAGCGGTAAAAAAGAAGAGAAGAAAGATACTTCCCAGGCTAAGAAATTTGAAGAGTTTAAAAATGAGAATCCATTATTTGCTGTTTTACAGCCTGCTGTGGATGAAAACAACCAGTTTCAGCCATCTCCTGTTATAGGATATGTAAGTACTCTGGATACTGCTAAGTTTACGGAGTATCTGAGCAATCCTGATGTTCGCGATGTATTCCCGAAAGATATTGCTTTCCTGTATTCTTCAAAAGCATTTGGAGATAAACAGAAGTTTTATACTGTATATGCTATCAAAAAGAATACGAATGACGGAAGAGCTCCATTAGATGGAAGTGTTGTAACGCAAGCACGTCAGGATTATGACCAAAACGGACAAATAGTGGTTAGCATGCAAATGAATACACTTGGCGGAAGAACATGGCGCGACATGACACGTAAAAACATTGGTAATTCTATTGCCATTGTACTGGACAACAAAGTTTGTTCTGCTCCAAATGTAAACAGTGAAATTGATGGTGGAAATTCACAAATCAGTGGTGGCTTTGATGTACAGGAAGCAACTGACTTAGCAAACGTTCTAAAGACTGGTAAATTACCTGCATCTGCACGTATCATTGAAGAAGTATTGGTAGGTCCATCATTAGGACAACAAGCAATAAAAGATGGTATCAGCTCATTGGTAGTGAGTTTCTTGCTTATCGTATTATTCATGTTATTCTTCTATTCTTCTGCAGGTTTAGTGGCAAACTTAGTGTTGTTGTTAAACTTGTTCTTAATTATTGGTTTTATGGCCGCCGGTGCATTTACGCTTACATTGCCAGGGTTAGCAGGTTTAGTCCTCACATTAGGTATTGCGGTAGATGCTAACGTAATTATTTATGAACGCGTGAAAGAAGAACTACGAGCCGGAAAAGGTTTACTAATCTCCGCAAAGGAAGGGTTCAAACATTCTCTTTCTGCAATCTTAGATGGTAATATCACTACCTTATTAACCGGATTTATTTTAGCATGGATTGGTGTTGGTCCCGTAAAAGGATTTGCTATCACTTTAATCATAGGTATCTTCTGTACTTTGTTTACAGCTCTGTTATTATCAAGAATTATTATTGAGAGAAGATTAGAGAATGGAAAAGAATTATCTTTCCAAACTCCATGGACAAAGAACTTCTTACAAGGCATCAATTTTGACTTTATCGGAAAAAGAAAGATCACATACACTATTTCTACAATTATTATTATTATAGGTTTAGTTTCTTTCTTTACAAGAGGGTTTGAAATGGGTATCGACTTTAAAGGTGGCCGTGAGTATAAAGTTCGTTTCGAACAGCCTGTAAATACTGCTGATGTAAGTGAAGAACTAACGAAGACATTAGGTGAAGGTACCATTGTAAAACAATTTGGTGCAGCTAATCAGGTAAAAATCACTACTTCTCATTTAATAGATAAAAAAGGAATTGAAGTAGACGGAAAAGTGGAGGAAGCAGTTTATAAAGGATTAAATAAATTCTTACCAAACACATCTTTTGAAACATTTAAAAGTGTAAACAAGATGAGCTCATCAAAAGTAGATCCTACTATTTCTGTTGACTTTAGAAACAGTTCTATCTTGGCAACTTTACTTTCTTTAGTTGTAATTTTCTTATACATCTTTATACGTTTCAGAAAATACGGATACTCAATTGGTGCCATTGCGGCAACCGCACACGATGCCTTCATTGTATTAGCATTATTTTCTATTCTGCATGGTGTCGTTCCTTTTGCAATGGAAGTAGATGCAACATTTATCGCTGCCCTTTTAACGGTAATAGGTTATTCATTAAATGATACGGTAATTATCTTCGACAGATTAAGAGAATATTTGAGAGACAGACCAAATGCGGATATGAAAGACACGATGAATGCTGCTGTAAACAGCACCTTGTCAAGAACATTTAATACGGCATTTACCGTATTTATTGTAGTGTTTATTTTATTCTTATTTGGTGGTTCTACTTTAAAAGCATTCTCATTTGCTATGTTAATCGGGGTTGTTGTAGGTTGTTACTCTTCTCTATTCATTGCTTCACCTATCATGTATGATTTAGATAAAAACCATGATGGTTATAAAACAGGAAGCAGCAAAGCAACGCCTGTAAAGAAAAAATAAAAGTTTAATCATATACTAAAAGTCTCGCCTTATGCGAGACTTTTTTATTTTGTGTACATGCAAACAACTGAATTTCTTGATAACATAAAATTTCCGTTTCCGGTTAAACAGCAGGTTTTATGGGGAGAAATGGATGCATTTCAGCATATTAACAACGTTACATATTTCCGATACTTTGAGACCGGTCGTGTTGAGTTCTTCAATAAAACAAATCTCTGGCAAATCTATTTTGATGAAGGTATCAGAATTGTTGTAGGAAAATTAGATTGTAATTATATAAAAGAAGTAACGCATCCGGCTGAGATTGAAATTACTGTTGGCATAAAAAAGATTGGCAACTCAAGCCTTACTGTTCATCATGTTGTTCGCAGCAATAATGAAATTGTAGCTCACGGTGAAGGCATCATTGTAGCCACTAATCCGCAAACGGGAAAGTCAACCCCATGGACTACTAAATTAAGAGAAGAATTCTGCAAATGGTTATGATGTTTGTGTCCGTACAGAAAAATGCTTTCCTCTCTCTTCTAATTCGCTCATTGCATTTGCAAAAATGTTATTAATAACATCCAGGTTGTACTTCTCTTCAAAGAGTAAATCTTCATAATTAAAAATCAGCAGATGAATCTCTGTTGAATCTATCCAGGATAAATCATTCATACACTCATCCAGAGAGTCAAAATTATGAGTGAAATAATCCGGAAAATTTAATGCCTTTGCAATCTCTTCATAAAAATGTGACAATACTGCGCATTTTTGCCCGTCAATAAATCCAAGGAAAATTCCGTTTACAACGATGTTATTTTTAAACGTCTGCATTATTTAGATTTTACTTCGGTAAAAGTATTATAATGATCCCCGGTATACCATGCTCTGCCATCGCTGCCTGTTACTAAACGCTGTGAACCTCTGTTCTGTCCTTCTACTTTCGGCTGAATGTCCCATTCCCTGTAGGTAATCTTATTGCCTGCCGCATCACGTTCCGGTAAATTCTTTTCATAGTTTCCAAATTGCCTGCCACCTACATAGCCGTCCGGTGCTTTATTTTTTTCTCTGATAAAGCTAAGAACAAGGTATGCTTTTTGAGGAACATAGCCACTAACTATATTGTTTGCCTCTTCAGTTGTTGAAACAGGATTTAGATTAGGCTCGGTAGTTTCAGGTTTAACTGACTCTTTTGGGGTATTTTGATTTAGTTTAGCTTTTGCATCATTGTATCCTTCCGTATAACCTACTTTATATCCTTCGTTGTAGGTGTCTTTATCAGAAGAAAAATTACAGGATTGAAAGGATAGTAATATAAAAGAGATCAGGGTTAATGAATTCAATCCTGAAATCAATTGTTTTAAAATATTACGTATACATCTCATAAAATAAAATGCATTTACAATAATACAATTTATTACTTCTTGTTTGCTTTCGCATGGTCTGCTAAGAACTGCGCCAAACCTTTATCTGTCAATGGATGATAAAACAAACCTGTGATAGAATTGAGCGGACAGGTAACCACATCAGCACCTGCTTCCGCACATTTTACAATATGTAAAGCACTTCTCACTGATGCTGCTAAAATCTGTGTCTTAAACTGATAATTATCGTAGATATGTCTTATCTGATGAATTAAATCGATACCATCTACATTGATATCATCCAACCTTCCTACAAATGGACTTAAATACGTGGCACCTGCTTTGGCTGCTAAAATTGCCTGTCCCGCGGAAAACACTAAAGTGCAATTTGTTTTGATTCCGTGATCTGAAAAATATTTAATTGCCTTCACTCCTTCTCTTGTCATCGGCACTTTCACTACTATATTTTTGTGCAGTTTTGCCAGTTTTTTACCTTCATCAAGCATGCCTTTATAGTCGGTAGCAATTACTTCCGCGCTCACATCTCCGTCAACAATCTCACATATCTTTTTGTAGTGATTCCAGACATTTTTTTCACCGGTAATGCCTTCTTTTGCCATCAGTGACGGATTAGTAGTACAACCATCCAAAATTCCTAAATCAGCGGCTTCTTTTATCTGTTCTAAATTAGCGGTATCCACAAAAAATTTCATAACTGTTTGTTTTTTAAATTATGGTACAATATTAGGGAAATTATGCGTAATAAAAATGAAATGTTTTACACCAATAGAATTGAGTTATGCAAATAGGTAAACTTATTATTGCAACCAACGTTAAACATATTTAAGGTTAATTTAGAACAGAAAACTTTACCTTTGCCCCATGAACATGAACAAGGCTTTTTATCCGTTTATCTTTGCCGTAATTTTGGCATCAGGAATCTTTTTAGGATATAAAATTCAGGCAAGAAATGCTGCAAAAACAAAATCTTTCTATTCTTCAGAAAGTGGCTCTAAACTCGATTATATTTTACGATTAATTGATGCAAAGTATGTAGATACGGTTGATGCTCAGAAATTATACGACAATGCCATTGCAAAAATGCTGGAAAACCTCGACCCTCACAGTGTATATCTGCCTCCAATGGAAATGAAACATGAGGCAGAAATTATGGAAGGAAATTTTGAAGGAATCGGTATCGAATTTTCTATACAGAAAGACACTATACAAGTAGTAACCCCAATTAGTGGCGGACCATCCGAACAGGCAGGTATTTCTGCCGGTGATAAAATCATCAGAATAAATGATACGGTGGTAGCCGGCACCAAAATCACTAATGAAATGGTGATGAAAAAACTAAAAGGCCCCAAAGACAGCAAAGTAAAAGTAACGATGCTGAAAAGCGGAACCAGAAAATTAATTACCTATACCATCAAAAGGGATAAAATTCCATTGTATAGTGTGGATGCCGGATTCATGTTGGACAATCAAACCGGTTATATCAAAATCAATCGTTTTTCTAAAACCACTTATGAAGAATTTTATGAAAAACTGGAAGCATTGCATAAAAAAGGCATGCAGCGACTGATATTAGACTTACGACAAAACCCGGGTGGATTTATGGATCAGGCAACTGCGATTGCTGATGAATTTCTGGACGGTAATAAGACAATCGTATATACGGAAGGCAGAACCATGCCGAAAACATACGATAAAGCAAGAACAGCAGGATTGTTTGAAACAGGAAAATTAGCAGTTCTGATTGATGAAGGCTCCGCTTCAGCCAGCGAAATCGTGAGCGGTGCAGTACAAGATTGGGACAGAGGTGTGATTATCGGTCGTCGTTCTTTTGGAAAAGGCTTGGTACAGCAGGAGTATGAAGTGGGCGACGGAAGTTCTGTTCGTTTAACAATTGCCAAATATTATACACCTAGCGGCAGAAGTATACAACGTCCTTATGAAGACAATGTTGAAGATTATTACGGAGACATCAGCAAACGTTATAAAGACGGTGAAGTTTTTAATCAGGATAGTATAAAACAGGATAAAAAGACAATTTACAAAACACTGATAAAAGGCAGAACTGTATACGGAGGTGGCGGTATCACACCGGATGTGTATATTCCTATGGACACCAGTATGTACAACCCGTTTGTGAATGAAGTATTCGGGATGAGTTTAGTTCAGGAGTTTGCTTATAACTATTTTTCAGCGAATAAGAATTTGTTTTCAAAATATAATTCGATAGAACAGTTCAATACAAATTTCATTGTGGACAATAACTTGTATACACAGTTTACTAAATATTGTTTTGATCATGGAGTAAACAAAGCGACGGCAATCTATACTGAAAAGTCAAAACCATATTTAAGTGTCCGTTTAAAAGCATTCTTAGCAAGACAAGGATGGAAAACAGACGGTTTTTATCAGGTGGTGGTAAAAGATGATAAAATGATACAACGTGCAATGCTGGAATTAAAAAAATAATTTTTGCATTTCTTTGATTTAGTAGTACTATAGTATTCTGCTGTATGTTTTTTAGAGATACAGGTATTTACATTCTCATTGTTAATCCTTATTTTTAAATATAAGAATCACTATGAAAAACACATCCCCATTTCTCATTTTATTTTTTTGTGTAACAACTTTGTTCGCTACTGAAAAAACCATAAAGCCAACGGAATATATTAAAGCAGGAACTGAATTGCATTATATGGTTAACAATGGCAGTAATTCATATCCGTTTATTGTAAAAATTGTATCGCTGGATATGGGAAAAGGAATCATCTTTGATTACGATTTAAGAAGCAGCGCACCGATAAAGGCAAGAGTAGAGATGTTGCCGCAGGCATTGAATACGGCACAAACGATGTATAATTATTTTTCAGGTAAAGATGTTATTTTAAATGACAGAGTAAGTGTTTTTGTATCCAGTTATATTTATTATGCAATAAATAAAACATATTTATCCGGCATAGAAACTATTTCGGCAAATAATGGTGCTGCTATAAAACCAAAAACTGCATGGATTCAATTAGATACAAATGATGAATACACTATCCCTTTTTCTGATACTGATAATAAACCAACCTATAAAACAGATTTTGGAAATATCGAATTGAAAGAAATAAAAGGGAAAGACACAAATAAATCTGCCGAGTACACTATTCGATACATAAATGATGCGGCCTGTCCATTAATTACATACATGAACTTAGGATGGACAGTAGAATTGACTAAAATAGTTAACGAATAAAATTCTGTCTAACGGATTATTTTTTTCTGAAGAAAATATTGATGGGCACACCTGTTAAAGGAAAGTGTTCACGCATTCTGTTTTCCAGATAATTCTTATATGGTTCGCGAATAAAATCAGGATGATTACAAAAGAACGCGAATGATGGAGTATGACTTGGTAACTGTTGCACGTATTTTATTT
This sequence comes from Chitinophagales bacterium, assembly GCA_046329785.1. GTDB lineage: Bacteria > Bacteroidota > Bacteroidia > Chitinophagales > JADIYW01 > JADJSS01. The sequence goes on from JAXLTZ010000004.1 coordinate 60,076, forward strand.
TAATATACTCACCACGGTAAGCAGGCGGTCCGTATTTTTCGATTTCCGCGAGCATAATCTCATTCAGTTTATGCGTCGGAATTTTAATTTGTTTGTTATTATACACTTCTATTACTTTGTCTATCGCCTGATAGATACGTTGTTTTTCCAGCGCGGAAACAAATACAATAGGTATATCCGTAAATGGTGCGATTTTATCTTTTATCCTTTTCTCAAATTCTAAAATAGTTTTAGAATCTTTTTCAATAGCGTCCCATTTGTTTACCAGTATTACAATTCCTTTTTTGCGCTGTTCTATGATGCTGAAGATTTTTAAATCCTGCAATTCTATACCAACGGTAGCATCCAGCATCAAAATACATACATCTGATTCTTCTATCGCTTTCACCGCACGAATCACAGAATAAAACTCCAGATCTTCATGTACTTTATTTTTTTTACGAATACCTGCAGTATCTACCAACAGAAATTCTTTACCATATAAATTGTAATGTGTGTGAATGGAATCTCTGGTAGTGCCTGCAATATCTGTTACAATATTCCTTTCCTCACCTATTAATGCATTCAGTAAAGTGGACTTGCCAACATTTGGTTGACCTACAATAGTAATCTTTGGCAGCTCCGCATAAATATCTACTGCATTTTCTATATCGTCCGGAATTTGTTCCGTAATAAAATCCAGTATTTCTCCGGTACCGCTTCCGCTCATACAGGAAACTGAAAACAAATTTTCAAAACCCAGCCCATAAAATTCGTTGGCCGCATAAGAACGCTCCGTATTATCTACTTTATTTACACAAACAACGACCGGCTTTTTTGTTTTACGTAATTCCTGTGCTAAAGATTCATCCAAATCGGTAATACCGGTTGTTACATCCACCATAAAAATCATCAAATCAGCTTCTTCTATTGCCAGTCTCACTTGTCCGCGTATAGCCTTTTCAAACACATCATCAGAATGCAGTACAAAACCACCTGTGTCAATTACATTAAATGTTTTACCGTTCCATTCGGAAATACCATATTGGCGGTCGCGTGTAACGCCGCTAAAATCGTCGGTAATAGCTTTTCTTTCTTCTAATAAACGATTAAATAAGGTTGATTTTCCTACGTTCGGACGACCTATGATAGCAACTGTATAAGACACTTTGATTTACGATTTACGATGTACAATGTACGATTTATAAAAATTCGGTCTGCAAAAATACGGATTATCAACAGCATTATCCTTAAAAGCATATTTACATAATCCTCATTATTACATTATTTCATTGCTATATTGTTACATTAATAATCGCGATAGCCGAATTTACGTAACATACTTTCATTATTCCTCCAGTTATCTGAAACGCGCACATGTGTTTCGAGGAATATTTTCTTACCGAAGAATTTTTCGAGGTCGATTCTTGCCTGCGTACCTACTTTTTTGAGCATTTCTCCGTTTTTGCCAATTAAAATCGGTTTCTGACTCTCCCGTTCTACATAAATATCTACAGAAATCTTAATAATATCGCCATCTTCCATAAAATAGGAACAAACCACTTCGCAACTGTAGGGTATTTCCTGTTTGTAATTCATTAGTATTTTTTCACGAATTACTTCTGTAACAAAAAATCGTTCCGGTCTGTCTGTCCAGTCATCTTTTCCAAAATAAGGCTCACTTTCCGGCAGATATTCCACCAAATCATTCATTAATGTTTCTAGATTCCAGTTAAACTTAGCCGAGAAGGGCATCACTTTTGCTTTTGGAAAATCAGAAGCCCAAAGCAAACGTTCCTGCTCCACTTCTTCATGCTCGGCAATATCCATTTTATTCAGAAGAAGCACTACCGGCACTTTCATCTTCTTAATTTTCTCATATTCTTCCGGTTGTTTTTCCGGCTTATCGCCTATTTGCACCATATAAATGAAGGTATCCGCATCTTCGAGTGAGGTGCGCACAAAATCCATCATAGATTCCTGCATCTTGTATGCAGGTTTGATGATGCCCGGCAAGTCGGAAAATATCATCTGAAAATTATCCCCGTTCACAATACCAAGTATTCTATGCCGGGTGGTTTGTGCTTTTGAAGTAATAATGGAGACGCGCTCACCAACGAGTGCATTCATTAAGGTAGATTTTCCCACATTGGGTTTACCTAAAATATTTACATATCCTGCTTTATGGTTCATGGTAGATGGTCTAAATTTTTACTTAAAAAAATCCTAAAAAGTAATTGTGTAATAAATTTACTGAAAATTAATGTTGATTTGCAAATAAAAGAGTGTAATTTTGCACCACATCGCGGGATGGAGCAGTTGGTAGCTCGTCGGGCTCATAACCCGAAGGTCATAGGTTCGAGTCCTGTTCCCGCTACAATAAGAGGCAATACTGAATAGTGTTGCCTCTTTTTTGTTTAAATCTGCATTAACATTTAAATAAAAAAATTCTGCATATAAAAGGCAGCTAACTCAAATGTTTTAGCTATAATCTTCACTTATTTTTAATGTATTCAAAAAAGGAAATAAAAAAAAGGCGACTTGCGCCGACTTAGATGTTTTATTCAATTCTGTAATTTATTTTTTAATGTGTTCATGAAACATTTATAAAAATGCCTCGCATGGTAAGGCGAGGCGACTTAAATGTTTTCACAACGGAATAATCCTAATTGTGAATTGATTTTATAAAAAAAGTTCCACGGAGTACGCAGAACTTAAGATTTAATCTTCGGCTTATAGCCTTATTGTGAAAAGATTTAAATTGTGTAACACAAATATATAAAATATTTTCTAATTTAGTATATACAACTGTAAAAGTATGGAAAAAGTAATTGGCTTAGATTTAGGCACAAATTCTATTGGTTGGGCAATAAGAGATACTTCAAATCCTCAAAATCAAATTATTGAGAAAGGAGTTTTGACATTTGAGAAAGGAGTAGCAGAAGACAAATCCGGTGAACATCCTATGGTTCAAAAAAGAACAGAAAGCAGAGGGAAAAGAAGAAATTACCAAGCAGAGAAATATAGAAAGTGGGAATTATTAGGATTACTCATTGAAAATAAAATGTGTCCGCTTTCAATAGAAGAACTGAATGAATGGAAACATTATACAAAAGGTTCTGGTAGAAAATATCCGCAAAGCAAAAAATTTATTGATTGGTTACGATTTGACTTCAATGGTGATGGAAAACCGGACTTTGGTTTATTTGATGCCAATAAACATGAAAGTTATTATCTGTTTAGAAAATTGATTATTAGTACAGACGAAAAACAAAAGAAAATATTCCAATCCAATCCTGAAATTATTGGACGAGTACTTTACCAATTAGTGCAAAGAAGAGGATATAATAATTTACAAGATATAGAAGATGATGAAGAAGCACAAAAAGAAAGTAAAACCATAATGGAAGGTGGCGGTGATGCCGGTGCAATTGGTGTAAATGAAATTAAACCATACATAGAAAAATATAAAACATTAGGAGCTGCATTATATAATTTGCAAAAAGAAACGAATGCACGAATTAGAAAAAGATATAACCTGCGTTCTGATTTTGAGAAAGAAATAGAAGAAATATGCAAGGTACAACAACTTGAACACTTGACTGATAAGATAAAACATGCAATTGTTTGGCAACGACCTTTGAGAACACAAAAAGGAAATGTAGGATTGTGTACTTATTTAAAAAACAAACGCAGGTGTCCAATTAGCCATCCTTTTTATGAAGAATACCGAACCTGGATTTTTATAAATAATCTAAAAATTAAACCAATAGATAATAGTAAAACTACGACTGATTTAATGCCATTAAGAGAAGTATTGCATAATGTAGTATATCCAATATTTTACAAAGTAGGAAATGATTTTAAACTAAACAGTATTAATAAAGAATTAAAGAAAGTCGGCTATCAGATTGGAGCTAAATTTCCTGATGACACAAAAGTAATTAGTAATACATTATTAAACTATTTTAAAGATATTTTTGGTGAAGACTGGAAAATTAAATTAGACTGGCAAAATTCTTATGAAAATAAAATAAAAGATACCAAATGTAAATATAGTGTAGAAGACCTTTGGCACTTACATTTTTCAAAAGGAGCAAACAAAAAAGATAAAATCCAACCTCATGTATTCTTAAAAGAATTTGCTATTAAAAATTTAGAACTTGATGAAGATAAAGCTAACAAGTTTACAAAAATTCGATTACAGCAAGGTTATGCAACACTAAGTCTCAATGCAATTAAGAAGATATTACCATATTTACAACAAGGATTTCTTTATAGTCACTCAGTATATTTAGCAAATATAGATAAGGTAATGAATTATAAAAACATAAGTGCTGAAGATATTGAAAACTTTAGCAAAGTAATAAATGAGGTGATTGTTGAGGATAAGAGAGAACGTGTAAAATTTGAAATTCTTAATGGACTCATTACACAGTATTTTGAAAATAAAGAAATATTTACAACCAATAGATTAGAGACTATACAGCAAAAAATCATCGAAGTTTATGGAGAGAAAACTTGGGAAAGATTTGGATTGCAACTACAGATGAATATTGAAAATGAAATTATAAAAGAAATAGAAACATTTTTAAATGCACCCAAAAATAAACCTGAAAATCATTTCCTTAAAACAGCAAGATTGCATGATAAGATATTTCAACACTTACAAGATACTTATGATATTCTTTCAGAAAACATAAAATATCTTTGGCATCCTTCAGAACAGGAAACATATCCAAATGCACCTATTAGGAATAATAAGAAAATATTGGGCAATCCTGAACCAATTAGTAAAGGGTTTAAAAACCCGATGGCATTAAAAACAATGCATCAATTAAAACATCTTATAAATTACTTGATTGAAAATGATAAAATAGATGAAAATACAAGAGTTGTAATTGAAACAGCACGCGAATTAAATAATGCAAATGAACGAAAAGCAATAGAAAAATGGCAACGTAATAGGGAATCAGAAAATGCAACTTATTTAAAAAAAATAAAAGAATTTTATAATGACAATTTTGAACAATTTGCACCGAATGATGTGAAAAATTTAATTGATAAAGTTCGGTTATGGACAGAGCAAGATTACCAATGTATATATACAGGAAAAACTATTGAACTAACTGATTTGCTTAATGGTGCTAAATATGATTACGAACACACCATTCCTGCAAGCATGAGTTTTGACAATGAATTAAAGAATCTCACTATTGCAGATAAACTATATAACCAACAAATAAAAGGTAAAAAGATACCATTTGACTGTCCAAACTATGATACTGATTATACAATTGATGGTATTACCTATACTGCTATCTTACCGCGTTTAGATGCAATGAAAAAGAAAGTTGAAGAATTAGAAAAATTGTATGCTGAATGGAAAGCAAAAACATCTGATAAAAAAGATATAAAAGACAATATCATTATTCGCAGGCACTATATCAAATTTGATTTAAACTACTGGCGGCATAAATACAAATCATTTACTCAAACAGAATATAAAGCAGGTTGGCGCAACAGCCAATTAAGAGATACTCAAACTATTACTAAATATGCAATACCATATTTAAAAACCATATTTAATAAAGTAGAAGCACAAAAAGGAAGTATAACATCAGATTTCAGAAAAATTTATAAAATACAACCACGTTTTGAGGAGAAAGAACGAACAAAGCATAGCCACCATGCAATTGATGCTGCAGTTTTGACTTTAATACCACCTGCTGCAATAAGAGATAAAATATTATTACGTTACAATGAAGATAATGAACGTGGTATATCTTATCATGAAAAGCCACGACAATGGCAGACTTTTGAATCGCATTATATTTTAGACATAGAAAATGAAGTATTAAATAACTTTCAATCAAAAAATAGTACGCTTACACCAACCTCTAAGAACGTAAGAAAACGTGGCGAAATACAATATGTGAAATATAAAGATGGCAGTGGAAAGTGGCATTATAAATTAAATGATAAAGGAAAGAAAATTCCTTTAGTTGCAAAAGGTGATAGTATTAGAGGACAGTTACATAAAGAAAGTTTTTTTGGTGTGATAAAAAATGAAGGCACTCTCAATTTAGTTGAACGTTATCCAATATCATCATTTACTAGTATCAAAGATTGCAACCATATTGTAGATAAGAATATTCAAAAAATAGTACAAACTGAGTTAGAAGATAGAATATCAAATGGACTTTCATTTGATAAAGCCAAATTAGAACCGATTTCATTCCCTAATAATAATACAATTATTAAAAATGTAAGGTGTAAGGTTGCTGCTGGAAGAGGGTATCTTTCTGCTGAAAAAGCTATTTCAATTCGTCAACATGATTTTAAATCAAAAAATGATTATAAAAATAGTGTTTATGCCCAAAATGATAGTATGGAACTATGTTTATATTATGAAGGAAAAATGCCAGACAATAAGATTGAAAGAGCTTTCAAAATAGTTAGTTTATTTGAGTTATCACAACTAAAATTAAGTAATATAAACGAGCTATATCAATTACAAGGCTATAAAAGTATCGAGAAGAAAAAAAATACTATTCCGCTCATATCTATAATTCAGACAGGAGTAAGGGTTCTTTTGTACAAAGAAAGTATTGAAGAATTAAAAGATTTAGAAAAAAATAATGTATCTGAATTCTTAAAAAGAATATTTATTATTTATAAGTTTAATGAAATTACACCAACAAAATATATCTATCTCCAAAATCATATTGAAGCAAGAAAAAATGATATTTTAGGAAATGGTGACAAAGAAATTGACTTAACAAAATACCAAGCAAGACTATATCTTACTTCAGATAAATTTATATGTGCAATTGAATACAAAGACTTTGAATTTAAAAAAGATGGTTCAATAAAATGGTTAAACTAAATTTGTGATTAAACGTACTCTATACTTCGGTAATCCTACCCGCCTCTCCGTGCAGCAACAGCAGTTACTAATTAAAACGGAGGAGAAAGAAGTTACGGTAGCGATAGAAGATATTGGTGTGATAGTAATTGATCATTATCAGATTTCTGTTACGCATGCAGTATTGCATAAACTCCTCGAAAATAATGCTGCTATAATCACCTGCAATGAAAAACATCATCCGACCGGATTGATGCTGAATTTGGACGGCCATACCCAGCAGTCCGAAAAATTTCAGGCACAGGTAGAAGCCTCTGAGCCTTTGAAAAAACAACTGTGGCAGCAAACCATAAAAGCAAAGATTCAAAACCAGTCGGCTGTTTTAGAAAAATGGGAAATTGACAATAGCTACCTGAAACGTTATGCACAGCTGGTCTTGAGCGGTGATACTTCTAATCAGGAAGCGCAGGCAGCTCGCTATTACTGGAAAGTGCTGTTTAACGAGGAAGACCCATTTTTTGTGCGGGAACGGTTTGGAGAATATCCAAACAATTTCCTGAATTACGGCTATGCCATTTTACGGGCAACGGTCGCGCGTGGGTTGGTTTCTTCGGGTTTATTGCCTACCCTGGGCATTCATCACCGTAATAAATACAATGCCTATTGCCTGGCAGATGATATTATGGAACCCTATCGCCCGTATGTTGACCATTTAGTGAAAGAAGTAATGCTGGAAAATGAAGAGCAAGAATTGACTACAGAAATTAAAAGACGCTTATTAAACATTCCGAATATTGATTTAAGAATTGACGGCAAAGATAGTCCGCTGATGGTTGGTTTGCAGCGAACAACAGCATCGCTGGCGGCTTGTTTTGAAGGAAAAACAAAAAAAATACTCTACCCTGAGTTCAGTTGATAATAAATATTGAATGATGAATGTTGAATTATAGCATTAAGCTTCCATCATTCAATATTTTAAACCATGAAACTAAATGCTTATCAGATTATGTGGGTATTGGTATTTTTTGACTTGCCGACCGAAACGGATGCTGACCGGAAACGCTACACCAAATTTCGCAAGAAATTACTGGATGATGGCTTTTCCATGTTTCAGTTTTCTATTTATCTGCGCCATAGCAGCAGTCGGGAGAATGCGGAAGTACATATAAAACGCGTTAAAAACATGCTGCCGGAACTTGGACATGTCGGCATTATTTGTATAACAGATAAGCAATTCGGACAAATGGAGTTATTTATTGGTAAAAAGGAAGCTCCTTTGCCAGATATACCTCAGCAACTGGAGTTATTTTAAGGGTAATTTCATATCTAAATAACAACGAAGTCATTCCCGTGAAAACGGGAATCTCATTAGAGAATGTTTGAGATTCCCTCTTACGAGGGAATGACGACTTCTCCTTTTTTTCTCTGAAAATCTGCTTATTTAAAATAGAAAAATGCCTGCATTTACAACGAAACATGTAAAGAACAGGCATTTTTTTAATACTAATTTCAGCCAAAACACCAATAAATACTAATAACACAGTAACATCTGTTGAAATTAGTATATAAAGAACACAATCTAAAATCAATTCACAACATCTTCGATATGCAGTGATATGCAATCTTCAAAGATAGGTTGAAATTAGTATATAAAGAACACAATCTAAAATCAATTCACAACTTTTGAAAATTGATTGTGACCTATCATTTGTTCAATTTGTGCTTTTGTTGAAATTAGTATATAAAGAACACAATCTAAAATCAATTCACAACATCTTTACATGGTAGTGTTGAATTATAAAAGGCATCTACACCTTAGGCAGTTGAAATTAGTATATAAAGAACACAATCTAAAATCAATTCACAACTTAAATTGAATGTCATTAAACCCTTGCCTGTTGAAATTAGTATATAAAGAACACAATCTAAAATCAATTCACAACTTTGTATGTTCTATGTGCTGGAAGAGGAAAGTTGAAATTAGTATATAAAGAACACAATCTAAAATCAATTCACAACTCGGTGTTATTAGTTAAATCACTCATAATGTTGAAATTAGTATATAAAGAACACAATCTAAAATCAATTCACAACTTACATCCTTAGGCATTAGACCAGAAGAATGTTGAAATTAGTATATAAAGAACACAATCTAAAATCAATTCACAACTGATTGCTGAGTGGTGCCATCTTTACATTTGTTGAAATTAGTATATAAAGAACACAATCTAAAATCAATTCACAACTGGCTATATGAATAAAAGAATGGATTGTTAGTTGAAATTAGTATATAAAGAACACAATCTAAAATCAATTCACAACATGATAGGAATAGGTAATTCATTTTTAAAAGTTGAAATTAGTATATAAAGAACACAATCTAAAATCAATTCACAACTATGTATGGCTCACCTCAATCAGGCGGTAAGTTGAAATTAGTATATAAAGAACACAATCTAAAATCAATTCACAACTATCTGTGGCAACTATTTCCGTTACAACCGGTTGAAATTAGTATATAAAGAACACAATCTAAAATCAATTCACAACTACCAGGTGATTTCTTAAATTGACTTCACCGTTGAAATTAGTATATAAAGAACACAATCTAAAATCAATTCACAACTGTGATGTACGTGCAAACAATGCAGCCATAGTTGAAATTAGTATATAAAGAACACAATCTAAAATCAATTCACAACAGAATCTTGTCCTTCATATCGTTCAATTAGTTGAAATTAGTATATAAAGAACACAATCTAAAATCAATTCACAACAATATTTGTTGAGAGTTTAACAGTTGATTTGTTGAAATTAGTATATAAAGAACACAATCTAAAATCAATTCACAACCAGTAAAGCGTTTGGATCTACGACGAGGCAGTTGAAATTAGTATATAAAGAACACAATCTAAAATCAATTCACAACTGATAAGCTGTGGTTGCATCACTCAGTTTTGTTGAAATTAGTATATAAAGAACACAATCTAAAATCAATTCACAACACTTTCACTTTTCTGCCTTTTTCAAAGCTGGTTGAAATTAGTATATAAAGAACACAATCTAAAATCAATTCACAACTTTGTCCGTTAACTACTTTGGCTCGTCCGAGTTGAAATTAGTATATAAAGAACACAATCTAAAATCAATTCACAACTCTCACCGAAAAAGTACTGGAGACGGTTGCGTTGAAATTAGTATATAAAGAACACAATCTAAAATCAATTCACAACTCAGATACAAACGTTGTTTTTGCATAAGCAGTTGAAATTAGTATATAAAGAACACAATCTAAAATCAATTCACAACCTGACGTAGGCGCAATAATACAGGGCGTATGTTGAAATTAGTATATAAAGAACACAATCTAAAATCAATTCACAACTTTCGCAATGGTTATCACCATTTAAAGATTGTTGAAATTAGTATATAAAGAACACAATCTAAAATCAATTCACAACTCACATTTTTTTCAATATGAAAGCATATAGGTTGAAATTAGTATATAAAGAACACAATCTAAAATCAATTCACAACCGTTACACTAACTTATGCCAACCCGCCACGGTTGAAATTAGTATATAAAGAACACAATCTAAAATCAATTCACAACTGACATTATGGATTTATTACAATCACTTTGTTGAAATTAGTATATAAAGAACACAATCTAAAATCAATTCACAACTAATCTTCGAACAAAATTAAATCAGGAAAAGTTGAAATTAGTATATAAAGAACACAATCTAAAATCAATTCACAACTTTCGTCAGCTAGACGTTGCTTAAGCTCAGGTTGAAATTAGTATATAAAGAACACAATCTAAAATCAATTCACAACACGTTGGCATTTGGTACAGCGTTTTCTGATGTTGAAATTAGTATATAAAGAACACAATCTAAAATCAATTCACAACTCAAATATCAAAGAACCTATCAATGCAATGGTTGAAATTAGTATATAAAGAACACAATCTAAAATCAATTCACAACTAAAAAACAAACAGTACATTGATGGTTTGGGTTGAAATTAGTATATAAAGAACACAATCTAAAATCAATTCACAACTTTAGACACTAAAGTAAACATGAATACTTTGTTGAAATTAGTATATAAAGAACACAATCTAAAATCAATTCACAACGTTAGATTGACGTATAATAATATCACGAGCGTTGAAATTAGTATATAAAGAACACAATCTAAAATCAATTCACAACTAAGAATTTTAGATATTCAGTATTCATAATGTTGAAATTAGTATATAAAGAACACAATCTAAAATCAATTCACAACGGTGCTATAATTTTTTACATAGTATCAACGGTTGAAATTAGTATATAAAGAACACAATCTAAAATCAATTCACAACTGTGCTTACACCACTCTCTCGATGTTTCTGTTGAAATTAGTATATAAAGAACACAATCTAAAATCAATTCACAACCAATTAAAGATGCGTTTAATAATATAGTTTGTTGAAATTAGTATATAAAGAACACAATCTAAAATCAATTCACAACTTGACAGACGGAGTTACACAAATTCTTTCGTTGAAATTAGTATATAAAGAACACAATCTAAAATCAATTCACAACCGTGACCATTTCCATTTATCAGAACCGATAGTTGAAATTAGTATATAAAGAACACAATCTAAAATCAATTCACAACATTGCCTTATAAGCCCTGTTACCTGTTTTTGTTGAAATTAGTATATAAAGAACACAATCTAAAATCAATTCACAACATTCTAAAGCCATGTATAAATGCTTAGAAAGTTGAAATTAGTATATAAAGAACACAATCTAAAATCAATTCACAACTTTCCCAACCACTTTGCTATTTTTGTATTAGTTGAAATTAGTATATAAAGAACACAATCTAAAATCAATTCACAACTGTGCAAGGGTTTTAATTTTCATAGTTTTTGTTGAAATTAGTATATAAAGAACACAATCTAAAATCAATTCACAACTCAAGAAGAACATTGTCTGATTCTGAAATAGTTGAAATTAGTATATAAAGAACACAATCTAAAATCAATTCACAACTTATTTGATGATACAAATATAAGGCACTTAGTTGAAATTAGTATATAAAGAACACAATCTAAAATCAATTCACAACTATCTTTAAATAATAATTCTCTTGTTTTTAGTTGAAATTAGTATATAAAGAACACAATCTAAAATCAATTCACAACTCGGTAACGACGAAACTTACATATCTCCAAGTTGAAATTAGTATATAAAGAACACAATCTAAAATCAATTCACAACTCTGACAAGTGCATTAAACTTTCTGTCTTAGTTGAAATTAGTATATAAAGAACACAATCTAAAATCAATTCACAACTCAATGGATACAAAAGCATCTGTTGCGTCTGTTGAAATTAGTATATAAAGAACACAATCTAAAATCAATTCACAACCATCGGATAATAGACCTGTCAGAATTGTTAGTTGAAATTAGTATATAAAGAACACAATCTAAAATCAATTCACAACGAACAACCGGTCAAGGTACATTAGTTATAAGTTGAAATTAGTATATAAAGAACACAATCTAAAATCAATTCACAACTATGGTTGCTATATGTTTCCGGAGATGAAGTTGAAATTAGTATATAAAGAACACAATCTAAAATCAATTCACAACCAGAATATTGAAGCTGCACTATATCCAGTTGTTGAAATTAGTATATAAAGAACACAATCTAAAATCAATTCACAACTTACTAAGTGTTTTCTCAAATTTTCAAGGTTGAAATTAGTATATAAAGAACACAATCTAAAATCAATTCACAACTTGCATTCGCTTCACTTCCTTTATCTTCTAGTTGAAATTAGTATATAAAGAACACAATCTAAAATCAATTCACAACTTTAGCATCAATAACCTTTTGTGCTTCTATGTTGAAATTAGTATATAAAGAACACAATCTAAAATCAATTCACAACTTTGGGTTTGTATTTACCTTTTTTAATAAGTTGAAATTAGTATATAAAGAACACAATCTAAAATCAATTCACAACTACTTTTAACGCATTGTTATCATCTCTATCGTTGAAATTAGTATATAAAGAACACAATCTAAAATCAATTCACAACAATCCGCAGATTTAAAAGATTTTACTTTTGTTGAAATTAGTATATAAAGAACACAATCTAAAATCAATTCACAACTCAAATGTAATTTTTTCCATTATAATGCAAGTTGAAATTAGTATATAAAGAACACAATCTAAAATCAATTCACAACATTCCGGAGCAGCTGTAAATATATATGGAAGTTGAAATTAGTATATAAAGAACACAATCTAAAATCAATTCACAACTGTTCCTGCATTATCCGGGTCTTCATCAAGGTTGAAATTAGTATATAAAGAACACAATCTAAAATCAATTCACAACTATCTGAATTAAGGTTGGGGAACCTTTATGGTTGAAATTAGTATATAAAGAACACAATCTAAAATCAATTCACAACACTCCTTTGATTGTAACTCCTGCATTCTTAGTTGAAATTAGTATATAAAGAACACAATCTAAAATCAATTCACAACATTCTTTCACTTTCTTCAATATACGGATTGGTTGAAATTAGTATATAAAGAACACAATCTAAAATCAATTCACAACTGTTCGTATAATGCTATTATTTGCGCTAATGTTGAAATTAGTATATAAAGAACACAATCTAAAATCAATTCACAACATCTTTATTCAAATAAAGGAGATACTGTATGTTGAAATTAGTATATAAAGAACACAATCTAAAATCAATTCACAACTGTAGGCTTGTTTTTGAGTAGTAACCTAATGTTGAAATTAGTATATAAAGAACACAATCTAAAATCAATTCACAACCACAAAACTGATAGAGTCTTTTATAAACGTGTTGAAATTAGTATATAAAGAACACAATCTAAAATCAATTCACAACCATCGTTAATTATTTGTATAACCTCTGATAGTTGAAATTAGTATATAAAGAACACAATCTAAAATCAATTCACAACATTACAGATAATACAAAAAACCTTTTTATTGTTGAAATTAGTATATAAAGAACACAATCTAAAATCAATTCACAACTATCAATAATTTCCTTCTGTACACTGTCCTGTTGAAATTAGTATATAAAGAACACAATCTAAAATCAATTCACAACAATATTGCGACAATAACAATTTTAAAATAGGTTGAAATTAGTATATAAAGAACACAATCTAAAATCAATTCACAACTGGTGATTCAATGCGCCACCTAACGCAAATGTTGAAATTAGTATATAAAGAACACAATCTAAAATCAATTCACAACTAGAAGTCATCAACAGTCATAGAACCATTGGTTGAAATTAGTATATAAAGAACACAATCTAAAATCAATTCACAACCGATGTCGGTCAACATAAAAAGCATGTTGGGTTGAAATTAGTATATAAAGAACACAATCTAAAATCAATTCACAACAAGTGAAAAAATGGTAGCGGATAACTCGGGTTGAAATTAGTATATAAAGAACACAATCTAAAATCAATTCACAACATGCAGACATAGATAAAAGATCCGAATTTAGTTGAAATTAGTATATAAAGAACACAATCTAAAATCAATTCACAACTAGTATTTGCGCTGCAACACAGTTATCAGGGTTGAAATTAGTATATAAAGAACACAATCTAAAATCAATTCACAACAGACTTTCCAAATTATAATGCAACTTCCCTAAATTTCAATTCAGCAAAAAAAGGTTCCCTATCCGAGAACCTTTTTATATTTTAAAACATTTAATTTTCCGAATAATCGGAATGCAGAAATTACTGTTACATAATATTGTAAATTAGAATCTTTCCAACTGACTGAAGAAGAAATTACCTTCAATTTCAGCATTTTCATCAGAATCAGAACCGTGAACAGCATTTTCGCCAATAGATTTTGCAAAACGCTTACGGATAGTACCTTCTTCTGCCTGTGCAGGATTAGTTGCTCCTATCAATTTACGAAAGTCTTCAACAGCATTATCCTTTTCAAGAATAGCAGCAACAATCGGACCTCTGCTCATAAATTCAACCAATTCACCATAAAACGGTCGTTCTTTGTGTATTTCATAAAATTTTCCAGCCTGAGCTTCTGATAATTTAGTGTATTTTAATGCCACCACCTTAAAACCGGCTTCCGTCATCATTGCCAGTATAGAGCCAATATTATTTGCCTCAACTGCATCCGGCTTAATCATTGTAAATGTTCTGTTCGTTGCCATTGTATAAATTTTGAGCAAAGATAGTTTACAGTTCACAGTTTACCCTTCACAAAATCAATTATTTACCATTAATTAACTTAGTATTTGAATCAAAAGTCAGACATCAATCATAGTACGGTTCCCGATGTTGCTTGTTGTTCTTGTACTTTGTCAACATTCATCATTAAACATTTATCATTAAACATTACCTTTTACTATCTTTGAGGTGCATGGAAAATATAGCAACGCTACAGGAATTTTTAAAAACATCGAGAAATATAGTTATCACCACACATCAAAAGCCGGATGGTGATGCAATGGGCTCTTCGCTGGCATTGTATAATTATTTACAACCTCTCGGACATGATGTACGCGTCATTTCTCCAACAGAATTTCCTGCATATTTCGGGTACTTGCCCGGTTGCGACGAAGTATGGAATTATCTGGAAAATCCAAGCCTGAGTCAGATTGCCATAGAATCTGCAGAATTGATTTTCTGTCTTGATTTTAATGATTTAAGCAGAATTGAACCCCTAAATGAGTTTATTAAGAAAAATACGCAGGCGAAACTGGCTTTAATTGACCATCACCTAAATCCTCAGATTGATGCTGCATGGATACTACACGATATTAAAGCTTGCTCCACCTGTGAACTGGTGTATCGTTTATTCGAAATACTCGATCCAGCTTATATTCCTACTAAAGAGGTTTCAGAATGTATTTATACGGGAATACTGACGGATACGGCGAGTTTCTCAAATGGTGCTACCAGTAAAAAAGCACTTGAAATTACCGCACATTTATTAGATTGCGGGTTGAATATTATTTATGTTCAGGAACAACTAAACCAGAATGGTCGCGAAGAAAAATTGCGCTTCTTAGGAAACGCTTTGTTTCGCAATATGATTATCCGTGAAGATATTGGAATTGGAATTATTGTTGTAGATAAGAAAGATGCCTATCGATTTAACCTGCAAACAGGCGATACTGAGGGTTTAGTGAATTATCCGCTGACGATAAAAGATGTTAAAGTTGCAATTCTTATTAAGCAGGAACCAAAAATTATCAAACTTTCTTTCAGAAGTAAAGGTGAAATTTCTGTAGAAAAAATATGCCGCGAACATTTTGAAGGCGGTGGTCACCGCAATGCATCCGGTGGTCGTTCATTTTTAACCATCGAACAAACCATCGATAAGATTATCGATATTTTTGAGAAAGAAAGAGTTATTTAAAATATTTAAAAAAGCTTTCAATTATTAACCAGCAAGTATTAAGCAAAGTATCGAATTTTTGATAAACCCAATTTTTTTGTGAATTAGTATTAGCCAAATAAATCTAAAGTTGTCACATATAAAATCTTATCATCATTTTAGTTTTGTAATCTCAATATAAAAATTTATAACCATTTTATTGTGACAATAATGTATTAATGAGCAAACAAATACATAATTAGTACTTATATTTTTTATACCTTTATATCGATGACACGCTTATCTGTTAATCTCAATAAAATTGCATTGCTTCGCAACTCACGCGGTAGTAATTATCCTGATTTAATAGAAGTTGCTAAAGATTGTGAACGATTCGGTGCGCAAGGAATTACGGTGCATCCTCGTCCGGATGAACGTCATTGTAAGTTCTCAGATTTACAGCCACTGAAAGACATCTGTACTACGGAATTCAATATTGAAGGCTTTCCTGACAGACATTTTTTAGATTCAGTGTTAAAAATAAAACCGCATCAGTGCACACTGGTACCTGATGATCCGAATCAACTAACATCTGACCATGGATGGAATACAGTACTCCAAAAAGATTTTTTGAAAGAGGTAATTACTGAATTGAAGGGCAATGGAATTCGGGTTTCATTATTTATAGATGCAGATAAAAATCTGATTGAAGGTGCTGCAAATGTTGGTGCAGACAGGATAGAATACTATACCGGGCCTTATGCAAAAAACTATTACGTCAATCCAGAAGCAGCAATAAAAGAAATAAAAGAAACCTGTGTTATGGCTAAACAGCTAGGTTTAGGAATTAATGCAGGGCATGATTTAAATCTGGATAATCTAAAATTCTTAAAAGATAATTTAGTTCAATTAGACGAAGTATCAATTGGGCATGCGCTGATTTGTGATGCAATTTATCTGGGTTTAGAGAACACAATACGTTTGTATTTAAATAAACTGACTTAGTTTTTTGTCACATGCGTAATAGAATCAAACACATGGCGCAACGAATCAATGTTGCTTTTTAGCAAAGTTGAATCATCAGACATCATAAATTCCTGTGAGATTATTTTTAAAAAATCATCTTCTGAAATAGTATCTGAATTTTTTATTGCTGCTCTTGGTTCATTTAATAGCTCTCTTTCCTGTTCTCTTCTTTTCATTTCAATACCGGACTGATACAACAAATATATTATCATCAATACAAAAGAAACAAAAACAAATATTCTTAGCGGTGTAAAATTATCTTTATAGCTGGATGCCGGACCACGTGGTTGTTTGGGAATATCTGTCGGATGATGGTAACGTTTCTGATAATTAGAAAAATCCGGTATTCTGTTTACATATTTATTATTAAGAAAGTCATTGTATTCTGCATGATATATGATGCGTCTGTTGTCATCAGAAAGAATGTAGTAGGCTTCCGTAATTTCTTTAAATTTTTCTTCCGCATATTTATCATTAAAATTCTTATCCGGATGATATTGAAATGCTAATCTTCTGTAAGCTGATTTTATAGCAGAAGAAGGTGCTCCAAATGACAATTCCAATATTTTATAATAATCCTGCATTCACCAATTGAAAATAAGAAAATATTCCTGATAAATTCTGCTCTCGTATTTTTCTAAACATCAGTATAATATTAAAATTATCTGTATTTTCACTCAACAAAAATAAAACAATGAAAAACTATATTCTTCTAATAACTTTTATTGCATGCAGCATTACATTTTCTTTTGCAAAATCTTCCAACTGGTTGGATGGGAAATGGCATGGAACCGGTTATCAGACTGACACAAAAACCTGGTCAGTAGAATTCTCTAAAGAAGGCAACAACTTATCAATTGCATATCCGTCCTTGGGTTGCAGTGGTAACTGGAAAATAGTGAAAGCTACTAAAAACAGAATCGATCTTGAAGAAACTATAACAGAGGGTACAAATAAATGTGATCAGGGTTGTAAAATTATTATATTCAAAATAGACGACACTCAAATTAGCATTGTATATTCTTTGCCATCCTATCAGAAAGAAGCAATAGCATATGCTGTATTGATAAAAAAATAAATTACCACATCAACGGAAACTTTCTTGGATTGACTTCATTCATTAATTGATTGATAGTCCTGAAAACATCTTCTGCACTGGGTTTGCAGAAATAATCTCCATCACTGCCAAATGCGCCACGATGTTCTTTTGCAGCCAACGTAATTGGTTCACTATCTAAATATCTGAATATGTCTTGATTTTCCAGCACTTGTTGCAGCATATACGCAGTGCCGCCACCCGGAAAATCTTCATCAAGGAATACAACGCGGTTTGTTTTGCGAACAGAATTTCCTATCACACCATAGGTATCAAACGGTAATAAAGTTTGTACGTCAATCAATTCAACAGAAATACCAACTTTATTCAAACCTGCAATCGCTTCCTGTGCAATACGCACACAGGAACCATACGTTACTAATGTAACATCATTTCCTTGTTGCAAAATCTCAGGAACACCTAATGGCACCGTAAATTCACCCGGATTTAAAGGCATTTTCTCCTTTAATCGATAACCATTTAAACACTCAATTACCAATGCAGGCTCATCTCCTCTTAAAAGTAAATTATAGAATCCGGCAGCCTGAGTCATATTTCGTGGTACACAAATATGCATACCTCTCAGTGCTCCTAAAATCATTTGTATAGGTGAACCGGTATGCCAGATTCCTTCCAGACGATGTCCGCGTGTACGTACAATCAATGGTGCTTTCTGACCTCCTTTTGTTCTGTAAGACAAACAGGCTAAATCATCTGACAGTGGCTGTAATCCGTATAACAAATAATCCAAATATTGTATTTCTGCAATAGGACGCAAGCCACGCATAGCTAAGCCTATTCCTTCACCCATAATACTTGCTTCGCGAATTCCTGTATCATAGATTCGTTCTTTACCAAACTTTGCCTGTAAGCCTGCAAACGCCTGATTCACATCGCCAATTTTTCCGACATCTTCACCAAATGCAACTATCTTCGTATCGCGGGTAAAGTTGGCATCAAAACAGGCATTCAACACCTGATAACCGCTGACTACTGAAGCTCTTTCTTCATATATAGCCGGAACAACAGGCAGGCGCATCGGAGAATACAAAGAGTTAGTATGCTGATAGGAAGAATAACGTTCATCATTTATCTGTGTCTGAACTGAACGCCATTTTTTCAATTCTTCTATTGCATTATTTTTTTCATCTTTCACCAGAATCAGCACATCTGAAACCGTTTTAAAAACATCTTTCCGCAATGGATCAATAGAATATTTTAATTCTTTTTCGATTTCCTCCAGTTGTTCTTTATAAGCTGATGTTTCTGCTATCTTCTGTATAATGATACTTGCTTCATTCAGTTCTTCTAAAATTGGCCCATGAAATTTATTCCATGAAATCTTTTTCTGCGCAGCAACATATTTTTTTGCATCTGCTTCAATGGCTTCGAGTTCTTCTTTTGTAGCCATTTTATTTTGAAGAATCCAACGTTTAAACTGTGCATTGCAATCATGTTCTTTTTCCCATTGTAATCGCTCCGCAGATTTGTATCGTTCATGTGAACCGGAAGTAGAGTGTCCCTGTGGTTGTGTCAATTCTTCCACGTGTACGATGGCAGGAATATGAGTTCTACGGGTTTTATCAGCAGCCATTTTATAGGTAGCCACCAATTGCGGATAATTCCAGCCTTTTACAACATAAATATCATAGCCATTGCTGTTTCCTGTTCTTTGAAATCCTTTTAATACCTGTGAAATACTGCCTTTCGTAGTTTGCACTTCTTTTGGAACGGAAATACCGTAGCCATCATCCCATACAGAAATAATCAAAGGCACCTGAAGTACACCACCTGCATTTACTACCTCCCAGAATAAACCTTCTGAGGTGGAAGCATCACCGATAGTGGCAAAACAGATTTCGTTGCCATTATTACTAAACCCGTTTTCACCGATTTGTCCGGCTAATTCCCTGTATTTTTTGGATGCCATCGCAAGGCCTAACGCTCTAATCATTTGTGAAGCGGTTGGAGAATTGTCGGCAGCAGAGTTTTTCTGGTTTTTCAAATCCTTCCAGCTACCGTCCGGGAATAGATTTCTGGTGGCAAAATGGTTGTTCATTTGGCGACCGCCTGAATGCGGGTCTTCTTCCAACGACGGATTGGCGTATAATTGTCCGAAAAGCTGCTCAACAGTAACAATTCCCGTTGCTAATGCAAAAGTCTGGTCGCGGTAGTAGCCCGCGCGAAAATCTCCATTTTCAAAAACTTTGGCTAGTGCTATTTGCGGCAACTCTTTTCCATCACCGAAAATGCCAAATTTGGCTTTTCCTGTTAACACTTCTTTTCTGCCTGTCAAACTGGCTTCCCGGCTAATACAAGCCAGCTGATAATCATTCAGCACCTCGATTTTAAATTCATCGAAAGAAACTGGCTGACTTACGCCTTTAGTTATCAGTAGATTAGAAGCAATCAGAGTCATAGAGAGAATTTCAACACTAATTTAAAACGAAAAATACATTAAAAAATCGATAAAAGAAGCTGTTTACACACATTTTGAAAAAAGTGTTAATCTGACGTTAAAATAATTGTTGATACTTAGTATTTGGTATATTTTTTGTGAGATTTGTGGGCATACAAGCAATATCAGCTAAAAATAAAATACACAGTATGAGACATTTATTCTTTTTAATCACACTTACCTTATTCACTGGTCTACTGAAAGCGGATCCACCGGCGCCAAAAACTAAAATAAACTTCAGTAAAACAGAACATGATTTTGGCAATCAACCACAGGGAAAGCCCGTTACCTATGAATTTGAATTTACCAATGAAGGCGATGAACCTATTGTATTAGAAAATGTGAAAGCATCTTGTGGTTGTACAACACCCACCTGGACTAAAGAACCTGTAATGAAAAATAAAAAAGGTGTGGTGAAAGCACAATATAATATGGCACGAGAAGGAGCTTTCAGAAAGTCTATTACCGTAACTACCAAGGATGGTGAAAATATTACTTTATATATTTCAGGAAATGCCATTGCTCAGAAACAAGGCGTAGATGATGCGGAAGGAAATATACTGGGCGGTAACGGTCAATAATAAAAGAGTATAAACTTTATAGAAACTTCGGGTAATACGCCCGGAGTTTTTTATTTTTGTAAACAGTTATGCCAAAGATTTCCAATAAAGGCAATTCCATGCCGGCTTCACCCATAAGAAAATTAGCTCCTTTTGCTGAAAAAGCAAAAAAAAATGGCATTCATATTTATCATCTCAATATCGGACAACCTGATATTGAAACTCCTTATCAATTCTGGGATGCTATCAAAAAGATTGATAGAAAAGTTTTAGAGTACTCTCCTTCCAATGGATTTGAAGAAATAAGAAATAAGTATGCACAATTTTTTCAAACCAGGTATGGATTAAAAAATTTACTTCCCGATGATTTATTAGTTACTACCGGCGGATCAGAAGCATTATTATTTACTTTATTTTCTATTTTAGATACTGACGATGAAATTATTATTCCTGAGCCCTTATATGCTAATTATATAGGATTTTCAAAAAGCGGTAATATAAACGTACGTCCGATTCCAACAACTTTTGAAACCGGTTTTGTTTTGCCGTCCATTGATGAATTTGAAAAAGTAATAAATTCAAAAACAAAAGCAATTTTAATTTGCAATCCAAACAATCCTACCGGGTATGCATATAGTGATGATGAATTAAACCGTCTGAAAGAAATAGTATTAAAACATGATTTATTTTTAATCAGCGACGAAGTATACCGAGATTTTATTTATGGAAATACCACACATTATACGTCCGTATTAAGTTTTCCTGAGATTGAACAACATGCTATCTTGGTTGACTCCATTTCCAAACGATTTAGTGCCTGCGGTGCACGCATTGGAATGGTAGCCACTAAAAATAAAGAAGTATTACAGACTGTCTTAAAATTTGCGCAACAACGATTAAGTCCGCCAACGGTAGAACAATTAGGTGCTATTGCCATGTTTGATGTGGAAGAACACTATTTCACAAAAGTCAATACCGAATACCGAAAACGCCGAGATACTTTGGTGGAAGGATTAAACAAAATTGAAGGTGTAAGATGTCATATACCCGGCGGTGCATTTTATTGTATTGTACAGTTACCGGTGAACGATACAGATGATTTTTGTCGTTGGATGCTCAGCGATTTTAACTACGAAGGTGAAACTGTAATGATGGCTCCTGCCAGTGGATTCTATGCGACAGAAGGCAAAGGTAAAAACGAAGTACGTGTTGCTTATGTTTTGAATAGCATAGATTTAAATAAAGCAATTAAATGCCTGGAAGAAGGCCTGAAAGCATATAATGCTAAATGCTAAATGTTTCATGATGAATTTTTATCTTTGCGGAACTTAAAACCTGTTTTTAAGGTTTTATCTGTAAGTTCTTTGTAAAAAGTCTGTCTGAAATCGTAATTCTGAAATCATACTTTGTAAATACAATTGGGGTTGACAGGAATTGACGGCAGGATAGTTGGTAGGTAAGCATGCCGGGCATTGTGCGATTTGGCCCGTTAAATTTAATGCACAAAAACTTTTTATATGGCGAGAATACTTTCGCAATGGCTGCTTAATACAGGTTATTAAGCTTGGCCTTTGCTCCCCGATAAAGTCTGACCGATACTTTACGGCTGAGCATCATCGAATCGGAATAGCAACATAGTTGCTTCGACTATGAAGTGAAACTCAGAAGCTAAGACTGTGGTCGGTTTGTAATAACGCCTGCCACTGTACGAAAATCAAGTTTCTACTAAGCATGTAGAAAGCTTATGAACGTTTTGTCCGGACGCGAGTTCAAATCTCGCCAGCTCCACTAAAAGAAAAAAGCCGTGCTTATTTTATCAAAGCATGGCTTTTTTTTATTTTTTTGATGTAGACATATATTTGCATCTTACATACATATACATTATGAAAATAAAGTCGACACTTTTGGGAATTATTTTTTTGTGCTTATTAAGTTGTAAAGAGAGAAATGATATTCCGCCTGCTAATGTAGTATTTATCAAGGGACATAGTTTCAGCCCGGCTACTATTAACATTACAGCAGGAACAACCATTACATGGATAAACAAAGAATCTACCATTCATACAGTAACAAGCGATGAAGCATCTTTATTTGACAGTAATGATTTAAAAGAAGGAGAAAACTATATTTCTACTTTCATGTTTCCCGGAACTTATGCTTATCATTGCAAGAATCATTCTGATATGCAGGGTGTAGTTATTGTAAAATAAAAATCACAGGAGAGTACTGTATATAATCTATCTATGCAAACAAATAAAACCGGCTTTGCTTATTGTTTCATTTGATTTAGACAAATATTTCAAACTGTAAAAATACGTACCGTCCGGTATTGGTGCTCCATTATAGGTTCCACCCCAATTATTTTGGTAATCATCATCACGGAACAACTCTATTCCCCAGTTATTATATACAGAAAGATGTAAATCCGTTCCACATTCAATTTTAAATACATCATTGATGCCATCGTCATTTGGCGAGAATGCATTTGGAATTATGCATCCGTCATTGTTCATTGAAATAAATACCCAGGCACTTTCTACCCCTTCTTTATAACAGTTTTTATTCCAGTTACTGTCAGAACTCTCCTGCACACATATCTGGTATTGAAAACTATCTAAAGTAAAATAATTGTTGAAAGGCTGATAAGCAATAGTCGCATCAGCATTAATTGTAACAGTACCATGTAAAGGTGGAGTCACAATTGCATTTTGCGGACAAAAATTCAAAGTATCATCCACATAAATAGTATCATTCAACAATACATTAATAATTTCAGTTGCACCCGGATTGGCAGTTACGTAGTCATTAACGGCAGCAATAGGAATAATTGGTTCTTTCAATAAAATATTGATATCATCATAAACTACATGACACATATCCTGTGCGGAAAGTCTCAATACAACAGTTCCGTAATAATCTGTTGCAGGTACAAAGTTTACGGTATCCGGTTTAGTGGTGGGAGCTGTATTATTAAGCAAACCAGCACCGGAAATAAGAGACCAAACACCCAATGAATCTGTACTGTTCACTGTAGCTGATGATAAAGGAATCTGTGTATTTCGATTGCACACGCTAATATCATTGCCTGCATTTACACTTGCCGGTTTATAAATTATATAGGTAACTGTATCTGTCGTAAAACATCTTTGATTATAAATTTTCCATGTAAATCTATAGGTGCCTGGGATTAGATTACTGATACTTGTATTAGGTTTTTCTATAGAAAGAAATACAGCATCTGAAGGCCCTTCATACTGTGACCAGATACCTTTGTTGTTTCCTGTTGGTAAGTTTGCATCCAGATTTGCAGATGTCGCACATAAAGTCTGATTAGCACCTGCTATTGCCAAATCAGCATTTGCTATAACTGTTATAACTACCTCATCTGATGAAGGAGTACAGGAAGGACTGGATATTGTCCACAAAAATTTATAATTACCCGGTATTACTCCCGTTAACTGACATTGAGGATTATCAGGTGTTAAAAAAGCAGGAACTGTTGGCCCTGATACAAATGACCATTTTCCTGTTGTTCCTGAAATCGGGGTATTCGCACTCAATAAAATCGTATTAAATACACAAAATGTATCGTCAGCACCGGCGTTAGCATTATTAGCAATTACACTATTAATAACAGAAACTGTATCGCTTGAAGAACAACTATTATCAGCATTCCTTATCGTCCAAACAAAGCGGTGTAATCCCGGAGACAATGTATTGATTAGCGTTGAAGGTGAAAGAGGTGTCACAATGATTGCAGAGGAAGTGCCAACCTTAGACCAGGCCCCCGTTCCTGATGATGGTGTATTTGCATTCAACACTACTGATGACTGACTGCACATTATCTTATCAGTACCTGCATTGGCAATACTCGGTGATAGTTCAGACACTACAAAACTTACTGTATCTTTGTTTGAGTTACATGCACCGCCATTAGTTATTGTCCATGTAAATTTATAAGTACCAACTGCGTTTAGTCCGGAAACAGATGTTACAGGATTATTTTTAGCAGCTATGGTTGCAATTGATGGACCAGTAATTTGAGTCCAGGTGCCAATCCCGACAAACGGAGTATTACCCCGGAGAGTAGCTGATTCAAAACAAACATTTTGATCTGCACCGGCATTAGCTGCTGATGGTAATGCATAATTAAAAACATTCTTAATATCTGAACTGGAACAGTTTGTATTGGAAATAGTCCACCTTAATACATATTGTCCGGGTGAAGCGTTAAGTAGTATAGCATTGGGTGTATTGGGATTTGGTGAAAACGAATAACCTGTCGGTCCGGATAATACAGACCATGTACCTGTTTCACCACTGCTGGGTAAGCTACCGCTTAATGCAAAAGAAGTAACATTGCAAAAAGATGTATCATTGCCTGCATCCGGAACAAAAGTAGTAATCCCATTATTTACAATTACATCATCAAAAGTAGCGGGACATCCGAATATAGAAGGAATGGTGTATCTAAAAACATAAGAAGAACCTTGTGTTAATCCGGTTATGTTTGCTATTGGATTTCCGACAGGGGTTTGAATTATATTTACAGATGGGCCAGACAACTGTGACCATATTCCCGAACTACCGGAATTACCGGTGAGTGTTGTTGATGTTAGATTACAAAGACTCTGATCAGCACCCGCATTCGCTGGTAAATTTACATTTATTAATACCTCGTCACTTGTTTGCGGACAATTTGGTCCACCGGTTACAATCCATTTGAAAGTATAGATTCCATTTGTAAGTCCTGAAATACCTGTATTCATCAATGTTCTGTTTGCAATCACAGCTGTATTAGGTCCTCTAACCTGTACCCACTGACCTGTGCCAAATGAAGGAATTGAAGCATTTAATACCGTTGTTCCTGCATTAATACCACATAGTGTTTGATCATTACCGGCATTAGCTACAGTGGGTGGCGAGGATATTGTAATGATTACATCATCATAATTTGATGAACAAGTACTGTTTGAAATAGTCCATCTGAAAGTGTAAATTCCGGTAATTAAATTATTTACAAGTGTTGTTGGATTTGATGGCGAAACAATAACAGCGTTACCATCACCGGAAATTTGTGTCCATCTTCCTGTTCCAAAAATTGGTGTATTGGCATTTAATGTATAAGAGTTTGCACACAAAGTTGCATCAACTCCTGCATTCGCAATAGTGGTAGTTCCTGAAATAACTATTACAATTGTATCCGTTGAAGCATTATTGCAACCATCAACAGATACAGTCCACACAAATTTATAAGTGCCATTTTGCACATTTGTAACCGTAGTGTTATTTAGAAGGGAATCTGTAATTGTTACAATATTGCCACTTACCTGTTTCCACACTCCTGCTCCGGAAACAGGTCTCACAGCATTCAGGTTTATAAGAGATGTTCCTGAAGGCAGACACTGATCAGGACCTGCAGAAGCAATTGATGGGCCTGCAGATGAGCTTGTTGTAATTATTACGGTGTCTGTTGAAACATAATCACAAGTATTGGAAATTGTATAAATAAATTTATATGCTGTATTTGCAGAAAGACCAGATGCAACAGGATTTGAAACAGTATTAGATGGTGAAAAAGTAACATTATTCGGTATAGCTGTCCACTTAGCAGTTTCATCTATTCGAAAGTCATTTCCATGTAATGTTATTGGAGAATTTGAACAAACTATTCTATCCGCACCTGCATCTGAGGTAGTGAGTGATGTATCAGGAATAATAACATTCATATCGTCAAAATTTTCTGGACAATTATTTCCTCCTCTTATTGTCCATCTAAAAGTGTATAAACCAGGTATAGTTCCGATTACATTACAAACATAATTGGTAACAGGTACTAAAGTAGCTATGTTAGGACCTGCTATCTGACTCCAGCTACCAGTTCCTAAGCCTGTTTGCGAAGGATTATTACCTGCCAATTGAGTAGTAACTGAAGTGCATGCAAAATTTTGATCCGATCCTGCATTGGCACCAGTTGGCGGTCGGGATACCGTTATATCGACATAGTCACTAACTGATGGGCACCCTAATCCAAACGAATAATTTACTTCCACCCTGTAGGTACCCGGGTTTGTCATCCCTGTAATTATATTTGAAGGTTTAAAAGATGTTGGATAAGTAAATACACCACTCGGGCCACTTATAATCCGATAATTTAAGATACCGGATCCGGTTTTAGTTATATTAATAGTAGCAGTTGTAACATTACATGGTAATATTTGGTCAGTGCCTGCATTTAGCGTACCTGCTTGATATAAAGTATTACATATTAGACTACTCTTTTGACAATTAGAAGAATTATTTATAATACTGTAATTAAAACAATAACTACCATAAGCTGTAAGTCCGCTAACTGTTGTAGAAGGACTATTGGGTGTATTTATTGTCACCGGTGGACCAGCTGTTTGTGTCCATAAAACTGTTTCTCCTGTATATTGTGGTATATTTCCATTTAGTGTTAGCGTATTTACCAAACCACAATAAGATGTTGTGGCACCTGTTATATTTGAATTAGGCAATGTAATATCTTGTGTTTGTGGTGGTACTAAAACTGTTACGTCATCAAAACCTGAAGCACAAGGCCCTTGAACTGTATATCTGAAAACATAAGTTCCTTCAATTAAATTACAAACTTTAGTAGTTGAATTGTTTGGACTTGTAAAAGTTGGGGTATTAGGACCGGACACTAGTGTCCATACACCTGTTTGTCCGTTCGTTCCGTTTCCACCGTTAGAGCCTGCTAAAGTTGTGCAAGTTGTTGATGAAAAACAATTACCTAATTCCTGATCCGGGCCTGCGTTTACTGGCATCATACCACCGATATTAGTTATCTTAATTTCATCAAAAGAGGAACAGCCGTTATTATTAATTATTGTCCAACGTAAAGTAGTTGTTCCTGTAAGATTTGGATTAAAGGTGATTGGAGAATTTGGATTAGAAGGTGATTGGATAGTAATTCCAGCATTATTAGTACTAACTATTGACCATACGCCAATTTCATTTGAATTAAGCGGTGAATTCGCATGTAGAAATGAATTACCCGGACAATAATTTGTATCAACTCCTGCATTTGCAATAGTTACAGGTGTTACTGTAATGGTTACAAAATCTTCCGCCAATAATCCATCTCTGCATTTAATACTCAACCTGAATACATATGTACCAACACTAAAACCAGTTACTGTTGTGGTTAATGAATTTGGAGAATTAATTATTACTGCCGGTCCTGAAAGTTGTGTCCACTTAGAAATAGACCCATTGCCTAACAAGCCTGAACGTGTACCATTTAATGTCATTGTTTCATTCTGACATATAGTAGCGCTTATACCTGCATTAATAGAACAATTTTGAGCTTTAAGTAAATTGTTTACTACAAAAAAGAATAGTATACAGGAAAACACATTACGCATAACACGCGGATTAGGCATCATTTTTTTATGGACAATTGCTTTTTATAAAGCATTATTTGCCATATAATAATACGTCATTTATCATCTTAAAAACGGTTATATTATCCACTAATCGTGAATAAACCTGTATAAACAAAAAAGTCCTGAAAAAATCAGGACTTTATATATCTGCATTATTGTAACTTATTGAAAGTAAGAAACTTTAACGTCGTCTAAATTATACTGAGTAGTATTTCCGCTCGCTCCGCTTCCTGTATATCTGAAAGCAATATAGATAGTACCTGTAAGACTATTTAAAGAAATATTGTTATCAGTCCAACTACCGTCAACATTTGGAACATTTCCAAGCAATGTCCAGGTTGCACCACCAGCTGTTGGGTCACCACTGCCTGAATAATTCGTAGAGTATAATATTTCGAGTATGGTGCTGCCTGCCGGTGAAAACACATCTGATCTAAAAGTCAGGTTTTCATTTGTAGATCCATCTAAATTAAAAGAAGGTGTAATTAACCATCCCACATTAGAAGCATCACTTGAACCAAATGCACTCATACGTGCATTTTTATTAGATGAACCGGTTGCATACCAATATTTAGAACCGGCTGTACTATAGTTTACCCATCCTGCAATAGATAAATTTCCGGAAGTTGATGCAGCATTAAAGTTTTCAGAAATTAAATTTACTTCCACCGGGCATGGTGAAGTAGTGCTGGTAACTTCAGTAGCTTCTCTTAACGTTAATTGTCTGGTAGATCCATAAACGCTAAAAACACCAATAAATTTTAAAGCACCTGTTGGTGTATGCTGGTTTGCAAATTTGGCAAAATTACTCGTACGTACTTCTAATTCGTTACCATCACAATCTGATGCAATTCTGCTTAATGATTGTTGCGTAATAATATCTGCCCATGGTTTGTCCTGATCAGCAGCATCAAATGATAATGGTTCGATTTCTATCAATCGTGCCTGGAATGATTTATTCAGTTCCGTAAGACTGTTTATTTTAATTGGTGTCACAGTATTTCCTGCAGGTCCTTTCACAATGTAATTTGAAATTAAAGCAGATGGAATATTTCCAACAGATGGTTGTCCGTCAGAGTTATCAATAAAACCACCTAACTGTAAGAATTTATTATATTCACCTAACACGAGTCCCTTGCATTTGATATAAATTTTTCTGCCAATTGGAAAATCATTGTATAAACCACTTCTGTCTATTAAAACAGGAAGACCTGCAGTACCATCATCAATGATAATTGTTTTATAATAGTTTCCGCTTTTATCGTCGGCAACAACAATACCGGAGATAGTGATGTCATCAGTAACAGTAATAGGCGTGCCGCTGGTAAACAAAGCCTTCAAATCTGCAATAGATGTAGTTGGCAACATCGGATCAACAGTATCTGTTGGTGGTTCGTCTATCTTATCTTTTCGGCAAGATGTAACCGTAGACAATGTGGTAAACACCAGCATCATCAATATTAGTTTATTCAATTTTGTTATCATTTTATTTCAATTTATAATTTACGAATTCTGATTTATTTTGCTGATTACATTCTGAAAGTAAGATTTACAAAGAAGTTAATTCCGTATGCATAAGAATATCGGTTTGGAAACTTCGCCGGATCTTTTTCATCATAATCAAAACGCAATTGTTCCCTTGCTCCTACTATGATTGTTTTATTGTTTGTTACGTTGCTTATACCTGCATTCAACACTAAATAATATTTTCCTGCATTTTTGCCATCCATTTTCTTAAACGTTGATTTTAATCTCCACGAATAACCTCCTGATAAATCAAGTGTCCATTCTCCTTTCGGGCTTAATCTTTCCTGTTTTAAAATGTTGTTGTACTGGTCAGACTGATAAGGAACCAAATCTATTGCACGTTCTGTACGGTGTGTCGGAGCAAAATCCGTCCACATCCAGTCAAAGAAATTGACATTAGCACCAATGTACCAGAATTTTTTAGAACGATAATTTAATCCTAATGAATAAGCTTGCTGAGGCGTACCTGCCACATTCAACCCTTTACTGTAAATCGTTTCAACTTGTTTAAAAGAAGGGTCTACATCTACTGTTTCTATTCCTACTTGTCTGCCTGTGTAGAAATATTTACCTACTGCAACTGCCAGTGTTGCGGACAATCCTTTGTATAAAGATGCTTCTAAGCCCAACTCGGCACCTGCATGTACTTTATTGATTTTAGTAATCGTATAGTTTCCAAGACTTTCATAGAAGTCGTCATAGAATGTAATAGAATTAGAACCATCTTTGAAATCAGTATAAAATCCGGTAACCTTTAATTTTACTTTCGGATGAATAAAGATATATCCTAATTCAACAGAACCAATTCCTTCACTCTTAACATCACTGGCAACCTCGTTACTTGTTCTGTTTGAAATAAATACTTTATTCCAGAACGGTGCCCGTGTCATGTACATACCATTCGCATAAACATAATTTCGTCCGTTTATTTTATACGTCAAACCAGCCTTCACTGCATAATTAATAGAGTTTACACTGGATGATTTTCCTTCTGAATTATCCGGATTAATTCCATTTTTGTAATGCCCGATACGATATTGTGAAGTATAAGATATTTCAGCTGCTGTGAAAAAATCTACATGTTTGAAGTTGGCTTTAAACTGTCCCCATGCAGCTGCTTTATGTATCATCTGGTTAAAATTATAACCATACTTATCTCCTACTTTAACTATTCTATTCGGGTGATTTAAATCTGACTGAGAAGCAGCAGAAAGCCGTCCTGAATCATATTCAATAAACTCATCTACATCTACATAAAATTCCGACCCTAATAAATCTTTTACTCGTTTAAATTGATTAGTCTGCTGAAACTGATAAGAAGCGCCAGCAGTAATATCAAATTTCTTTACCGTTACATTATATACTGTATTAAAATTGAAACGTTGATATTTTTGAACATCGTCTCTTAAAATATAAGCTGCTCTTCTTCCTGTAACATCATTACCCGGAATGCCATCTACATTAGGAATAGTTTCTATTTTATTAGAATCCTTATTTGCTGCATAAATATTTTCCCATTGCACCTGTAATACATCAGGATTATCCATAATATACTGTTCTGCCAATGCTCTGGACGCAGAGTCATCAATATAGCTTGGTAAGTATCTGTAATAATCCGGACGCGGGTCTGTAGCATTATATCTGTCAAATCCTGACAATGCTCTCTCACCAAAACTATATCCTGCTGAAGTCAGCAAGTTCATGTTGTCTTTTCCTTTCCACTCATGCGTCAGAATGAATACCGGCTGATGTCTGTACTCTACTCTTGAGTTTCTTACTTTACCATTCTGATAGCCCCAGTTTGGATTGTAATAATTAGAACCTGCTAAATCATACGCTTCCTGTGTGGTAGCCGCTGCTTTGCCTTGTTTAGTTGGCACACCAAAAGCAGTTAACGCCAGTGATTGATTTTTAAACATTTTTTGAACGGAAGCGAAATAAGAAATACTTTGCATCGCAGTTCCTTTTACATACCCTTGTTTTGCCCATCTGCCAAATAAGGAAACGGCAACACTCCATCCTTTCTTGGTAATTCCTGAACCCCAGGTAACACCGCCTCTCATGTCATATGTTCTGTTGGAAGCACCAATTGTTACACTCAGTTGCTTGCGTTGTTTGGAAGCACGTGTATCAATGGCATATAAACCGCCAACAGAGCCGAATGCAAATGTTGAAGGTTTCATTCCTAAAGAGTTTTCACGATTACGTGTTACATCATTTAACCCTGACCATAAATTGAACGAAGAAAAACCATTATCAATATATTCCGTAGGAATACCATTCATATACGTATCATAATAATCATTATCGTATCCTCTTATTCTGAAACGGGTAATACCCCAGTTAAAGGAAGCCGCAGAAATAAACGGATCTCTTCCGGCAGATAAAATAGCCGACACACCCTGATCTGATCCGGTCTCATCATTTGCTTCTACATCTTCTAAGGTAACGATTGGAATATGGTCATCTATTTTTTCATTTATAAGTGAATCTGAAACAGACTCGTCAGCCATCATTCCTTTTATTTCCGTTGTATCTTGTCTTAATTTACCATTTGCTGAAACAAATAAAGACAAGCTGATACAAAGGGAAAAATATACTGAACGTTGTATCATAAAAGTTGGTATTGAATTTGATTAGTTTTAATAAAATTAGCCTACAAAGGTAAAGATAAATCTTCAATAGTAGATGCGGCAACAATTCATATTTTCCACATTAAACAATCATAATTAATACTTATTTTAGCAGCATGAAAAGAGTAACTCCATTTTCCATTCTACTATTATCACTGTTTATTAGTAGTACCGGTTTGGCACAGCAAAAACAATATAAGATTGTCGTTGCCGGTTTTTATAATCTTGAAAACTTCTATGATACTATTAATCAACCGAATGTAGATGATGAAGATTTTACTCCTGATGGAAATTATCATTATACCGGTAAAATATTCTGGGATAAAGTTGACCATCTGGCGGAAGTGCTTTCCCAAATTGGTACTGATGCTTCACCGGACGGATTAGCCTTTTTTGGAACAGCTGAAATAGAAAACCGGACTGTTTTGGAAACGTTAGCCAACCACCCGAAATTAAAATCAAGAAACTACCAGGTGGTACATTACGATGGACCTGATTTACGCGGTGTGGATTGTGCATTTATGTATAATCCAAAATACTTTAAAGTACTGGAAAGCAGGTCTCTCAGGGTTAATTTAAAAGAAGTCGTAAAAGACTGGCGTCCAACGCGTGATGTATTATATGTTAAAGGAATTCTGAATAATACGGATACCATTCATATTTTCGTGAATCACTGGCCTTCACGCAGAGGTGGCGAAGAGGCTACTGCTCCTTTGAGAAAATTTGCTGCTGGTGTCAGCAAGCATATTATCGACTCTTTAATGGCTATTAATCCGAATACCAAGGTATTGGATATGGGAGATTTAAATGATAACCCAACGGACCCTTCTATGGTAAAAGTGCTTGGTTGTGTAGACAAAAAGGAAAAATGCCAGCCGGGTGGTTTATTTAATCCATGGGTAGATTATTACAAAAAAGGAATTGGTACTTTGGCTTTTAATGATTCATGGGGAATCTTCGACCAGATTGTTTTATCAAGCGGATGGTTAAACCAAAATCAATCAGGTTATTTTTACCAAAAAGCACATATTTTCAGCAGGGATTTTATGATTCAGAAAACCGGAAAATACAAAGGGTATCCTAAACGTACCTGGGATTTCAATATTTATAATGCCGGCTACAGCGACCACTTTCCTACTTATCTTACATTGCTGAAAGAAGTGAAATAAATTCCCGTTCAACATAAAAAAATCACGATTTACATCGTGATTTTTTTTTGTTATAGCTAACTGTAAATTTTACTCTTTTATAAACGTACTGACATTGTTCGTGTCTTTATAAAAAAGATTTAAGAGATAAATTCCTTTCACCAGATTACTGACATTTATATCAATAGCTGAACCGTTATTAATTTTTTGCGTAATTAATTTTCTTCCTAAGATATCCGTAACTTCAATAATGGCATCTTCTGTTAAAGGTGTACCTGTATTCAGATGCACCATACCATTGCTGACGGGATTTGGATACAAGGAAAATTCTACAGACTTATTGTTCCGGACAGCAGAAGCCACACAGGCGCCGGAATTCCCATCTATACCAAATACTTTTTCTACCCAGTGCGGGTAATCAATATATGGATTTCTGTTTCCTTGTATAGTAAATACAGCATCATTACGTTTTCTTTCAATAGCACTTGGTGGATCCAACTTATGCCACTTTACACATAGTTTTAATATCCAGGGATCAAATCCGGGATATTTATTACCATCTAAAACATTCCCTGAAGTACTTCTGCCAATCCAGTTTACAATAGAATCCTGATATCTGGTAATAACATATAAATATGCTCTTGCAAAATCACCCTTAAAAGAATCTATAGGCTCAAAAACATTTGATGAGTTATAGTTATAATTTAAAGAAGTTTTAGAAGTACCAATTTTAGTACCATTTTTTGAAGTATAAAATGGGTTGTTAACATAACCAATAGGTAAATTCCCTTTTCTGAAATTAACATAATTATCGGCAGGCCAAATAAATTGCAAATCAGAATACATAGGATAAACATCCGCTCCACCAAACCATGATTTCGGGAATACATGTTCTTTGTCATAACAAAAGCACTCAGTGGATGAACTACGACCTAAACAAAAATCTGCCGGATATCTAAAAGAACAAGAGTCCAAACCATTGGGATTTTCAGAAGAATATTTATCTATGATTACATCTCCGCCACCTGATTCTGCTGGTTTTAAATCTGTCTGATTATAATAATTATCTACAATTGAATATGCTAATACTACTGAATTACTTTCAAGCAATCGAAACAAAGAACTTTTAAAAGTAGCGCAGGTTTCATTGGTATCTATTGAATTATAATAAGTACCCGGACCGGCAAAAGTGGTTAAACAAAAAATGACAGAAAAAAAGAAAAGTATATAATTTTTAAAAGGCATGCCTGTAATTTTATTAAGCGAAAAAAAACCTCGCCTTGATTGAGTTATTACTCAGATTTCAAAGACGAGGCTTTATAATTTATTTTGTTTGTTATTCTACAATAAATGTGCTGACATTATTCGTGTCTTTATAAATCACATTTAATAAATAAGTTCCTTTTGCTAAATTGCTGACATCAATAGTTTGCAATTCATTTCCCATAACAATCGTTTGCGCACTTAGTTTTCTGCCTAAAACATCAATAATTTCTATTGAAGCCTTATCACGCAATGCCGCTTTGAATTTAATAAACAGCATTCCTGAATTTGTAGGATTCGGATACAATGCAAATTCTGCTTCTGCATGATTATACTTCACTCCAACACTCTGTAATGTTTTTACAGTAGTCTGCGCTAAACCCGAATAATTCGGGCCGAAGTTACAAGCCTTATTTTTAAACGCTGCTATCAGAATTTTATAAACTGTATTTGGTGTTAAGCCTGTCAATACCGTCGTAGAATCGATACCTCTGTAATATACCTTACCATTGCTACCCGGAATCGTTGAATTCACAGCATAGAAAACAGTATCTCTTATATCTACAAAACCAATAGTTCCCAAAGGACCAGCAACGACCATCACACTATCCGCATTCGCAGGATTAGTCCACTTTATAGAAATGGTTGTTGCCGTGGAATCTAATTTAACAATTGAATTATTGGATATACCTGTTGGTTGTATACAATCTCCCGGATTGTTGGATGCCGTTTTAATTGTTGTACTCGCCAGTCCTGCATAATTAGGTCCATTCGTACAATTTTTATTGTTGAAAGAAGCTATCAGGATTTTATAAACGGTATTTATTGTCAAACCTGTAAGCACTACAGTTGAATCTGTTCCACGGTAATAAACTTTACCGTTGCTGCCCGGAATGGTAGAATTAACTGCATAAAAAGCAGTATCTCTTACGTCTACAAAACCAATAGTTCCCAAAGGACCTGCAATTACCATTACACTATCTGCATTTGCCGAATTTCTCCATTTTACAGTAATAGTAGTAGTAGTAGAGTCCACATTAACAATAGATGTATTGGAAACACCGGTAGGCTGAACACAATCTACCAATGGTGCAGGACCGGAAGTAAGCGTATCAGCTCTTAACGGAGTTGTTCTTAAATAATTTGGACCATAAGGGCAGTTATTAAAAGGAATTACCGCAATATAATATCTTGTTCCGCTTACTAATCCTGAGATGGCAAAGTTAGAGTCTGTACCCACATAGGCAACTTTTGATTTAAAACTAGTGTATTTAATAGAATCACCTATGCTGTAGTTTGTTGAATCCAATGGATAAGCAACATTTGAACTGGTACTGTAAACCACTACATATCCACCGTTTGGCGCAGGAACTGCTTTATTAAATTTACCGTTAATATTGTTATTATTTACCAATTTAAATACCAGATTGGTAGGTTTTGCTGTCGGTTCAGGACACGCATCCACCAAAGTTTTTGCTGTATCATTTCCCGGTGAACCGGTTTTATAATTTGGTCCATTCAGGCACGATACATTATTGTATGGAAATACATGAACTTTATAAATAGTATTGGGTACTAAACCTGATCTGGAAAAAGAAGTACCGGTTCCATTGGCAATTACCGTTGCGGTACCTACTACGTCATTAACAGCATAAGAGGTTGCGTCAGTAATAGTTGGAACAGTAGCATTACTGTCAAGTAAAACTAAATAACCATCAGCCGTAGTTCCGGTAAAAGAACCTGAAATAGATGTGGTACTTGTTGCTGTTGCAACTACGTTGGTAACTGAATTAGCTGGCTCTGTGCATGATACCACTGTACCTGTAGTAAATGCAACACGAAAGCTGTCAATTGCTAACAAGTCATCAGACCCCGGAAACACATTAAAGTCTCTGAAACGTATCCAAAATGTTGCGCCGTTAGGAATAGCCATTCCTGTAATATTACCGGACACTACTGCAAAAACAGCATTACCATCCAATGCCTGAGCCGTAGTACCAGTGTTTGTTGAACTACCGGTTAAAGTCGGTGCGTTTATCCAGGTTCCCTGATGTACAGAATCTGTACCGGTTGCATAATCTACCAATAGAGTATCTTT
The DNA here is from genome assembly GCA_046329785.1 of Chitinophagales bacterium. GTDB lineage: Bacteria > Bacteroidota > Bacteroidia > Chitinophagales > JADIYW01 > JADJSS01. Next base: position 97,602 of record JAXLTZ010000004.1, read on the forward strand.
TAAACCACTATTGGTATTACCTCTTCGCCATTGCTCACATTTATAGGAGACTGCTGCTGAAACTATGGTTGAACCTGTATTATTTACAAACTTTGCTCCGACATATAATGGTGTGGCATTATCAGAACGTAGCAAACCCATAGCACGGTCTGTACTGGTACCTGTACCTGCAGAGTAAAAACCACCTGTTCCGGAAGTTCCACTTCCTACCGTTAATGTAACGCCATTACCACCATATCGTAACCAGTCTGCCGGATTAGGATTAGTAGTGGTTGGTGCTCCTGTGGCTGGCAACCCATCAAAATTTTGAGTATAAGGATTTGAATTTGTAATAGAGATTTGTGCATTGATTGTGTTTGCAAATAAACACAAAACCATAGCAAGAAAAAGTGTAAGTCTTTTATTCATTTTATTAGAATTTAATGAGAATCAGCTACAAAAATACAACTAATATTTTGAATAAATGGCTGAAATAAACGTATTTAACAGCCAATGTGGATAACCAAATACCGGGTACGTAATTGTTTAATCAAGCATTTTAATAATATTGTATATCAAAAGGTTATAAATATAGAATTTAAAATATAGGAATCAATCTTTGACTTTTACAAAAGTACCGACAGCCTTATTTTCATCATTTTCTATACTTATAAAATAACCACCTGCCGCTAATTTGCTTACATCAACCTTTAATTCACTGGTTTCAATTCTAATATTATTTTCTGTTGAAATGAATTTGCCTTCTGTATTGTAAATGCTTACTGTTGATTTTTTATGCAACCACTCTTTATTTAATTGAAGTGTTACCTGTGTAGTCGCCGGATTTGGAAATAATTGCAATGTCTTATCTAAATTCTGTTTATTTATGATTCCTGATACTATCGATGTTGTATCGTAATAAATATCCAAATAAGGACCTTCAAATTCGGTAGTGTCTCCATTAAAAAAAGTAATCAGGTTATCATCCGTTACATCTAACCTAAACTGAGTAACACCTGTTTTATTGATATACTGCAATGCATTCGCATGAATGTCGGCACGCAATGTATAATCCCTTCCTAATAAAGTACCTGTAAAACACGCCACATCGCTTAACGATGCCGCTTCATTGTAATCCGATGCCTCTATACTTGAATTACCAAACGATCCTGATTTTATATCTAGTGTAAACGTTTGCGGAAACGGATTTCCTAAAGGATAGGGCGTTTTAACATCTTTACATTTCAAGAACAAATACGCTTTCTTGATAATTTTATTATCCGGAATAAAATTTGTGTTGAAACTAAAAATCCCTCTTGTATTCTGTGTATTTCTTTTTCCAATCTGCACATCTCCTGTTCCCGTTACTGTATTTGCAGAAACCCAGCCATCATAACTTTGTCCCATGGAATACACCGAAGTATCGCGTTCGCGGCGCAAGTAATTATTGATAAATTTCCGCATGTAGAATTCCGCTAAATAGGTATAACCCTGAGGACCTAAATGATAGGCATCAATACCCAATAATCCCATAGCTGCATGCGGAGAAGGATAATTTAAATAGCCACCCGGAAAAGGCACAGTTCTTGGCGGATAAGTTCCGTATGGTGGATAACGCAATGGTGTAGTTTGTCCAAAACAATATTGCATTAAACCATTTGGGTTAAAGGAATGCATGTATGGCTTTTGATAGGAAACCACCACAGAATCCTGATAATGGGTAAAGTATTCCAAGAACCGATTTATCTGAAATGGTGTAAAGTTTCCATTATCGTTCCAGGTATCACAATATGGATTCCATACATAATCAAAACATGGATCCGAAAAATTCGGATAATCATATCCTTGCCAGATGATTTGTGCTTTTGGAATTTTGGCATGGATAAAATCAAAAATACTATCCATAATCGGCTGAAATGAAGCTAATTCATTAACCAATAAACTTATGGAGTCATCAGCATCAAATGGGAAACCAACATCATTACCACCTAATGAAACCATAACAATGTCAATTGGTCTTGCCGCATCTGTACTCAAGGAAGCTTCTAATGCAATTCGTGCCAGCGGAAACTGCCACCATGTTTCTGCAGTCATACTAATTAGAGCACTGCCGTCTGAAACTGTAAAGTAGTCTGCAAAACCATGCTTTGCCAATGCAGAATCATAGGCATGATAAAGTGCAGGGAAATGCAACCAGCTGTCCCCAACCAATCGTATATGGGCACTTTGTCTTCCGGTGCATGCATCCTGTGCAACAGATGTATGAAAAAAATAAAAAAATGAAAATAATGCAGTAAAGAAATACTTCATAAAATTATCGCTTTTTACTTAAAAAATATCTAATATAAAAATGTAGTTACTCCCTGACTTTTACAAAAGTGCCGACAGCTTTATTCTCTTCATTTTCTATACTTATAAAATAACCACCTGCCGCTAATTTGCTTACATCAACCTTTAATTCACTGGTTTCAATTCTAATATTATTTTCTGTTGAAATGAATTTGCCTTCTGTATTGTAAATGCTTACTGTTGATTTTTTATGCAACCACTCTTTATTTAATTGAAGTGTTACCTGTGTAGTCGCCGGATTTGGAAATAATTGCAATGTCTTATCTAAATTCTGTTTATTTATGATTCCTGATACTATCGATGTTGTATCGTAATAAATATCCAAATAAGGACCTTCAAATTCGGTAGTGTCTCCATTAAAAAAAGTAATCAGGTTATCATCCGTTACATCTAACCTAAACTGAGTAACACCTGTTTTATTGATATATTGCAATGCATTCGCATGAATGTCGGCACGCAATGTATAATCCCTTCCTAATAAAGTACCTGTAAAACACGCCACATCACTTAACGATGCCGCTTCATTGTAATCCGATGCCTCTATACTTGAATTACCAAACGATCCTGATTTTATATCTAATGTAAACGTTTGCGGAAATGGATTTCCTAAAGGATATGGTGTTTTAACATCTTTACATTTCAAGAACAAATACGCTTTCTTAATAATTTTATTATCCGGAATAAAATCAGTGTTGAAACTAAAAATTCCTCTTGTGTTCTGTGTATTTCTTTTTCCAATCTGCACATCTCCTGTTCCCGTTACTGTATTTGCAGAAACCCAGCCATCATAAGTTTGTCCCATGGAATACACCGAAGTATCGCGTTCGCGACGCAAATAATTATTAATAAATTTACGCATGTAGAATTCCGCTAAATAAGTATATCCCTGCGGACTTAAATGATAAGTATCTATGCCTAATAATCCCATTGCCGCATGTGGTGATGGATAAAATATGTTTCCACCCGGAAAAGGAACAGAACGTGGCGGATAGGATCCATAAGGTTCATAACGTAAAGGTGTAAGCTGTCCGTAACACCATTGCATTAAACCAAGCCCGTTAAAAAAATGCATATACGGTTTCTGATAAGCACTCACTACAGAATCCTGATAATGGGTAATATATCCCATAAATCTGTTTATTTCAAATGGGCTTGCATACCCATGACTTCTCCATAAATCGCAATAAGGGTCCCAGGGAAAATCCAAGCAGGGGTCATTAAAATTCGGATAGTCATAACATTGCCAGATAATTTGTGCTTTTGGAATCTTTGCATGAATAAAATCAAAAATACTATCCATCAATAACTTTGCCTTAAACAAATTATCATCCAGTACATTTAAAGAATCTCCCTTGTGAATCTTAAATGCAACATCATTACCACCTAATGAAACCATTACAATATCAATTGGTCTTGCAGCATCTGTATTTAATGAAGCCTCCAATGCAAATCGTGCCAATGGAAACTGCCACCATGTTTCTGCAGTCATACTTATCAGCACACTGCCATCTGAAACAGTAAAGTAATCTGCAAAACCATACTTTGCCAACGCAGAATCATAGGCATGATAGAGTGCCGGAAAATGCAACCAGCTGTCACCAACCAAACGTATATGGGCACTCTGTCTTCCGGTGCAGGCATCCTGTGCTGAGCCGGCAACACTGAAACAAAAAAGTGTAATTAGAATTATAAAAAACTTCTTCATTCGTAAGATTTCTTAAATTTAGAAAAAAAAAATCTGAATTCTTATACTACAAATCCACTTTTTAACGTTTATCAAAAAAACTATACACATGAAGAGTTCAATATTTCTTCTTACAGGTATTATAAACTTAACTCTATTGCCAATGGCATTTGCCGGTACCCTGAAGTTAAACGAAGCGTTGAAATCCAAAAAAGTAAATTTTGTAATACATGGAAACAACGCGAGCACACATTATTTAGAACCGATTGTATTAGAGATGACAAACACCAGTAACGAGTTGGTTTCGATAGCTATTGAAGACGGTGATATGTTCATTCCTGCTGACAGTGACAAACAAAATATCGTGGTTACATCTTCCGAGTTGTTGGTATTGCAACCCAAAACAAAAAAGATAATAAACATAAAAGGTATGTGTACAGAGCACAGTGACGGAAGCGGCAATGATGCAACCATGTATTCATTTCTTCCTGCGAATAATGAAAAATTGAAAAAATTATCAGGGTTTATTAATGAAAAAAAATATCAGAGTTCAGCTGCACAATATGCCGTGTGGAGTTTAATGGACAACAACGATATCAACTCCATTTATTCTTCTGATACTACAGAAGAAAATGAGTTAAAAAAATTTATGGCTTCTCTCACCGGAAAAACATTTGTTGTGCGCAGTAAAGATTACCGGTACAACTACTATGAACCGCCTAAAGAAAAAGTAGGTGGTATGTTTGAATACAGTTTTACACAGGCGCAGGATATTCAGATTGCCATGTTTGATAAAAATGGAATCCTGGTGCGTGAATTATTCAATCAAAAGAAAGTTCCAGCCGGTACGCACAAATTAAATTTTGAATATGACTCTTCTGTTTACACTGATGATGTTTATTATTTTAAATTAATTGTTGGGAATGAAGTAATGGTGAACAGAAAATGGGATGCACAGGTGATGCGTGATTCATTTAAAAAGAAAATAGAAAACAGAGAATAGGAATGATTAACAATGTATGATTAATAATGAATGATAAAAAACATGTAAATTGTGCTGTATTTTAGAATCATAAATTGTAAATCGTAAATTAAAATGAATTATTGGTTAATGAAGTCCGAACCTGATGTTTTTTCTTATGATGATCTGGTGAAAAAAAAACGCGAACATTGGGATGGCGTCCGCAATTACACGGCACGAAATAATATGCGCGCCATGAAAAAAGGTGATCTCGCACTCTTTTATCACAGCAATATTGATAAGGCAGTTGTTGGAATCATGCAAATTGTAAAAGAAGCTTACCAGGACCCTACTACAGATGAAATTGCGTGGGTTTGTGTAGACGTAGCACCGAAAGAAAAACTCAAAAATCCCGTTACACTGGCAGCCATAAAAGCAAATCCTAAATTAGCTCAGATGAAATTAATCAGTCAGGGAAGACTTTCTGTTTCTGATTTGACTAAGGCTGAATTTGATGAAATTATTAAGATGAGTGAGAAAGATTGAAGTTATTAGTTATGTGTAATTATTGTTTTTATCAGACTGTGCTTTTCAAAAAAGAAATTATTTTCAGCTTTATATTATTGTTCATTGGATGTCAGAATCAAAATAAGACTGATTATGAGAAAGACTTAATGAACTTAAAAACTGAAATGCAAAAGAAACTTGATACTGGAGAAAAAATGATGTTAACCGACAGACAATTTATGTTTGATACAGATAGCATTTTAGAAATAGTTTACACTAAACTCTTACAAAAAAGCAATCCTGAAATCAAAAAACAACTAATTATTGAACAAAAAGATTGGGAAAGACAAAAAGCTCATATAAGAGATAGTTTATGGAAACGTGTTGATGTAATTTTTGAAGAAACTGGAATAACTCCACAGCTTGAAAGAGAAATTGCTTATGGAACAATTGCAGAATTAAATTATGACCGAGCAATTAATCTAAATAAAAGATTAATCCAAACGCAATAACCAAATGCAAAATTGGAAAGTAAGTGCTTACTACAATACTATTCACTAACTAACGTCTTGATACTTACGCATTACTATAAACGCTAATACACTACTAATTACACACGCAACAGCTACCATTCGAACGCCTAACGGATTTGCCGGTGTCTTTCCTAACAATAATAAAGACGGGAAAATTAAACTTGTAATGGCAACGCCTAATTTCATCATAAATGTTTTTAAGGCATAATAGGAAGCATTTTTTGCTACACCTGTTTTCTGAAAATTTACTTGTGCATTATCACCGGCTAATGCCATTGGCAGAATGCCCAAAACTGCCGTTGGATAGGTATTCAGTAAAACATATACTACAATAAAGAATAGCGTTGGCACTTCATATAAGCCTATTGTTGCCGTAAAACTAAAACTTATAATCAAACACAATAACGCAGATTGCATTATTTTCTTCTTACCATATTTATCTACCAGTTTATCTATTAACGGATACATTACTAATGATGCGATTCCGACACTGTACAGAATAATTGCTGTATAAATATTATCTAATTTCAGTAAAGCAGCAACAATATAGGGTACTGCCACCACAAATATTTTTTGCGGAAACCAGTAAATTACTTCCACTATAACCAATACTCTGAAATTTTTGTCATTCCATACTTCGCGCATATTATCAAAGATTCCCTGATGTTTACTGTCAAATTTCAATTCTTCTTCTGAAATATTTTTACCGGAATTATCCGGAACAAATAAAATCGGCATAGACATTAAAATCATAGCAATAACAGCATATACCAAAACGCACATTTGAAAAACAGTTTCATTAGACATGGTATCTTTAAATACACTCATAATAATATTAATCGTTTGTCCGATACCAATACCTAATGCGTAAGCAATCGACAACATCATTACAATATGCAAACGTTCTTTTTCTTTCTTAGCAATCTCATTGATTAATGCATTGTAGGGCGTTGTGTAAAAACACTTTACAATAAATGCAGCTAAAACCGTCACCGACAACCACACTACATTTAAAGAATGAATACCATCTTTTAACGGAAAAAATACTGCTGCTGATAAAAATGCAAACGGTATAATTGCAAACGCCATAAATGTTTTCCGCTTGCCAAATTTAAACGTACTCCTGTCACTTAAACTGCCAACAATTGGTTCCATAAATGCACTTATGATATAACCAACAGCAGATAAGATTCCAACAATAGTAAATACTTTAAAGATAGCACCCTGATAAACGAATGCTTTAAATAATGGCTTGCCATTGTCCGGTGGCAAATAGAAAAAATAAATTAATTCTGTGAAACCGAATACTGCAAGACTCCATCCTATCTGACCTGATGCGAATGCAATTTTTCTGATTAACGGAACTTCTGCTTCTTCAACAACTTCATTCATTCAACTAAGATAAACTAATTTCAAATAGTATGTATATCCAAAACATTTTTCTATATTTAGCATATGCGTTTCCCAAAAATTCCTGTACTCATCACCTCATTTATTACGCTCATCATTATTATTCTAAATTATTTTTTATCAGGAACATTCTGGGATGGCTGGGAAATTGAGCCATCAATTGTACAAGGTTGTTTTTGTGAGCATAATTACTTAGAACGCTTTATCCGGCAACCGCTTAATTCGTGGTCGAATCTTGCATTTTTATTTTCAGGAATTTTAATTATTTATGAAACATTTACGCTTGAACATAAAACAGACAACTATATTAATCGAAATAAAATAATCGGAATTTGTTTTGGAATTCTGTTGTGCATTTTATTTACGGGAAGTTTTTTATTTCATGCATCACTGACTACATTTTTTGGTAAAACAGATATGATTGGCACTTACGGCATTCCATTATTTTTAGGCATGATTGGTATCAGCAGGATTCTTGTGTATCATAATTTATTACAGGAAAAAACAGCAGCAATTATATGTGTAACGGTCACGTATATTCTTGGATATTTACTTGCATTTCACTACATCATCTTCATTAATATGATTGTAACTTTTGCTTCATTATTAATAATTGCTGGACTTTCTGCCTTCTATTTATTACTGAAGAAGGATATTTTATTTAATAAAAAGCTATTAATACTCAATATGATATTTGTTGTATTAGCTTGTATCCTTTGGATTTTAGACCACAATAATATTGTTTGTTTTCCTTATTCAAACATACAGCTACACTCATTCTGGCATGTTTTAAACGGAATGGCTGCTTATTATATGTTTGAGTTTTTCAGAAGTGAAAGAGCAAATTAAATTAAACGTCATAGCGAGGCACAAAGCCATCTATTTAATTCAACAGATTGCCACGCAACATTTCATCTCGCTCGAAACACGATGTTGATTAAGCAGATTTCTTAAAGGTACTCATCACCTTGTGATAAGGACATCCCGGAGAATTTCGAAGTTTATCCGGTCCTAAATCTTCTAACGTATAACCATCAGGATAAGCTTTGTGTTTATGATCGCGGGTACGGATATAGGGTGTATTACGTGGAATTAAACTTGCGGCTTTGCTTCTTGCCCGTAAAGCATTTGTTGCCAGTTTTCGCATCAAAGCACCCGGCTCTTTATGATTAAACGCTTTCAGCAAATTTGGCTCCATAACTGCATGTAAGAAAGGACGTGCCGCACCAAACATAAATTCCGGCAGATACCAGCCAAGCATTAAATTTTCTGTATAACCGGCAACTTTAGCATTTGCTTCAGTATAACGAAAATGAGTATTCTCAAAATCTTCATAGAATTTTCTGAACTCCTTAATGGATTCCGGAATATCCTGTATATTCATCTTTTCTCCTATATCTTTCCACACATAAAATCCGGCCAGTTCTTCATTTTGAGTCAGCTTGCGATAGCCATATTTATTAATCCAGGCAGCAGTATCAAAAATAAAAGTTGCCAATACATACAAATAATCTTCATTAGAAATTTTATAGTTGGAATGAATCCAGTTCATTTGTTGCAGTGCCTGTAAGCCCCTGCCGTCACTTATTCCATTTTCGATAATTTCACTTAAAATCAAATCCGTATCATCATATCTTTTTTGTGTATGCTTTTCAAATTCTTTAGTCTGAAATAATATTTTAGAAATTGACGGCACTGCATATGTTTTATATAATGCTAATTCAAGTGCGCGGTTAAAATCCCATGGAAACTCATAATAGACAGACAAACGAACAATTTCCCAGGCATCTTTTTCAGGATGTAAGGATTCAATTTTGAGCAATGCCTTTGATTTTGCCATAAACCAATTTAACTAAATAAAATGGTATACACAATCATTAAAAAAATTTATTGACTATAGATAATTTGTTAAAGAAAGAATTATAGTTGTGGAATCATTTCTTCCAGCATTTTATTTCCTGCTTTATCATAATATGTGCACGTCATCTTTTGCGTATCTACTGTCCATTTCTCTACACCAGTTTCCGCTGCATTTTTACAAAAAGTAAAATAGTCGGTTTGACCCTGTTGATGAATTTTCAAGTAATGTTTAAACTGTTCTGTATTGCTATCCACTGCTACATCCAAGTCTGAATACATAGCAATTCCTTCAATTGTATAATCATCTTTCCCAACATACTTTTTGTGACCATCGATTACATAAGAGTCATAATAAACAACTCCTAAGTTTATCAGATCCTGAACAAGGCTTGGAAAATCCGCTCCACTCTTTACCTTTGAATGTGCATCTTTAATTTCATTAATCGTAAACATAAACTATTTGTTCGGCTGAGGTGTCAGTCTTAAATATGGCTTGATACGCTTAAATCCTTTTGGAAATTTTACTTCCGCATCGGCATCAGAAATTGCCGGAGCAATTACAACATCCTCTCCTTCCTGCCAGTTTACAGGTGTAGCCACGCTATAGTTTGCAGTCAATTGTAATGAATCAATCACGCGTAAAATTTCATTAAAGTTTCTTCCTGTAGAAGCAGGATAGGTAATAGTGAGTTTTATTTTTTTATCCGGGCCGATAACGAACACACTTCGTACTGTAAATTTCTCAGATGCGTTAGGGTGCATCATATCATATAGTTCTGCCACTTTCTTATCCGGATCGGCAATAATTGGAAAATTCATGGTAACGTGCTGTGTTTCCTCAATGTCTTTTATCCAGTTGTGGTGAGATTCAATTCCATCCACACTTAATGCCAGTACTTTTACATTTCGTTTGGCAAACTCATCTTTCAATTTTGCAGTATAGCCCAATTCTGTAGTACATACAGGTGTAAAATCTGCAGGATGAGAAAATAAAACTGCCCAGCTGTTGCCCAGCCATTCGTGAAAATTAATAGTTCCTTCTGTAGTATCTGCTGTGAAGTTCGGAGCTTCGTCGCCTAATCTTAGTGACATAATATATGTATTATTTAGTGATTAAATAGTTTTTAAAAACATTGTAAATATACATATTCTATGACCCATTTTGACTTCAAAAAAGATAAAATTGTGTATTTTTATAAAAAATAACGAATCCGCATAAATAAATTATCCGGATGATTTAATATTGTCAGATTAATTAATAACATCTAAAAATGCGAATATGAAATCTATTCAAATGACACAACAATTTAATGCACCGCAACAGGTAATTTTTGATTTCCTAGGCGACCATAATAATTTAGGTCCTATACTCGGTGCAGACATTAAAAGAATTAAAGATGCAGACGGCAGCAATCCTAATGGATTAGGTTCTGTACGAAGCATTAAATTAGGAATAGAACTTTTACAGGAAACTGTTGTAACATTTGATGCGCCGAATGTGATAGAATATAAAATTACCAGCAATGCTCCTGTTAAATACCATCTTGGCAGACTGGAATTTACAACTCCGGAAGCAGGAAAAACATTTTTGAACTATACTATTGAGATGGAAAGTAAGTTTAGTTTTCTGGATGGCATTCTTATGCTCTTTTTAGAAACTACTATAAAAAGAGGATTGAAAAAATTAGCTGAAAAATATAAATAATGCTTGGTATACGAACGGATAATGAAAAACAGAAATTGCATTTTCTACAGGATTTTGATGCGCCTGTAAAAAATGTATTTTCATTTTTCAGTGACCATAACCGATTAAGTGAAATTTACCCGGCATTTATAAAACGAATTATTGACGCTCCCAATCCGGCAAACTGTAATGATGTTGGCTCCTCCAGATTAATTATCAGCTTCCCTGTCTTCTTTCAGGAAACAGTTACACAATACATCGAGTCAAAATATTTAGAATATAAGATTACTTTAGGAAGTCCATTGAAAAACCACATCGGCAAGATGAATTTTATAGAATTGTCACCAAACAGAACAAGGTTGGATTATATTATAGAATTTGAACCATTTATTCCGTACACAGGCTTTGTAATGAATCAAATAAATACTAAATTAGTACAGGATGCGTTGAGTACACTTTCAAGAAAATTTAAACAAAATCCAAATTATTGAGAAAAATAATCTTTATACTTAGCTGTTTCGTATTTCTATCTTCCTGTAAGAAAGAAGAATTTGTGCGTCCTGATTATATTGTCTTCGGTGCAATACAAGGCGATTGTTCCAGTGGTTGCCGGTTTGTCTATTATTTAGATGACACAAAACTAACGGAAGACCAAACAGTAAAATACTTCTCCACTCAGAATTTAGCAAATTTTACCACTACCCTCTCCAACGATAAATTTTTACTGGCAAAAGATTTAATTAATAAAGTTCCTGTTGTGCTCACCAAAACAAACCGCACTATATTTATTGATTTAAATGCTTCCAATCCAAACTTGTGGTATGCCGAAATAAAATTAAATGGCAGAATTTTTACCTGGACATTTGATAACTCACCAAGCAGCACTCCCAGTTATCTGAAACCATTTGCTGATGAAGTAATCACTATCAGCAACAGTATCCGGTAATCATTTCATCTCTCTTTCACATTTATCGTTCGGTTAACGAATATTAACTATGTTAAAAATTATTCCTGATTAAACCTTTGTGAGGTTAGATAGTCAATATACTAACCAAAACAAAATTAACCATGAAATATCAATTCAGACATTATACTAGTTATGTAGTTTAGATATTCCATGTGTTCATTTAAAACAATTAAAAAAAATCACATGAAAACAATTTTTATTTCGTCAAGAATGTTGTTGATTACAGCAGCACTGACATTCGGATTATCTTCCTGCAACAAAAACAACCTTACAGAAGACGCAGAAACTGCCGCTGCTCAAAACCTGAATATAGCGGAAATCGAAGACGACAACACACAACTGATGGCTGACCAAGCGGAAGCAAATGGAACCGTATCTGATTTGCGTGTGGCTTCCACAATTACCAATACAGATGCTGATATCTTAGGTGGCTGCGCTGTAGTTACAAAAGACACTTTATCAACTCCAAAAAGTATTACGATTGATTTCGGAACCGGATGCACAAGTGCTAATGGTGTAGTTCGCAAAGGAAAGATTATTGTTACTTACACCGGAAGATATAGAGACGCAGGAACTGTAATTCATATTGTATCAGAGGATTATTATGTAAATGGTAAGAAAATTGATATTGACAGAACGGTGACGAATCAGGGAGAAAACGGAAATGGAAATCTGGTATTCAATATACACGCAGAACGCACTGTAACTTTTGTAGATGGCGGAACCTGCAGCAGCACTGTTGATAAAACACGTGAATGGATTGCAGGTGACGACACACCTCGTGATTTTTCAGATGATATATTTAAAGTAAACGGAACGGGAACACATACTTCTAAAAGAGGAATTGTGTACAACGCTACAACATTGACGCCGCTAATCAGAAAGGTAGCTTGTCGCGAATTTGTAAGCGGTGAAGTAAAGATAGTTCGCCAAACTAATAATGCCAGATTTGCCATTATTAACTTTGGAACAGGTGATTGCGATGATGAAGCTACCGTTACACTGGATAACGGCAGATCATTTACCATAGATTTGAGACATTAATACTGGTTGGTTTTATATAAATAGTGAATGGCTAAACAATATTGTTTAGCCATTTCAAATTAATACGCTATGGATTTAATGAATTTAATAATAGAAATTGGGTATATAATCCGGAATAGGAATTTTTCTCCCTTTCGGTAAACGTTTTTTAGGTACATAAGCCGGTAGTGCTTTTAATATAATAGGTGATTGTCTCCTCCTATACAGGAAAAACAACGTGAGCGTAAACGCTAAAAGAAATAGTACGGTCATGGGGTTAGGTTTTTATGTATCATAAAATTGTATAAAAAAAACGAAAAGCGCAATAGCAAAATTGAAAAAACTATTTCAATTCCTTTTTCATTTCATAATGAGGGATGCCAACTTCAATAAATTCATCACTAACCACCTCATAATTTAACTTCAAATAAAAGTCTTTTGCCACATCCCGGGCATGCAATACAATAACTTTATATCCGTTTTCTTGAGCAAATTGCTCTGAAAACAACACCATCTGTTTTCCTATCCCGGATTTTTGATAATTGAAATCAACTGCTACCTGCCGCATTTTCAGTGTATCTGCGTCGAGTTCCTTTAATACAACCACACCCACAACATCATTTGATAAGACTGCTACCATGTGAATTTCATCATGTTCAGCTGCTAACTGCTCTGCAGTATATATCATTCCTAACGGTTTACGCAGCACTTTGTAGCGCAATTCTATCGATTTTTTCTGAAGTTCCGAATTAAATTCAACTATTTGTATGTCAATATCTTCCATAATTATTTGCTAAAATACTAAAAACATTTTTTCTTTTTCCCGGAACTTTTTGTAGGTAATATTTGGTTTATAATATAAACTTATTTATATTTACACTTAATTTACAAAACAATGGAAGAAAGAAACATCACGGAGCAAGAAAGTTTAGCCATCATTCAACAGATGATAAACAAATCAAAAAAACAACTTACAGACAGAAGTAAATATTTTATGATGTGGGGTGTTGCAGTATTTGCATGTGCCTTAATACAGTACCTTCTTTTGAAAAATTTACAGACAAATACTCAGCGAGTTTGGCTGGCTATGCCTGTTTTAGCAATTGTACAGTTGTTTATGTCAATACAGGACAGAAAAAAAGAGAAAGTAGTATCTCACAATACAGTAGCAATAAGTTCGGTATGGTTAGCTTTAGGGATTTCATTTTTTATTCTGGCATTTTTATCTTTCAGAATTTCATTTGAAATATTTCCAATCTTAATTCTTTTATATGGTATCGGAACATTTGTTACGGGAAGAATTATTCAGTTTACCCCTTTAGTTTGGGGTGGCATTGCATGTTTTATGTTGAGTATTTTGATTACTTACATCGATGGTGCTGAAAAATTATTGATACTGGCATTATCCGTTGTAGTTTCCTATATCATTCCCGGGATTTTACTGAAAAGAGAATTTAAAAACCAGCAAAATTAAACCGGATGAGAAATTTTGTTGAATTAGATCCGATTTTACATTCACAATTACGGTTGGCAATAATGTCTTTATTGGTATCTGTAAAAGAAGCTGATTTTACATTCATTCAGGAAGCTACCAACTCTACTAACGGAAATCTAAGTGTTCAAATTTCTAAACTGAAAGAAGCTGAATATATTGAAGTTAAGAAAGCATTTGAAAATAATTATCCTAAAACAACCTGCAAAATAACAAAGAAAGGCATTAAAGCTTTTGAAAAATATGTGCAGGATATTAAGAATTATTTATCACCAAAAAATTAAATAAAATGGAAAACAGAGACGAAAAACTATGGCAATTAGCTACCCAGCGTGCAAAATTCAAAGGAAAGGTTATAACCTACTTTGCAGTAAACATTTTCTTGTGGGCAATTTGGTTTTTCACCAGAGACCACCATCATGATGAATTTATCCCATGGCCGGCATGGGCCAGCTTAGGCTGGGGTTTCGGGCTTATCATAAATTATGTAAGACTTTACCACACACAGAGTGAAGATCAGATTCAAAAAGAATATGACAAATTAACCAACAAACAATAAAACGGATTCAATAAATTACAAGGTGCAAATCTAATTGCACCTTTTTTTATGTTTAAAATTATTTGCAAGCAGTTTATTAATGTATCTTTATTATCTTGTACATAAGGGAATACACCATAAGATATGAATATAGAACAGGTTTTTAAAAATAATGAGAAATGGATTGTGTCAAAATTAGCTTTGGATGAGAACTTTTTTAAGAACTTATCAAAAGGACAACAACCGGAACTCTTATACATCGGATGCTCCGACAGCAGAGTAACGGCCGAGGAAATAATGGGCATTCAACCCGGTGAAGCATTTATCCATCGCAATATTGCCAACCTTGTAAACAATGTCGATTTAAATGTAATGTCTGTATTGAATTTTGCTGTCCGCATTTTAAAGGTAAATCATATTGTGGTTTGCGGGCATTACAACTGCGGAGGTGTGAAAGCAGCCATGCAGCCGAAAGATATGGGTATTTTAAATCC
The DNA here is from genome assembly GCA_046329785.1 of Chitinophagales bacterium. Classification (GTDB taxonomy): domain Bacteria; phylum Bacteroidota; class Bacteroidia; order Chitinophagales; family JADIYW01; genus JADJSS01. The sequence goes on from JAXLTZ010000004.1 coordinate 113,083, forward strand.
CTGGTTACGCAATATACGAGATGTATATCGTTTACATAAAGAAGAATTAAATGGCATCCACGAGGAAGATAAGCGATACAACAGACTCGTTGAATTAAATGTGCAGGAACAATGTGTCAATCTGATTAAAACTGCAGCCGTTCAGCAAGCCATCAAAGAAAGAGGACTTACCGTTCATGGCTGGGTTTTCGATGTACATACCGGAAGACTCATCGATTTACAAATTGATTTCAAAGGAATATTGAGCAATATTATGGAAATCTACTCCCTGGAATAATTTTAGTTCAATACCTGCAACCCTGCTTCAATATAATTTCTGATATCATCGTTTTGCATATGCGGATCGTCCGGGTCTTTCTTTATTTTCTTTCCAAGACGAACTATAACAGCATTTGCATCCGGTACTACAAAAATAAATTGCCCTAAGATTCCTCTGAAATAAGGAATCTGATGACCTTTATAATTTATCATCCAGGTTTGATAGCCGTACCAGTCAACAGTATTATTTTTTTCATCTTTTAAATAAGATGCAGGAGTTGTCATTGCTTTTATATAATTTGAATCTATCACCTGTATAGAATCCCATTTGCCATGCTGCAGCACCATCTGACCGAGTTTAGCAAAATCGCGTACCGTAGCATTGATGCAACAAAATGATTTTTCGATGCCATTTTTATCCGTACTCCAAAGTGCATCACTCTCCGCTCCTAATGGCTGCCAAAGGTATTTGTTGGCATTTTCTGCAATTGAATTTTTGGTGACATTCTTAATAATATAACCTAAAATTTGTGTACAGCAACTTTGGTAATCCCATTTTTTTCCTTGCTGATTATCTTCTTTGAGCTTTAATTTTCCCATTAGTTTATCCAAATCATTGCCATAATAAGATTCAGCGGTCATTGAAAAAATATTCCAGTAAGATTCAACCCAGTCAAGGTTTCCACTCATCGTAATCACATCGCGAATTTTTAATTTTCCATCCGGGATTTGCGTTAATTCCGGAACATATTTTTTTACATCATCATCCAAAGAAGTAATTTTTCCTTGTTCTAATAATTTACCAATCAGCAAGGCATTTACAGTTTTAGCCATAGAAAAGGAACCTGAAATGGTTGACTTGTCATAATCTTGTGCATAACGTTCATAAACTATCTTTCCTTCTTTAATAACTAAGAAGGCACATGTTTTACGTTCATCGAAGAAATCCAGTAATTCTTGTGCGGGAGCTTTTTTGTTATAATTTTCGCTTATTTGCCAAGGTTTCGGGCTGGTAGATTTTGAAATCTTATTACTTTCAAATAATTTGTAATCATCCACATCGGCGAAGTTGTGTTTAAGACCCATTTGTACATGATAGGGCAATACGAAATAAATAATTGCAAGTGCCGCAATTACAATCAGTGGTTTTTTTATTTTTTGCATAAATAAATATAAAAAAAATCGGATAAGAAATTAAACTTATCCGATTTTTAGTTAAAATAAATTTCAGATTATTTAATTACTTTCACTTTTACTTTGAAGAAATAAGCATCCGTTCCGTCGTCAAATACTATCTTTCCGGAATAGCATCCATTTCCTTGTTCTGACAATCCATCTGCTACCTCCCCAACCTTTCTTAAATATTTATTTTTAGACGAATAATAACTGTCATCAGGATCTAAATCTACTATTTGTACCCTTGTTCCTTTAGCAATTGCAAATGTTTCTGAAGATTTTTCTGAATTAGTGAATGTTTTTGTACTGTTAGTTGAGCCACTTATCTTTTTCAATTTTACTAAGTAAAAATATGGAGAAGAACCGTTGTCTAATTTCACGGTGCCGCCATAGCCACCATCTTCCTCATTATAATCTAAATCATTACCTGCAACACCTGTCTTGCCTACGTATTCATCTCTGTCTTCATAATAACTGTCTTCCGGACTTACCGCTGTTACTTCTACTTTATCTCCTTCATTAATATCTGAGTCGTTTTTTGCTGCATCCCATATTTTTTGACCATCTGCATCTGATGATTTAGAAGAACTTGATGGTGTATCTAAAAATAAATCCCAGTCGTCATCGCTGTCATTCTTTTTGGCATCATTTTCATCACCGGTTCTAACTAGTTTATCTACCGGTTCTTTACTGAATTTTGCTTTGTAGAAATATGCAGTCCCACCATCATCATAAACAAAATCACCTGCATAGTAACCATCTTCTTTCATCGTCATATCATTTTTATCAACCTTGCCTTTCTTGCCTACCTTATCAAATCTATCGCTGTAATAAGAATCATCCGGACTGATATCAGCTACATAAACAGTAGTGCCTTTTTTAATGGTTCCAGTAATGAATTTGGGTGTTTTGAGTGTGGAAACAGACGAACTTGCAGTTGGCTTTGACGTAGTAGAGCTAACACTGCCTGTTGCTTTTCCTAATTTAACTTTATAGAAGTAATAACTTTTACCGTTATCTAACTCGATGGAGCCACTTGTATAACCGTTTTCGTCAATTGTTAAAGTTGACTTTGTCGTTCCTGTTTGTCCTTCTATCTCGTCTTTACTATCATAATACGCATCATCAGAAGGCACCTCAATTACTTTAAACTTAGTCCCTGACAGAATGGTAGTGCCGCTAAATTCAGAAGCTGAGCCTATTTTACTTTTAACAGAAGAATTATTTACAGACACTTTTACATCTGTAAAGAAAACGGTTCTTCCCGACGATGTTTCCAAGGTACCGGAATAAAAACCATCCTTCCCTTTCGATAATTCACTTAAAGCTGTAGCATCTTTTCCTACAAAATCTGCGCGGTCGGCATAATAAGAATCGGATTTTGCAACTTCCAATATTTTCACGGAAGTTCCTTTCGCAATCTTATCCTGTGCGAACACAGAAATCGTGAAAGTACTGAACATCAAAAAAAACAGAATTAATTTTTTCATGGATTTTAAATTGTTTATTGAAATAAAGTTACAGATTAATACCATGCAATTTACGTACCAATTCCAACAGAACAGATACCAAATTAATGGTATTTAAAGCAATCCGCGTCCGGTTTTATGTATTTGCTCATTCTTCTTCATGTCGCGCATTAGTGAATCCAACACTCCATTAATAAAATCTTTACTTTTTGGGGTGCTGTATTCTTTCGCAATATCGAGGTATTCATTGATAGTAACTTTTACAGGAATACTGGGAAAATACAAAAACTCTGAAACAGCCATTCTGATTAAGATTACATCAATGACCGCTAATCTGTCGGCTTCCCAGTTTTTCAGTTTAGGTTCTATCAGCTGCTGATGTTCTTTCTTATGATTAACTGTTTCATTGAATAAATCAATACCAAACTGTGTCAGTTCCTTGAATTTATCTTTCAGATTGCCTTTCTCAAGATGTAGTTTCAATTCATTCTTACTTTTCTGAATTACTTCCTGTACGGCTTCTACCACGTATTCAGCATCATCTTGCCAGTTGGTGAACAATTCTTCAATATTCGTTGCAAAAATTTCATCTTCAATAATGATATTGTTTAATAAGAATGAAATTATAGCCTTGTCTTCTTCAACATTAAATTCTGTTCCATTATTTAAATACTCGCTATACTCTTTCGTTTCTGTAAATATTTTATAGAGGCGACGTATATCATCTTCATCGAGCAATGAAGCAATTTTAGCATTTTTAATTTCCAGTTCAAATTCTTTATCATTATTCAGATATTGAATAATGACATTATTGAGCAGTTTGGTATTAAAATTTTTATCGCTATCGTTTTTAATATGTTTGGATGCTTTTATTTTGGCATCTTTCTCTACAAAATTGGCAACTTCTCTTATTGTTAACAGGATATAGAGATACTGATCTTTAACAGACAATATACTTTTTTCGAGATGATTGATACAGTGTGATGCAGGCAATTGCTGTGTCGTCTCAAATGCATAAAGGTATTGCATGGTTTTTATTCTGACACTTCTTCTTGTAATCATGTATAGTAATGAACTTTGGAAAGGCAAAGATATACTTAAATTGCAGATTTAACGAGTTAATGAATTAGAAAATATATTAATTAACGATTAACGATTGATGATTTTTTTGAAAACTACGCGAATAACGCTTAATGAATAACTATTTTATCTAATTTCACGACCAATGAAAGCATTACGAGCGGTAAATAAATACTTTTTAAAATATAAATGGCTGCTGATTTTAGGAATAGTGTTTGTTATAACGTCCAATATTTTCGGCCTTTATACACCTGAATATATACGATACACTATAGATATTGTAAAAGAAAATCTTGCCACCTACTACCTGGCAAATGGGTTTGACTTGCAAAGCAGCTTCAAGACACATTTTGTATACTATATTATATTTTTTTCACTGGTAATTTTAATCACTTCTCTGATAAAAGGTTTACTGATGTTTTTTATGCGTCAAACCATAATCGTGATGTCGCGCAAAGTAGAATACGACCAGAAAAATGAATTATATCAGCAATATCAACGTTTAAATACTTCGTTTTACAAACGCAATAATACGGGTGATTTAATGAGCAGAATCAGTGAAGATGTTTCACGGGTAAGAATGTATATAGGTCCGGCCATCATGTATTTCATTAATACCTTTGCATTGTTTACCATGGTAATATATGTGATGTTTGATATTAATGCATACCTGAGTTTTCTGGTATTATTGCCATTACCGCTATTAGTATTCTCCATTTATAAAGTAAGCGATATCATTAACAAAAAAAGTGAGCAGATTTCCATAGCACTCTCAGGACTAACTACCCGGGCGCAGGAAGTATTTTCCGGTGTTCGGGTTATTCAGTCATTCGCCATAGATAAACAAATTCAGCAAGAATTTTACAAAGCAAGTGAGGACTACAAACAGCAAAATATTTCGCTGGCAAAAGTAGATTCGTTTTTTGCTCCTTTAATGTTATTGCTCATTGGACTAAGTACACTGCTGGTAGTTTATGTTGGTGGCATAGAAGTAAATAAAGGTAGTTTTACCGCAGGAAATATTGCAGAGTTTGTTTTCTACATTAACATGCTTACCTGGCCGGTTGCTTCATTAGGCTGGTGTGTTTCACTTGTGCAACGCGCAGAAGCCTCACAAAAACGTATTAATGATTTTTTAGAAGATAAAAATGAAATTGTAAATAAACCTTCCGTTTCACTACAAACGATAGAAAAAATTTCATTTGACCACGTAACGTTTATTTATCCTGATACAGGTGTGCAAGCATTAACAGATATTAATTTCGAAATTAATAAAGGCGAAAAAGTTGCCATCGTAGGAAAAACAGGAAGTGGAAAATCAACCATTACTGAATTATTATTACGCACCTATGATGTGGAAACGGGAGCAGTTAACATTAATAGAAAAAATATAAAACACATTGATCTTTTTTCATACAGAGCAAAAATCGGCTATACACCTCAGGATGTTTTTCTATTTTCAGATACGGTAAGGAACAATATACTTTTCGGGTGTGACAGTGACAAACAAGATTTAGCAGAAAAGTATGCAGTTATCGCACACGTACACAACGATATTTTACAGTTACCTAAACAATATGAAACGGTTGTAGGCGAACGTGGCGTGATGCTTAGTGGTGGGCAGAAACAACGCATTTCCATTGCCCGTTCCCTGGTAAAGGAACCTGAAGTAGTTTTGCTGGATGATTGCCTCTCTGCAGTGGATGTCAAGACGGAAAAAACAATTTTAGACAACCTGTATGCAACCTTATCTGATAAGACGGTCATCTTTATTACACACCGGATTTCTGCTATTATGAACTTTGATAATATTTTAGTGTTAGAAAACGGGAAAATAACGGAGCAGGGAACTCATACTGAGTTAATGTCGTTAAAAGGAAGCTATTTTGATATTTATCAATTGCAGCAGACCGAAACAGCAGATGCGGAATTGTAGTTGCAATTGGTTATTAACATCGAAAGCCGGTTGTTAACTTCTTAATTTTAAAAGATATTTTTTTTGAAATATTTTGTGAACAATAAAAAATGACATAAAGTGGAGAACGAAAAGAATTTTGACAAAAACGGTGTTTATTCAAAAAGAGTAAGAGCCGGAAAAAGAAGAACGTATTTTTTTGATGTACGAACAACAAGAGCGAACGATTATTACTTGACAATTACTGAAAGTAAAAAACGTGCCGATGATGACACATACGAGCGACACAAAATTTTCATTTACAAAGAAGATTTTATGAAGTTTGTGAATGCAATGCAGGAAACAGTGGATTACATTAAAACCGAATTGTTGCCTGATTATGATTTTGATGCACACAATTATGATGATTACGAAGAAGGTAATTACAAAACAGAGAACAATGGTGCAAATGCTATTGTAGCGGAAGAAGAAACCGAAGAGCAAAATGTTACTGAAAAAGAAGACAACACGGAAATAGTAAAACCGGTTTCTTCAACATTAGCTTCTAATATCTCTGATGAAGCAGAAAAATGGGATTAATCTTTTTTGGGGAATGATACAATTGAGTCCTGCAATTTTGCAGGGCTTTTTTATTATAAAAACCTTACATCTAAAGCCTTAAAACTACTTTGACTTTAAACACAAATAGCTTACTTTTGTCAGTATGGAAATCGCTAAAGAGGAATTGATTTTAGATGTACTCAAACATGAAGTACCGCAATTTAATGATTTCCGCACATCAGAATTGGCAGATTTTCTGAATGATTATCCTGAATATGGTCAAAAAGTAATATTAAACCTGGAGCCGCACCGATCTGTAAAAACATTAAAATTTTTAGATTTAAAACTGCAGAAAAAACTTATTCATACTCTTCCTTCCAATAAAGTTGCAGAGTTGATTCAAAACATGCATTTTGACGACAGAACTGCTTTATTAAGTGAATTAACCAGTGAATCTGTAAAAAAGCTCGTATTATTCTTACCACATGCCGACAGAATAGAAACACTCGCCCTGCTTGGTTATCCCGAAGATAGTGTTGGCCGTTTAATGAATCCGGATTACATCGAAGTAAAGAGTCATTTTACAGTCCAGGATGCATTAAATAAAATCCGGAAACTTGGCAGAAACATCGAAAATATCAACTTTATTTACATCATTGATGAAAATGAAAAACTCATTGATGATATTAACTTAAAAGAATTACTTATCGCTGCTCCCGAAACAAAGCTGAGCGATATTATGGACAGAAAATATTTAGCCTTACATGTAAACGATGATCAGGAAGAGGCAACCTTTGTTTTCAGAAAAAACAATCGCGCTGTACTTCCTGTGATAGATGATGGCGGTGTTTTACTTGGTATTGTTACCATTGATGATATTTTACGTGTGGAAAGCGAAGAAGCAACGGAAGATATACAAAAAATCGGGGGTACGGAGGCGTTGGATGAACCGTACATGAATACTTCGTTTTTCGAATTGATAAAAAAGCGAGCACCTTGGTTAATTATTTTATTTATCGGTGAGATGTTGACGGCCTCTGCTATGGCATTCTTCGAAGACGAGATTGCAAGAGCTGTTGTGCTGGTATTGTTTATTCCATTAATAATTTCAAGTGGCGGTAATTCAGGTTCGCAGGCTTCCACTTTAATCATACGTGCCATGGCTTTAGGTGAAATCTCATTTGAAGATTGGTGGCGTGTTATGCGCAGAGAAATACTAAGCGGTTTAGTATTAGGAAGTATACTCGGAAGTATAGGTTTCTTACGAATTATTATATGGAATTCAATTAGTCCGATTTACGGTGAACACTATATCTTAATTGGATTAACCGTTGCTATAACCTTATTGTTTATTGTATTATGGGGGACTTTATGTGGTTCTATGTTGCCTATTTTATTAAAAAAAATGGGATTTGACCCTGCAACTTCTTCTGCTCCTTTTGTTGCTACTTTAGTAGATGTGACCGGTCTGGTCATTTATTTTGCAGTAGCATCTTTATTATTAAGTGGAACACTGTTGTAATGACGAATGTTTAATGATGAATGATAATTAATTCAAATACTATTAACTAAAATAATCTAAAATCGTACATTGTTAATCGTTAATTGTGCATCAACATGTCACACGAACATAATCATTCAGTAGTACTTACCAATGTAAACAATGCATTTATTGCAGGAATTGTATTAAATATGTTGTTCGTATTTGTACAAATAGGTGTTGGTATTCACATACGCTCTTTGTCATTGATATCTGATGCCGGTCATAATTTTGCAGATGTGGCAAGTCTCATATTATCATTGATTGCCTTTAAATTGCACAGTATAAAAGCAACGAGAAAATATACCTACGGTTATCGTAAGACTTCTATTATTGTTGCCCTGATAAACTCCATTATATTATTAATTTCGATTGGCATCATTTGTTATGAAGCCATTATTCATTTAATGCATCCGATAGCCTTACCGGGCAAGACGATAGCGTGGGTTGCACTCGCAGGTGTATTTGTCAATGGTATTTCTGCTTTCTTCTTTTTCAGAAATAAAGACAGCGACCTGAATATAAAAAGTGCGTTTTTGCATCTGGCAGCAGATGCATTGATTTCGCTGGGCATTGTTGTTGGCGGCATAATAATTTATTTTACAAACTGGTATCGTATCGATGCCTTATTAAGTCTTATCATAGCCATTGTTATTTTATACAGTACCTGGAACTTACTGACCGACAGTCTTAAACTTTCTTTGGATGGTGTTCCTCAAAATATCAACGTAGATGCTATACAGGCTGCGGCATTACAAATAAATGGCATTCTGAATATTCATCACCTGCACATTTGGGCAATCAGTACATCGGAAAATGCATTAACTGCGCATATCTTATTGAATAAAGATGTAACTATAGAAGCTGAGCAACAAATAAAACATGAATTAAAGCATGCTTTATTACATCAAAACATTCATCATATTACTATTGAAACAGAAAGAGAAGGAATTCCATGCTTGGAATCAGAATGTTAAGTCTTATCTATTATTTTTTTGGTAATATTCAAAAGTGTATCTTCGCACCGCAAAATTATTTTCAAATTTCTACTTCTGAAGTTTCAGAATTAGAATCATCAAATTAAAGATATGGGGTTACAATGTGGCATAGTAGGCTTACCAAATGTAGGAAAATCAACTTTATTCAACGCTGTTTCTAACAATGCAAAGGCACAGGCAAGCAATTATCGCTTTTGTACCATAGAACCAAATGTAGGTTTAGTAGATGTTCCGGATGACAGACTGAATAAGCTGGCAGAAATCGTACAACCAAATCGAATTGTGCCAACCACCATCGAATTTGTTGACATTGCAGGGTTGGTAAAAGGTGCCTCTAAAGGTGAAGGTTTGGGAAATAAATTTTTGGCAAATATCCGCGAAGTAGATGCCATTATACATGTGATAAGATGTTTTGAAGATGAAAACATTTTGCGCGAAGAAGGTGCCATTAACCCGATTGGCGACAGAGATATCATCGATACTGAATTACAACTAAAAGATCTGGAAAGTGTGGAGCGTAAAACACAGCGCATACAAAAACAGGCAAAAGTAAGTGGTGATGCAAAAGCCAAACATGAATATGATGTGCTGATGCAATGCCAGCAGCATTTAAGCGACGGAAAAAATATCCGTTCACTAAATTTTTCCAAAGAAGACAAAGCAATTTTCGCAGATTTGTGTTTCCTAACTGATAAACCGGTCTTGTATGTTGCCAATGTAGATGAGGCATCTATCTTAACAGGTAATAAATATTCCGATGCATTAACAAAGGCAGCTGCAGAAGAAGGTGCAGAAGTAATTATTTTAAGCAATTCCGTAGAAGCACAGATTTCTGAAATGGAAGAGGAAGACAAAGCACTCTTTCAGGAAGAATATGGCTTGACTGAGCCCGGACTAAACCGACTTATCCGCTCTGCTTATAAACTGCTAAACCTCATCACCTATTTTACAGCCGGTGTACAAGAAGTGCGCGCCTGGACAATACACGAAGGATGGAAAGCTCCACAGGCGGCCAGCGTCATTCACACGGATTTTGAAAAAGGTTTTATTAAAGCCGAAGTTATAGCTTATAACGACTACTTGCAGTACAAATCTGAGGCAGCATGCCGTGAAAACGGAAAGCTGCGTATTGAGGGGAAAGAATATGTGGTAAAAGACGGCGATGTAATGCATTTCAGATTTAATGTGTAAGACAGTCGTAAGTTTGAGTGCAAGTGATAAGTAATAAGTCGAAAAATATACTTTTAAAGTCGAAAAAATATTTATCTTTGCCATTCATTAAATTATTCATTCAACAATTCAATAATTAATCATGGGACGTGGTGATAAAAAAACAAGAAAAGGTAAAATTTTTGCGGGTTCTTTCGGCAAATCAAGACCACATAAAGTTGCGGCAAAAGTTACACCTAAAAAAGCAGTAACAGAAGTAAAACCTAAAAAAGCAGCCGCAGGCAGAAAAACTAAAGCAACTGCTACAGAGACTCCTGCTGCAGAATAATTTACATACAAATTGTATTTATCATACCTCACACAAACTGTGAGGTATTTTTTTGTTAATCCTGAACGATTTCAGAATCATCATAAAAACAAATCCATACTGTTGTATATAACAACGCCATCATTATAAACTCTTGCAATTCCATAGTTTTAGTTTTGATTAAATGTAGACTAAAAACAATACTGCATTGTGAGCAATTGTTTAAATGGTAGTTATAATGTGTAAGTGGAGAAGATTAACCTGAAAATATCACCTACATTTCAAGAAAGATAGGTATTCATAGTTTTATGGTCTTTGCTATAGACTAAAGTTACACAAATATGAAGAGTTGAAAGTGTTTAACAAATACCTAAATCTAAGGATAAACGTTTCTTTGCTCGGTTTTCGAATACCTAAATTTAAGGATAAAAAAGTCCCGAAATTATCGGGACTGCACGCAATGATAGACGATTCAAAATAATTTAGATTTTGGGGAATCAAGTATTTATGACATCGATAATTGCTTTATTGTGTTGTAGTTAGTCATTATATTCATTCTCATGAAAACAAAACCAGGCTGTTGCAAAGAGCAGAACTGTCATTATGATTTCATGTAATTCCATTTTTTGTTGTTTTATTCTTTGGAAGAAAAAACCAAGACAACTCCATACTATTGATTCAGAGCGACTTATTTAAAGAATGACACTTTTTGATGTACGTCTATCAGACAATCTCCGGTTAAGAAATTGCCTGATAAACTGTACATTGAATAAATAATAGTTTCATGGTTTTGACTTAAATCAAATTTCTTAATAAAAAATCGTGTAAACAATACCATGATTTATGGAAAATTCTATATGATTTATTCGATTTATCCTTAAATTTAAGTAGATAACGCTCAAAAAATATCAGTTTTAGCTTATTTCAAGGCTAAATTTTGAAAATCCACGTTATTTCTGGTGAAAATGATATGATTAAAATTCTGGCCCAGAACCAAATCATTATCCAGAAAAAAATAACTGATAACCAGGCTGAAATTGATATCGGAATATTCTATTTTGATTTTGTCACCTAAGGATTTCCATTTCCCTTTTAATGATTTTAACAAATTTCCGCTTTTATCAAAAAACTGATGGGTAAAAGTCGTGTTGGGTTCAAATGTAAAATATTCATCTGTGCAATTGAGTTGTTTGTTTTCAAATACTTCCTGAAAATCATTCTTAATACTTTGATTCGTAAATTTCCAGGAGCCTACAAATGGTTCTTTGATTTTTTTGTCTTTTTTAGCCATTGCGCTTCCGATTGTTGACAGAAGCAACAATATGAATAGTAAATTTTTCATAGTCTTGTTGTTGGGAGTGAATAAAAGTATTTGCGAAGACTAACGCTGGAATAGGGCGAAACGCTCAGTGTATTTCATAAAATGGCTGTGATTATGCTTATAAAGCAACAGGATGTACAGTATTTTTATGATATTTAACATGCCATAAATTTAATACTGCTTCTAACAATGCGCTATACCTTGATTTATGGAAATTATAAAAGAATTTGAAAGAAAACCTACTGATATTTAGTTACAAATGCAGGCAATTTATTTTACCATCTGAAAGTGCAATGCATACTTTGCAAGTCCCACAGGGCTTTTTACATTTAGTTTATTTATAAGCGTCTCACTTATTTTATCAACCATACTTTTAGATATATGCAATGTATCTGCTATTTCTTCGGTAGATAATTCTTTAGCAATCAGTTCCAGCACTTCTTTTTCTTCGCCGGTCATGGAAAGGTATTTTTCCATGTTCTGCTCATAAAAACTCAGGTTCTTCCTTAAGTTCCGGAATTCTTTTTTTGACTTCAGTAATTCTTCTAAGCCGCAGGAAGAAGAAAGCATATACTTTATCGAACCATCTTCATTAAAAGTTACAGGTTTCATACTATTGTACACCCATTCCCACCCGTTTTTTGTTTTAGCATAATACGTATTGGAAAATATTTTTCCTTTATTTTTCGGATCGCTGAAGAATTTTATAAGCAAGTATATGGAACTGACATTTTCAGGATGCAGTACTTTCAGAAAAAATGTAAATCCTAAATTAAGAAAATCCTTTTCAGTAACATTTAAATAATCATATACTTTTTGATTGGAGTAAACAACAGATATAGAATATTTGAACATCTCAACAATTGATGTAAGTTGGTCAGAGGAGTCGCAAATTTCCTTTAACTCTTCAATGCTGATATTTTCAGGGACCTGATATGTTTTTCTGTTCTCCTGAATCTTTTTAAAGAGCTTTTCTAGTTCTTTTATATTTTCATTCATTTCAAAACCTGTTTATAAAGATGATGTTATATCTTCACTTACACAATACCAATATTTAAGGTTATTCATACGTTAGTAATCTTATATTTTTCGCATTAAACCAGATTAAATAATAGAGCATATTTTGCCAGTCCGATTGAACTCTTAACATTTAATTTTTCTATCAGATTCTTACGGTGTGTGTCAACGGTATATGGACTTATCGACAATTTTTCTCCAATCTCTACGGAAGTATATTCCTGTGAAATTAATTTCAGAATTTCTTTTTCTCTCGCAGTCATGGAAAGATATTTGTGCAGATGTTCCTCGTAAAATTTCAGGTTGTTTTTAAACGATTTAAATTGATTTTTTGTACTCAAAAAATCATTGATGCTGCAACCGACGGCTAACAAGTACTTTACACTTCCGTCTTCCTTAAATATAGCCGGTTTAACACTTGCATATGTCCACTCCCATCCGTTGATGGATTTTAAGTAAAATGTGTGAGAAAAAGTTTTAGTATAATTTTCAGCATCTTTATAAAAACGTATAAAACGGTATACAGCATTAATATTTTCCGGGTGTATTATTTTCAGTAAATATTTAAAACCAAGGTTATGTATTTCTTCTTTATTTATACCTAAAAAAGTTCTTGCATTTACACTGCAATCCACCATTGAAAACGAATAATCATCCAATTCATATATGGCCGCCAGTTCAGAGGATTCGTTGCAAATTATTTTAAGCTCTTCCAGTTTTGCGGTAGCAGAAATATTCAAAGCATTTCTGCTTTCCTGAATCTTCAGTAACAGATTATCTAATGCATCGTTAATTTCTTTCATAGCCTTAATTAAAGTTATTTAAAAGAATACTTACTTATACGTTAAATTAAACAGATAAGCATATTTCGCAAGTCCTATAGAACTTTTTACTTCTAATTTATCTATTAAATTTTTCCTGTGTGTATCAACGGTATATGGACTGATTGATAATTTTTCTGCGATTTCGTTTGAAGAGTTTTCTTCTGTAATTAACTTCAGAATATCTTTTTCTCTGTCAGTTAACGAAAGATATTTATCTAAATTATCTTCAAAAAAATGCAGATTTTTCCGGAATGATTTAAATTGTTCCTTTGTTTTCATCATATCGTTTATACTGCATCCTACCCCAATCATATATTTCACACTTCCGTCGTCATTGAAAGAAGCCGGCTGAACACTGGCATACGTCCATTCCCAGCCGTTACTGGAATTCAGATAAAATGTGTACGAAAATATTTTATTAAAATTATCAGGATTCTTGAAATATTTAACGAGTCTGTATACTGCGCTGATATTATCCGGATGTATAAGTTTTAAAATATAACTGTAACCCAGGGTAGTTACCACTTCTTCATTGACACCTAAAAACGCATAAGCACTTTTATTGCAATGCACCATTGAGTAAGTATATTGATGCATTTCAAGAATAGTAACCATCTGTGGTGATGCATCGCAAACTTTTTTCAATTCATCTAAACTAAGGTTTTGAGAAAACTGCAGTATGTTTCTGTTATCTCTGACTTTCTGAACCAGCACGTTTAACTCATTGAATATGTCGTTCATAAACTAAATTTTATATCAGGTTAAACAACAATGCATATCTTATTAAACCGATAGAACTTTTCACTTCCAGTTTTTCAATTAAATGCTTGCGGTGTGTATCCACTGTTAACGGACTTATAAAAAGCATATCACCAATCTCTTTAGAAGTATATTCTTCTGCTATTAGTTTTAATATTTGCTTTTCTCTTTCTGTCATAGAGTTATACTTGTCTATGTTCGCTTTATACTGATTGAGGTTTTGATTAAACTGCAAATCATGCTTATTGGTATTTAATAAATCATCCAGACTGCAACTAACAGACAATAAATATTTTATTGTTCCATCCTGATTATAGGTTGCCGGTTTCTTCATCGAATACATCCATTCCCATCCGTTCTTTCCATTTAAATAAAGTGTATGCGTAAATGTTTCAGCATGATTATTTACCTCGTTAAAAAATTTAATGAGCATATACACGGAATCTAAATTATCAGGATGGGTAATTTTTAAGATATATTCAAACCCTTGCTTTGTGTATTCATCAGGATTTAAGCCAAGTGTATCCGTAATGTGCTTATTGCAGTAAACAAGGGAATATGCATTTTTCCCAAACTCAAGAATAGAGGACATATAAGCAGATGCATCACAAACTTTCGTAAGTTCTTCCATACTTATGTTTTCAGAAAATTGAAGTATTTTTTTATTTACCTTAACTTTCTCAAACAACGTATCCAGTTCATTTGAAATATCATTCATCGTTTTATGGGGCGACTTATCTAAATTAAATTATATTAATGAATTTTGCTTAAAAAAATTAAATAAAATAACATATCATATCTGTATAATACTATTTATCAATCTTTAATGCACAACGAAACTGTTTGAATTAGTGCCATTATTGCTGCAAAATATTCACTTTACATACAATTTATCTCATATAATGAGTGAATGGCAACATAAATGCGTAAACGGTAAATTGGAACGAAACTGATGATTATTGTTTCATTTTCAACTCTTTCACAACGCTCTTCACCATGTTTTCTGCTGTAAAATTTCCGGCAGTCAAAACTTTATAGTAATAATTTTCTTTCATGCCCATTAGCGCAAAAATTTGTTTGGTATTGTGACCTTGGTCATAATATTTTGTAACAGTACCTGCAAAATCTTCAAAGAACTGCAATTTATTTTTTAGTCGTTTTTTCCCATTCTCTACTTTTGGGTTGTGAGAACAGAATAAAACATCAAAATCCAACGCCACTAATTTTTTAATAGATTCGATTTGTGTTAGCAAGCTTTCATAGTTGCCAAAATATTTAATCTTATCTGCCACATATAAATCTCCTGAAAACAACCATCCTTTATTTTTTTCGTAATAACAATAATGATCATTACAATGACCGGGTGTATAAATTGGCTGTAACGTAAAATTGGTCGTTTCTATTCTGTCAGTTTCCAAAAGTGATTTTAATTTAGCTTTCTCTACGCTTCCATTAATCAACTTAGCCAGCGGAGATGTTTTGTATCCTTTTCCTAAAATTTTTACCGCCTGCGGATGTGCAAATGCAGGAGCGTTTAACTCATTCATCAGATAGGCTACATTTCCGGAATGGTCTTCATGGTGATGAGTTAAAATAATTTTGCTGACATTATGCTGATGCGCAACTTTCAAAATATTTTCTCGGTTGTATCGCTGTGCAGTATCAATTAATAAATCATCTAAGGTAAATGCATAAACGGTTTGTACATTACTGCCCAACCTATATACACTAAATCGATAATAGTGTACTCCATCAAATTCATAATTAAACTTCCTCACAGCCATAATTCAAAATTATCTTTATTCATTTTAAAAATACTTTTCATTTGCAAACTAATATGTGCAAAAACATTTTTATATTGTTAAATAAATTCAGAAAGTATGAAGAAGTTTATCATTGGAGGTGTATTGTTGCTTGCCTTAGTGGCCGGTGTTACGTTTTTTATTACCAAAACCATGATGCAGCTTGAAATCAACAAAGCTGTACAGATTCACATCAATGAGAAAGTGCCATTGCAGGCTCAATTAGACAGCAGCATACTTATTTCCTTGATGAATGACCTGCAAACCAAAATAAAAGTAAATGATGAACTAAAAATAAGATTAGATGAAAATTTTGATGTTCCACTGAAGATGAATTTAAAAGTTCCTTTAAATACGGAAGTTTTCATGGATCAGGTGCTGGATTTAAAATTTGATTTACCGGTAGATATAAATTTAGACCAGACAGAAATGCCTTTAAAAGATTTGGTAATCCCGTTTAACAAAAAACTAATGATTAATGATTCTCTTGCAGTGGATTTTTCAATTCCATTAGACACCAAGATAAAAACAAACTTCAAACACTTCATTAATATTTCATTGCCGGTTAAGGCAACGATTCCGGTTAAAGTAAATATACCAATCAATCAGCCATTGCAGGTGATAGATACACTCCTGCTAAGCATGCAGGATTACCATATTCCATTGCGTACCATTATTCCAGTACAGGCAAAAGTGCCCATTAAGCAAATGGTAAAAATACAAGGTGAGTTAATGGTGCCGGTAGATCAGACAGTTTCGATTCCATTAAAAAAAGTAATTTCTACACCTGTTTTGGAACCATTTACTGCCAGTGTAAAAACTACTAATGATTTAGAAACAAGTTTTAAATCAGCATTAAAAGCAAATGCAACATTTAGTCAGCCGCTGCGTGTAGTACAAATGGATTCGCTAAGAATTGAACCTGATAAAATAAAATTCAGTATAAAAAAATAATGTGCAATAAAACGAGCATCATGCTGTCTAACTTGTTTCAGGATTATTCCCGCATCTAAATAAAAAGGTCGTTTCTGTTTCCAGAAACGACCTTTTTGTTTTTGATAGAGAAACAGATAATTATTGTATCAGTTGCAACGTTTCATTTGCCATCTGTGCATTGTATTCATCCGCTAATTGCTTATGGTTGATAATATCTAAAATGGTACCAATTAAACATAAGCCTCCTGTAAAAAAATACAACAAGCCCATTCCAATTTGTCCTACCAAGAAACGCTGTATACCTGCAAAACCAAGCAATCCGACGCATGAAATAATCAAAATCATTTCTGCTTCTCTTCTTTTAGAGCTGTAAACAGCTACAAAATTTCTGAGCTTATCTTCCGATAAATTTGCAGTCAGGTTTTTTAGATTTAGCATTTCTGCCGGTGTAATAGACTTAAGGTTTAAAAAAGGATTTTCCATAAGATTGATTTTGGTTGGTTTGATATTTATTTTTTATTAGTTGTAAAACTCTATAAACTATTACAGCGAGTGCAAAAGTTCCCAGCATGTGCATATGAAATGATTTGATAATATCGCCATGCAATAAGTAGGATACAGAATGCCCGATACCACAACCCGGGCACCATGAAATTCCAAGATGTTTAAATACACAAAAAGAAAAATGCTGTTCTGCAGGATTTATAAGAGCCAGATAAATCAATGCAATTACCCAAAAGAACAATTCAAAAGAGAAATATTTTTTAAGAGAATTCATCATTGATTCTTTGAACCTTTGCGTGAAAAAAAATCAAACAAAAAAATCAGGCGTCAGTTCTGTTCCCGGTTTTACAGCATACTGATCCATATCTGTAATTCCTTCACTCATTAAAACTTCATCATCCATAAAAAAGTTCCCGGTAGTAGTTTTTGCATCGCGTTTTAAAATATAATATGCGGAATCAGCCATAATTGAAGGCTTTCTGGAAGTGTTGGCAACAGATTCTCCACCAAGTAAATTTAAGACTGCAGCAGTTGCAATGGTTGTACGTGGCCACAATGCATTCACACCAACTTTTCCTTTATATTCACCGCCAAGACCAAGCACCACCAGACTCATTCCAAATTTTGCAATAGAATAACCCGTATGTCCTGCAAACCAACGCTCTGTAATAGATGTTAATGGCGGAGACAGCATCAGTATGTGTGGATTTTCTGCTTTCAATAAATAAGGCAGACATAATTTAGAGCACAAGAAAGTGCCACGAGTATTGATATCCTGCATCAAATCATAACGTTTCATATCCAGTTGTGCTATTGGTGATAAATTAATAGCAGATGCATTATTTATCAAAATATCAATACCTCCAAACGTTTCAACTGTTTGTTTTACAGCTGCAGCAACTTCTTCTTCATTTCTTATATCGCATTTAATACCTAAGCCTTTGCCACCTGCTTGGGTCATATCCTCGGCAGCTGTATAAATTGTGCCGCCTAATTTCGGATTTTCTTCTGTGCTTTTTGCTGCAATAACAATATTAGCACCTTCAGAGGCTAATTTCATTCCTATTGCGTGACCGATACCTCTGGTTGCACCGGAAATAAATACTGTTTTGTTTTTGAATGACATATATAAAGTTTGTTTACAAATGTAAATATTTAATTGATTAAAAAAATGTATTTTTATTCAAAGTACTGCATGCAATTTCCAACTCCTGAATACAGACAGATGTGTGATGCTCCAGCAGACCAGTTAGTGCATCAGTTATTTGCAAAATATGATGATAAAACTGTTCGGCAAATTTATCTTCAACTCATTCATACTTTTTCAGAAATTGATATCCAGAACCTGCCGAAAGAGATTATGAATTTTCATTATCAAAACATTCAGCGTGTAAAAATAGAGTACCCTGAAAAAATACAACTGTCTTCAGAATATTTTCAGCATTTTGGCCACTCCATGTTTTTAATGTTGATTTGTAAAAGTTTACCTCAATTATATTCCAGTTATAAAGGAACCAAAGTATTATATGAAACAGGTTATCTGGTTGGAAAAGATAACAACGCATTAGTTGCGCGCCGTTTAATGGAAACAGCACAGTTTTTTATCGATATTATGAGTAAAGATTCTTTTCAACCTGATAAATATGGTTTTTTTGCTGCAACAAAAGTGCGTATTATACATGCATTCGTCCGCAAATTTATGTGGGATAAAAACTGGAACGAGAAATATGCTGCTGAATATGATCAACCTGTTTGCCAGGAAGATATGATGGGTACGCTTCTTGCCTTTTCAGTATGTAATATAGAAGGTATACAAAAAATGGGACTACTAATTACAGAAGAAGAAAAAGATGCAATCATTTACACCTGGCATATCACCGGAAAGCTTTTAGGTGTAGATGAGGAATATAATCCTTCAAATTTCATTGATGGACAAATGTTATTTCACCACCTGATACATAAAGAGAAAAAATTAGGTATGGAAAATAAAGCACTGGTTGATGCTATCTTAAATTTCATGCGCAGCATTTTTACACCAACATTATTATCTAAACTTCCTTTAAAAATAAAAGATCAGAATAAATTACCCGAAATACTGGTAAGCTATTTTGTTGGCAGAGAAATTTCACCTTTTATCGGACTCACTTATCATGATGATTGGTATTATAAAAACATTTTAAAAAGTGTAGCCATCATCTTACCAAATATTTTTATCCAATCCAGGAAGAGTGATATGGCTGAAAACAGCGTCACACAAGTTTCAGGTTTTCTGGTAGCAAAAATATTTCAATTTATTAAAGACGAATACAAACTTGAATTCAGAATTCAAGACGAAATTCTCAAGGACTGGCAACTAAAGCCGTATTTAAAAAATTACGGGTTGGTTTCTGCTTAAATTTACAAAAGATAATTCCATACATTTTCTTCCTTATTAATTAATTGGTAACACATAATTTACAATGCATGCATTGTAAATTACTATATTTACTTACTAAAATTAAAAAGTAATACACATGAAAAAAGTAGTATTTATTGATGGTGTTCGAACACCTTTCTTAAAATCAGGAACAGATTACATGGATTTAATGTCTTATCAGTTAGGACAGTTTGCCATTAAAGGTTTAATTGACAGAACTGGAATCGATGTAAACGAAATAGACAGAGTTATTTATGGAAATGTAATCTCAAATGTACGTACGGAAAATGTAGCACGTGAAGCAGCAGTTACAGCAGGCATTCCCGTGAAAGCACCTGCAAATACGGTTAAACAAGCATGTATTTCAGCTAATCAGGCAATTGCAAATGCTGTAGATTCTATACAATTAGGCAGAGCAGATGTTATTGTTTCAGGTGGTACTGAATGTACCTCTGATACACCAATTGGTTATACCAAAGAAATGCGCAAAAAATTATTTGCAGCGCAAAAATTAAGTTCACCAATGGAATATGCTAAGTTTGCAACCACATTACGACCCGGAGATTTTTTACCGGACAGACCTTCTGTTTCTGAATTTATTACCGGAAGAACGATGGGACAGGATTGTGAAATTTTAGCTCAAAAGTTTGGTGTTAAACGCGAAGAGCAGGATGAGTTCGCTGCTGCATCTCACCAAAACGCAGCAAAAGCATTTGAGAATGGCAACATGACAGATATTGTATCTGTTCAATTGCCACCAAACTTTACTCCTATTTCAAAAGACAATGGTGTACGTGGCGATTCTACCGTTGAGAAAATGGCAAAACTGAAACCTGCTTTTGATAAATATGTTGGAACGATTACCGCTGCTAATGCATCATTTTTAACGGATGGCGCAACAGCCGTTTTACTGACTTCTGAAGACAAAGCAAAAGAATTAGGCTTAACTCCAAAAGCAGAAATAGTTGATTATGCATTTACAGGTGGTGATTTATACGAAGAATTATTATTAGGACCCGCATACTCAATTGCAGCAGTTTTAAAACAAACAGGATTGACAATCGATGATATCGATGTATTTGAAATACACGAAGCATTTGCAGGACAAGTTTTAGCAAACTTGAATGCACTAAAATCTGCTGAATGGTGTAAAAAACAATTAGGTTTGGATAAACCAATTGGCCAGATTCCATTAAATAAAGTAAATACATGGGGCGGCTCCTTATCTATTGGTCATCCGTTTGGTGCCACAGGTGGTCGTTTATTAACTATGGCTGCCAATCGTTTACAAAAAGAAGGTGGCAAATATGCATTATTAGCAGCTTGCGCTGCCGGAGCACACGGTCATGCAATGATTATTAAAAAATATTAATTTGTTCACTGTTCATAGATAACGGTTCTCAGTTTATGTGAACTGTGATCCGTGAACTAATAACTATAAACAATGTCAACTCTAAAACGCGAAGATTATATCTCCATCGAAAAAAATGCAAATGGTGTTTGTACAATCTGGATGGATCAGAAAGATGAAAAGATAAACAAAATTGGTCCTGACTTAATCGGACTCTTTGAAGAAGTATTTGCAGAATTAGACAGTGATACTTCTATCAAAGCATTTGTGTTATCCAGCAAGAAAAAAGATTTTATTGCCGGTGCTGACATCGAGGCTTTTCAAAAAGTAGAAAAACCTGGTGACTGGAAACCGATTGCGCAAAAAGGTCATCAGATCCTGAAAAAAATGGAAAGCTCCGCAAAGCCAATCGTTGCAGCAATTCATGGCAATGCGCTCGGCGCAGGTTTGGAAATTGCTTTGGCTTGCCACGCACGTATAGCTTCTAATGATAAGTCGACAAAAATGGCGCTGCCTGAAGTAAAATTAGGTTTGTTACCCGGTGGTGGCGGTACACAGCGCTTGCCGCGATTGGTAGGTTTACAAGCTTCTCTGGATATGATGCTTACCGGAAAGAATGTATTTGCCTATCCTGCTTTAAAAATGGGATTGGTAGATAAAGTAGTTCATGTTTCTTCTTTGCAGAATGCTGCGCAAAAACTGGCGTTGGAATTAACGCAAAAACCACTTAAACACGAGCGAAACCAGTTAGACATCAAAGCAGGGTTTCCTTCATTGCAAAAAGCATTAACCAATATTGTATTAGAAGCTCCATTGGTCAATAAGATTGTGTTTGACCAGGCTAAGAAAATGGTCGACAAACAGGCACACGGTAATTATCCGGCACCTTATAAAATTATGGAATGCGTGGAAATTGGCTGGAACCAGGGAATTGAAAAAGGATATGAAGCTGAAGTAGAGAAATTTGAAGAATTAATTTTATCACCAGTTTCTCGTCAGTTAATTAATATCTTCTTTGCCATGACGGACAAGAAAAAAAATCCTTATGGTGAAGACAAAGTGAAACATGTCAAACGTTTAGGTATGATTGGCGCAGGCTTTATGGGCGCAGGTATTGCAGAAGTTTCGATGGATGATGATATGCATGTTTTGTTAAAGGATATTAATCAGGATATGATTAATTCTGCTTATAAAACTATTTACAATGATTATGCAAAGAAAGTTTCCAAAAAAGCAATGACCAAAATTGAACTCGAAGAAAAAATGGCTTTGCTTTCCGGTTCATTAAATTACGAAGATTTAGACAATCAGGAAATTATTATCGAAGCTGTATTTGAAGATTTAAAATTAAAGCAGAACATTTTAAAAGATGTTGAAGCGAATGCGAAACCAGATACCATTTTTGCAACCAATACTTCTGCATTACCAATAAGTGCTATTGCTGCCAATGCAAAGAACCCTGAATTGGTAATTGGTATGCACTACTTCTCTCCTGTTCCGAAAATGCCTCTGTTGGAAATTATAAAAACAGATAAAACGGCTGATTGGGTTATCGCTACTTGCTTTGATGTGGGTGTAAGACAGGGAAAAACTGTAATAGTTGTACATGACGGACCGGGTTTTTACACCACACGTATTTTAGCACCATTGATGAATGAAGCGCAATTAATGCTGGATGAAGGCGGTGATATTTTACAGATTGATAAAGAAATGAATCTGTTTGGTTATCCGGTTGGCCCAATCACACTTTCTGATGAAGTGGGTATTGACGTGGGAACACACATTATGAGTGGTGAACTGATGCAGGAAATGCTGAAACAACGACCTGATTTCAAAGTAAGTAAAACATTACTTGAAATTTCTAAAGCCGGATACAAAGGAAGAAAAAACAAGAAAGGATTCTATAAGTATGACGAGAATGGAAAGAAAGTTTCAGGCCAGGTAGATCCACAAATTTATTCTTTCTACGGTGGAAATGCGCGTAAAAAGTTTGATGCAAATGAAATACATATGCGTTGTGGAATGTCCATGGTAAATGAAGCTGCTTTATGTTTGGAAGAAGGCATCATCGAAAATCCATTGGATGGTGACATCGGTGCAATTTTTGGATTAGGCTTCCCTCCTTTCCGTGGTGGTCCGTTCAGATACATTGATACTTTAGGTGCGCAAAAAGTAGTAGATATTTTAAATGATTTAACCGCAAAACATGGTGCACGTTTCAAACCTGCACAGATATTAGTGGATTATGCAAAGAGCGGTAAAAAGTTTTATGATAAATAATATGAAGTAATTAGTATTTAGTAAATAGAATGCCGGATTAAATTATCCGGCATTTTTATTTTTATTGATTTTAATACGGTAAATAATTTTTATTATATTTATTAACTCCAAGAAACCATAAACAAGACTATGAAAAAACCATTATTGATTTTATTATCTGTTGTTTCGTTTAGTATATCGAAAACACATGCTTCCATTAATACTGAATTTGAAAAGTTTACTGTATTACAGGACAGCCTTATGATTAATGCATATAACAAACTTGATGTAAAGACAGCAGAAAAAATATTAAAAAATATTTGTACTGAATATGATGAATTATCAGATTTAGACAAAGCAAGATTCCAGTATTTCTATTATAGTTCCATTTACAATGTTTGTTGTATTTATTCATTACTAAACAATAAGGAAAAAGCGTCAGAATATATGGCTAAAACAATAAAAGCCGGCTACCTCGATTATTCACATATAAAAGTTGATCCTGATTTGAATAAAGTTAGGAATGTAACCCAGTTTTTGAAAGTCATTCAACCCCTTAAGGAAATCTATTATACAACAATTAATATGCAGGCTACTTATGAAAAAACTTCTCTTGACTCTGTTATTATCAAGGCGCAGCAAGCTGTTTTACTCACTATCAAATATAAAAATGCATTACCAGTTGAGGCAGAATCAATATATTTAAATGAACTTGCTTCTTTATTTTGGAATTCAGGTAATTTTCCGGAAGCGAAAGAAACTTACCTGAAATCATTAAAAATATCAGAATCTGTTAACAACCCTCTAGTCACAGCAGGAATTTATACAGGATTGGCAGCTGTTTCGAGAAATGCAAGCGATTATCGTCAGGCACTTGGATATTATGATAAAGCAGCATCCTGTCTAAAAGATATGCCTGATAATTCTAATTCTATAAGTATCTTAACAGATAAAGGAAAAACTTATGAAAAATTAAATATCCTGGATTCAGCATTTTCATTGTTGCAGGAAGCTCATGCTATGGCGTACAGGGTAACACAAGGTGTGAATATATTCGGTGGTGGTATACATGCTGAAAGTGGTATTATCTATTCTAAAATGGGAAAGAAAGAATTGGCGGAAGATTATTTCAGGCAAGCAATTCTGTTAAATGCAGAAATAAATAACTTCAGAATACAGTCCAGAACTTATATTGATTTTGCAGAACATTTTGACAGATTTAATATGCGCGACTCTGCTATTTATTATTCAACTAAAAGCTTATCCATTATAGAACAGCACAAATTTTTAGTATATAAACTTGCTGCCAGTACACTACTCGCAAAATTATATGCACAGGAACATAAGATTGACAGTGCCTATAAATACCAAAGTGTAATGATTGAAACTCAAAACACTATGTTTAGTAATGATAAAATGACTCATCTACAAAACCTGGAATTTAATGAACAATTACGTCAGCAGGAAATAGAAACGGATAAACTGAAAAAAGAGGAAGAACGTAAAAACAATATTCAGTTTATTTTAATTGCAATTGGTCTATTCACATTTATAATTTTATTTTTATTGCTTAGCAGAAGTTTTATTACAAATACTAAGCTTATTGAGTTTTTAGGTGTATTAGCTTTATTAATGGTTTTTGAATTTTTAAATTTAATGCTTCATCCTTTTCTGGAAAATATTACACATCACACACCTGCCCTTATGTTATTTGCTCTGGTCATCATAGCGGCCATGTTGATTCCATTACACCATCGGGTTGAAAAATGGGCAATAGAGAAGATGGTAGAAAAGAACAAACAAATCAGGCTGGCAAGGGCAAAAAGAACAGTGGAAGAGTTGGAGGAAGAAAAAAATTGAAAACGAAAACGAGAATTTACAAAAAGAATAATAATAATCTTATGGACTTCAATCTACAAAAATCACTTGAAATATTACAACGCACACCAGATACGCTGTTTGCTTTATTGCTAAATATTTCGTCAGACTGGACTACCAGTAACGAAGGCGGAGACACCTGCTCGGTGTATGATATTATAGGACACCTCATTCACGGAGAACGAACAGACTGGATTCCAAGGATAGAAATTATTCTTTCTGACAAAACGGATAAAACCTTTACTTCTTTTGACAGATTCGCACAATTTGAAGAAAGCAAAGGAAAAACAATTGCCGCGCTTTTGGCCGAGTTTAAAAGTTTACGCGAAAAGAATATAAAGCACCTGCAATCACTTCATCTTACAAAAAATGATTACAAAAGGAATGGTGTACATCCGGTTTTTGGTGAAGTTACACTGGAACAACTCGTAGCTACGTGGACGGTCCACGACTTGAATCATATTGCACAAATAACACGCGTAATGGCAAAGCAATACAAATCAGCAACCGGTCCGTGGATAGAATATTTACCCATTTTAAAACAATAAGATCAGTTATTCGTTTAAAAATTCATATTTGTATATTAGTGTATGACAAAAGCTTTTTTAATCAGTTGTTTTTTTTATAGTTCTATGTGGAGTTATAAGTTGTGATGAAAAAGAAAATAATCAGCAGTCTTCAGCAATTGAACAAAACTGTGGAACAGATGGTGCTCTATCTACTTGCCTTACACCAAAATTTGATTCAGCTTATTACATAGAACAAGGTGTGAAATATTTTTTGACTATGCAATCGGATATTCCGAATGAAGTACAACCAAACTATTCGCCTTATGTTATTCGCTGGGAATGGCCGCCGTGGCTTTTATTAACAGGGTTTGGTAAAGACTTCCTGATTAAATCTGATATTCTTTTAAAACTAAATCCAACACAATATTATAAAATGGACTGCAGGTATTTTGATGAACAACCATTCTGCCGCTGTCATGTTATTTTTGATTATAGCGGCGACAGTTGTCCTATTTATGAAGAGTTTACTTTTAACAATCAAGGTGAAATTACTTTCATTGAAGCATGGTCTGATTTTGAAAGTAAACTTCCGCAAGGTATGGATGCAGGAGCAGATGGTGTTTGGAATGAAGATGAATACTGGGGAAAACAAGCAAATATTAACAGACTTTCTGTCAAAGTACCGGGACTTGGAAATACTGACGGTAAAATAAATGTCAATTCATTATGGATGACTAAAGCTGCAAATGCAGATGCGGATGTTGATGAAATGGTAAAACGAATAAAAGACCCTATTAAAACATATTTACAACAACTGGTTACACATCAGGATGAATTATCACATGGTTGTGAAACTCCTGCAGGTGATATCTACCCGTATTATCACCCATAATTCAGGTAATTTAAAAAGTCTTTCTTATTTTTACAAAATGAATAAAAACAGATTAGAAGCATTCAGCGACGGTGTAATTGCCATCATCATTACTATCATGGTGCTGGAATTAAAAATGCCACACAGTTCAGAATGGTCTGCATTAAAAGAACAAATTCCCGTTTTTATCAGCTATGTTTTCAGTTTTACCTATGTTGGTATTTACTGGAATAATCACCATCATTTATTACATGCTACCAAACATATTAGTGCAGGAATTATGTGGTCAAATCACGCTCTGCTATTTTTTCTGTCGCTCGTACCGTTTGAAACAGCATGGATGGGTGAAAATCATTTTGCAAAAAATACGGTTATTGTATATTCTGTTATTTTATTATTGTGCGGATTCGCATACAATGTTTTACAGCAAATGATTTCTGCGTGCCATACAGCAGATCCTCATATAATAAAAGCAATGGAGAGAACAAAAATCAAAGGGTATATTTCTTTATTTGGCTATTTGATAGCTATACCTTTGGCATTTGTGCATCCATACATTTCCTGTGTTACTTTTGTGCTGATAGGTATTGCCTGGTTTATTCCGGATAAGAATATTGAAAAAGCATTAAAGGAATAAAATTAATCAACATACCTTTTTAAAATATCCTGATAGGCATCTATTCTTCTGTCGCGCAAGAAAGGCCAGATACGGCGAACATCTTCTGTACGTTGTTTATCAATCTCAACTACTGTATTTATTTCTGAATTATCTGGTGCAGTAAATAAAATTTCACCTTGCGGGCCTGCAACAAAACTTTGCCCCCAGAACTGAATACCGTTGGTAACACCGGTCCAGTCGGGCTCATATCCCACCCTGTTTACAGCAACTACCGGTAATCCGTTAGCAACGGCATGTCCACGCTGCACGGTTTGCCATGCAGAGAATTGCCTGTCTTTTTCTTCCTGTTTATCGGTACTTTCCCAACCAATGGCTGTCGGATAAATTAAAATTTCTGCTCCATTCAATGCCATCAAACGAGCCGCTTCAGGATACCATTGATCCCAGCAAACCAAAACGCCTAATTTTCCTACGGAAGTTTGAATAGGTTTGAAACCTAAATCTCCGGGTGTGAAATAAAATTTTTCATAATATGCCGGATCATCCGGTATGTGCATCTTCCTGTATTTGCCTGCAACACTTCCATCTTTTTCAAAAACAACGGATGTATTGTGATAAATTCCCGGTGCGCGTTTCTCAAATAATGAAGTGACCAAGACTACTTCATATTTTTTTGCAGCTTCTGAAAAAAGTTGGGTTGTATTGCTTGGTATTGGTTCTGCCAGATTAAACATTTCTGTTTCTTCTGCCTGACAAAAATAAATGCCGCAATGCAACTCCTGCAACACTACTAATTCCGCTCCTTGTGCCTTACATTCCTCAATACCTTTTAATGACTTGGCAATATTCGCTTGTATATCATTTGTATTTGCTTGTTGTACGATACCTACTTTCATAATATTATTTATTAAAGTTTATACTTCCTTTCGGATACTGCATGGTAATACAATGCAACGAACCATGTTGCAAAAGTAAAGCCCTGCAATCAATTCCAATTACTTTTTTAGAAGGAAATGCCTTCTGCAATTGTCCAATAGCTAATTCATCCTGCGCTAGATTGTAAGTTGGCATTAAAACCACATCATTTAAGATTAAGAAGTTAGCATAGGTTGCAGGCAATCTTCTGTTATCATCTTCAGCATAAATAGCATCAGCCATTGGCAATGGAATTAACTGATAAGGTTTATTATCCAATGTCTTAAACTGTTGCAACTCTGTTTCCATTTTCTTTAAATCTGTATAATGGATTTCATTTTCATCGACACACTGCACATAAGCAATTGTATTTTCATCACAGAATCGAGCTACGGTATCTATATGTGCATCGGTATCATCGCCAAGCAAATGCCCGTTTTCTAACCACAATACTCTTTTCAGTCCAAATAATTTAATCAATTTGTGTTCTATCTCCTCCCTTGAGAAATGGGGATTCCTATTTGGAGATAATAAACAATTAGTCGTGGTGAGTAAGGTTCCCATTCCGTCACTTTCAATACTGCCACCTTCCAAAACCAAATCAGGAATTATTAATTTAGTTGAATTATAAATTCCTTTCTCAAAAAGTTGTTTTGTAATTAAGTTATCTTTATCTGCTGCAAATTTTAGCCCCCAGCCATTGAACATAAAGTCATAAATAAGAAATTCATTTCCCTCCTGAACAGTGATAGCTGCGTGATCACGTGCCCACGTGTCGTTAATTGGAATTACTTGTATATTTATATTCGACAAATCGATATGCTGCAAATGAAGTCTTAATTCATCTTCATCATCACAAACAATAATAAGAGGCTGATAATAAGACAGAGCCTTAATGATATGAATATAACAAGGTATTACTTCCTGCCAGTAATCCAGCCAGTCTGATTGTTTACTTGGAAAGGCTATCTGAATTGCATCCTGTGGTTCCCATTCTGCCGGTAATCTTACTGTTGACATGCCGTAAAAATACGAAAAAGTGATAAGTAATTAATGATAAGTGGTATGTAGAATAAATTATCATTTTAAAAACAATAAAGATTCTTTATTTTCACCAAATGAATAAACGTTTATTCTTACTGCCCGGTTTTGGTGAAGATACTTTCTGCTTTAACGAGCTTCTGCCGCTTATAAAAAACTATGAATTTATTCATGTTGACTACAGACCGGTACTGGATAAATTTACTTTCCCTTTAATAACCGTAAAACAATTTTCAAGACAACTTATTAAATATTACGGCATCCGAAAAGAAGATAAGTTGCTCGGACATTCCATGGGTGGGTATTTTTCGTTTCAGATTCGCGAATTAATCGGAACTGAAATCTGTATGATAGGAGCATTTCATGATACTGTTAAAGTGAAACATATGATACCACAGTTCCCGAGAGTAACACTATTAGCTGCATTAACGGGACTGGTGAAAAAACCTGTCTTGAAAAAATATTTACTTAGCAAAATAAATGACAACAGAGTTAAAGAAGTTCAGACGAAAATTATGGATAACTTCAATAACTTTTCAGACAATGAACTTGCTTTAATGATAGAGATGAATTATGGAAAAAAAATACCATCGGTACTTCCAAACCCGCTGCGTATTCATGATAAAGCAGACAAAATTATCGCACCGCCTGATGAAGCATATTTTCAGGTAAAAGGCGGACATTTTTGTTTAAATTTGTATCCGGAAGAAACCTATGAATACATGAAAGATTTTTTAGGTTAAGTTTTAAAAAATTATGGCAACTACTTTTAATAAATTTGAGTTTAATGTAAAACCTGAAAACCATCAGGTAGTTAAGTATAAACAAATCATCAATCAGTATTTGTCTAAAGAAGAAATAAAAAAGCTACATGAAAAATCAGACTGGAAAGGGTTAATAGAAGTAGCATCCGTTTGGCTTTGGATTGTATTCTCATTTGCGTTGGTAGCGATAGTTCCTTATTTTACATCCAGTATTATTGCTCTTATTCTGTCTGTAATTATTGCACTGTTTATCTTAGGCGGGAAACAATTAGGATGCGCTATCATCATGCACGACGCATCGCATTATTCTTTATTTAAAAGTAAAAAACTAAATGATATTGTTGGAAATTTTTTAGGCGCATATCCAATTTTTAATAATGTAGAACAATACCGTCCATATCATTTTCAGCATCATATTGCCACCGGTACTGTTGACGATCCCGACATAAATCTAGTCAGTGGTTATCCGGCAAAACTTGCGAGTATGATACGCAAATTAGTGCGCGACTTAATCGGACTAACTGGCATTAAAGCCAATGCAGGATTACTTTCTATGCATACCGGTTTCATAAAATATAATTTAGGCAATGTAATCGAAAAAATTCCTGTTGAAAACCGTCCTTGGAAAATAATTTTCAGAAATGCATATTACAATTTGCGAGGTCCGGTTTTAGTGAACACTATATTGTTTTTAATTTTATTTGCAGCAGGCAAACCATATTTATATTTACTTTGGATAGGTGCCAATTTAACGACTTTTAATTTCAGTTTGCGCATACGTTCTATTGCAGAACATTCAGTAGTGGAAGATACGAATGACCCGTATAAGAATACGCGAACTACCTATGCTAATTTCTTCGAACGGATTCTGTTTGCACCACTGCATGTAAACTACCATTTGGAACATCACTTTCTGCAAAATATGCCATCCTACAATTCGCCACAAATGCATAAGCTTTTAATGGAACGTGGTTTTTACAAACATGGTTTGCTAAAGCATAGTTATCTGGATATTGTAAAAATGGCGGTGGTTAATTAACGATTGACGATGAACAATTAACAATTTAAATTGAAATTAATAAACAAGATTTTTATCTTTAATAATTGTTAATCGTACACTGTTAATTGTTAATTGCAAATCAATTCTATGAATCAAACTCAACAAAAAGGACTGACTCTTTTAATCACCGTTGCCGCATTAGGTTACTTCGTAGATGTATATGATCTCGTTTTATTTGGAGTAATTCGCGTTCCAAGTTTAAAAGGTATAGGCATTACATCGGATGCTGACATTGCCTATTATGGAAAAATGCTTTTTAACTACCAGATGTACGGAATGCTTGTCGGTGGAATTTTTTGGGGAGTTTTAGGCGATAAAAAAGGCAGATTATCCGTTTTGTTCGGTTCCATCTTTCTATACTCAGTTGCAAATGTATTGAATGGAATGATTAATACAGTAGAACAATATAAAATCCTTCGGTTTGTAGCAGGATTTGGATTAGCCGGTGAATTAGGAGCAGGCGTTACTTTAGTCAGTGAAAGTATGAGTAAAGAAAAACGTGGGCTTGGAACCACCATCATTGCAAGCGTTGGAGTAATTGGTGCTGTGGTGGCAAGCGGTTTTTCGCACAAATTTGACTGGCGTATAAACTACTACATTGGCGGAGCAATGGGCTTCTTATTGTTAATTATGAGAATTGGTGTTGCAGAATCCGGGATGTACAAACAAATAACAGAACAAGAAAATATTTCAAGGGGCAATGTATTAATGATTTTCAGAAACATGTCGACCTTTTCCAAATATTTCAGTGTAATTGTGGTGGGTATTCCCATCTGGTATTGTATAAATTCATTTGTCTTTTTTTCTAAAGAAATGGGTCAGGCAATGGGAATGACAGAAGTTCCGGTTCCTGCAAAAGCAATTATGTATAATTATATCGGTCTTTGCATAGGTGATATCAGCAGTGGTGTTATCAGCCAGTATTTGAGAAGCAGAAAGAAAGCCATTTTCTTATTTTTAGTGTTATCCATTCTTTCCATTTTATTTTATCTGACAGTTGGCAAACAAAACATCACCTATTTTTATATCTCTTGCACCATTGTTGGGTTTACAGCAGGATATTGGGCAGTGTTTAACATTACTGCATCCGAGCAGTTTGGCACAAATCTGCGTGCTACCGTTACTACATCTGTTCCAAATTTTGTTCGTGGTGCAGTTCCGTTAGTAAATATTGTTGCGGATGGATTTAAAAAAGGCGGACAATCATACATCAATTCTAATTTATATGTAGGTATAATTGTATTCGGATTGGCTTTTATAGCTTTATTTACGCTTAAAGAGACTTTCGGCAAAGACTTAGATTATGTTGAATAAATTATTAATTATTGTCTGTTTTTTTGTATTTTAACAAACATTCACTATTTTTATCACAAAATATACCAAAAATGAAAACCAAACTGAACTATTTATTACTTTTTGCATTGTGCATTGCATTTTCTATAACAGCAGTTGCTCAAAAAAGCAAGAAAAATTCCAGCGTAGATGTGGCGGCCAATCCGGGAAGCGGTACAATGGATGCTAAAGCTGCCAAAAAATACTACAATGTAGATCCTAAGAAATTCCTGAAAGACTGGAGTTTAATGATTCATTTTGGTACTACTACACCATTCACGGATATCAGAAGTTATGACTGGGTACGTCAGACAAAAAAACCAAGTGAGCTTCAATGGGGAGCCGGTATTGGCTTAACTAAAATGTTCAACAGTGCTTTCGGTATAAATGTAGATTACACCTTAGGTAAATTACTGGGTAGAACAGTAGAACGTGGTGGATTTGCTGAAGAAAGACAATACTGGAAACAGTTATTTCCTGAAAGGACTGAAGATGATGGTCCTGTTTATTTTAAAACCAATATCTTCCACCAAGGTTCTGTAAGTTTTTATATTGACTGGTTGGGCTTAGGTATGGGTTACAACAAATTTATCAAATCTCAGATTACCGGTAAACCAATTAAATCAAGAAAATTTGCGTTTTATACAAAAATTGGTGTTGGTTTGATTCGTACTTCTTCTCAGATTTATAATGTTAAAGATGACAAACCTATTGCAAATAATGCATATTTAAGAGGTTTCACCAATAAATTTACAGAAGTTGTTTTCCCTATCGGTTTTGGTATGAAGTTCAAAGTAACCAAAATGTTTGATTTGGGCTTAGAAGGTAATTTCACCTTTACCAACTCTGATAAATTGGATGCTTTACAATTTCAATCACGTGTAGACAACAATAAAACAGTCAACTCTTTATCAAAAATTAACAGAGATGCTTACGCCTATATCAATGTTAATTTCTGCTACAAATTTGGTCGTATTGGTTCACAGAAAGAGCATATTGAATGGGTTAACCCAATTGCTTTCATTATGGCTAATCAACCAAAACCAAAAGAAGTTAACCTGAAAGATACTGACGGTGATGGTGTTTTAGATATTTTGGACAATGAGCCTACAACACATGCAGGATATGCAGTTGACGCTCATGGTGTAACTTTAGACAGCGATAAAGACGGTTGCCCTGATACAGAAGATAAAGAGCCATTCTCCTCTTCTGCTTATCCAATCGTTGATTGCAAAAACGTATTACCGGAAGCACCAGCTGTAAGTGAAGTTACTACAACAACCGGTAAAAAATCAGCACCATACGATGATGAGGTTATCAATAAGAAAATTCAAAAAGTAGATGATAATGTTTGGAAGCTAACATCTATTTATTATGATGTGAACAAAGCAAATATTACTGCTCCTGCATCTGAAGAATTGAAAAAGATTGGCTTGATAATGAGCACTAACCCTGACTTGAAAGTTAACGTTAAAGGTAATACTGACGTTAGAGGTTCAAGTGAATTCAACCAAAAGTTATCTGAAAACCGTGTAAATTCTGCCATCAAATACTTAAAAGATCACTATGGTATTGCTGAAGACAGATTCATAAAATTACCAATGGGTAAATCAGATCCTTTAGTGAAAGATGCAACTAATGAAAATCAACACCAGTCTAACAGACGTGTTGACTTCTCACCTGCTAAATAATATTAAAAACAATACATAAAAAAACCTGTTAGTCTTCTAACAGGTTTTTTTTATAATAGAATATGAAGAAAGAAATAAAACACAATCCCAAACTTCGATTTATAAGAGATGACATAGAAGGGAATCTGTGTATTGACGGTGAATTCGTTTTTGAAAAGAAGAAAGATAAATTACCCTTTGAGAATTTATTTAAATGGATAACATCATCCAATCCACAGCGTAATGAAAAGAAGAAAGATAAATTCAAACCAATAGTTATTCATAATACGGACTTCTTACACGAAAAAGAAGATTGTATTGTATGGTTGGGGCACTCTTCTTTCTTTATACATCTAAATGGTGTAAAAATACTCACTGACCCAGTTTTCTATGATCTAACTCCATTGTTAAAAAGAAGACATGATTTACCATGTACTGTCCATCATTTTAAAAACATTGATTACATCCTACTTTCACACGGACATCGAGATCACTTAGATATTTCATCATTAAAAAAACTTATAAAATATAATCCTGAAATAGAAATACTGTGCCCGCTGGGTTTTAAAAAGATGCTGAAAGAAATTGGATTCAAAAAAATACAGGAAGCAGCCTGGTGGCAGCAATACCATGTACCGTTATTAAATATTACTTTCTTACCGGCAAAACACTGGAACAGGCGTTTTATTACCGATTACAACACAACACTCTGGGGAAGTTTTGCCATCACTACAAGCAATAAATCTATTTATTTTGCGGGCGATACAGGCTATGCACATCATTTTAAAGAAATCAATCATTACTTTGCTGAGTTTGATATTTGTTTGATGCCGGTGGGTGCCTACAAACCAAAATTTGTAATGGAATGGGCGCATACATCACCGCAGGAAGCAGTACATGGGTTTCATCAGCTAAAAGGAAAAACATTTATTCCCATGCATTACGGCACATTTGATTTAAGTGATGAACCTGCATCTGAACCAATTAGAATTTTGAAGGAATTAAAACATGAAGAAAAAATTAATGGGAAATTAGAAATTTTGAAAGTCGGAGAAATATTTACTATCTAAATATTGCAAAGAACAGTTTACTGATTTCCTATCCTTCGTCATAACTAATTACACATCTGTCTGATTTCGGGTGCGACTGACAGGTTAAAATAAATCCTTCTTCTATTTCTTCTTCGGTTAAAGGTTCATCGTCATCCATCTCTACTTTACCTTCCAGTAATTTTGCCTTGCAACTGCAGCAAGCCGCTACTCTGCAGGCGTATGGCGGGTCTAAATTTGCATTAATAGCCGCTTCTAAAATCGTATCACCCTCGTTTACCGTTATTTCGTAATCGTTGCCGTCTAATATTACTTTTACTGAATATGCCATATTTGTTATCTTGGTTCAAAGTTATAAAATCCACAAAGAAATACAAATAATCGCCTGTTTTGTTGTGATTAATTTACCAGAGTACATTCTATGATTAAATCTGATAAAAATCATCCCAATAAAATACTAAAAATAATTAACTTTATTAAAAATTTTTAAAATGCAGACTACCATTATTCGCAACGGACTTTATTTTGACGGTTTAGGTAATAAAGGCGTTCAGAAAGATGTTGTTATTAAAGACCACATAATCGATGCTGTGCTGGACAAGGCTCCATCAATAGAAGGTGCTAAAGAAATTGATGCAACCGGAAAATGGGTAATGCCTGGTTTATTGGATATTCATGCACATTATGATGCTGAACTGGAAGTAATGCCTGCCTTGGAAGAATCTGTAAGGCATGGCGTAACTACGGTTGTTATTGGAAATTGTTCTCTGTCAGCTGCTTTAGGAAAAGATACAGAAATTGTGGATTTATTTGCCCGTGTAGAAAATATTCCGGCAAAAGTTTTAAGTCACTGGATGTTGGGAAATATAAAATGGAAGAATGTAAGAGAATATTATGAGCATCTTGATACGGTGCCTGTCGGTCCGAATATTGCATCGTTTTTAGGACATTCTAATTTGCGTATGCATGTGATGGGATTAGAAAGAAGTTTTACGGAACGGACAGCCACTGAAGAAGAATTGCAAAGGATGGAAACAATCGTAAGTGAAGCTTTAGATGCCGGTTATTTGGGCGTATCTATCGATATGTTGCCATTTCACCGATGGGCAGGTGTGTACGCACCAAAATTTACGGGCTATTCTGTACCCTCACAACTGGCAGCAAAATCTGAGTATAAGCGATTATCAAATGTGCTGCGCAAGCGCAATCGAGTATTGCAAATAACACCGAATGCTGTAGATAAATCATCGTTTGCAACAATTACACGTTTAAGTCAGGGTGGATTTTTTAAGAAGAGTTTAAAAACAACGATTGTTGCTGCATTGGATTTAAAGTCAAACGAAAAGATATACAACTTACTTAAACTATTAGGTTTCATCGGTAATAAGATATTGCGTGCCAATATGAAATTTCAAACATTATCTGTTCCGTTTTTAAATTACGGAGATGGTCCCGTATCACCGTTGTTTGAAGAATTTCCATCGATGATAAAAGCTATTTCATCAGATGAAGCAGGACGCAGAGCAATGTTTACCAATCCTGAATTCAGAAAACAATTCGTAAAAGAATGGAATCATAAAGCAGCTTCTGTATTTCCAAAGGCATTGAAAGAAATGTGGATTGTCAACTCTCCTGTCCCATCTCATATTGGAAAAAATTTTGAACAAGTAGCGAAAGAAGCAGGTGTAGAACCTGTAGAGCATTTTATGAATTTATTAGCAGAATACGATACAAAAATCCGCTGGAAATGTGAAACCTCCAATCACCGGGAAAGTGTACGTATGGAATTACTGACCAGTGAACATTGCTTCCCCGGTTTTAACGATTCAGGAGCACACAACCTCAATATGGCTTTTCATGATGGCGGTTTGCAATTGTTTAAGCAAGCATTACATCATCCGGATTTAATGCCTATAGAAACAGCCATTCACCGAATCACCAAAGAGCCAGCAGATTTCCTTGGTATTGATGCAGGTGACATTTCAGTTGGCAAGCGTGCTGACCTGATTATTATCGACCCTACGCGCTTAGAAAATGATTTAAACACAGAACCTGTTGAAGATTATCATCCTAGTTTTGAAGGCTCTTATCGTTTAATAAAAAGAAGCGGGAAAGTTGTACAACACGTTTTTATAAACGGTAACGAAGCTTATACAAATAATGGCGTGGTGGCATTTCACGAGGATTTGGGAAAGAAAAAAATATTCGGCCAGTTGCTGAGAAGTAATTGGAATTAAACTTATTCTACAAGTCGTTTAATTAGCACTTTTATTCTCTTCAAAATGAATTCTGCTTTCTGCTGGTAAGTAATCCGTATCATATCTTTTTTCCAAATACCTTCCTGCAAATTATAGACAAATGTTTCATCCAACTTTTTGAAGTAGTCAGATTTTTTCTTAGCCCAGCTTACTTGTTCCTGTATCAAAGCCGATTTTTCAGATGCTGGAATTTGTACCCTTACTTTTTCAAAGACAACAGCAGACATACTATCCATTTGTTGCAGGAATTTTCTAGAACAAGTTGTAGAATCAGGCTTTTGTTTACTGCATTCCTTGTATTCCGATTCCATTTGATCAACAGTCAGTGAAATCTGAGCTTTAGCTTGAATACTAAAAAATAGCAGAGAAATGGAAAATAAAAAAGTCTTACTCAAACGCATGTTCAAAAATAACAAGATGAAAAAAAATACCAAAAAGCTTTGTGTGAATGTTTGTTAAGTAATTAATCCTGTATTAAATGTAAAACATCATCAATCACCATATACACCTTCTGTAATTGTTGTTTGGTAATAATATAAGGAGGTAGAATATATACCGTATTTCCAAGTGGTCTCAACAGCACACCTTGTTTTATAAACTGTTCGTAAAGAAAATCGCGGAGATTATTAAAGTAGTTAGCATTTTCATTTGTTTTTACATCAAATGCTACTACAGTACCTGTCTGTCTTACATTTTTAATTTTTGAATTTTCATTTAATTTAGATAAAAATTCTGTTTGCCACTCCACTAAATCGTTAATCATTAATTGTGCATCGTTCATCAATTCGAGACTCGCATTTGCAGCCGCACATACGATTGGATTTCCGGTATATGAATGTCCATGAAAAAATGTTTTTAGTTTATCACTACTCAAAAATGCCTCATATATTCTTAATGTACATGTCGTAATTCCTAATGGCAAAAATCCTCCGGTAATTCCTTTCGACAAGCAATAGATATCCGGTTTATGCTGCAAATAATCTGTAGCAAAAACTTTTCCTGTTCTGCCAAAACCAGTCATTACTTCATCGGCAATGCAAATCACCTCGTATTGCCGGGCAGTTTCAATCAATTTATCTAAATATTCAGCCTTGTACATCAGCATCCCTGCGGAACCCTGAATGAGAGGCTCAAATATGAACGCTGCAACCTTTTGTGTTTGTATTATCCGTTCAAATTCAACTAAAACCTGATTAAAATTTTCGTCAGTCGGTAAATCAATAAATTCCACATGAAATAAATACGGCTCAAATGGTTTATTAAATACTCCGCGTGCGCCCACCGACATAGCTCCGAAAGTATCACCATGATAAGCATTTTTAAAGGCAATTATTGTTGTTTTTTCAATTTGCTGATTATACCAGTATTGAATCGCCATTTTAATAGCTACTTCAACACAGGTGGAGCCATTATCTGAAAAAAAGACCTTAG
Organism: Chitinophagales bacterium; assembly: GCA_046329785.1. Taxonomy (GTDB): domain Bacteria; phylum Bacteroidota; class Bacteroidia; order Chitinophagales; family JADIYW01; genus JADJSS01. The sequence continues at coordinate 152,122 of JAXLTZ010000004.1, forward strand.
ATTGGTTTTCAGGAAGCAATTTCAGTAATTTCTCAGACAATTCTACAGCAGGTTGGTGCGTAAATCCGGCAAAAATAACGTGTTCCAGTACGTTTACCTGTTTTTTTATAGCCTCAGCTATTTGTGGATTGGAGTGCCCAAACAAATTTGTCCACCAACTGGAAACGGCATCAATGTATTCATTTCCGTTTTCATCATACAATAAAATACCATTGCCCCTAACAATTGCAATGTTTAGACTTGCCGTTTGTTGTTGTGTAAACGGATGCCATATCAAATTACGGTCACGCTCAGAAAGATTCATAGTCTATTGGTAAATCTTCAGATGATTGTTTTTTGGGTAATTCAGATAATATTGGGAGCAGGTTTTTACGGATTTGATCTGCTTGTTGCGCAATAAACCCTTTTGACATAGTGTCAGCTTTTGGAATTTTTCCCAAAAGCTTAATCCCGGTGTAATTCAAAATAAAGTTCTCAGTTTCAATATTTGGCTCACCATTGAAAATAATTCCGGCAATCTCTATATTCTTTTGCTTTAAAGAAGCAATTGTCAATAAAGTATGATTTATACTTCCTAAATAATTCATAGAAACAAGAATAACAGGCAATTGAATCTTAATAATTAAATCAATAATTAAATATTCCTGGCTTAACGGAACAAGTACCCCCCCTGCCCCTTCTACTATTATGTAATTATTTGACTTAGGCAATTTAATATGTTGAAAATCAATAATTTTATTATCAAATTTCGCTGCGAGATGTGGAGATACAGGTTCAGAAAATAAATACTCTTCAGAATGAATGTTTTCATGATGAATCGTATACTCTTTTATGAAGTCAGCATCCGTAAAATCCAGATTACCACTCTGAATAGGTTTCCAGTAATCTGCATGAAGAGCCTCCACCAGTACAGCCGAAACTACAGTCTTTCCTATATCTGTACCTATTCCTGTAACAAAAAACCCATTCATAAATTACTTAATCTATTTATAATCAATCAATAATGAAAACAACTGGTCAATTTCTTCGCTTGTATTAAAACTATGTAAGATAATTCGTAATCTTTCTAACCTTTCAGGCACCGTTGGTGTTAGGATAGCTCTGACGTCTAAATTATGATTTTGAAGGTAAAAAGCCAAATCTTTGCATTTTTTATTACCCGGCACAATAATTCCGAATATCGGACCATCACCTCGTATTTCAAACCTGTCCTTTAGTTCTTTTGATTTATTTTTAAAGTAATTATTTAAATTAACTAGTTTAAATAATTGGTTTATATTATTTTGTAAATAAATATAACTATGTTTCACGCATAATAAATTATGCGTTTCCAGGGCAGTACTATAGATAAAATTCTTAGAAAAGTTAATTAAATATTCTTTTAGGTTTTGTGACCCAATCACCACAGCCCCATGGCTTCCAATAGCTTTTCCAAAAGTATAAATTCGTGCAAAGCATTTATCTTCAATACCTGCTACATTACACAACCCACTCCCACCACTGCCAAATAGTCCGGTAGCATGCGCCTCATCTAAAATCAAGTGAACAGCATAAACACCGGCTAACTCAGCTAGTTTTTTCAGATCAGGCCTGTCTCCTTCCATGGAAAAGATTGATTCTGTAACGATAAAGCCAATCCCGGCAGCTGAATGTTCTTTTAACTTTTCTTCTAAATCCTCATAATTGTTATGCTTGTACGAAATCAATGTTGCACCGGACAGGCGCATTCCCTGGTGAATTGAAGCGTGTACCATTTCATCGTAAAAAATAGTATCACTGGGTCTGGCCACCGTTGAAATTAAACCTACATTAGCATCAAAACCTGAATTATATATCAATGCAGCTTCAGCGTGATGTATTTTTGCCAACATAGCTTCAACATTATCGTATAATTCTGAATTTCCGTTCAACAGACGAGAACCTGTTGCACCGGATTTTTTGAAGCGAAAGTTATTTTTATAATCATTATCAACCTGTTGTCTGATAAAAGCAGCTCTTGATAACCCTAAGTAGTCGTTGGATGAAAAATCAATACTATCCTGATTTACAGTTAGTTGCCGATAAAGATGATTTTCTTTTCGTTGTTGTAAATAGCTATTTATTCTGTATTCGGCATTCATTAAGACGCAACTAATTCTACTGTTTTATCAGACTTAAATGCTTCACGTGGTTTTAAGCCCAATAAATCAAACATTGCCATATCATCTGTAAAACTTGGATTGGGGGTAGTCAGTAATTTATCACCCGCAAAAATGGAATTTGCTCCTGCCATAAAACACAATGCCTGTTCTGCTACCGGCATATCTAAACGTCCCGCACTTAAACGAACCATTGTTTTGGGCATTGTAATACGAACGGTTGCAATCATACGCACCATTTCAAACACAGAAACGCGTTTCATATCTTCCAAAGGGGTACCTTCCACTGCAACTAATGCGTTAACCGGCACAGATTCAGGATGTTCTGGCAAAGTGGCTAAAGTATAAATCATACCTATTCTTGCTTCATCACTTTCACCCATACCTATTATTCCGCCACTACAAACGCTGATTCCTGCACTTCTCACATTCCCTATAGTATTCAATCTTTCCTGATACGTTCGTGTGGTAATTATTTTCTCGTAATGCTCTTCTGAAGTATCCAGGTTATGATTATAGGCATACAAACCTGCTTCTTTCAGTTTTTGAGCCTGCTCTTCAGTCAGCATACCCATAGTACAGCAAACTTCCAACCCAATTTGATTGACTCCTTTTACCATCTCCAGAACTTTGTCAAAATCTTTGTTGTCACGCACTTCTCTCCAGGCTGCACCCATACAAAAACGCGTTGAACCATTTTGTTTCGCTTCATTTGCTTTAGCCAGTACTTCATCCACTTGCATAAGCTTATGAGCTTTTAGACCAGTGTTATAGCGTGCAGCTTGCGGACAATAAGCACAATCTTCCGAACAACCACCTGTTTTCACAGACAATAGTGTACACACCTGTACTTCGCCGGTTTGGTTATATTGACGATGTATTGTAGCGGCTTCATACATTAACTCCAATAATGGTTTATTGTAAATGGTTTGAATTTCCTCAAATGACCAGTTGTTTTTTAAATTCATATCAAACGTTTGTTTGGTAAAATAATAGCTTTATTTAGTATTTTCATTATTCTTACTCTTAAATTTTTGTGAACTTTGTCGTTTTTTTAAATATTCCTTCCGCATTGCTGCTTCCTGTTCATTAAAGTTCGATAACAAATCCAGATTTTTGGGCGTTTCTACCATAGGTTTTAATGCTGCTGTATCCAATGGTTTAATCTTACTGATATTGGAATCTACAAGATTTAAAAGCTGAGTAAATTCTTGCGGATGTGCATGATAATAGTTGAAAGTAGAGTAAAAAGCTGCACTATCTACTTTATGATTTTTCAAAATGATCTTATAATAGGACTGCCTCAGGATTAACAGAGAATCAGAATAAATATTGAGCATTTTTTCATTTACATATGCTTCCATCAAAAAAATATCCGTTAAGACAGACGTCATTTTTTTTTCGTCCACTCTTTTTTTATCTGAATCAAATTTATGTTTTTGTATACACGAAAGAAATATGGTAACGGATAGTACACCTAAAATGAATTTTAAACTATATTTATGAAAAAAATTACGCATCCAATGGCAAATATTTCTGCCTTACAAGATATAACAAAAATTGCTAAAGCCAAAAATGCACTTTTAGTGGCTGTTTCGAAGACAAAGACTGTTGATGAAATTAAAGAAGTGTATGATGCCGGACAACGGGCATTCGGAGAGAATAAAGTACAGGAACTGGTTTCAAAATACGAATTATTGCCCAAAGATATACAATGGCATATGATTGGAAATCTGCAATCGAATAAAGTAAAATATATTGCACCGTTCATTAGTCTTATTCAATCTGTAGACAGCTTAAAACTGGCTATTGAGATAAATAAACAAGCATTAAAAAACAACCGCGTTATTGATATTTTACTGGAAATCCATATTGCTGCAGAAACGAATAAGTCTGGCTTTACGGAAGATGAATTAATCGATCATTTAGATATTAAAGCATTTGACGCGCTAAAAAATATCCGTATTGTTGGATTAATGGCAATGGCAACCAATACTAAAAGTCAGGTTTTGATAAAAAATGAATTTAGTGGATTAAAAACCTATTTTGATGAGATAAAATCCACCTATTTTAAAAATAATCCTGAATTTAACCAGTTGTCAATTGGCATGAGTGGTGATTATAAAATTGCTTTAGAGGAAGGTTCAACGATGATACGCGTTGGTTCTGCTATCTTTGGTGAACGTGAAATAAAGAAAAACCCCAATGTACCGGTTTAAACTACACAATACAAAATTATGCAAAAGACATTTGGGATAATTGCAGCTATATATGGTGCATTAGCTGTTATTTTAGGTGCATTCGGAGCACATGCATTGAAGGAAAAATTAGATAGCTATTCGCTTGAAATCTTTAATAAAGGTGTTCAGTATCAGTTTTATCATATAGCTGCATTAATCGCCGTTGTATTCTTAGCAGATAAAATCCAGACTAAAACGCTGACTTTTGCCGGATGTTTTTTTTCAGCCGGAATAGTATTCTTTTCAGGGTCATTATACTTACTCGCAACCAGAAGTTTAACAGGCTTTGACGCTCTAACGCCTGTATTAGGACCCATTACACCTATCGGAGGATTGTGTTTTATTATTGGTTGGATTCTATTGCTGATTTCATTTATAAAACTGTAAGAGTTAAAACTAAATTACAACTAATCTTACTTAAGCGCATTACTTTTATGAGACATCTATTTATCTGTACTTTATTTACCATTATTGTTTTTATTACGAATGCACAGCCACCACAAGGCATAACAGGCAAAGCCCCTGCAATAGGAAAAATTGCCGGTAAAGTCGTAGATGCCTTAAAATCCACACCACTTGAGTATTCATCTGTTACTATAAAAAATTTAAAAGACTCCAGTATTATTCTTGGTTCTCTGGTAACTGAAAAAGGAATATTTGAAATCGTAAATATTCCTCTCGGGGCATACGAATTAACTGTATCATATGTTGGCTATAAAGATTATGTACAAAAACCAATCATGATTATCCCTCCTGACAAAACGGACGTAAACCTCGGAACGCTAAAAGTGGAAGAAGACACTAAAGTTTTACAGGAAGTACAGGTAACTGCTGAAAAAAATTTCATGCAAATGAATGCTGAAAAGAAAGTGTTTAACATGGATAAGAATACGTTATCGACCGGAGGCTCGGCTGTAGATGCCCTCAAACAGGTACCGGTAGTAGAAGTCGACCAGGATGGAAACCTTTCCATGCGTGGCTCAGGAAATATAAAGGTATTCATAAATGGAAGACCATCCGGTATTACAGCTAATAATACAAAAGCGGTACTGGATGCGATTCCGTCTTCCCAAATTGAAAGTATAGAAATTATCAGCAATCCATCTGCAAAATATGATGCTGAGGGAGATGTAGGTATTATCAATATAGTGCTGAAAAAAAATACAAAGGCAGGATTAAACGGTAATTTCACCATTGGATATGGAACAAAATATGATGCCAATACCGGAATAACCATAAACTACAGAAAGAACAACATCAGTTTTTCTACTTCCTATAATTTCAGATTTACGGAAAGTTATTATAAAGGAACAAGTCAACGATATAACACTTTCCCGGGACAAATCCCCTTCTATCTGAATACCAGTGACAAAGGCACATTCAATAATTTTGCCAATACAATAAACAGTAATATTGACTGGAACATCAAAGAAAAAAATACACTTTCATTCAGTGCATTACTAAGTGAATCTAACGGAACGGGTAAAGGAAAAGTGCGCACCGATTTTTTAGATTCTGTTGTCGATTATATCAATGCCTATAATCGCTATACTGACAATACTAATCTAAACTGGAATGCTGAGTTAAATACTTCCTACAGGAGAATATTTAAAGACAATTCCAATGATTTGGTTATTGCTGCAAATTATGCATATTCTAACCGAGTTTCAAAACCTGAGTACACACAGAATGTAATAGATATAAATAATATAGAAAATCTGAATGCAGAATTATTTCAACGCAATGATAACAAGAGTATCTCTCATTCAGGATTCTTTCAGACAGATTATGTACAGCCATTTAAAAAAATAAAATCAAAACTGGAGTTAGGTTATCGGCTTTCCATACGCGATATCTTAAATGAATTATATGCAGATTCACTCATCAGCAGTACTCAGCAATTTATCACAGACAGTTCTATTACCAACAAATACAGATACAATGAAATGATAAACGCCGGATATATTATTTTTGGCGGAGCTGTAAAAAAAGTAATGAATTATAAAGTTGGGGTTCGTTTGGAAAACACTCATATCGACATAAAACAAAGTGTAGGGAGCCAACAATACAAACAAAAATATTTTGATTATTTCCCATCAGCCTCCATGTCTTTCAATTTACCTAAGAGTCATACTGTTAGTATTGCCTATAGTAAACGTATCAACCGGCCGGGAGCAGAACAACTAAATCCTTTTGGAAATTACAGCGATCCATATAATATTCTCACTGGTAATCCTAAAATGAGACCGGCCTATACACATGCCGTTGAAGTTAGTCATGTAAAAACAGTGGAATTAAGAAAAGGAAAAAGAGATTCTGTTTTTCAGCGCACGTTGTTTTTCAGCACTACGGTGTATTTCAGATATGCGTTTAATGTCTTTACAAGATACAGAACGGTAGATAGCCTTGGTCGCTCTATTGTTAATTTTGATAACCTGAGTACCGGACAAAATGTTGGAGCAGAATTCAGCAGCAGAATTTCCTTATTCAAGTGGTGGAATTTTGTATTATCTGCTAATTTATTTCAAAATAAAATTAAAGGAAATGTACCTAATGGTGAAGTGGATGCAACCACCAACAGTTTTCAGTATAACCTCAGACTGATGAACAATTTTAATATTAATACAAGAGCATCGCTGCAATTCATGGTGATGTACAGGAGTAAAATTAAATTCCTTCAGGGAACTATTACGCCTATGGTGTTTGCTACTTTAGGTTTTAAATATGATTTCTTAAAAAATAATCAGGCAAGTATCGCTGTCAATGTAAGTGATGTTTTTCACACGCAATATTTTGGTGTAAGTACAAGCGGTACAACGTTTACTAGTGCAGTGAAAAGGTTTTGGGAGTCTACGGTAGGTAATATCGTATTCACATACCGATTTGGAAAATCTGATTCTAAAAGTCAGTTTTCAAAACAAAAGAAATCAAACTTTGAAGATAGCGGAAGCGGTGTTGATGGCGGCGGAGGTGGATAATTTTATTTCTTTCCGAATTTCAGTTCCTGAATTAAATCCATGAACTCTTTATCTTTTGCCCATCCTACAAAATATTTATCTTTCGCTATGTATGTAAAATATCTGGTGTCTTTAAACAATCCGGATTTTTTAGCAGCTCTTAAAAAAACAAACACCTCTTTTTTACTTGCTTCAGCCGCATAGGTACGCGCTGTCTGATACTCTGCATAACCTCTATCATTCGTTAACTGCATTGCTTTATAAAAATCAGCACGGGCACCTTGAAAGTTTTCCATTTCCAGTTTACACATACCTCTGTCAATAAAAAAATCAGATTTATAATTTACTAAATGGATAGCATTATCAAAAAACTGGAGTGCTACTGCATAATTTTTTTGTTTGTACAGTACCTTACCTAAATAATACTGAGCATTTTCGTCTTTATCATCCAATTGCGAGGCACGCAATAAATCTTTATAGGAAGCATCCAGGTCATCCAGATAATAACGAACGATTCCACGGTTTCTGAAAGCCAGCTCAAAATCAGGCTTTAATTCAATTGCTTTATTAAAATCTTTTTCTGCAGAACGCAAATCCACGACACTGGCACTGGCAATATTCTGGTTATTATAGGTAGCAGAACCTTTGTTATTGTATGCCAGATAATTATTCGGATCTAATTTCAGGACACGTTTAAAGTCTTTTAAAGCAGGTTCGAACATATCCGCATAGTAGTAGCACATTCCTCTGCTGTTAATCAAATTTATATCTGAATCTCGCACTGAAATTGCAATATTGTAGTATGGTATTGCTTCCTCAAATTTTTTCTGCTTAGTCAGCATATTTGCCATGTCTATGCACGCCGGGTAATAACTTGGGTTTAGCTTTAGAACCAAATTATAGTTTTCTAATGCTGCAACATAGTTTTCTAACTTATAAAAGCAAAACGCTTTCCAATACAATGCTTCCACATCGTTTTTATGTGTTTCTAAATAAGAATTAATAGTGGAAAGGGCAGGTTTGTAATATTTTTGCTCCACTTGTTGTTTGGCAAAATCTAAAACCGGATCTGATCCTCTTTTCGAATATGCTTGAAAGGTAAATAGGAAAATGAAAAAGAAAAAAATGAATTTCTTTAAAAACGTACGAAGAAAAAGTACATGCGATTTTTCTAATACCGAAATAAAAATTCTCACTCTTTATAGTTTATGTTTTTCCACTTCAATAATAGAGAAATCATTTTTTTCAATTCGTTTAAAGTTTCCACTATTGTTTATTGTTATTACTTCATATTCTGTTGGCACCTTAATATATACTTTGACATCATTTAAAACACCTTCCGCCCATTCAAGTTCAATCTTATTGCCACTCAGATAAATATTTTCAATTTCCGTGCCAGAAAAAAAGTGCCCTTTACTGCCTGCAATTCCAAAAGGTGTATACCCGACTAATAAATAACATTTTGCACTGTGTTTAGGAACTTCTATTGTTTTATCTCCTTTTACCAAATCTTCCCTTACATTATCATAAAAAAGATTATTGGGCAGTTTGTACATTTTTGAATGATTGCCGGTATTCAATAATGCCAGATAATATTTGTCTTTAATTCTGAAATTAATACTGTAAAAATCATTGGCAAATTTAACCTGCGCATCTTCTACCGGCATCAACGGAAAAATAGATTTATACATCCATAAGGTTGCTGCATCGTATTCTGCAATGTTATCTGACGTAAACAATAAATGTCCGAACAATAAATTTGCCAGCAACAATGAATATTTTTCTTCAAAAGATAAGGTGGTCTTATTTTTTCGTAAGATGAAAACATCCGGGTCATTCCAAAACCATTTACCGGACAAATGCCTGCGGGAAATTGTATTATGTATTGCGTTTAAGGTAGAAGGTCGTTCTCTTGCCCGAATCCACTTTAACAAGGAAAAATCCCAGCTCAAATGAATATCCGGTCCAATTCTGCAATAATCCGTTGTACCGTTAGCGGCACTCAACGGAACGCCACAACCCAATATCAATTTTTCGCCTGCACATTCACGCAGAAACTGCATCGCATCATGCATGATTTGTCCCAGTGATTTTCCATTCCTTGCTACCAAAGCTGTTCCATATAAAAAATCAAGCTTTACTAAATCAAAATTCCACTCATTAAGTATCGTATGAAATACTTTTTTAAGGTATAATCGAACTTCTTCATTATAAACATCAAGCGCATAAAACCAGTAACTCCACATCGGATTAAAGCCAATTTTTAAAAATCTGCCCTTATCATCTTTCAAAATCCAGTCAGGTTTTTCTTTTACTATAAATGAATTATGTTCGCAGGCTAATGGTGCTAACCATAAACCTGCTTTTATATTTTTGTGATGAATTTTTTCAACAAGTAACGAAAGTCCATTGGGAAATTTTTCATTAAAATGCAACCAGTCTCCTACTGATTTCTGCCAGCCATCATCAATCTGAAAAATCTCAATAGGGACATTATTGCTGACAAATGCATTGAGATTATCTTCAATAATTTTCTCTGAAATGTTAGTATAGTAATAATACCAGCTTGTCCAGCCAATAGCGGGTTTTGCATTAACAGGTTTCACCTGTTGTGCTTCAAAATAACGCTGAAAGCACAACCATTCAAAGGATTTGACTACAAAAATATCTGATAAAACAATTTCTGTATTAACAAATAACCCTTTACAATCTTTTTTAATCAATAATTTATTTTCAGTAGCATTATGTTCAAATATAGTATAGCCTGTATCATCATTTAAAGAACCTAAAAAATATATTTTCCGTTGTGGTTGTTTAATGTATGTATAGGTCCAGCTGTGAACAATGCCTTTTGTATTCTTATAATTATACAACATACCGTCACCATATGCTTCTCCAATTATTTTTACTCCTCGACGTTGTGCTTTTAATTTTTCATCTTTATTAAAAATTCTGGTTTCTGTCCAAGACTGAAAACCATTACAAAATATTCCTTTTGATTCTGAATAATCAATATGTGTTTCAATGTAAAAATCAATTAACGTAATTGGAATTTTAGGCAACAAAATGACTTTGTAGCGTTTATCATCATCTGCACTTTCCAGTAAAAATTCAAGATGCAGATGTTCATTCTCAAAAACGGTGAAAGCTGTTGATTGAATATCGTTTTTTGTGTTATTTACTAAGTATTGAAGTGAAAAATGAAGAAATTGCATTGTAAAGAAGGATAAGTGTTAACAAATTTACTAAAATGTGCTGCAAAACCGATATTCAAAGTATAAAGTTGTTAAACAAATAATAAGTTTGAAAATATTTAAACATTCTTTACCATTTTTCCACATACAATTTCTTAAAACAAAAATCGTTTTGAACTGTCGTATATTTAGGCACTTTAATTTTTACCCCAATGCAAAATGAATTTCAAGCAAGACACATCGGACCTAGAACCACAGATTTACCTTCTATGCTGCAAACCATCGGTGTTGCTTCTTTAGAGCAGTTAATTGATGAAACGGTTCCTTCAAATATAAGACTGAAACATGATTTAAATATTGGCCAGCCTCAATCAGAATATCAGTATTTACAATTACTGAAAGAAAAAGCGGCCAAAAATAAGGTTTGTAAAAATTATATAGGATTAGGATATTACGGTACTATTACACCGGGTGTTATTCAGAGAAATATTTTTGAAAATCCGGGATGGTACACACAATACACACCCTATCAGGCAGAAATTGCACAGGGAAGACTGGAGGCCTTACTGAATTATCAAACTGTAATAAGTGATTTAACGGGTTTGCCCATCGCAAATGCTTCCTTGCTCGACGAAGGAACTGCTGTTGCAGAAGCCATGCATGTTTTTTATGAAGTGAGAAATAAAGCAAAGAACAAGCCTCAGGCACACAAAATTTTCATTGATAAAAATGCATTTCCTCAAACAATAGATGTCGTAAAAGGACGCGCATTGCCATTAGGTATTGAGGTGGTAATTGATGATTACAAAAGTTTCCATCCAACTGAAGAATATTTTGCCATCGTATTACAATATCCGAACGGGAACGGATCTGTGGAAGATTACAGAGCAGTAATTGAAGCTTGCAAAGCTCAGGAAGTTTATTCTGTGATTGCTTGTGATATTTTAAGTTTAGCTTTATTGACTTCGCCCGGTGAATTAGGTGCTGATATTGCAGTGGGCAATTCGCAACGCTTTGGCGTTCCTATGGGTTTCGGCGGTCCGCACGCTGCATTTTTTGCCTGTAAAGAAGATTTAGTTCGGCTCATTCCGGGGCGTTTAATTGGCGTTTCGGTAGACAAGCATGGTAATCGTGCATTGCGTATGGCATTGCAAACACGTGAGCAACATATCAAACGCGAGAAAGCAACTTCTAATATCTGTACAGCACAGGCATTGCTGGCTATCATGGCAAGTATGTATGCAGTCTATCATGGAAAAGAAGGCATTAAAACAATCGCTCTAAACGTGCACAATAAAGCAGTTGCATTAGCAAATGAATTAAAGAAATTAGGATTTGGAAATCATAATACTTTCTTTTTTGACACTATAAAAGTAGATGGAAAAGGCAAGTCTACTGAAATAAAAAGTATTTCTGAAAAATACGGCTATAACTTTTGGTACAATGAAGACAATTCCATTCAGATTACTTTGGATGAAACAACTGATCAGGCAGATGTAGAAAAAGTAGCTGCAATTTTTGCTCAGGCTATTGGTGCAAAGTACACTTCTTCTTTTTTAGAAAATCCGGCATTACAAATTCAGGAATCTTTACAACGTACTACTGATTATTTGACACATGAAGTTTTCAATTCTTATCATTCAGAAACTGAAATGCTACGTTATATCAAGCGTTTGGAAGCAAAGGATTTGTCTTTAGGCTTTTCCATGATTCCATTGGGAAGTTGCACCATGAAATTAAATGCAACATCTGAATTAATTCCGTTAAGTTGGGCTGAGTTTGCACATATGCATCCATTTCAACCAAAAGAACAAACAACCGGATATTTAGAAATTATAAAAGAACTGGAAGACCAGTTATCAAATATTACGGGTTTTGCAGCTACGTCTTTGCAGCCAAATTCAGGGGCACAAGGTGAATATGCCGGTTTAATGGTGATTCGCGCGTATCATATTTCACGTGGTGACACACATAGAAACGTTGCATTGATTCCAACATCTGCACACGGCACTAATCCTGCAAGTGCAGCAATGGCTGGTATGGAAATCGTTTTAGTGAAAACAACACCGGAAGGTAATATTGATGTAGAGGATTTAAAAGCAAAATCAGAGCAACATGCTGCAGACTTATCTTGCCTGATGGTAACATATCCATCAACACATGGTGTGTTTGAAGAAACGATTATAGAAATCTGCGATACTATTCATAAGTATGGCGGTAAAGTTTATATGGATGGTGCCAATATGAATGCACAAGTGGGCTTAACTTCGCCTGCTTCTATTGGTGCCGATGTGAATCATATCAACTTACATAAAACATTTGCAATTCCTCATGGCGGTGGCGGTCCTGGAATGGGACCAATTTGTTGCACGGCTGAATTAGCTCCTTTCCTGCCTACAAATCCATTAGTAAAAACCGGCGGTACAAACGCCATCCCTGCTGTTTCCTCAGCACCATTTGGTAGTGCGGCTATTTTACTGATTTCCTATGCGTATAATAAAATGTTAGGCAGTGAAGGAATTACAAATGCAACTAAATATGCAATTTTAAATGCAAATTATTTAAAAGCAAAATTAGCACCTTATTATCCCATTTTATATACGGGTGCAAATGGACGAGTAGCGCACGAGTTTATAATGGATATTCGTCCTTTTAAAAAAGATACCGGTGTTGATGCCGTTGAGATTGCTAAACGTTTGATGGATTATGGTTATCATGCACCAACAGTAGCATTTCCGGTACCCGGCACATTAATGATAGAACCAACAGAAAGCGAAAGCAAAGAAGAATTGGACAAATTTTGTGATGCATTGATTTCTATCCGAAAAGAATTGGATGATATTACCAATGGAACCACTACACAACAAGACAATCCGGTTATAAATGCACCGCATGTAGTACAAGAAGTTGTTGGAAACGATTGGAATCATTGCTATTCCAGAGAAATAGCGGCATTTCCTTTAGAATATGTAAAACAAGCTAAATTCTGGCCGAGTGTTGCTAAAATTGATAACACTTATGGCGACAGAAACTTAGTTTGTACATGTTTACCAATTGAAGCTTATGCGAAATAATTAGTCTTAAAGTTTATTTCGCACTTGTTTTTATAATTTTTTTACTTCATTTTGACCTACATCAAGGCTTAAAAAACATACAAATAAGTCACTTTTACTCTAATAAAAATTTATTTGTTTATTGAAAATCAAATACTTATAAAAAAATATTCTTTATTTTAAATGTCACTGAAAAAATATTTATGATATTTTACTTAGCAAGTATAGATGCATATTTGTATCAGATAAGAAGTAAGAACACTTATCGGGGAACTAAACTAACTTATTAAAATTTCATAAAAACCCAAAATGAAACTAACTATTTCTCTGAAAGTATTTTCTTACAAATTATTAAGCAAGGCTGTTAAAGGCTGATTCTTTAGTTAGTATAGACAAAAAAAAATCGGGTTTTGCATTGCACAAAACCCGAAAGACCCTAAAGTCTAGAAACATAAAAACCCTACCCCAAAGTTAAACAACTTTTTGTTTTCTGCAACTAGTTGTTTAACTTTTTTTTGTTTTTTCTTCAGATTTTTTTTTATAGATTTGTAATTATATCATTTTCAATGAATTATATTCTTATTTAAATGAAAAAAAAAATCACCATTTCTGTACTTTTTATCCTGATTATTGTCTTTTTAGGTTTCATTTTGTCCTATAAGTTACTTTTTGCCGATAATATAAATGACAATCCATCTAAAAAACAGCATATTTTTTTAATACACACGGGTTCTTCATACAGTAATGTACTCGCTGCACTAAAGAAACAGCATGTTATAAAAAATATGGAGACATTTAAAGTCGTTGCAAAAAAACTGCAATATGATGAACACATCAAGCCGGGAAGATATTTGATTGATAATAATACAGGGAATTTATTTTTGATTCGGAAGCTTCGTTCAGGAAACCAAGATCCGGTTAGAATTACGTTTAATAATATACAGAATAAAGAACAATTAGCAGAAAGAATTTCTATGCAGATTGAGGCTACTAAAGCTGAATTACTGGAAGAATTTAATAATCCTCATTTTTTGGATTCACTAAATCTTACAGAAGATAATTTTCCCACCATCTTTTTAGCAAATACTTACGAGTTTTACTGGAATACATCTGCAAAGCAATTTATTGAACGTATGCTGAAAGAATACAATAAATTCTGGACTGAAAAACGAATATCAAAAGCACAGGCTATTGGCTTATCTCCTACTGATGTTACTATTTTAGCATCTATCATACAAAAAGAATCCAATCATTATGACGAGTATCCTGTTATTGCAGGTGTTTATTTAAATCGCATAAAAATTGGAATGCCTTTACAGGCAGATCCAACTGTTTTATATGCTTTAAAGAAGCTGGGCATTAGTAGGCGTGTATTAAATGCCGACTTAAAAATTCAGTCTCCATACAATACATATATCAACAAGGGACTACCTCCCGGTCCGATTTGCTTGCCGGAATTGAAAAGTATTGAGGAAACTTTAAATGCGGAAGAGCATAATTATCTGTATTTTTGTGCAAGAGAAGATTTCTCGGGATACTCCAACTTTGCAGAAACCTGGGAACAGCATCTTGAAAATGCCAGAAAATATCAGAAAGTATTAAACGAACGTGATATTCATTAATAATGTTTGAAGAAACCATACAATTACGAGTACGTTATCATGATTGCGATCCTTTAGGCATCGTTTATCACGGACATTATGCCAAATTCTTTGAAATTGGCAGAACGGAAGCAATGCGCAAGCATGAATTTTCGTATAAACAACTCGAAGAAGCAGGATATGCAATGCCTGTGGTGGAAATGAATATTAAATATTTTAGACCTGCCCGCTACGATGAATTGATGGACATTAAAACCATCATTAAAGACTGGCCGGATAAAAAGATTATATTTATCAGTGAAATTTATAATCAGCAAGGGCAATTGCTTACCAGCAGTGATACCACATTCGTATATGTCAAAAAAGATTCACTCAGAAGATGTCATATTCCGGATATTGTCTTAGAACACTTAAAACCCTTTTTCAAAGAAGAACTAAAGAAACTAAAAGAAGAAAAAAAGGCGAAAGATAAAGCAACTAAGATTAGTCATAAGATATAAATCAGTTATAAGTAATTATTGCTGGAATGTATTTTGCAATAAATTATCACTTATAGTTTATCCGTTATAACTCTATACATGTCGATTCAGGAGAAAACAGAAAAATACAAACGCCTAGTTCGTTCAGAACGTTTTCAAGACAGAATGAAAAAAATGACCTTGCCGGGCTTTGAAGGTATTGCAGTATATGATGTTGTTCAACGATTTAAGCAAGAAGTAAAAGATGATGATTTATCCATACGTGCTTCGTCCATTTCGTTTTATTTTATTCTTGCATTATTTCCCAGTATTATCTTTTTCTTTTCTCTGATACCTTATGTGCCAATAGAACACTTCGATGATAAAATAATGAACGGATTAAAAAGTATATTGCCAAACGGCATCTTCATTATTTTAGAAACAACCATCAGGGATATCGTAAGCATACAAAATGGTGGTATTGTTTCTATCAACTTCTTTCTCGCCATGTTTGTTGCTTCTAATGGTGTAAATTCTATGATGAAAGCATTTGACAAAGTAAACCAAACATTTAAAGAGAGAAACTGGTGGCAAAAGCGATTAGCTGCTATTCGTATTTTATTTCTGGTAAGCCTGCAAATTATTATTGCGGTGCTATTAATTATAAAAGGAAAAGAGTTCTTATTATTAATGCTTAAATTAATGCATACCGAGAGTAAAATAACTCTATTTATTTTGCGGGTTGTAAAAACATTTTTAATTCTATTCAGTTTCTTTAATATTATTGCACTGATTTATTATTTTGGTCCATCTGTGAAAAAGAAATACAGATATTTCTCTGCAGGTGCCACATTTGCTACACTATTTTCCATTTTAATGACAATATTTTTCAGGTTTTATGCCGCCTACTTAAATAATTTCAACCGTCTATTCGGCTCTTTAGGAATTATGATTGTAATTATGATGCTGATTTATCTGAATGCATTAGTCTTATTATTTGGCTTTGAATTAAATAATAGTATTGCTGTAAACAAAGAATTAAAAAACAGCAAAAGCAACGAAAATGAGAGCGAAGTATGAAATTATTGATTAATATTTTATTATCTGTTTTTTTTGCCATCGCGATTTGTGTTCACGTATATTATGTATTAGAAAGTGATGGCAAACCATTCTGGTGGCATTGTATTTATTTTATTACTTATGGTGTTTGCTGGTGGATGCTTTTTTCTACGCATAAATACGCAAATATCATTTATATCATCATGGCAATCTTTCCGTTTGTTTCGCATGTTTATTACGGATACAAAAATTTTGCTTTATTAGACACCGAATTTTGGATATGTGTTTTGACTTGTACAATGTTAGTAGCCGGATTTTTATGGAATATCACTAAAATTAAAGTTTGATTATGATACTGTGTTGAGAAGAAAGAAAGCCATTGCTTTCGCAATGGCTTTACAACAATGGGGGAATAAAGTGGAGTTTTTACATTAAAAGGATGCTCTAGTCTTCGAATCTTAAATGTTTTATAGTGGTACTTCGGTTCATTAATTGTTTTAAGGAATCAATACCGATTTGTAAATGTATATCTACAAAATGTGTCGTTACTTTTTTATCACTTTCATCCGTTTTCACACCTTCCGGAATCATTGGCTGGTCTGAAACCAATAACAAGGCACCTACCGGAATTTCATTGGCAAATGCTACGGAAAACAAGGTAGCAGTTTCCATATCTATTGCCATGGCGCGAATAGTGCGTAAATATTCTTTGAACTTATCGTCGTGTTCCCAAACACGGCGATTGGTTGTATAAACCGTTCCTGTCCAATAATCCTGATTGTGTTCGCGTATCGTTGTTGATATTGCTTTTTGCAACGCAAACGAAGGTAATGCAGGCACTTCCGGCGGGAAATAATCATTGGATGTTCCTTCCCCTCGAATGGCAGCAATAGGCAAAATAAAATCACCCAATTCATTTTTCTTTTTTAAACCACCGCACTTTCCCAAGAATAAAGCAGCCTGTGGTTTAATAGCGGATAGTAAATCCATCATAGTAGCAGCCAGCGCACTTCCCATTCCAAAATTAATAATGGTAATATTACCGGCAGTAGCGTTAGGCATTGGTTTATCAGCACCTTTTATTTCCACATTATTCCATTCCGCAAACAACTGAACATACTTAGAAAAATTGGTCAGCAAAATATATTCACCGAAGTCTTCTAAATTTATTCCGGTATATCTTGGCAACCAGTTTTGTACAATATCTTCTTTCGATTTCATGTGTGTATTTATATTGTTTTTGATGGTGCACATGGAATATCCGCATATTCACTTGCTATAGTGTACCAGTAATCTATGGTTATTTCATTTGTTAATTATTAGTACTGTATATTTTTTCTTTTCAAATCAAATGTAATCGGCAATACGACCATTTCTTTTTTATTAGTACCATTTTCGTTTGCCGGAATCCATCTAGGCATCATTTTTACAATACGTAATGCCTCCGTATCCAGCGATAGCCAGGAAGATTTTAATACTCTGACATTAGAGATAGAACCATCTTCATTTACAGTAAATGCGATTAAGGTTTTACCTTCCCATTTTTGTTTCTGTGCTTCTTCAGGGTATTTCAGGTTGGCATCTAAAAAATCAACCAATGCCTTATCGCCACCCGGGAATTGTGGTTTAATGACACCGTCTGTCTTAGCGAATATTTGTGTACTGAAAAACAATACGACAAATAAGTTTACTAAAGTCTTCATATTTTTGAATTTAGTTAGACAATACATCTGTATTTCTACAGTAAATAACGTAGTAAAGTTAGATGATAAATACACCCGATAGAAATTATTCTATCCATAAATGTGGATAAGTGTCACAATAAGTAAGGGTGGGCAAATAATTAATAATGAGATACTTAAAGTGAGTTATCAATTAAGGAAATACGCCTAATTTCAAATAAGTAACACCTATTTTTTCCAACGCATCGACATAAGCCGCAGTTCGCAAGCTGTTCATCTTCTTATGTCGTTTTAAGATTCCTCTGATATCTTCGTAAGAGCGTATCATTGTATCTTCTAAACCGGAGCGTACAATATCTAATTCGTCTGCACCACGCAAACTTTCTTTTTCACGTTTGGATATTTTTCTGCCGGTATTATCCTCTATTAAGTCAATAATTTTATTAAATGCATCGTCCTGATGACGATGGTCTAATCTTCCAAAGCTTACATGAGACAGATTTTTCAACCATTCAAAATAAGAAACTGTAACACCACCTGCATTTAAATACATATCCGGAATAATCATTGTTCCTTTTTTTATTAAAATAGTTTCTGCATCCGGTGTTATTGGTCCATTTGCACCTTCACCTATAATTTTTGCTTTTATCCTCGGCGCATTTTCTTTAGTTATTTGATTTTCCAAGGCAGCAGGAATCAGAATATCGCATTCGTGTTCCATTAAAAAGTTAGTATGCTTTAAAAACTTCGCTTTGGGATAATTACGTATCGTTCTGTTCTCAATTTGATATTTTTTCAAGTCATCTACATTAATCCCTTTTGCGTTGTATAAACCACCCTCATATTCAGCAATACCGACTATAATGGCACCGTTTTCTTCTAAAACTTTTGCCGCATAATAGCCAACATTTCCAAATCCCTGAATAATTACTGTTTTTCCTTCAATGCCCGTTGTCAAACCCAATTTCTTCATATCGTCAGCAAACGAACATGCATGTTTTAACCCATAAAAAATACCACGGCCGGTTGCTTCTGTTCTGCCATGCACACCACCTTGTCCGATTGGTTTACCCGTTACACATGCCTGTGCATTTAATTCCTGCTGGTTGAACTGAATATAGGTATCAGCAATCCAGCTCATTTCACGTTCTCCCGTTCCGTAATCCGGTGCAGGCACATCTAAAGAAGGGCCAATAAACCCTTTTTTAATTAACTCAAATGTATAACGACGTGTGATGCGTTCTAATTCATCTTCAGAATATTCTTTAGGATTTATTTTAATTCCACCTTTTGCACCTCCAAACGGCACATTTACTACTGCACATTTATAAGTCATCAGCGCAGCTAATGCCATTACTTCATCCTGGTTAACCATATCGCTGTAACGGATACCTCCTTTAGTTGGCAACCGATGATGGGAATGTTGCACACGATATGCTTCAATTACCTGAATTTTATCTTTGATTTTTACAGGAAAATTTATCTGATAAACTGCGTTGCAAACTTTAATTTGCTCTATTAATCCTTTAGGAAATTTGGTGAAACCGGCTGCCTGGTCTACATAGGTTTGTACGTTTTGAAAAAACTTAATCTGTTCGCTCATATTTTAATTTTTTACTTCTTGCTCGAGTTTCTTTATTTTTCTATCCAAATAGAAAAGAAAAATGAAAATGCCTAGCAAAATGATAGACGCAACCACTATAACAGCATTTAATTTGCTGTTTTCCAATAGTTTATCGGCTACATTTATCGTTTGGGCGCTTAACATTTTAGAAACACATGCGAAAAGTAGAATTAAAATTGCAGATTTCTTAGACATGACGCAAAATTATTTTTTAAAAGATGTTAATAAGAATGTTTTAAGAAACAAGTCATAAATTACAAGTAACAACTATTTGTTATTCAAAATAACTAACTACAATTGCTTTATTTCTGCCACTAACTCTGTCAATGCTTTTTTTGCATCACCGAAGAACATTGAGCATTTAGGATTGTAGAATAATAAGTTGTCGATACCAGCATAACCTGCATTCATAGAACGCTTATTTACAACAATATTTTTTGCTTTATCCACTTCTAAAATCGGCATACCATAGATTGGAGAGCTCGGATCTGTTTTTGCCGCCGGGTTTACAACGTCGTTTGCTCCTACTACCAATACCACATCGGTTTGTTCAAACTCAGGGTTGATATCTTCCATTTCCACCAGCTTGTCATATTCCACATTCGATTCTGCTAACAAAACGTTCATGTGTCCCGGCATACGACCCGCCACCGGGTGAATTGCATACTTTACTTCTACTCCGCGCTCTTCTAATAATTTTTCTAATTCATGGATGATATGTTGTGCCTGAGCAACAGCCAACCCATAACCGGGAACAATTACCACTTTCTTAGAGTAATTCAACATCACTGCTAAATCTGAAACTTGTACATCTTTTATTGTTCCTTTAACATCTGTACCGTCACTCGCAGAACTGTTTCCACCACCAAACGCACCAAAAATTACATTGCTCAACGGACGATTCATTGCTTTACACATAGCCAATGTTAACAATGTTCCGGCAGAACCTACTAAAATCCCGCCTGTCAACATTGGCTTATTGTCATATAGGAAACCACCAAACGCAGCTGCCAAACCTGTGAATGAATTCAATAAAGAAATTACAACAGGCATATCTGCACCTCCAATTGGAATGGTAAATAAAATTCCATAAACAATTGCCACGACAAATAATAACCATATAATTACCGGAGGCAATGTTTGATTTTGTATCACTACAAATATTGAAAACACCAATACGCCCAATAAAACTGCATTGTTCAGGATATTATATTTTGGCAAACGGATTGGTTTATTCATCGTTCCTTCTAATTTCAAGTATGCGATAATAGAACCTGAAAAAGAAATGGTACCAATGACCATTCCGGCAACAATGAAAGATAATTCTTTTGTATGACCAAGATTATGATGAAACTCGCTCAGACCAATTAACGCTGCACATGCACCACCCATTCCATTAAACATAGAAACCAGTTCCGGCATTTTTGTCATCTCGACACTTTTCGCTCTCCACCAACCGATTGCAGTACCGATTACGATGGCAAGAAATATCAATCCTATCGTCAATGCTGAACGGTTATTGCTTTCAAACAAAAAGATAGTTCCTAATATGGCGATGGTCATACCGAACGCACCGATTAAATTTCCCTTACGTGCAGTTTTTGCATTACCCATCATTTTTAGTCCGGCGATAAACGTCACCGATCCTATTAAATAACATATTTCTAAAAGTCCTTTCATTATTCTAATTTGATAATTAGTTAATTAGCTAATTGATGAATTAAATTGATTTATTTCTTCTTAAACATTTCCAGCATTCTGTCTGTAACGACAAAACCACCAACCACATTAAGTGTTCCTAATATTACAGCCAGAAATCCTAATGCTAATCCAAAGATGTTGTCAGGTTCTGTATCCAGCATTACTATAATAGCACCTACAATAACGACACCGTGAATGGCGTTTGCACCGGACATCAATGGTGTATGCAAAACAGTAGGCACACCACCAATTACTTCAATCCCAACAAATACTGCCAAGATGATAAAGTAAATCATTTCGCGGTTTTGAACAAAAAAATCGAATATTTCCATGTTGTTTAATTATAGAATTTGAGAATTGTAGAATTATTGAATAACTGACGGATGCACTTTATTTCCTGAATGAACGATTAAAGAACCTTTCGTAATTTCTTCCTCCATTTCCCATTTAAAACCATCTTTAGTTGTTAAATGATATAATAGTGTTTGAATATTTTTTGCGTACAAATCGCTGGCATTCATTGGTAAAAGCGATGGAATATTTCCTTCCCCGATAACCGTAACACCATTGATGTTCACATTTTCGTTGAGCTTGCTCCCAACGACATTACCACCTGCTTCACAGCCATATCTAAAATCACCGAACCAAATTTCATAGATTTTACCATATCTTCCGTAACCAAAACAGGTGCTTCTTTCTTCCCGGAATTAATGTAGTAGTGATAACGATGTCTGCTTCTTGCAACGTGCTTACCTACTTGTCTTTGTTGTTTCTTCAAAACTCCATCGGAAACACCTTACATAGGCTGCCTTCCATCTTTATCGTATCATCGCCTTTTACCAATAAACTTCTCCACCAAGCGATTGTACTTGTTCTTCGTTTCAGGGCGAATATCTGATACTTCCATTAATTGTTCCAACGTTTTGCTGTCGCAATAGCCTGCAAGCCTGCAACTCCAGCTCCAAAAATCACTACTTTTGCCGGTTTGATAGTACCTGCTGCCGTAGTCATCATCGGAAATATTTTTCCTAACGTATTCGCGCACATCAGTACGGCTTTATAGCCTGCGAGATTGGCTTGTGATGATAACGCATCCATTTTTTGTGCACGGGAAATACGGGGAACTGCGTCCATAGAAAAAGCCGAGATGCCCGCTTTCTCACAAGCACTTACCAATTCAGGGTTGGTAGCTGCCCACATAAATGAAATTAAGATAGCTTCTTTCTTCATCAGTGCAATCTCATCAGGCTGTGGCGCGTTTACTTTTAAGATTACATCAGCAGAATTGTATACTGAATTTTTATCCGGCAGAATGGTAGCTCCGGCATTTTTATAATCCTCGTCACTGAAAAAAGAATTCAGACCTGCACCGGCCTCTAAATTTACTGAAAAACCTTTCGCAACTAAATCTTTTACTACTAATGGCACTAAAGCCACACGGTTTTCTTTAAATTTGGTTTCTTTTGGAACTGCAATAATCATTGATACTGAAAATTTTGTGCACTAAAATAAGCATGTTAAACGTTTTATTTGAGTTTGTTGGTAAAAATTCAAGTTATGTTAAAATTAAATGCGTGCATTGAATTAAAAACAAGGATTTTTAATTGAATTTTAAGAAATTGAACTTTGAACCATAAAATCAGGTTTTTTAATTGAAAAAATGAGAAAAATACTACTGATACCTTTATCATTCACTCTTATTATGTGGGTGATAAATTGTGTGCAATTTTTATTGAATCTTAATTTTGGAGGATTAGGCATACATCCGAGGGATAATGATACATTGATTGGAATTTTAACTTCACCATTAATACATGGAAACTGGGAACATTTAATTTCCAATACCTTACCATTACTAATACTGGGTATTATTTTGTTTTTATCCTACGATAAAATAGCAATTCAAATCTGGATAATGAATTATATTTTTTCGGGATTGCTTGTGTGGTTGCTGGCACGCGGTGAAACTTATCATATAGGTGCAAGTGGGATTATTTATGGCCTTGCTTCTTTTTTATTTTTCAGCGGATTTTTCAGGATGGATATTAAAGCTATTGCTATTGCGAGTGGCGTAGCCATATTTTATGGAGGAATGGTTTGGGGAATTTTACCCATTCAACCCGGTGTTTCCTGGGAATCACATTTATCCGGTGGTGTAGTTGGGCTGGCATTGTCATTTCTTTACAGAAATAAACATAAAGCCATTGTTGTAGAACAACATGAAAATGAAATTTCAACAAGAAAAACATTTGATGATTTTTTAAGCAGGTAGTTTATTTAAACGGATTTCTGGCAATAAACTCTGCCGGTTTAATCCGCTTTAGAAAATACGGGAGTGTGTTATTTACAATACTATTACTCATTTTAAGATAAGCATGTAAAGCTCTGGGCTCGGCTCCTATTGTTGTTTTTATTTCTGTAGCTGTTCTACCGAAATGTATGTTACTTTTTTCTTTCATAATGGCAAACTTCACAAAATCCAGCAACATTCTGTTATATAGTTTGCACTCTTTATTGACTTCATAGTTTAAACCAATATAATGCACATGCAATGTAGCAATATCTACGTGAAACAAACAGGCGAAACTCACTAATTCATCATTTAAATAATATCCTAAAACAGTACACTTATCATCATACAATAATTTCATCTCTTCAAAGAAATTAATATTTAGTGTTGCCATATTAAAGGCAACATGGTTCACCACATTATTATACAATTTTACCAGTGATTCTTTTTCCCGTTTAATATCTTCTACAGAAAATTCTTTGGGGATAATTTCAGCAGACGTATTCAATACTTTCTTTGCACGGACTCTGTATTTTGATGACAATGCATTCAGGTAATCATCAAAAGATTTCCAGTTATTATTCACATTCATAAACATATCCGGCTCTGTATTAAACGGGTGAAAGGAACTGTTGCAGAAATCTATACATTTATCTTCATCCTGCAGATAAATATTTGCCACCAAAAATGCTTTCGGCTTTTTTTCTGAAAATGAGCTGTGTATAGCTTTAAAGATTTTTGGAATAAATGGAATGACCATTTCTTCGTATTGACAAATAACACCTTTATCTCCTGTAAAAAAGACATTTCCAAGATTTAGCAGTTTGGTATTTTTTTGAGCGATATATTTTTTAAACTTACCTTTTATCCCGTTAGATATTTCTCCACCGTAGTTTACTAAATTTTTAAACGAAAAGTCAAGCATCTGAACGTACAGGGCAGCAATAACCCTATCTTCTTGCTGCACTAAAACATAGCGGAAAGTTATATCCTGCTGGATAGATTCAATCTTTGACAGAAAATCATGTGTTTGATAAAATGGTATGTTTTCATTTATGGAATTCCACTTTTTTGAATCAATAAGTGTTATACTCTCAAAAATTTGAATGCTGTAACCATCTTCTAAAGGCTGAAATCGATCTTGCATAGCTTAAGGCAAAGGTAACAACGATTTATGCTAATTTGTTCGATTTTATCTAAAGTGTATCGATTTTATCAATTTTATTTTCTATTTTTCAGTAAATAATAAAAGTATGTTAGGTTTTATAAATGGTCTTATTTTTTCAAATGCCTTTGAATGGTACTTTCACAAGTATGTTTTGCACGGACAAGGGAAGAAAAAAAACAATTTCTGGCGTTTCCACTGGGCGGTTCATCACAGAACTGTTATGAAAGAAAATTTCCGTGATTCTGACTATGAACACGATATTTTAGATGCCTGGGACCCACAAAGTAAAGAAGTTGCGGCTTTGGCTGTTGGCGCAGTGGCTATATCTCCGTTTTTTTGGGTAGCTCCGGGTTTTACTTCTGCTGTCTGGTTATCACAATACAATTATTACCGGGTACATAAAAAATCTCACTTAGACCCTGAATGGGGTTATAAATACCTGCCTTGGCACTATGACCATCACATGGCACCTGATCAGGATAAAAACTGGTGTGTTACGTTTCCGCTTTGGGATTATGTAATGGGAACACGATTACACTATAAAGGAACAGAGCGGGAAAAATTAGATATAGAACGGAAATTGCGAAAAGCAACAGTTGTTGCAAACAAGAAAGTTGTTCCTTCTTCTGATATAGAGCAGAAAGAAATGAACTAACATAACATATCTTAACTCTTTTTTAGTTGCTTTTTTCATCTAAATGCAACACTTTTATAAAGAAACGTGTCTTGTACTAATAAGTCTATTTTTATTCAATAATCTAAATCTGTAAAAATGAAAAAAATTATTTCATTACTTTTAGCATTTTCTGTTTTCTCAGGTGGCTGCAAACTAATCGACAAACTAACTCAGTTTAATGTATCTTATTCTACAAATTTTACTATTCCGGCAACAAATGTATTAGGATTGCCAATTCCTATTCTTAATATTATACAACCTGACGAAGTAACTACTAATTCAACACAAACGTTTACAAATAATAATACCAGATCTGATTTGATAGAAGAAGTATTATTAAAGAAATTAGTTTTAACCATCACAAGTCCTTCTGCACAAAAGTTTGATTTCTTAAAATCTGCAGACCTTTTTATAAGCGCGGATGGTTTGCCCGAAATAAAAGTAGCCAGTGTAGATAATATTAATGATGCAACTGTTGGAAATACTATTGAAATGACACCATCTGCACAAGATTTAAAGGAATACTTAAAAAAATCCAAGATAACAATCCGTGTAGCTGCAACGGCTGATAAAACAACAGATAATTCCATAACAGTAAAAGTAGATGCTACTTTTTTCGTCGATGCCAAAATACTGGGTGTTTAAACTAATATAAAATCTAATATACTTGGTATGAAAATTGCAATTCAACTGTTTAGGTTGTTTATGCTTATTTATTTGTCATAAATTAAATTTGACAAATATCTTTCTTATTTTCACAGACTATTATGAAAAAAACTATCCTTCTCTCAATTAGCATCTTTTTCTTATTAAATAATTGCAAGGCACAGTTAAATAAGCTTTGTCCAATCAGTAGCAATGTGTATGATAAGAAAAAAGTAGAAGGAATGAATTTGTTGCTGAATACAAAAGATTGTACTTCATTTATTTCTCCCGACGCTAAAACAACCCAAACAAGTACAGTACAATTAATTAAGGCTGCACAACCTTTTCCACCGCTTTGGTTCCAAATGGGAAATGCACAAGCTGATACGGGCGGTTTTTTTGAAACGACATTCCTGTTGGATATAAGAATTCAGGAAAAAAGCGGTAATCTAACCTTTTTCAATAACTATCCCAATAAGTTTTTTGGATACGTTACTTTTGATACTGCTACATTACAACCAATTGATTCTTTAACAACTTATGAAGGCGCTCCGGCTAATGATAAGTACATTATAGATCCTCATGATTACAGAGTAGATGCAAAAGGAAATAAGTTAATTGCCAATCATGTCAAAAGAAAAATAGATGCAAGATGTTTAAGCGGATTAGAAAAAGACAGTGTAAGGCAAGCATGGATAAATGAGATATTAATTTTAAATCCTGATGATTCAGTTATTTTTAAATGGAACCCACTTGATCACATGTCAGTATGTGAAATGAACTGGTCTTACAGAAATTCATCTTTTCTGTTTGGAGATGTAATCAACTGGTCACATGTTAATTCGGTTGCATTTGCCAATGATGGAAATATTTTATACAGTTACAGACATATTGGTGTTGGTAAAATAAACCGCACTACAGGTGAAGTTATGTGGAAATTAGGAGGAAAAGATACTTTAAATTCCATAAAGCTTGCGGATACTTCCGGATATTATTTACAACATGATTTTCTGCAAAGAAAAGATGGTCTGTACTCGCTCTTTTCAAATGGTGATACATCACATCCTTCTTTACAAGCTGTTGTTTATTCGATTGATGAGCAAAATAAAACAGCAACATTTGTAAAACGCTACCGGCCGGAGCCCAGAAGACTTAGTATTGGCATGGGTAGTTATAATTGCAATGATGAATGCTGTATAATCAGCTATGGTGTATATAAATTACTCAATCCGGCGAACAAAAGAGAGCTGGCACGTATTCTTGTTGATGATAAATTGGTTGCAACAATTTCTGCACCTTATCCTAATTTTTCTTATAAGGTATTACAAACAAACTGGGCCGCTGCACAAAGAAGACCAACCATTAATTTATTGAAAAACGGTAGCTTAAGTGCTAATACTTTAGATGGATTACATGATTATGTTTGGTACAAAATTGAAGGCAATAAAGCTATTCCCGTTGGTGCAGATAAATTATTTACTCCGGGCGTTTCAGGAAACTATGTAGTGGAAGCGCAACAAGGAACAGGCCTTTTTAAGTCATATCTTGTTTCAGATGTTTTTGCTTATACTAAGAAAAAAAACTAAATATTATTTCTTTGCTTTAAATCTTATAATAATGAAAATTGATTCCATGTTCTTTAAAAAAATAATATTCCTGACGATTATAGTATTTTTATCATCGACCTTTTGTCATGCACAACTCAATAAATTATGTCCGGTAAGCAGTAAGGTTTATGATAAACAAAAAATCGCGAATATAAATTTATTACTAAATACAAAAGACTTTGCTCCAATTCTAATACCAAATTCAAAAACAAGTTTAACCAGCAGTGTACAGCTTGTGAAGGCGACGCAGCCATTTCCTCCTCTCTGGTTTCAAATGGGAAATCCGGAAACAGACACTTCCAGTTTCTTTGAAACAAGCTTTTTTTTGGATATACAATTACAGCAACATGGAGGAAATATTACTTATTTCAATGATAAAGGCAATTCTCATACACTTGTAAGTATTGATACAGCAACTTTATTTTCAGTAGATACACTTATTGAATATCCACTATCTACTTCAGGAAAAATAATTGAACATGTGAATCCACATGATTATCAGGTAGACAAATACGGCAATAAACTTATTGCAGATCAGGTATTAACTACTATTAATGCGACTTGTTTAAGCGGATTAGCAAAAGACAGCATAAGACAAGCATTAATTAATGAAATAATTATACTCAATAAAAATGATTCAGTTATTTTTAAATGGAATCCATTAGAGCATTTGTCTCAATGTGAAATGCAATGGGCTTACAGAAACTCAAGCTTAAATTATGGAGATATTATAAACTGGTCACATATAAATTCTGTACGATTTGCAAATGATGGCAATATTCTTTACAGTTACAGACACATCGGTTTGGGAAAAATCAATCGAAAAACAGGTGAAATTATGTGGAAATTAGGTGGCAAAGATACCTTGAATGCTATCTCATTACCGGATACTGCAGGGTATTACTTACAGCATGATTTTGCACAGCGTGCCGATGGTCTTTATTCCGTTTTTTCCAATGGTGATACTGCTCATCGTTACTTAGAAGGAATAGTATTCAATATTGATGAGATAAAGAAAACTGCTACGTTGGTAAAACGATACAGACCTGTACCTGATATTTACAGTCTTGCATTAGGAAATTACACTTGTACAAAAGATGATATCTGCATTATCAATTTCGGGATGTATGCACCTAAAAGTAAAGATGCAAAAACAAATGAGATAGGTCAGATTTTAGCAGGAAATAACATAGCTGCTTCCTTATTTACAGCAGGCATTAATTTCCCTTACCAGATTCATTCAACAAATTGGAGTGCATCACAACGCAGGCCAAAAGTCACCTTAAAAAAGGGAGTATTACAATCAAATTCAACAGAAGGATTCCATGATTATGCTTGGTATAAAATTGAGGAAACAACAGCCATTCCTGTTGGTACAGGAAAAACTTTCTCACCTACAGAATCAGGAAAATATGTAGTGGAAGCACAACAAGGAAAAGGGCAGTTTAAATCCTATTTAGTTTCTGATGTTTTTGAATTTATAAAGAAGAAATAAAATCTGTATTAGTTCACAACAACAACTTTACTGCTTCTTCTTTCACCATTCTCTGATAAAGAAATTAAGTAAGAACCTTTTGCTAAATTATTCTCTTTTGCAGATAATTGTACTTGTTGAATACCTGAAAGATTATTTATACTTTTTTGAAAAAGTTTCTTGCCTACTATATCAAATAGTTCGATTGAATAATTTGTATTTTCTTTCGCATCAAATTGAATAGTCATTACATCATTTACAGGATTTGGGAAAACAGCCATAAAACTTTTATCATCATTAAATAATTTTCTTTCTTGCTGTATCAAAATACTTGTTGTAACAAAACGTTTCAACTCTTTGCCGGATATAAAAACAGACACATTATAAATTCCGTTTGGTAAGTCAACTTTATTATTACATATAAAAGTCTGTTTTACTTCATCATATTCAAATGTAATCGGAATCATTTTATCGTATATAACTACACCGTTCCCGTCTATGTTTCTGTTAAGGAACCCTTTAACGATTGTAACAGAGAGATTATCTGTCCAATTGTTTAAAGTAACTTCTATGTTTAATGGCTCATCTGCAAAATATGTTTTATCTGAGTTTGTATTTAACTGAACGGAAGCGATATTTCCATCCCTTAGCAATCCGGTCAAAAGCACATTACTTTCTAATATGTATTTTTTATTATTTGCTAAAAAAGATAAGTCCACTTCATGAAAAATATCATACATCATTTGTGTAGTAAAATTTAATTCTACCGTTTTAACCAATTGATGATACTCGTCATATACATTTATCTTTTCATTTTTATATTCACCAACCAGGTATAATTTATTTGCAGATTGTGTATTTATTTCAATCGTTTTACTTTGAATAAACTGAATATCAGAAGTAGCCGGTGGTGTTTCTAGATTTGATGGCTGTGTATTTTTTACATTTCCTTTTCTGAAAACAGGATGATCTTTAAAGTATTCAATTTCAGGTTGTACAATATTCCACATATTGGAAGACAACAACACATCAATATGATTTAAGTAAGATTGTTGTGACGGTGGTGGTTGCGATATTACAA
Organism: Chitinophagales bacterium; assembly: GCA_046329785.1. Lineage (GTDB taxonomy): Bacteria > Bacteroidota > Bacteroidia > Chitinophagales > JADIYW01 > JADJSS01. The sequence goes on from JAXLTZ010000004.1 coordinate 182,770, forward strand.
CAGATCCGGGACGAATAGCAGAGTAATACGGTGCTAATCCATCATTCAACTGATGATTCTTTTGAGGATTTTCATATTTTGGCTGAATAGCTGAAATATTAGTAAGCAAACCGGTAAAACCCATAAATCCGGTCATAAGATTACCGGCAAGTGTACCAAACCCGGGAATATCAAAACACAAAGGATTGTAATTTGGAAATACTACTTTTAAAATATCATCCGGAATAGCATTCGGAAATACAGTCGGATGTTCATAACCCCAGGCAGCAAAACAATGAAATTTTTCCGGCCTGTTATTGGGGTGATTATCCATCATTGGTCGCACTACACCCGCCATATAGGCTGTTTGCATTTGATAGGAACCTTTCCCCTGAAAGATAGGTCCTACTATTGGAATCAGTTCTAAAATAGTTCTGAAAAACGGTACTGCAATCATATCTGACATCGGGGCACCCCAGTATGGAGTAGATAAGGTAATAACGCCTTGTACCGTATCCCACACATTCTCATTATATAAGGCATAATCAATATCATAACCGCCTTTGCTGTGACAAACAGCAATTACGCGGTCGGTATTATAATGTCTGCATGTTTCACGAATCATTTCAGCAATCACCTTTCCATTGTCTTCAAATGCACCACTTACTGATTGAAAAAAGAATGCAGTTCTATATCCTGCATTATATGAATTCTCATACCATTTATTCTTTGCCATAAACCATGCAAACCCATTATCAAACCAGCCATGGATATATACTACAACAGGTTTATTTTGTGAGTTAGGCGGAACTGCACCAAAAATAATATTATTTAATTTTGCAGGTACTTCATTACATCTTAGTTCTGATGGCTTTTTTATTACTGTGGATGTAATCGTTTGCGCGGAAAGTTGAGCGTATAAAAAAAATGAAAAGAAAAATGTGTACAGAAGTTTCATTAAGCAACTTGTTTTAATAAAGTTACAAAAAATATTTATTGTTGATCACATATAATCTTCTACTTTCCCAAGCCCTTCACGGACAACTATTGGTTCTTCGCCGGTGCAATCTACTACGGTAGATGGATGATATCCACCCGGACCACCGTCAATAACAATATCAACCATATTTTCATAACGCTCATAAATGGCATATGGGTCAGTGATATAATCTATCACATCATCTTCATGATGAATGGAAGTAGTGATTATAGGATTACCCAATTCCCGAACTATCGTTCTTGCAATTTCATTATCAGGCACACGAATACCTACTGTTTTCTTATTATTTTTAAATAGCTTGGGAATAGAGTTATTGGCTTTTAAAATAAATGTAAACGGACCGGGTAAGCATCGTTTCATAAGTTTGTAAGTAGGTGTATCTATATTCAACGTATAATCACTTATATGGCTCAAATCATTACAAATAAACGAGAAATTCATCTTCTCTACTTTCACGTTTTTGATTCTGCATATTTTCTCAACTGCTACTTTATTAAAAATATCACAACCCAAACCATATACTGTATCTGTTGGATAAATTACCAAGCCACCATTGCGTAAACAATCTACCACTTGCTTCATTTTACGCATATCTATATTGTGGGGAAATATTTCGAGAAGCATTTTTAGTAGTAGTAGTTAGTGCTTAGTAGTTAGATTTTGTAAATCAATAATAAAAATAAAAAAAGTCATGAGGCGACTTTAATATTTTAGATAATTTTAACCTAGGCTTCTCAAATCTACAAACTGACATAAAATTCCACCCATTAACAAAAGTGTAAGCACCCAGTATCCGGTATGAATGGCGATGTATTTAAATCCTCTCCTCTCAAATAATGCATTAATAGCAATAATTGGAAGAGCTAAAAAGACTCCTGTAATAGTGCCGTGCAGTGCTCCATGTTTAAAAGTTCTGAAATCGCCTCCATAAGCAACCATTGTATCATTAAAAAGTTTCAGTGTTGCTTCTTCTTTGAAATGATTTTGAAGCATGCTGAAAAATCCCATTTGGTGAATAACAATTCCTGATAACACAAATGAGATTAGATAGCCAAAAACTAAGGTAAGTCCAAAAACCAGTGGCATGTTGAAGCCTTCTTTCATCTTGGCTTCATCAAACCCATTAATTTTCAGCCAGGCAGTACCAAATACTTTTGGATGATACCAGACAAAGCCCACAATGAGTGGAACGAGTGCCGCTATAGCGGAAACTAAAAAGAAATTTAATTGCATAGCTATTATTTTTATTAGAGGCAAATTAGCCCATTTTGTTTAATGATGTGTTAAGAAGTTAATACAAGTTTTCAACACCTATTGATAATCAATATTATATGATTCAGAAATAAAAAGCAATATACTTTGGATATAGTTTGTTAGCGATTATTATTTTGCTTATTTCCGGACACCAGCAGTAAAAGAAGAAGTATACTCCAAGATACTGCAAGCAACCATGTGCTTCCACTATGAGTTACCATGGACTTAGTTTGTACAAATGAATTAGATGATTCAAATGCTATATTAGCCCCCCAATGAATACCAAACGCCAACCATAGTGATTTTGTAATCCATACGGCAATTGCTAAAACCATTCCAAGTATCAATAAATAGGAAAGCACAGCCAATCCGTCATTTAACCTCCAAATGTGATTCAAAACATATACACCCGAAGACAACATAATCCAAACATAAGGTTTCAGAGATTTTAAGTGCACGTATAAATATCCCCGGGTTAATATGTCTTCTGCAACTGATGGTATAGCTGTCATTAAAAAAAGAACAGGCAGTTGTTTAATAATATTTGTCGAAGTAGATATTGCCTCTATTTTCTGATATCCAAGTTGAACAGAAGCAAAGAATGATAACCCGAAAAATAATAATCCGATAAAGAGACCAACAAACAAATATATAAATGATCTTTTGGAAAGAACTAACCCAAAGACTCCTTGATTTTTGAAGCCTTGCACCCTTGCTAATAAAACAGCTGCAAACAAGAATCCTATTTTGAAGGAAGCCATTATCCAAAAGGCAGAATAAAATTCAGGAAAGTGGTAAATAAAAAACAGGAGTAGAAATCCTGTAATAAATGAAAAAACATTTTGCTTATTCATTCTTGTACTTTATGCTAAGAAACTTCTATGCTTTTGCATGCAAGGCAACCTTGTTGCCTTCTGTATCTAAAAAGTGGCAGCAATACCCTATCTCTTCAGAAATCAATGTTTTTGGAATTAAAACTTTACCACCATTAGGTTCAATTCTGTCGATTACAGCTTGAATACTTGGATTCGCATTCAAATAAATAATTGCACCATCATTTGAAGGTTTACAATTTTCTTCCTGAATTAATGCTCCCGATGATTTGTCCTGTGGTGCAGGGAAAATGACCATTTTTTGTCCTCCGACTTCGTAATCAAAGAACTGAACTTCAAAAATTGCTTCATAAAACTTTTTTGCACGGGCTAAGTCAATAGTTGGTATTTCGAACCAATTTAGTGCATTTGCATTGCCTCCTAATTTTTCCATAATTGTTATTTATAGTTCAAGATTGTTATGCTACTGCTTTTGCAACTAAATCTGCTGCTTCTGACAACAAAATAGCAGATTGTACTTTTAAGCCGGATTCTTCAATCATTTTTTTTGCAATATCCGCATTAGTGCCTTGTAAACGAACAATAATAGGAATATTTATAGTGCCGATATTTTTGTATGCTTCAATAACACCCTCCGCTACTCTGTCGCAACGCACTATTCCTCCAAAAATATTAATTAAAATAGCTTTAACATGTTCATCTTTCATAATAATCCGGAATGCTTTCTCAACACGTTCTGCATTGGCAGTACCACCAACATCCAGGAAATTTGCCGGTTCTCCCCCGCTCAGTTTTATGATATCCATTGTAGCCATGGCCAATCCTGCACCATTCACCATACAACCAACATTCCCGTCTAATTTTACATAATTCAAATCCGCTTCGCCAGCCTCAATCTCAGTTGGGTCTTCTTCCAGCAAATCGCGTTGTGCTTCCAAATCTGCGTGACGAAACAAAGCATTATCATCCAGATTTACTTTCGCATCAACCGCAATTATTTTATCGTCAGATGTCTTTAAAACCGGATTTATTTCAAACATACTTGAATCAGAAGCTTCATACGCTCTGTACAGACGCTGTACAAAATCTACCATTTCCTTAAATGCCTGACCGCTCAGTCCTAAATTAAATGCAATCTGCCTCGCCTGAAATGGCTGAAATCCAATTGTTGGATCTATCCATTCTTTAAAGATTTTTTCGGGTGTATGTTCCGCTACTTCTTCAATATCCATACCACCTTCCGTAGAATACATTATAACATTGCATTCTTTTTTTCTGTCTAACAAAACAGATACATAGAATTCCTTCGTTTCGGAAGCCCCTTTATAATAAGCATCTTCTGCAATTAATACTTTATGTACTACCTTTCCCTGAGCTCCGGTTTGAGGTGTCACCAGTGTCATTCCTAAAATTTGACTTGCTTTTTCTTTTACTGCTTCCAGATTCGGCGCAAATTTAACGCCTCCTCCTTTACCTCTGCCGCCCGCATGCACCTGTGCTTTGACCACTACGCCTTCACTGCCAGTTCGGGCGCTGATAATCTTCCATGCTTCTACAGCCTGTTCTACTGTTTCTGCAACGATTCCTTCCTGTACTTTTACGCCAAATTGTTTTAATAGTTCTTTTCCCTGATATTCATGTAAGTTCATGTTACAAAAGTAGAAAGTAATAAGTAAAAAGTAAAAAGATTCTCATTAATTTTAGTTTTTGCCTATAATTGCATAAAATTTAGTATCAAAACACCTATTGACATATTAAAACGTCTTCCAAATCTGGAATTATTGATGCAATTGCATCCTTATTGTTTTTCTTATGCTATTTTAGATAAAGATCAAAACAAGATAGTAGAATTTGATGCAAAAGTATTAGGGCAGCCATTGGGTAAATTTTTACAGGCAGATTCTATAGCCATTTGGTTTGGTGACCATCAGCAAGTGCTGAGTTTACCATTTAAAAACAGTAAAGTAGCTGTTTATTCTCCTGAATTTACCGTTTTACCTGACAAAACAGAGAAGCCGTCTGAAGTTTTCCGTTTACTGGGTTTTTCTCAAAACGAAAGTCTAACTTATTTAAAGAACAAAATCGGAGACAACTTTTATGTGTATTATTCCCTTCCCGATAAACTGATAAATTATGTTGAAAATAACCTTGTAAATGCAGAGTTTTACTGCTGTGATTTTGGTCTGCTTAATTTTTACAATTCAAAACTCTCCTTTAAAAATTATGTGGCTGCAAACTTATACGGAGAAGAATTGACGTTGTGTTACAAAAAAGATGCAGAGAATTTTTATTACAATAAATTCCCTGTCAAAGCAAAAGAAGATTTATTGTATTATTTAAGGTTAGCATACGATCATTTAGGCTTAGACTTAAATGAATTCCCGTCCTACCTATATGGCTTTATTGAAGAAAAATCTCCTATGTATTCAACTACATACGGTTATATTCGAAATTTTGAGATAGACAGAACGTTAAAAAATACATTGCCTTTTTCCTATTCTATCGAAGAGATTCCGTTACATTATTATATTAATCTGTTAGGCTTAGGATTATGAGAATTATTTCAGGTACCTTAAAAGGGAAAAGGTTTTATCCTCCCAAAAATATACCGGCGCGGCCTACTACAGATTTTGCGAAAGAAGCTTTGTTTAATATTCTGAATAATAATTTTGATTTTACGGAAGTGAAATTTTTAGATTTATTTGCAGGTACCGGCAGCCTGGATATGGAAATGTTTTCGCGCGGCTGTACGGATATTACTTCTGTGGATATGAGCAAAATAAGTTTAGGTTTTATAAAAAAAATGAGTGAGGAAGTAAAGATTCCGAACCATAAAATCATTTTCGGGGATGCGATACAATTTGCAAAAAACTGTACACAACAATTTGATTTGATATTTGCAGGTCCGCCATATGCGTTGGATGTAATTGATGAGATTCCTGACATTATTTTTGAGAAAAAATTATTGAAAGAAAACGGATGGTTTATTTTGGAAACTTCTCCAAGGCATGATTTTACTGAACATCCGAAACTACTCGAAGTACGCAACTACGGACAAACCCATTTCTGGATTTTTGGTGATGAAGAAAGTGAATAAGTTATGAAACGTTTTTACTCAAACAATATTCAATCCCATTTCATTTACTTAGAGAATGAAGAAGCACAGCATTGTACCAAAGTATTGCGTTGTAAAATGGATGATGTCGTAGAAGTTTTAAACGGAAGCGGGATTTTATACGAAGGAATTATTTCCAACATTCAAAGACACGAAGTACAAATTTCCATTCAGAAAATTGTAAAAGAACAGAAAGAAAATCCAAACAAACTTTCTATTGCAATTTGTCCAACCAAAAACCCTGCACGTTTAGAATGGTTTCTGGAAAAAGCAACAGAAATCGGAGTCGTTAATATCTATCCTATTCTGTCTGACCGAACAGAAAAACAAAGCGTAAAACATGAACGGATGCAAAACATTATTGTGTCTGCAGCTAAACAAAGCGGACAATTATTTTTTCCAATAATACATGCTGTTCAACCGCTGAAAACATTACTCGATTCGCCTTTACAATACAACCAGTATTTCATAGCACATTGTGAAGACCAGAAACAGCATTTAAAGAACATTTACAAAAAAAATGAATCTGCATTGTTGTTGATTGGTCCTGAAGGAGATTTTACAAAAGATGAAATTACAGCTGCAATTAACAAAAATTATATTCCTGTTTCCTTAGGAAATTCTATTTTGCGTGTAGAAACTGCAGGTCTGGTGGCGTGCACTATTGTACAAATGTTGAATGATAAATGATGAATGATAAATTAAAATATAAACTCTTATTTCTTTTCTTTTGCCTTTTGCCTTTTGCCTCTTTCGCTCAAACAAAAACAACTGCAAAAATCGGATTATTAAAATACAAGGGTGGTGGCGATTGGTATGCAAACCCAACTTCATTACCCAATCTGGCTAAATTCTGCAATCAGCAACTTAACCTGAATCTATCTGCAGATATTGACGAAGTAGAACCCGGAAGTGCTGAATTATTTAATTATTCTTTTGTTCATATCACCGGTCATGGCAATATAATTTTTAGCGACCAGGAAGCAGATAATCTCAGAACTTATTTAATGGCAGGTGGTTTTTTACATGCATCCGATAATTATGGAATTGACCCATTTATTCGAAAAGCAATGAAGAAAGTTTTTCCTGAACTGGATTTTGTAGAACTTCCTTTTTCACATCCCATCTACCATCAGAAATATGATTTCCCGAATGGATTACCCAAGATACATGAACATGATAAAAAAGCTGCGCAAGGATTTGGAATTATATATCAAGGACGATTGGTTTGTTTTTATGATTATGAATGTGATTTGGGAGACGGCTGGGAAGACCAATCTGTACATAAAGACTCAGAAGAAAACAGACTGAAAGCGCTGAAGATGGGTGCTAATTTAATACAGTATGCATTTACTAAATAGCCGCAATAAAAACCTCGACTATTTCTAATCGAGGACAAAACTTATAACCATGAAAACAAAACGATTATCTTAATGATGATCGTTATTTATAATTTTATCTTTAGCTAGTAAAATTCCAAATCCCAAAATTAGAATAGAAACAATAAAGAAATATGGCATTCCAGATTGAATAAATGACATTTGTTTACCACTGTTATAATCTAAGTGTGCAGAAGTATTTAAGTACAAGAAAGTAGATACAATTAAATATATCGTACCCAATACACATAAAATTGCGCCGAATACTTTAGTCATTTTAGCCATAAAACGTTAATTTTTTACAAATTTAATCATTCTGCAGAAATTCTATGTTAAATATATCAACATAAAATTTAATTAACATACTTACTATATAGTGCTCACCACTTTTACTCTCGAAGCGATGTAAATTGACAATAATCCGACCGCAACAGACACATAGCCAACATAATGGAAATTTTCAATTCTTCCGTGTAGTCCCTGTTTTACAATTAATCCGCTGGTAATAGATGCAATCCCGGTTCCCAGTTCCATACAGGCAGAACGCATACTCATAAATCCACCGCGTTTTTCAGGCGTTGTTGCTGCAGACATCAAAGTATAAGCAGGTATCATTCTGCCTGCTGCTAAGATGAAGAAAGTTGCGCATACAATAATCGCAACGGGTATTACAACTTTATTAATATGTGTACTGGCGATAATCGGTATAAACGAAAGCAGCACTAACACAACAAAAGATGGGAAATTTCCTTTTTTATCTGATAGTTTACCTATAAACGGAGATGTCGCAATCGTACAAATACCACCGATTGCATACATTACCGGAATCAAATCTTCATTAAACCCTACATTATTTACCATATAAGGCACAATAAACTGAATCACTACATAATGACTATACACTAATAAAAATGCCAGTAATAATGCCATTACCTGATTATGGTCCTTAAAAATGTTTTTAATAGTTGTAAATGGATTCTTAATCGGAATTTTATTTTGTAAGTGTTTATTAATCGCCGGAATCCATACAATAATAGCGATTAATGCAAAGACTGAAATAACTGATAGTACCCTGAAAGGCATCTGTATATTAAACTGTTTGGCCAAAAACAAACCGGCAGGAACGCCTGTGATAGCTGCTACTGCAAATGAAAGTGAAATTATACTCATCGCAGTTGCTCTTCGTTCGTATGGAATAATATCACTAACGATAGCTACACAAACTCCTCCAACGATGCCTCCAAAAATTCCGGTAATTCCGCGATACAAAATCAATAAATTAAAATTATAAGCAAAACCACATAAAGCTGTACCAACAATAAACCCAATAAAAGTAAAGACCAACAATCTTTTTCTGTCGAACTGATCCATAATGGATGCCGATAAAAACCCCGAAACACCAGCTACAATAGAATACACTGAAACAACCACAGTAGAATGTATCGGTGAAACCTTAAAAGTTGTCATGATTATATTTCCCAGCGGCATCAACAACATGGAATCCATGGATGCCAGATAGCAAATAAATGCCAATAGAAAGACAATTAAAAATTCATTCTTTTTGCCGTGTGGCAAATTACTTTCTTCCAACACCAAACTATCAACTGTATCCATGTTATAAATTATTAAATTAATATGGCAGAATTATAGTTATGCCTATAGTTTACCAACTCCATCTGTAATTTCTGCGAGATAAAAATCTGCTTTAAATCCTGTTTTTTCAGCATATTTTTTGCTAACATACGTTATAAAACGTTCTGTTTTATCTTTTTCAACCAATGCAATACAACAACCGCCAAAACCTGCGCCCGTCATACGTGCACCGATACAACCATCAAAATGCGTGCTGTAATGTACAATCATATTTAATTCGTGTCCACTTACCTCATAATCAGTATCTAATGAAATATGCGATTCGGTTAGTAACTGTCCGAATGCTTCAATACTTCCTTTTTTCAAGGCATCAACAGCATGTAGTACCCGTTTGTTTTCCAGAATGGCGTGTTTTGCCCGCTGATACAAGGTATCGTCTTCTAAATATCCTAAGGAAATTTCGTGTACATGACATAAATCTTCCGCAATATCAAATTTTCTGAGTATTTCAAAAGCTGCATCGCATTCGCTTCTGCGTTCGTTATATTTGGATTCCGCCAGTGCACGTGCTTTATTCGAATTGATAATAACCAACTGATAGTCTTTAAAATCAGCGGGAATGTATTCGTATTCCAATGTCGCGCAATTCAGTAAAATTGCCTGATTTTTTAAACCATTTGACACAGCAAACTGATCCATGATGCCGCAATTGACACTTACGTATTTGCGCTCTGCTTTTTGTGCATCTAATGCGAGTTGCGTTCTGTTGCCGGCATAGAAATCTTCGTTAAAAATAAACGCGATTAAACATTCCAGAGCTGCCGAAGACGACAAGCCAGAACCAAGCGGTAAATCACTGCCGATTAAGATATCCACACCTCGCAGGTGTACACCATTATCTTTTAAGACTAATAAAGTTGCTACAATGTAATGAGACCAGTGAATATCTTCTTGTGTAATGTCTGATGCAGAAATGGCATTGAGTTCGATGATTGCTTCTTGCTCAAAATCTTTTGCATACACACGAACAATAGCATCTGCTCTCCTTCTTACAACGGCAGAAATACCCAATGAAATAGTTGCCGGCAACACAAAACCACCGTTATAATCAATATGCTCACCAATAAGATTTACACGACCGGGGGAAAAATAAGTTTCCACCTCAAACTCACCATAGCGATGAATAAATTCCTGTTTGAGTTGTTGGGGGTTGAGCATATTGACCAGCTGTAAAAATAGAAAAATACGTTGGTATGAGAATACCTAGTTATTAGTAAATTATTGGTGTATTTTTTTATCGGAAAGTGATTTGTTAGTTAGAAACCAACAACGGTGTAAGGAGATCTTTACTCGTAGTGATTTAGACAATTATCTATGTTGCCGTGGTTCGTGTCTGCACGAACCGCTTTTATTTCATTTTGGTTCGTTAGACACGAACCATGGCTTTCGAGAATTAAAAAGTCGTATTAATCCAAAAATCCATTAATCCGAATTCAGACAATTACTTCGACAAATCATCCGGATAAATTCCATCAGCTATTTTGCTTCTTAAAGCAGCAATCACTAAATCTTTTTCTTCTGAATAGGTAACGCCGCACCAGTCTTTACCGTCCGGCAATAACTGCACCTTTATCTTGCCTTCCTTCATCATCGTAGACACTACGGTTGGTATCAGGAATTCCGCTTTCGGTTCATCTCGGTTTTTATCGTAAAAGATTTTCCAATGATTTTCCAGTTCCTCAAACAAGAAACAGGTAAAACCCCAGAAATTCATCGAAGCATAGCTATTTGCCGGAATATCTGTAAACGAACCATCTGCATTTTCGTTTTGTAACAACCCATCGCGTACATCTATTTGTGTCATTTCTGTAATGGAAACCAGCTCGTTATTTTCATTCAGTGTACAAACACCTCGTGAAACGGAACCGATATCCGATAAGGTATTTTCCAACGGATAGCCTACTAAAGAGAAAGTTGGTTCGTTGTTATCGCAGCTGGATAAAAAGTGATGCATGGAAACATATGCTTCCCTGCCGTAAAAATCGTCTGCATTAATCACCACAAACGGGTTTTTAACCAGGTCTTTTGTTGCTAGTATCGCCTGCCCGGTTCCCCAGGGTTTTGTACGGGCAGGGTTGGCATCTGCGGGTGGCTGCTGCAAGGCAAAGTGAATCGGCAATTTATCTCCCCAAACCTTGCACATATGCTCTTCCATATCGCTTAACAAATCTTTTCTGGTAATTATTACAACATCATTAAAACCAGCTTGTTGTGCATCATAAATAGCATAATCCATTAACCATTCGCCACTTGGTCCAAAACTGGCAGCTTGCTTCACGCCACCATATCTGCTACCCATTCCGGCAGCCATAATTACTAAAGTTGTATTGCTCATGGTGCAAATATAAGGAAAGCCTCATTATGGCAAAATGCAATTAATACACATCTGTAAATTAACTTTTGAATGGAACCTGAATAATTAATCTATTGTTATTCCTTCTGCTTTGTTAGGTTAATGCTATTTTCCTACCTTTGCGCTTCAATTTATATAAAAATGGATTTTGACAAAAACACGGTCATTGGTATCGTACTCATCTTGCTGATTTTTCTGGGTTTTACTTTTTATACTAAACAACAGGAAGAAGCTTATTTAAAAGCACATCCAAAACAAACAGAACAAAGTTCCAAGTATCCCGGTGCTGATTCTACAGTTTCTGTAGCAAAGGCTGGAACAGATACTGCAAAACAGGAACAAAATACAGCTAAGGTTTCAGATTCTTCAGCTCTTATTACTGCAACCGGCAGCTTTGCTCCATTTATGAATGGTAAAGAACAATTGGTAACGATTGAAAATGAAAACTGCATCTTCACTTTTTCCAACAAAGGCGGAACTATTAAAAAAGTAGAGTTAAAAGATTATAAAACATTTGCAAAAACCCCGCTAATCTTATTTGAAGATAAAGGCAATGATTTCAATTTTACGTTTGTTTCCAATGACAGTAAAACACCGGTTCAGACAGAAAATTTATATTTTACATCTTCTGTCAGTTCACAAAAGATATCAGGAACCCAAAAATTAGATATTCTTTACAAGATTGATTTAGGAAATGGTAAAACGTATGAACATAAATATACGTTGAACGGCAAAGGATATGCAGCGGATTTTGTAATTAATGCAGTAAATTTTGCAGATATTATTCCTGCCAAGCAACCAATTATATTAAACTGGAAACAAGATTTACCTGCACAAGAAGGTGGCATTGATGATGAGCGATTTAATTCCGCCGTGTATTACATGAATGACGCAAAGGAAGACGATGATTTATCAAGAGATAAAGAAAAAGAAATTGAAACTCCGTTGCAGTGGATATCATACAAACAAAAATTCTTTAATACATCTTTGATTGCAGCTAAAGAAAATTTCAAAACCGGTGCTAAGATTACAGTCGTTACGCCAAAAGAAAATAAAGATGTTGTAAAAACATTTACTACGCAGTTAGAGATTCCGTTTAATAATTCCAATGCATTCTCTTTTCCGATGCGCCTGTATATGGGCCCTAATAAATACAATGAATTAAAAAAGATGGATGTTGAATTAACGAGCATTGTTCCATTGGGCTGGAGTATTTTGAGTTTGATTAACAAATATTTTATTATTCCTATTTTTCAATTCTTAAGTAAATTTATTTCAAGCTATGGTATCATTATTTTGATATTAGCCATAGTTATAAAATTAGTAACGTTTCCATTTACCTATAAATCGACTATGTCGATGGCAAAAATGAAAGTACTAAAACCTGAGTTGGATGAATTAAAAAAGAAATATCCGAATCAGGCAGAATTCGGTCAAAAACAAATGGCATTGTACAGTGAAACCGGTGTGAGTCCGTTTGGCGGTTGCCTGCCGATGTTATTGCAAATGCCGATACTGATTGCGATGTACCGGTTCTTCCCTGCCTCTATCGAATTAAGACAACAACCATTCTTATGGGCAACTGATTTATCCAGCTTTGATTCAATCATAAGCTGGAGTCACGATATCCCTGTAATTAGTTTTTTGTTTGGCAGTCACATTAGTTTATTTACAGTTTTAATGGCTATATCTTCTATTGTTGTGACTAAAATAACCAGTCAGGCACAACCTACTTCCGGTAGTGATGATATGATGGCACAGCAAATGAAAATCATGCAGTATGTAATGCCTGTTATGTTATTATTTATGTTTAACAAACAGCCGGCTGCATTGAGTTATTATTACTTTTTATTCAACGTATTGACGTTAGCACAAAACTGGATTATTCAAAAGTTTTATGTAGATGAAGATGCGATCCGTTTACAAATAGAAGAGAATAAAAAGAAACCTAAGAAACAAAATACCTTCCAGCAAAAAATGCAGGAAATGATGAAGCAGCAACAAGAGTTGAAAAAAGGTAAATAAAAGCATAGTCCTATATATACAAGAATGGCCGCAAGTTTTTGATTTGCGGCTCTTCTTTTTTAATAAAAAATATTTTTATATTAGTGAATGCAATATAAGTTATCGCATTTACCGTTATTAAGAATAGTACTGCCGTTTATTGCAGGTATTTACTGTTTTAATCTTATTCCCATTCCATTTTACGCAATATTAATTGCTTCCATTTTATTACTTCTTTTAATTTACATTAGTCATTTTACTATTAACAAACCCTTATTCAAAAGATTAAATGCGGCTCTAGTTTATATCAGCATTTTTATACTGGGCGGATTAATGATAGTAAATAAACAATACATTAATCAGAAAGCACATTTTTCAAATTTCAAACCTACGTTTGCAAAAGGAATCATTATAAAACAACCGGAAGAAAAGAATAAATCCTATAAAGCAATTATTGCTCTTCAGAAAATAATTGACAGTTCAAACACTGAAATAAACACAAATGGTAATATACTGGTGTATATTCAAAAAGGCAGCACTACTTCAAATTTAGAAATAGGTGATGAAATTCTATTCAGATGCAATTACAAATCAGTTGACACGCCCAAAAACCTGGGTGAGTTTGACTATAAACATTATTTACAACACAAATCAATTTACCAGCAACAATATATTTCCAAGGATGAAATTACAGTTACTGAGAAACACAAAAGCTTGTTCATAAAAAGAATCAGCAATGATATCGGAATGAATATCCAATCTGTTTTACGGAAATATATTCCAAAGCAGGAAAACTTTGCATTGGCTGATGGCATCCTCTTAGGTCATCGCGCAGATATTGATGTGGAATTATACAATGCATTTGCATACACCGGCATTTTGCATATACTCTCGGTATCCGGTTTACATGTCGGTATTATTTATGGTATGCTTATTTTCCTGTTAAGTTTTATAAAAGATAAAAACAAGAAAATTAAGATTATCAAGTTCATCTTTATTTTTTGCTGTATCTGGCTGTTTACATTTGTCACTGGTTTTTCTACAGCATGTGTTCGCGCCGCAATTTTATTTTCATTATTAAACTTTGGCAAGCTTAGTAAAGAGCATGTAAATAATTTAAATTTACTTGCAGGAGCTGCTTTATTACAGATTCTGATTGACCCTAATAATGTATTTGACATAGGTTTTCAACTCTCCTATTTAGCAATGCTTGGATTATTTGTTTTCTATAAACCAATTTATGCTTTATTTTACCACCCAAATAAATTAATTGACTGGATATGGAAATTATGGTCAGCAAGTATTGCAGCACAACTTTTCACGGTGCCATTAAGTATTTATTATTTCGGTAATTTCCCAACCTATTTTTTACTCGCAAATATTTTTGCAATTCCTCTATCTGCAATAATACTTTGGCTGAGTGTTGGATTAGCAATTTTTAGTTTTGTATCACCTGTTGCAAAACTCATAGGATGGCTGAATTCATTCGTAATTTCTGTTTTTATAAAGCTTACTTATTTCTTTTCAAATCTTCCGTTAGGTAAATTAAACAATCTCTATATCTCACAAGGTCAATTATTTATTTTATTAATTGCTGTTTTGTTTCTTACTGCTTTTGTAATTCGCCAAAAAGCAAAATATCTATTAGTTTGTTTGAGTTTATTTTTAATCACTATCATTGTTTCGTATGGATATAATATTAAACAGCATAAAAAACAGGAATTAATTTTATACTCTGTTCCTAAAAACTTTGTGCTGGCAAAAAACAATAATGGAATACAAACTATCTTCTCAAAAGATACCTTAGATGAGAAAGCATTTTCATATTCAATAAAAAACTCTTATCGAACTCTCGGAATAGACAGATATGAAATATTTTTATTAAATGATTCATTAAACACTAATGATGTAATAAAAGATAAAGATTTATTATTTATTCAAAATAAAAGTTTTTATTTTTTAAACAAGCGGAATACACGTAAAATATTTTCAACTCCCTTGCAAATTGATTATTTGGTATTGAGTGATAATTGCTTTTTGAATACAGAATGTGTGAAGGCAAATTACCAATACAAGCAATTATTAATTTCAAGCGACAATGACAATTACCATCTTAAAATATACAGAAAACTACTAAAAGAGAAGAATATTAAATACGTGGATTTGAGTGAAAATGCTTTTGTTATTAAACTATAATACACACAATTAAATAAAAGAACCTTGCTATGATATGCTTATTACTTTTTTATCTGCACTTTGATTTGTATTTTTGATAAACAAGACATTGGGTATGGCGACAAAATCCAAAAAAAAGGAACTTGTAAAGGCTAAGCCTAATAATGTTCCGCAAAAAAAATCAAACACCACAGGCACATTTGATTTCTGGAAACGCAACTGGAAACCTGCGTTAGTAATTTTTCTCCTTTCATTTGTTTTGTATGGAATGTGCTTAAATTATGAGTACGTACTGGACGACAGGATTGTTTTATCAGAAAATAATTTTGTAAAAAAAGGATTCGATGGAATATATGACATCTTCAGTACTGAAAGCTTCACCGGATATTTAGGAGAACAAAAAGATTTAGTGGCAGGTTCAAGATACCGGCCACTTTCTATCGCAAGTTTTGCCATTGAACATGAACTCTTTCAGGAAAACCGTACAATAAGTCATTTCTTAAACATATTATTTTATGCACTCACCGGACTGATTTTGTTTCGGGTATTAAGTCTGTTTTTAAACGAAGATAAAAAAATAAATACTTTTTTAAGTGTACCATTTCTCACCGCAGCTTTGTTTATACTTCATCCATTACATACAGAAGTGGTAGCAAACATAAAAGGCAGAGACGAAATATTTGCAGTATTATTTTCGTTTATCGCTATCTGGTTTTCTTTCAGGCAGGTCAAATCCGGCAGTATCATCTGGGCAGTTTTTGCCGGAATATTTTTTTTACTCGGATTATTAGGTAAAGAAAACTCCATTATGCTGGTACCCTTGATACCTTTTACATTCTGGTTTTTTGAAAAAACGGAGTTTAAAAAAATAGTACAATTAACTATTCCCTATATTATTGCTGTTTTCATCTTTCTGGTGATGAGAACAAAAGCAATTGGTTTTTTCTTTTCTGCTGGAAAAGAAATTACTGAAATTATGAACAATCCATTTTATGGCGTTTCATTTGCAGATAAGTCTGCTACTATCTTTTATACGCTTGGTTTATACATGAAATTATTATTTTTTCCTCACCCGTTAACCTATGATTATTATCCTTATCATATTCCTATTATACACTGGACAGATGTACGTGCATTGTTGCCATTATTCATTTATATTTTTTTAATTGCTCTGGCAATCTTGGGATTACGAAAAAAGAGTTTGTATTCGTGGTCAATTATATTCTACCTGACAACTTTATTTATTACATCCAACTTTGTTTTCCCAGTTGGAACCTTTATGAATGAGCGTTTCTTATACATGCCTTCTATTGCTTTCTGTCTTATCCTTGCATGGTTAACTACTTATAAATTACCACAGATTTTAGGAGAAGCCGGAAGAAAAATAGGATTTGCAGTATTATTAGTTTTCGCAGGTGGTTTTACAATTAAAACGTTAACAAGGGTACCTGAATGGAAAAACCAGGAAATACTGGATTTTGCTGCATTAAAAGTTTCTAAAAACAGTGCCAGAGCAAACAGCTTTTGTGGCTATTTCTATTATTTCAAAGCTGTAGGTGAAAAAGACCCTGCAAAACAAAAAGAACTTTACGAGAAAGCATTACCATTAGTAAATCGCGCGCTGGAGATATATCCAAAGTACTCCGATGCTGTTACAGCAAAAGCCGGAGTTGTCAGCGGTTTTTACCAGCAAGACGGCAAACTTGACAAACTACTTGATGCATTTAAGGAGCTACTTTCTCATCGTCAGGTAGATTTCATTTATCAATACATGGAATATCTTAATGTTAAACTAACTAATGCCGGTGAACGAAATCAACTTATAAAATTTTATCATGAAACAGGTTATGAAATGTTTGCAATAAAAGATAAAGACTTTGAAGCGGCAATTAAATACCTTGAATTAGGCAGGAAATCAGATCTTTCCAATGTACAATTGATTCAGGATTTGACAGTAACCTACTTTGAAAAAGGAGATTTTAAGAAATGTCGTTCAATGGCTGAAGAAGGATTGAAAATAAATCCGTCTGATTCAATTTGCAGAAATTATCTCATAAAAGTAAATCCGGACATTAAAATGTCTAATTAAATAAAAAAAAGGTCAGTTATAAAAACTGACCTTTACATTTTTAACTTACCTGCATAAATTAGAATCCTTTCTTAGCAACACCGTCTGCCAATGCTTTAAGTGCATTTGCTTCACTTAAAATAGCTGCCATTTTATTGCCTTTACCATCATTACCGGAAGCCATATAACCACCTCTGGAAGTTTTAGTAATTACTGCATCATGCATTGGTACATTTTTTTCTTTCGTTTTCAGGCAATATGCCTTAATCATTTTCGATTTGTCCATTTTGTATTTGTTTTAAGTTATAAATATGTTGTGCGCCAAATTTAGCAAACAATATGATATATAGAAGAAATCAAGGCGCACTGCACAGTTTAAGCTTAAAATAGTTAACAATCTAAAAAATAAACAATCTCTTGATTATTAACAACTTAAGCATGTTTACTATTATTCAGCCAAAATATTGTTCATAATTTTTGTCTGATGCCTGATTGATTCCTGATGAATTGCCTCCATCATATCCTTTACAAAGTCCTCAGTCAGCTCCTTTTTTGCAGCTTTTTTAACCCGGTCATGGATGATTTCATCCCATCTGTTGGTTTGTAAAATGGTAATTCCATTATCACGCTTAAACTCACCTATCTTACGTGCAATATCCATACGTTCACCCATAATTTCCAAAAAGTAGTTATCGATACGGTCTATCTGTGCCCGCAAAGCTTCTAATTGGTTTTCAGCAAAGTTATCCAGTTTACTGCTACGTACCACTAATGCAGCAATGATTTCACCCAAACGTTCAGGTGTTACTTGTTGCGCGGCATCGCTCCATGCGTTATCCGGGTCGCGATGTGATTCAATCATCAGTCCGTCAAAATCTAAATCCAGTGCTTTCTGACAAACAGAAGGAATTAAATCACGTGAACCACAGATATGTGATGGGTCAACGATAATAGGCATATTCGGATATAAGCGACGTAATTCTATCGGTAATTCCCACATAGGTTTGTTGCGGTATTTAGATTTCTCATAGGAAGAAAATCCACGATGTATAGCACCTAACTTTGTTATCCCTACAGCATTTAAGCGCTCCATGCTACCAAGCCATAATTGTAAATCAGGGTTGATTGGATTTTTTACCAGAACAGGAATATCTACTCCTTTTAACACATCTGCAATTTCCTGCACCGAAAACGGATTCACAGTAGTTCGTGCACCAATCCAAAGAATATCCACTCCAGCTTCTAAAGCTTCCTGTGTGTGCAGCGCAGTAGCTACTTCTACGGTAGTTGGCTTACCTATTAGCTTTCCGGCATTTACCAGCCATGATAAACCTTCTTTGCCAATTCCTTCAAACATACCGGGGCGTGTTCTCGGTTTCCATATACCTGCACGTAAAACATGTATGCCCTTATTGGCAAGTCGTTGTGCCGTTTCCGTCATTTGTTCTTCTGTTTCACAAGAACATGGTCCTGAAATTACAACAGGCCTTTCAAAGTTGAAACCCCAATCTTTCAGAGGTGTGATGTTTAAGTTGCTCATATTTTAATTATTGAATTGTATAGTGAATGAATTATAAAATTACGTTTATTTACTTGTACTGTTTTTTCCTTTTCAAAACATTAATATTTATTAATGTTTATCTGAATTATTATTATACTTATTTCAGAATTTTCCTAATTTCATTAGCGTTGTTCATAAACTCTCTGAGTTCTTCATTTTTATTTTTATTAATCAGATTTCTGAAATGATACATTTTTTCAATATAAGTATCCATTACTTCCAGTAAATAATTTTTATTTTGCTGAAAGATAGGAGCCCACATATCAGGAGAGCTTTTTGCCAAACGTACCGTACTTTCAAAACCACCGCCGGCCATCTCCAGAATAGCTTCTTCGTCTTTCTCTTTTTCAAGAACAGTTGCCGCCAGTACAAATGAACTAATATGTGAAATATGTGAAATATATGCGGCATGCATATCATGCTGATGTGCAT
Organism: Chitinophagales bacterium; assembly: GCA_046329785.1. Lineage (GTDB taxonomy): Bacteria > Bacteroidota > Bacteroidia > Chitinophagales > JADIYW01 > JADJSS01. Next base: position 202,576 of record JAXLTZ010000004.1, read on the forward strand.
CCATATATTTAATACGCATACCTAACACGTTGTACATTCTTTCTATTAATTCAACTGCTTCTTTGTTGCTGTTTTCTTTATCACAAATAATACAAACCTTGTCCCTAAATAAATTAAAAATAGCAGCAGAAGGTCCGCTGTTTTCTGTACCTGCCATCGGATGCGAAGCAACATATTGTTTTCTGTTCGGGTGTTCCTTAATGGCATCTATAATAATTCCTTTGGTGGAACCCATATCTGTAATCACCTGATGTGGTTGTACCCTATCTAACACAAATTTTAATTCGTCAATAAGTGCATTTACCGGAACGGTCAAAATAATTAAATCTGACTGTGCAATAGCCTCTTCTTTGGTTACAATCTTATCTACTAAACCTAAGTCCAGTGCTAACTCGCAATTTTTCTGACTACGACCGACACCTAGAATTTCTGAGCAGAAATTTGCAGCACGTAAATCTTTCGCTACTGAACCACCAATTAAACCTATTCCAAATATTGCAATTTTCATTTCGCTTTATGATTTTAGATTTACTATTCTGTTTAGTGCTTCCTGTAAGTCTGCTTCCGGACTGCATAAAGAAATACGAATGTATTTATCTCCATTGCTGCCAAAAATAAATCCGGGAGTGATAAATACATTTGCATCATGTAATATTTTTTCAGTAAGTTCTTCTACATGATTATATTTTACAGGAATCTTCGCCCACAAAAACATACCTATTTGATTTTTATCGTAAGTACATTCCAATGCATCCATAATATCATATGCAAATGCACGGCGATTCTTGTATTCATTATTGCGTGCTTCATGCCAGGCTTCATTATTAGATAATGCGGCTATGGCAGCTTGTTGTAAGGGCAAATACATTCCAGAATCTACATTGCTTTTTACTTTCAGTATAGTATCAATATAGTCTTTTTCACCAACCACAAGACCAATACGTGCTCCGGCTAAATTATGTGATTTACTTAATGAATTTAATTCCAAGCAAACATCCTTCGCACCTGGTGTTTGAAAAATGGAAACAGGCTTCCCTTCATTCAAAACTAAACTATACGGATTATCATTTACTATCAATATTTTAAATTCGTTTGCAATCTCAATTAATGTTTTAAAGATTTCATTATTCCCTTTTGCTCCTGTTGGCATATTGGGATAATTTATCCAAATCAATTTAGCTTCGCGTAAAACATCTTCTGAAATATTAGTAAAGTCAGGTGCCCAGTTATTAGTTTCGTCCAAATCATATGTAACGGGAACTGCGCCTGCCAAATAGGTAGCAGACGAATAAGTTGGATAACCCGGATTGGGTACTAATACTTTATCTCCAGGATTTAAAAATGCATTTGAGATATGTGAGATACCTTCTTTAGAACCTAGTAACGGCAATATCTCTGAAGCCGGATTTAGTTCAACATCATAAGTCAATTTATACCAATCACTCATCGCTTTGCGCAATTCAGGGATACCAATGTAACTCTGATAACCGTGATTCTTAGTATTTTGGGCCGATTCTACTAATGCATCAATTGTCTGCTGTGATGGTGCCTGATCAGGGTTTCCAATACCAAGATTCAAAATATTTTTTCCTTCAGCACGTAACTGAGCAATTTGCTTCAACTTCATACTGAAATAGTATTCATTGATGTGTTGTAATTTATTTGCCTGTTGTATTATCATTTTTATTTATTTCACGCAAAGGCTCAAAGAACGCAATGCTGTTATAAAATTTTATTTCCCTGGGTATACTCGCCTAATATTTTTAATTCTTTTGTCAATGGTTCAATCTCAATAAGCATCTTTTTATATTCATCTGCATCATCAAATTCCAAATCTGCATACATATAATATTGCCATTCTTCTCCAACAACCGGCAACGATTGTATTTTCGTGAGGTTAATATTATGATTACCGATGATAGTTAACACTTTTGCCAGGCTTCCTGCTGTATGATGTGCCCGAAAAGAGATGGAAGACTTATTGATGTTCGGTGGCCGATGTTCAGAGGTTGATGGTCTAGATAAAACTAAAAATCTCGTAAAATTTCTTTTGTTGTCGTGAATATCAGCAGCGATAATTTCCAAATCATATAACTCTGCTGCCCGTTTACTAGCAACAGCAGCACGGTGTTTAATGTGTTTTTCTTTTATTTCTTTTGCGCTTAATGCAGTATCATTTGATTCTACTAATTGTATCTGCGGATAATTTTCAAAGAAACCCTGGCACTGCAATAATGCCATCGGATGAGAATGAATTTCTTCTATCTGTTCTATGGTTTGATTTGGCAATGCCATTAAATTCATTTCAATACGAAGATAAACTTCACCTACAATCTCTAAATTAGAATTTCTCAAATGTGCATAATTCGGAAGTATTGAACCCGCCAAAGAATTTTCTATGGCACAAACGGCAAAATCAGCTTCTCCCTTTTCCATCACATCAAATAATTTATGAAAAGTGGCACATTCTACCGTTTCTATTTCATTTCCAAAAAACTGTAAGGCAGTAATTTCATGGAAGGAAGCTTCAAATCCCTGTATGGCTATTTTTGGTTTCATATTTTACTAATAAAAAAGTCTCGAAATTACTCGAGACTTGTTATACTTTAATTTTACTACAGTATTATTTGTCTCGCTTATGAGCGAAAAAAGTAATATCCGTAGAAATATGTTTTAATCATAGACACAAATTAAAATAGAATTTGTTTAAAATGCAACTATTTTAATATTAATTCATGGTTAAGACAAAAACTTTATATAGAAATTCTTGTTTTTTCGATGTCATATTTTAAAATTGCATCCATAATCGCAAATAGTGTTAATTCAAGCACATTCTATGACAGATAAAACAAGACTATCTCATTGTGACACGCGTTATCCTGTTATACTAGTCAGCGGTTTAGGCTTTCAGGATCAAAACAGATTGCTGAATTACTGGGGAACAATTCCTGATTTTTTAAAGCAACATGGTTGTGATGTTTATACGGCACATCAGGATGCATTTATATCAATTCCGGATAACGCAATCAAATTAAAGTATAGAATCTTAGACATTTTAGAAAAAACAAAAACTGATAAAATCAACATTATAGGGCATTCCAAAGGTGGCCTGGAAGGAAGATATGTTGCCAGTCGACTGGGCATGGATGAACAAATTTCCAGTGTAACGACTTTAGGTTCTCCGCATCGGGGAACACACTTAGCAGATATTATTTTAGGTAGATTACCTTTGCCCAAGTTTGCCACCGCCCGCCTCGTAAATTTATACGCTACATTAATGGGCGACAAAAGGCCTGATAGTTTGCGTGCGGTTGTACAGGTAACAACTGAAGGTATGAAGCAATTTAATGAGGAAGTGCCGGATTCGTCTAAAGTATATTATCAGAGTTATGCGAGCCATGTAAACAAAGAATATCCAAATATACTATGGAAGACGATGGCGTATATTATCCGTGAGTACGAAGGCAAAAACGATGGAATGGTAGGCGTTGAATCATGTAAATGGGGTAATTACCGCGGACTTATTGAATCGGAAAGCGCACCTTCGGTAAGTCATGCTGATATGGTTGGATTAACTCAATTTTTCGGTAATCCAAAATTTGATGCCAAGCAATTTCTGGCAGATGTAATACACGAACTGAAAGAAATGAACCATTAGCGGTGCGTTTAATTCTCATTTTATTTTTGGCATTTTTATTGATATCTTTAATAAAATTTTTGAAATGCGTTATTTCTTTATCATAAACATTCTGCTTTTTAGTGCTGCAAGTTCATTTTCTCAAAATTATAATATTGAAGCTTATACTTTTCACCAGTCTATTGTGGAAGCGCAACAAAATATAGGGAAAGAAGTATTTGAATTTAATGAACGTGCAACGGATTTAAATCTCAAAATTTTAAAATTTGAACTTCAAAAAAGTATTGATTTTATAAATAATCTTAAAGTTTACAATAATGAGACAGAATACTATAATGCCACTAAAAAATTATTTGCATTGTATAAAGATATTTCTGAAAATGAATATCCGCAATTATTAAAAATAATTGAGGACCCGGATCTTGATTTTAAAGACTTCAAAGTAAAAAAACAAAAAATATTTGATTCCATGAAAGCGAAGACTGCTGCTGTATATCCCGAATTCAATGCAGCTCAAGAGAAATTTTGTAAAAAATATGGAATTAAATTAGAATAATCTACGTTAAAATAAATTCTTATGAAACATTTTCTTTTTTTATTTCTTACTGTTATTGCGTCATTTTATGCAAAGGCAAATAACGATGCGGCAATTGCATACAATGACAAAATTGTAAACGAACAGACTAAAATTGGTGAGACCATCTTATCATTTTCAGGCAATCCAAATGAGTTTTCTTTAACGCAGATCAGCACACAGGTTCAAAACAGTATAAAAGTATTGAATTCGATGAAAGCATTAGATGGGAATAAAGATTTTTTAGATGCAGCCAAGGCATTATTCAAATTTTATGCAAGCATTACAAAAAACGAATACAAAAAGATATTGGTATTACTACAGGAAAAAAATAAATATTCACAGGAAGAATTAGTTTCAAAAATAGATGAGTTGACAAATTCCATTTCCTCAAAGGAGCGACCATTAGACAAAAAATTTCAGGCGGCGCAAGCGGCATTTGCTCAAAAATATGGCTTCACCCTAACTAAAAATAAACTGGAAGACAAAATAAAAAACGTTACTGAAGAGTAGTTTATTTTTCAATCCAAAAACATTTACGTTTCAGTTTTCCTTCAAAATCAAATGGCGTAGTTTGTCTTGTAATATCTTTTATTTTATTTGAGGATAAGTTAGCTGCATCCAATTCAAAATTTCTGTAATTAGTACTAAAAATAAGAATTCCCTCACTATCCAGAATATTCAGGCATTGATTAATAATAGTAACATGATCCCGCTGAATATCCAACACATCATCCATGCGTTTACTGTTAGAAAACGTTGGTGGATCAAGTATAATTAAATCATATGAATTAGGTTGAATTGATTTCAAATATTGCAGTACATCTTCCTGAATAAACTGATGTTTCTTGTCATCATATAATTTATTATAAGTCAGATTTCGTTTTGCCCAGTTGATATATGTTCTCGACAAATCTACTGTTGTGATTTTTTTTGCATTTCCTGATGCAGCATACACTGTAAAACTTCCTGTATAGGCAAACAAATTCAATACTCGTTTCCCATTTGCGATTTCTTTTACTTTCTGCCTTGTAATTCGGTGATCTAAAAAAAAACCTGTATCTAAATAATCTGAAAGATTTACGATAAACCGCAATCCATTTTCTTCAACAATCAACTCTTTCTTATCTTCTTTTAATTTTGAATACTGCTGCTCTCCTTTTTGTCGTTCGCGTAATTTCAGAAATATCTTATCTTTCTCAACGGAAAAAATTTGTTGAATAATATCTAACGAAGTATTCAGCCATGTTTCATACGCCGCTTCATCAAGTTTATGTTTGCTCTTATATTCGGCAACATACACCATATCTTTGTAAACATCAATAATAAATGGAAATTCAGGCAAATCAACATTATAAACACGATAGCAGGAAATGTTTTGTTTGCGTGCAATTTTACCGATGTGTTTGTAAACTTTTGACAAACGATTTTCAAATGCGATGAATTTGTCTTGCATAGAATAATGTAGTGATGAAATAATTAAAAAATAAAATAATTTTTAATCTTGAAAAGGAAACAAATTATGCAAAAAGAAAAACCAAAGAACAAAAAAGGTAATAATAATAACGATTACTATAATTAATACAGAAGTAAAAACGCCTACTAATTTACTTAAGCACCTAAACAGCTTTTCACGCATTATTACATCGTTACATTAGTAAATTATTTCATTAACTTTTCTTTTTTAAATTCTCTACAAATTGTCCTACAATTTTTCTCACCGGTTCACTCCACCATTGCTGCAACATCGTTTTCATCTCAAAATCAGAAATCGAAGAAATGGACTTTAACTGATCGTGTTTTAATTGTCGCTTGGTAGCACGCCAGCCGTTTTGTTCGTACGTTAAGTATTGTTTTAGCTTATTTTCTGCTGTTTCCAGTACTTTATCTGCTGCTACCACTTCATCAACTAAACCAATTTCCTTTGCATGTTCGGGAGAATATAATTTCCCTTCCATTAAGTATTGATATGCCGTCTTTCTGCCAATCCAGAAACTATATATATCAAACACTCCTCGCGGTACTACTAATCCAATCGGAATCTCATTCAAACCTATTTTATATTTTCCTTCTGCCATTACGCGGTAATCACAACCAATGGCAATAATACAACCGCCTGCCGGTGAATGTCCGTTTATAGAAGCAACTAAAGGTTTATCAAATGCCACTAAGTCACAAACTAAATCCATAAAGTTTCGCCAGAAACTTTCAAACTGTTTTTCATCATATTCATATAATTCAGGCAAATCCAAACCGGCAGAAAAGAAATTTTCTTTTCCGTTTATAATCGCACCTTGTATACTGTCGTCTTCCGTAAAATTCTTCAAAGCAATGCGCATACCAGCCACAAATTCATGATTCATAGGGTTTGCTTTCTCTCTATCCATCTGGATAATTCCGTAATTTTCCTTCTTTATTAAATGAATATGCGACATAAATTGATTAACAATTAACGATTTACAATGTATAATTATAAATAAAATAGATATTAGCAAAGATAACGGTTTTACTGAATAGTATAACATCGATTTAATTCTTAAATAAAAAAGAATGAGTTAATTTTGTATTGAATAATGATGATATAAAATTGTAAATTGTAAATTATACTACTTTGGACTTAAAAATCCCATCTACAGGTCAGAAGCGCATAGTCATCATCGGCGGAGGTTTTGGCGGCATTGAAATCGCAAAACATTTAAGAAATCAGGATATTCAGATTGTAATGCTGGACAAACACAATTACCATTGTTTTCAGCCGTTGTTGTATCAGGTTGCAACAGGTGGTCTGGAGCCGGGCAGTATTGCATATCCTTTACGAAAATTTATGCAGGATATTCCAAATGGTATTTTCCGTTTGGCAGAAGTAAGAAATATTGATATTGCTTCCCAAAAAATTCACACTGATATTGGAGATTTGCATTACGATTATCTGGTAATTGCAACAGGAAGTACCACAAATTTCTTTAACTTTTCTAAAGAAGTTTCCGGCAAGATGATGCAGATGAAGGATATACCGCAAGCACTGAACTTACGAAGTTTTATTTTAGAAAATTTTGAAGAAGCACTACTTACTTATGATGAATCAAAAAAAGAAGAACTGATTAATATCTCTATTGTTGGTGGCGGACCAACCGGTGTTGAATTAGCCGGAGCATTAGGAGAAATGAGAAAAAGTATTTTGCCCAAAGATTATCCTGAAATCGACTTTACAAAAATGCAAATCCATCTTTTTGAGTCAGGTGATAGATTATTAGGCGCCATGCATCCAGAAAATTCAGCTAAGGTTTTAAAATATGTAAAAGATTTTGGAGTGAATGTTTGGCTGAATACAATGGTAACTAATTATGATGGAGATGAACTCACCATTGCTGATGGTAAAAAAATAAAATGTGAAACCGTTATCTGGACAGCCGGTGTAAAAGGAAATCCTGTGGATGGTTTTACTACAGAAAATATTATTGGCGGCAACAGAATTGCAGTAGATGAATATTGCAAAGTAAAAAATTATGAAAATATTTATGCCATTGGTGATGTAGCTTCTATGATTTCAGAAAAATTCCCCAAAGGACATCCTATGGTGGCGCCCGTTGCTATACAGCAAGGTGAATTGGTGGCAAAAAATATTATTGCCATGCTCAACGGGAAAGAATCAAAACGGTTTGAATATTTTGATAAAGGTTCAATGGCAACAGTAGGAAGAAATAAAGCAGTAATGGAAGCCAAAGGAATTAAAATGGGCGGTTTTATAGCCTGGCTCGCTTGGTTATTTGTGCATGTAATGAGTTTGGTGGGTTTTAGAAATAAAATTACCGTAACACTAGGGTGGTTGTATAATTACTTCACTTATGACAGAACACTGAGGTTGATTATTCGTCCGTTTAAAAACAAAGAAGAATAAAAAAAGCCGTTCTGAGTTGAGTATTCAGAACGGCTAACCTAAAAACATAAAAAACCCTGAAATATAATTACGCTATTGCGTATTGTTTTCTTTCATTATTTAAAATAATCAATGCTGCGATGGTGCCTGGTATATGACCAAGTAACCACAATACAAACACGATTAGAAAATTACCTAAACCTTTATCTGCAACAGCTAATGGCGGCAAAAAAACAGATAGAATAATTCTTATTGTACTCATTTATTTTCTTTTTTTATTTACTTACAAAACACATTCTTAATCAGGATTAGTTCCGAATTATTATCCATAAACATAATTTAACATCTTTTTATAAATCGGTAGTGTATCATTAGTTACCATTTTTGAAAATTGGATTCATTAATTTTACAGCATGAACAAAGAAAACAGACAACACTGGGAGACAGTGTATACAACAAAACAACCAAATGAAGTTAGCTGGACACAAGAAATTCCTCAAACATCTTTGGACTTTATACACAGTTTTAATTTATCAAAATCAGCAAGCATTATAGATATTGGTGGTGGCGACAGCAAATTGGCAGATTTTCTTTTGGACGAAGGATATGAAAATATTACAGTACTTGATATTTCTGCAACTGCTTTAGAAAAAGCAAAAGTCAGATTGGGAGCACGTGCTCAAAAAGTAACCTGGGTTGTATCAGATATTAATGACTTTACGCCGGCAACAACTTATGACATCTGGCACGATAGAGCAGCTTTTCATTTTTTAACAACAGAACAACAGATTGCAACGTATTTAAATATTGTGAAAAATAATGTGACCGGATTTTTAGTAATCGGAACATTTTCTGAGATCGGGCCAAAAAAATGCAGTGGACTTGATATCAGACAATATTCAGCAACTTCTTTAGAACGTATGTTTAAAGATGACTTTACTAAGTTAATTTGTAAAACGGAAGACCATATAACGCCATTCAATACTGCACAAAATTTTACTTTTTGCAGTTTTAAACGGAATCAGTAAATTATTTATGCCGTTCTTTCAGCACTGCCAGTACTTCGTTGAGTGAAATATTTTTTTCAGCAAACAGCACCAGCAAATGAAATAATAAATCAGCACTTTCATTTTTGAAGAGCACATCATTTTTATCTTTTGCTTCTATTACTACTTCTACTGCTTCTTCACCTACTTTTTGTGCAATCTTATTCAAACCGGTATTAAATAAGGAATTAGTGTAAGAGCCTTCTTTAGGGTTTAGTTTCCTATCAGCAATTATTCTTTCCAATTCGTGTAAGAAAGAATAATCATCTTGATTTTTTTCATTCCAGCAGGTATCATTTCCGGTATGACAAACAGGGCCTGCAGGTTCTGCTTTTATCAGAAGTGTATCTTTATCACAATCTAATTTTATGTCTACTACTTCTAAGAAGTTACCGCTCTCCTCTCCTTTTGTCCATAGTCTGTTTTTGCTGCGAGAGAAAAATGTAACTTTGTTTGACTCTTTAGTTTTAGCGAAACTTTCTTCATTCATAAAACCTAACATCAACACTTTCCCGGTTCTTGCATCCTGAATAATAGCCGGCAATAAACCATTTATATCTTTTGAAAAATCAGGTGTCATCTTTATTTTTTGCGTTGTTGAATTATAAAATAGCAGAATATAAATGTAAGCATTTAATTAATTAGTAAACCATGTTCTTTTAGTGCCTGAACAATTGTATCATAATCATCTTCATACTCCCAGTAAATAAAGCGTCCGTGCGTAGCTGTAGTTAGTATATATTTTTCAGTAACAGATTGTATACGATGTATGGCAATTAATTTTTCAGATGCCTGCTCTGTTTCAATCTTTTCCAGCACTTCTCTGTTGTGATGATCATACCCATGCATCACGAGATAATTTTTAGTGTGTACTTTAATAAAACTCATAATTCTTGTTTAACATTCTCCATTAATTACAATTCTACCAATATATCTATTATTTTTAAAGACAAAATACACCTCATAGCTGCCTGCTCCGTCACTGTTTAACATACACAGGAAAATATACTTTTTATCATGTGATTGATATAAAACAGAATGGTAAATATTTGGTGAATACAAATTAAAATATGCAGATTTAGGTAATAGATTCTTGCTTTTATTGAGTGATAAAATAATTGTGTCTGATTGCCAATAAGGCAGCCCACCACCATCAGTACCCCAAAAATAATTTCCATCAATCTTATATACACCAAGAAAATTCACATTCTCTGCGTCATAAAAAACATCATATTTATGATTGTATTTTCGAAACTTTGAATCTTTAACCACTAATAATATACTATCATTGAAAATTATTGTATCATTTTTTTTATAAGTTATCTTAAATTCTGTTGTTTTTAGTTTATCAATATCATAAAAGCCATCTTCATGTTTATTAAAATATGCCCTTATTCCTCTATTTTTTAACAACCCTAATTCTTCACCATGACCTATATATTTATTGGATTTAACTTTTAAATTTATCAATGCGCTATCTTTTAAAGACAACTCAAAAGAGTCTCTTTCTGTTTCTATTTTTTTTCTAATAATATCAGATGAATCGATTTTAACAAAAACCGAATCCAAATTTGTATTCACCTGATTAGAATTATTTATAGCATTGTTATTCTTGCAATTATTAAACAAGAATAGCATCATGAAACAAAAAACATATTTATATCCTAACATTTATACCTTCAGATTTCAAATATTGTTTTAATTCAGGAATTTTTATTTCACCAAAATGAAATACACTGGCTGCCAGCGCTGCATCGGCATTCGCCGATTTAAAGACATCAGCAAAATGTTCCTTAACACCTGCACCACCACTTGCAATTACAGGAATGGTTAAATTATGAGTACACCAATCTGTAATATCTAAAGCAAAGCCATTCTTTGTTCCATCATGATTCATGGAAGTCAGCAAGATTTCACCGCCACCTCGTTCCTGAATTTCTTTAGCCCAATTTTTTGTATAAACCGGCGTAGCCTCCCGTCCTCCTTTTACATAAACCTTCCAGTCATCTTCCAGTTTAGTATCAATTGCAACTACAATACATTGCACCCCGAATTGTTTTGCCAACTCATCTATCAATTCCGGATTCCTGACTGCTGATGAATTAACGGATACCTTATCTGCACCTGCATTCAGCAATGCATCAACATCTTGTATGGTAGAAATGCCGCCTCCAACAGTGAAAGGAATATTTATGGCGGCTGCAACTTTTTCTACCAAAGAAATTAATGTCTTTCTATTTTCAACGGTTGCTGTTATATCTAAAAAAACTAATTCATCTGCTCCCTGAATTACATATTGTTTTGCCAACTCAACGGGATCTCCTGCACTTCGTAAATCTACAAAATTGACGCCCTTCACAGTCTCGCCGTTTTTAATATCTAAACATGGTATGATACGCTTTGTTAACAATTTTGAGTATTGAATTATGTTATAAATTTATTTAAATAAAATCAGTTAGTTCTTTCAAAGAAATTTTTCCTTCGTAAAATGCCTTGCCTACTATCGTTGCATAGCAACCTATTTCTTTTAACTGATGTAAATCCTGCAAACATGAAACTCCACCACTAGCAATTAATTTCAGCTCTTCATATTCCTCAATAATATTTCCATACAGTTCAAAAGCCGGGCCTTGTAACATACCATCTTTTGAAACATCTGTACACAACACATAATCAATTCCTTCTTCAAAATAAAAATCTAAATAGGAATAAATATCTTTAGTACTGCTTTCCTGCCAGCCGTGAATGGCTATCTTATCTTTAATTATATCTGCGCCTAGTATTAATTTCTCTTCACCAAATTCCCATATCCAATCCACAAATTCTTTCGGATTCTTAGCTGCTAAACTGCCTACTGTTATTTGTGCTGCTCCAAAATCAAAAGCTTGTTGTGCTGCTTGTTTAGTTTTAATTCCACCTGAAAAATCAATATGTAAATTAGTTTGAGAGGCTATATTTTCTAATACTTTCCAATTAACCACACTTCCTTTCTTTGCACCATCTAAATCTACTAAATGCAAATGTGTTATTCCATTGGTTTCAAATTCTTTAGCCACCTCCAGCGGATTTTCATTATAGACTTTTTTTGTGTCGTAATCACCTTTTGTAAGTCGAACACATTTGCCTTCTATTATATCTATGGCTGGTATAATGAGCATATTGTAAAAATAAAAAAGCTGCACCAATCTGTGCAGCTTTTGTTGTTATCTAAATATTTTTATTGAATTAATATAGACTGTGTACTAATACCTTCCTCACCGATTACACTTAAGAAATAAACACCTTTTTCAATATCTGTAATATTGAAACGCTTATTATTCAATCCTGCTCTTAGATTAATTTCATCAGATAGAATAATTTGTCCACTCACACTAAATAACTTTAACTGATATGTCTTATTACTTCCTGAAGTAATATTCAATTCAAACACCCCATTGTTTGGATTGGGAACTACCATATATTTAATTTCCAATTTATTATTTCTGACCGCAGTTAATGAAGCAGAGAATGATGCAGATGTAGTTGATGGACATCCGTCTTTTATTACTTTAACTGTATAACTGCCTCCAACCGGTATTTTGTAATAAGGTGTGCTTGTTGTAGCTTTTAAAGTTGCGCCTAAATACCATTCATAACTTGCTCCTACGACTACTGTGCTGCTGTACAAGGTATCATTGCTTTGTGTAATACCTGGTGTCGAAGGCGTTGTTTTTACCGTTAAGCTATATGTTGCTGTTGCTGCCACACATGGGCTGCCATTCGGATTATTCGTAGTCACTGTTATCGTTACTGTATTACCAGCATCTCCTGCTGCCGGTGTATATGTGAAGCTAAATGGTGAACTGCTTGCGCTGCTGATGTTTAATGTACCAGCTCCATCCTCAGATAAACTTACATTCGTAGCACTTCCACCAAACGTATTGCCGGTAACTGTTACTGCACTGCTGCTGCATGTACTGCCACTACTGCTGCTCAAACTTACTGTCGGTGGACTCGAACATCCACAACTGTTCACCGTGATGGTTCCCGTTGCTGTTGCCTGCGTACAGGTTCCCGTAGTGGTTACTGTATACGTAAACGTGCCCATAGCACTTGGTGTACCACTTATCGTAAATGTGCCGCCTGCAAAACTGCCCGTTACGCCTGCCGGTAAGCCCGTTACACCTGCTCCTGTTCCGCTACCCGTTACAGAGTACGTGATATTTGTTATCGCTGTGCCTACACATTTTGTTTGTGCATTCGTACCACCTGCTGAGGTTAATGCTATCGCTGCATTTGGAGTTACCGTAATAGTTCCCGTAGCAGTTGCCTGCGTACAGGTTCCAGTAGTGGTTACTGTATATGTAAACGTGCCTGTTGCACTTGGTGTTCCACTTATCGTGAACGTACCGCCTGCAAAACTGCCCGTTACGCCTGCCGGTAAACCCGTTACACCTGCTCCTGTTCCGCCTCCTGTTACTGAGTATGTAATATTCGTTATCGCTGTGCCTACACATTTTGTTTGTGCATTCGTGCCACCTGCTGAGCTTAACGCTATCGCTGCATTCGGAGTTACGGTAATAGTTCCCGTAGCGGTTGTCTGCGTACAGGTTCCCGTTGTGGTTACGGTATACGTAAACGTCCCTGTAGCATTTGGTGTACCACTTATCGTGAACGTACCGCCTGCAAAACTACCGGTTACGCCCGCCGGTAAGCCCGTTACTCCTGCTCCTGTTCCGCTACCCGTTACAGAGTACGTGATATTCGTTATCGCCTGACCGGAACATTTCGTTTGTGCATTCGTACCGCCTGCTGAGGTTAATGTTATTGCTGCATTTGGTTTTACGCGTATGGCTTTAGTGGCTGCTACACTTGGTGTACCACCTTTATATGCTATTAAACTTACCGTGAAATTACCTACTGTGTTAAACGTAGGAGTGACGGTTGTGGTAGAGTTCGATGTACCCGGAGTACCACCACCTATCGTCCATCGGACTGAATCCGGACTACCGCTCGAGGCGGTTGATGTGTTCGTAAACGTTAATGTACCTCCCACACACACTACCGTATCACTTGCCGTGAAACTCGCAGTGGCTGTTGGGGAAGAAGCACTGACACTATACAAATTCACATTATCTACATAAATATTGTTAGCAAATAACCCATAATTTCTAAAGGTTATTTTGACATTTTTATTAAGGTATGGCGCAGGAATAGAAACGGAGTCTTTTCTCCATTGTGCGGCGGATGGAACAAATGCATTAGTAGTAGCAGATGCCGTTGCCAATTGTGTTCCACCTTTTTTATATATACTGGAAGTAGCATTTGTACAGTAATCAGTAATCAATACTTCTAATGTATCAAATTTACTGGTACCATTACCACGTAAATAAGGCGCATAAGCCACGTCAAACTTTAATCTTGGAGTGGTGGCACCATTCAGGTTAATTACCGGTGATATAATATTGTCCTTGCTGCCGGCTGCATCGTCATCATAATTATTAAAATACATACTAGCAGACGAAGTACCGAATCCACCTGCTGCTGTTGTTCTTTCCCATGCAAAAGAAGAAGTGCTACTTAGAGTCCAGCCTGTTGGAGGAAATGTAGCATTTTGGAATCCTTCAGAAAAGGGTAATGAACTTCCTGTTGGATTTCCAATAGTAATATATGCTGTCTTTGTTTCGCCGTCTGAACCTAATGTATTGGTTGCAGTTAAAGTAATAGTATAAGATCCGGTATTAGAAAATATAACCTTAGGGTTTTTAGATGCAGCTGTAGTTCCGCCTGTAAAAGACCAACCTGTTCCCGGAGAAATTGACCAAGACCAGGATGTAGGAATACCGGAAGATAAATCTGTGAAAGATACAGTACTTCCGGGGCAAGCTGAAGTTACATCAGCTGTAAAATTTGCTACGGGAATTGCAGGACCGGGAGGAGTACAACCATTTGATGTGGCAAGTGACGCTCTTGGACCACCAGATGCAACAACTGCGTTCATACGGGTAGATTGACCCGCAGAAAACATGAACATACAAGCATCATTTGTATAATCCATATAATTCATAAACATATCACCATTAGGTCCATTACTACAAGTAACATGAGGGAATGTAGGGCAACCACTATTTGAAAAGAGCTGAGTAGGTGTATCACTGATTTCATCATCACCACAAAAACCATCACCCCAAATATGTAATAAATTTAACCAATGTCCGACTTCATGAGTAGCTGTTCTGCCTAAGTTATAAGGTGACGTTCCTCCTGGTAAAGAAGAATAGAGAATTACTACACCATCCGTATTGCTGGGACCGCCCGGAAACTGTGCATAACCCAACAAACTACTTCCCAGATTACAAACCCAAATATTTAAATACTTAGAAGTATTCCATGGGTTGCTTCCACCTGTTGTTGAACTTTTTACTGCGTCATCATCCGAAAATGAAGTTACACTGGTTGGCACTCTGATTATACCTGTTGTTGCATTACCGCTCGGGTCTTGTTGTGCAAGGCAAAACTGAATATTTGTATTACCTGCTTTTACTCCCTGAAATGCTGCTGGAATTTGCGAAACATCCGCGTTTGTTCCACTATAATCTGCATTTAACCTGGCAATCTGGTCCGTTAATTTAGTATCTGATACATTTTGGTCTGTATTATTGTAAACAACATGAAATACAACAGGAATCGTTACGGTTGCTAATTGGTTTCTATTTGCACCGTTTTGTTGATTACTGATGTATTCATTTGTAAATTGTTCTATCTTATCTCGATCGAGTCTAAATTTTGGGTCAAGTGCTAATTGCTTTTTAAAAACTGTTGCGGATGCACATTTTTCTGAATTTTGCGCTAAAAGGTTTGTACTGGTAGCAAATAACAGTAGTAAGGAAGATAAAATGAATGAATGTTTTTTCATTGGCTTTGTTTGTAAAAAGAAAAAAAATTAAAACACACAAAAATAGCATTAAGTGTACGATATGACAAATAATCCATATTAAATTAAA
This sequence comes from Chitinophagales bacterium, assembly GCA_046329785.1. Classification (GTDB taxonomy): domain Bacteria; phylum Bacteroidota; class Bacteroidia; order Chitinophagales; family JADIYW01; genus JADJSS01. The sequence continues at coordinate 218,693 of JAXLTZ010000004.1, forward strand.
AGAAACAAGTTATTGATTTTCAACACAAGAGCAGAAAATTCTGCAATATTTTACTGCCGGTATCGGCACTTTTCTCAGGGTGAAATTGAGTTGCATAAAAATTATCCTTTTGCAAGGCTGCAGAAAAGGGATGAATATAATCACAGGTTGCAATACTGTATTCACTTAATTCGCAAAAATAACTATGTACGAAATAGACAAAGCTATTTCCCCCAACATCTTTAAATAACGACGATTTAAGATCAGATAAATTATTCCAACCCATTTGAGGAATCTTATACTGATTATCGGAAGATTGAAATTTCTTAACCTGAACTGGAAAAATATTAAGACAGTCGATATTTCCTTCTTCACTATGAGAACACATTAGTTGCTGCCCCAGACAAATACCGAGCACCGGTTGTTTTAGATTTCTGATAATTATATCGAGTTGTTTTTCTTTAAGATGCTGCATGGTTGTCTCTGCATGCCCAACACCGGGAAAGATAACTTTATCTGCTTTCATAATTTGTTCAGCATCATCCGTTACGATTGGTTGCATACCAAAACGGTGTAACGCGTGTTCTACACTCTTCGTATTCCCTGCATTATATTTTATGATAGCGATATTCAATTATAAAATTATTGAATTACAGAATTGCTGAATATCATTTTTAAGATCCACTGAGTTATCTATTGCTTTTATGAAGGAAGTTCCAATAATTGCACCATTCGCATATTCACATGCCGTATCAAATGTTTTTTTATCTTTTATTCCAAAACCAATAAGGGTAGGATTCTTTAATTGCATATCCTGGATGCGCTGAAAATAGTTCTGTTGCGATTGTTGTATATCTGAGCTGCCTCCTGTAATAGCATTTGATGAGACAATATAAATAAACGCATCTGACAGTTCATCTATTTTACGGATTCTATCTTCTGATGTTTGTGGTGTCACAAGAAATATATTCTCTAAATTATATTGTTCCGTTTTTTCTTTAAAGAATGTTTCATATTCATACATCGGTAAATCAGGTATAATTATCCCGTCTATACCACAATCCTGAGCATCACGGAGAAAATTTTCAAACCCATACTGTAATGCAGGATTCAGATAACCCATCAACACCAAAGGAATATGAATGCTCTCCCTGATATCTTTTAACTGCTCAAATAAGACCTTCAGCGTCATGCCATTATTAATGGCAATCGTATTTGAATATTGAATTACGGGTCCGTCAGCAGTAGGGTCAGAAAATGGCATTCCTATTTCAACCAAATCAACACCATTATCCTGCAATTCTTTCAGAATTGGAACAATACTATTCAACTCCGGAAAACCAGCCGTACAAAATACGCTGAATACTTTTCCATTCTTTTGTTGAAATAATGTTTTAATTCTGTTCGTCATGTTTTATTTTTTTCACGAGAGGCTCAAAGAAAGAAACTAGATAAAGTATTTATAAATTTAATTCCCGAATATAAGTATCTAAATCTTTGTCACCTCTACCTGATAAATTAAGTACCACCACATCATTTGACTTTGCACCTATCCTATCTAACACTGCAATGGCATGTGCACTTTCCAGCGCAGGAATAATACCTTCTAATCTTGCCAATAATAAGACAGCTTGTAAAGCCTCTTCATCTGTTGCACTAAAAAATGCTGCACGTTTTGTATCAAATAGATTAGCATGAATCGGTCCGATTCCGGGATAATCCAAACCTGCAGAAATGGAATGCGGTTCTACCACCTGCCCATCTTCGGTTTGCATAAACAACGTCTTGCTACTATGTAACACACCAATTTTTCCCAGTTGTGTTGTTGCTGCACTTTTACCGGAATGCACACCGTGGCCGGCTGCTTCCACAGCAACTAACTTTACTTCTTCATCTTCTAAAAAATGATAGAAAGCTCCGGCTGCGTTGCTGCCGCCGCCAACACAAGCTACTACAAAATCAGGATTTCCCTTTCCGGTTTTTTCCTGTAATTGAATTTTTATTTCTTCAGAGATTACGGATTGAAAACGTGCAACCATATCCGGAAACGGATGTGGTCCCACAACACTTCCAATTATATAATGTGTGTCCACGGGATTGGCAATCCAGTCACGCATAGCTTCGTTTGTTGCATCTTTCAATGTTCTGCTTCCTGATTTTGCCGGGCGAACTTCTGCGCCTAACATTTGCATACGTTTTACGTTAGGTGCCTGTCGTTCGATATCCACTTCACCCATATAGACAACGCATGGCAAATTCATCAAGGCGCAAACAGTCGCGGTAGCCACTCCATGCTGTCCTGCACCGGTTTCTGCAATGATGCGTGTCTTACCAAGCCGTTTTGCTAATAAAATCTGGCCAACAGTGTTGTTTATCTTATGAGCACCCGTATGGCATAAGTCCTCACGTTTTAAATAAATCTGTGTATTAAAATGTTCAGATAATCGTTTAGCAAAATACAAAGGTGTTGGTCGCCCAACATAATCTCTTAACAATGATTTAAATTCTTTCTGAAATTCTTCTTCATAAATAATTTCCAGATAGCGTTTTTGTAATTCTTCGATATTCGGATGTAACATTTCCGGAATATAGGCACCGCCAAATTTTCCGTAGTAGCCATGCTCGTCAACTTGATATTTAGATTTAAAATCTGAAACTTGAGACATAATTCAATTATTGAATTGTAGAATTATAGATTTGATGGACAGATGCTATTATATCTTTGCATTTTTCTACATCTTTTACACCATAATCTTTTTCCAATTTACTATTAAAATCCAAGGCATGAATGTTTATGTCTTTTAATAAATCGTGAATAGTTGGTATATCCTGTATTTCCAAACCTCCTGATAAGAAAATTGGTTTTGAATTATTGTATTGTTTCAATAAATTCCAGTCGAAATGATTACCAGTACCACCATATTCTTTTGATTGGGTATCAAACAAGAAATAATCGCACACATCACTATACTCATCTAAAATAGAAAAATCAAAATCACTATAAATACCAAAAGCTTTAATAGTAGTAAAACCCAACAATCGCAAATTCTCACAATACTCAGGTGTCTCATCTCCGTGTAATTGCAATATATTCATATCGTATTCAGTAGCTAAACGAATAACATTTTTAATATCTTCATTTACAAAAACACCTACTTTTTGTACTCTTAAGGTGTCCTGGAAAATAAAATTAGAGAATGCCTCCTTACCTGAATCCAACACATATCTTTTAGATTGATTATAGAAAATAAATCCCATATAATCTGGATATAAATCTGCCACTGCCTGAATGTTTTCAGGATATTTCATTCCGCAGATTTTAATTTTCATTTAAATAATTTAACGCAAAGTACGCAAAGTTTAGCGCAAAGAAAAGAAGAAAGAAATAGAAAATAATTTTTTAAAACCATATAGACACATAGCTTATTCTATGATGTGATGATAAGCATTATCGATTATTGCGAAATAAAAGTTTGTCAAAGAAAACAGAGTTCATCTTCGATGAAATTTCATAATCGTAAAAATCAGATTAATTCGCTAAATCTTCAGTCAAGGCTAATAACGGATACCATCATTACCGGAAGCTTTATATTTCTTTTCTTCTTTCTTCCTGATGATGCCTGCAAGTGCTTTTTTAAATTTCGGCACATCTTTCATTTTAGGATTATCCCCATGATTCTTGAAACGGTCAAAATAAAATTTTGTCGCCATCACGGCAAAAACGGCACAGGTATTATGGTCCAGATAATCGCTTAAATTATTTAATTTAATTTTTGTTACACCTAATTGTTTCATTGTATTATAAGCTACTTCCGAATTTTTATAATTTACTTCTCTGTCGCCTTTACAATAACACAATTGCACGGGTGCTTTGGGTTTCCAGTCAACGAGGCTATTCTCTTTCAACTTTTGAGTAAACAGAAAGTCTGGTGTATTTTTATAGATTTCCACAAGAGAGTCTTTCACTACTTCTGCAGGAATTTTAGGCATAATTTTATCCAAATCATCTAAGGTTTTATCAGGATTGTTGGAATAATATTTCGGCAATAAAGTATCAAAAGGTGGTTTAAAGATTTTATAAATATTATCAATATCCAGCACTTTGTAAGCTTCCTGATAAGACACCAGCAAATATGGCAAATAAAACGGGCGAGGATACTCCTGAAACATATACTTTTCCTGCTCACCGGTCATATCATAAGCACCACTCATTGGTGAAGATGCAGTTACCTGAAAACGGGGATCATTCAGTTCTTCTAAATATTTTTGCGCAGCAAAAGATGAATGTCCTCCTTGTGAGTAACCAGTCAGAAACAACTGCCCGTTTGTTTGAAGATTTATTTTTTTATTTAATTCATCTACTGCATACAACATATAAATGAATGACATAGCTTCCGACCATGCATGCTGATACAAATGATCTTTTTCTCCTTTTCCAATTCCATAATAGTCAGGATAACAGGCTACGTAACCATCAGTAGCAAAACCCAGGCAGATACCCTGCTGCGCATCCCCGTCATTAATATCTCTGTGTTTATGAATTTGTGTACCATGGCCATACATCATAATTGGTGCCGGTTTCTTTATATTTTTCGGTGCATAATAAATACCGGAACAGGTTATCCATGAACTATCAATCCATTTGGCTTTATAGGTTATTTCATAAATATCTACATCATTATTAATGTGTAAAATAACCTTAGGAATATGATGTTTTTTCCAGAGGGCAGCTATAGATTTTTGGGTATGTGTTTTTACCAATGTATAACTCACCAGATAGTTTGCAGGAACTTCAGATTTAATTCTGTCTTCAGAAAAAGAAGTTTGTAGTGACAAAACGAACAATAATATAAATACAAGGTACTGCATGTGTTGAAATTTGAGAGTAATATATCACTGTTTTTGGTGATATCCAAATGCCTGATTTCTTATTTAAGAAAATTTAATTATTGCTGTCTGAATCAGGATTAGTGGATTTAATGATTTACCGGATAAAGTATAGCATGTAAAGTAAAATATGTATTTTAGATAAGAAGATATCTATAATGATAATTGATACTATTGAAAAAGTAGAAGAATTTGTAAAGAACCTGAAACGTTCTGATAACTGGATAAGTAACGATGAATTACTAACCAAGTTGGATGACAGTTATAAGATTATAGTAGAAAATGGCAGAGAAGATTTGATTCCATATGTTACTGTTAATCTTTCATTGTATTATATTGATTTAGGTGAATACGGGCAAGCATGGGAACATACAGAAGTAGCTAGAAAATATGCGGAAAAATTTAAGAATTATGATTGTTTATTAAATGCAATCAGTTTGCAATTTAGAGTGCAATTATTTTTAGGAAATTTAGAAAAAACGCAGGAAATATTAAATGAGCAATTACAAATTGCATTAACGTATAATAATGATTTCCAGTTACAAAGTGCTTTTTTAAATAAGGCTTTTCAAGCTCACATATTACAAAAAAAAGAGGATTGTTTAAATGCATTTGAAGATGCATTAAATTATGTTTTGAAAAGCAAAGATAACTATTACTTAGCTATGGCTTATATAAATTATGCCGGATATTTAATGGATTTTAAAGAATATAAGAAAGCAAGTTTGAATCTAAAAATTGGAAATGATATTGCAGTAAAATATAATTATATAAAACCTCTTGCTTTATCGTATGCAAATTTTGGATTATTATGTACTATAGAAAAAAAATACAGAAAAGCAATTTCATATTTCAAAGAATCTCTAAAATATTGCGAGCAATTAAATAATACCATTGAATTTATACAAATAAAAATCATGCTTGCTGATGTGTATGTACAAACAAAACAATATGATACTGCCGAAATTATCTTAAAAGAGGCTTTAGTATTTTCTAATAATAATAATAGTAAAAATAATCTCAATAGTATTTATGCTGAATTATCAAATTTGAGTGAAATAAAACAGGATTATAAATCTGCCCTCGATTATTATAAAAAATTTAAATCCATCAGTGATGAGTTTTACAATAGCGAAACAAGTAAAAAAATAAATAATTTAGAAATTATTCAAAAAACTCATTTATTGACAGTTGAAAAAAATAATGCACAAAGAATGGCAAATATAAAGCATGATTTTTTAGCAAATATGAGCCATGAAATACGAACACCCATTAATAGCATTTTGGGTATTTGTTATTTACTACAACAGCAATCATTAAATGATATCCAAAATAATTATGTTAATAGATTAAAATCATCCGGTGAAACATTACTAGGAATTATAAATGATGTTCTTGATATTTCAAAAATTGAGTCTGGAAAAATGGAATTGACTAATGAATTATTCTCATTAAATGAATTGATTAATGATATTTACAATGCTCTTGAACATAAAGCAAAAGATAAAGAGATTCTGTTAAAGATTATAAATCGTTACAAAAATGAAAAACAATTATATGGTGATAAAATCAGATTATATCAAGTTTTACTCAATCTCGTTTCTAATGCAATAAAATTTACGAATAAGGGAAATGTTACTGTATTTATTGACGGTTATTCAACTGACAAACAAACTACAAAAATTACATTTACTATAAAAGACACCGGCATAGGAATCTCAAAAGAACAAATAGGCAGAATTTTTGAACGTTATGAACAAGCAGATGCTACCATAAAAAATAAATTTGGTGGTACAGGTTTGGGTTTATCTATTTCAAAAAAGATAGTAGAATTAATGAATGGTACAATTGAAATAAAAAGTAAAGTAAATAAAGGAACTCAATTTACTGTAAGTATTCCTTTAACGAAAACAGAAGAAATTAATTCTGTTCTAAATTCGACCATATCAAATACCCGTGAACTATTAAATAACAAGTTAATTTTAATTGCAGATGATAATGAAGAAAATCGATCCGTAGCAAAAGAAATCTTATTAAACCATAATGATACAATCAGAATTATGGAGGCCTGTGATGGAAATGAGGTAATCAGTTTATTATTTAAAAAAATACCTGATATCATATTTATGGATTTAGATATGCCGAATTTAAATGGTTTAGAAACAATACAACAAATCAGAAAGAATAAAAAATATGACAGAATAAAGATTATTGGAAATACTGCATCATTATCTACACTTTCTAAAGAAGAATTAGGATTTTTAGGCTTTGATGATTTTATTTACAAGCCATACAAGGCAGAAGAGCTAATACAAAAATTATTAAGTCTGTAGTAAATTATTAAAAACATCAGAATAATCAGCTAAGTCTAAAACTGTTTTCTCATTGTTTATATTAATAGCTATCTCTGTAATATCACCTCTAAAAGGCATTAATAATACAAAGTCTTCTTTAACATCAAAATATTTTTTTGTGTTGTCTCTTCTGCTTTTATTATATAAATTCTGTAAGTAATGAGGCAAAGCATAAACTTCTGATTTATTATCGATAGTATAAATTACTGTCTTATTTGTATATTGGTCTTTATTATACGGTAAAGCACCCGGTCTCTTTTCAATATTTTTAAATTCATACTTATTATCTGCTGAGTTCCAGCTAACAATAAAGCCAAAGTGTGAACTATAATTAACATCATATCTGAAATTTTCCATATGCCTGTTAAATTTCTCAATTACTTTATCTTCATTTTTTATTAAATCCATGCAATCACCTGTATACTTTGCTCTTGTATATAGTGTATTTAATATTTGAAGTTTACAAGCCAAATCATAGGAAGAAACAAAAAAACCGCTTTTATTCATTATACAATTCTCATTACACAATTTCCAAACTCCATCCTTAATAGCAGAAATACTGGAACTGGGCAAATGATAGTCTTTCGCAGCTTTCAGTATCTCATCTTTATTTTTCCAATTATTTGGAAATGGATTTCTGTCGTTATGATTTGCTTTATCAGCATCATATTCATCTTGCAAATTAAAAAAACCATGACCGCTTTCATGCAGAAATGTTCCAAAGTTGTAAAATTCTGTTCTTGATTCACTTGGATCACCAGGTCCTTGTGATAGAACTGTCCAATCCTCATAATTTGCACTATGCAAATTCATTTTTAACTGTGCAAAACTTAGATTATTTTCATTTTTTGATATTGTTGAATGAGGTCTTTCTTTTAATACGTGTGGATTATAATAAAAATTATATGAATTTCTAAACCTTCTTAGAAAATCTTCCTGCTGAACCGTATTATATATCATTGATTTTAAAACATTATCAAAAAATTTACGGGAATTATCATTATTACAATTTTCATCCTCTATTATTTCTACCAAATCATCATCCTGAATGAAAACACAATTCATTGCATAATCTCTGTTGGAAACTATATATAAAGGAATAGGCTTACAATTTTCCGGCTCTGTGCCTTTTATATTATATGGCGCAGTCACAAAACTAATACTATGCTGGTAATTGTTACTCTTCTTTGAACAAGTAATATCAAAAATGTAATTTATGTATTTTCTTTCACCATATCCTTTATCTTTAGTAAAGAAGATAGGAAATTTTGGTTTTTGCCAATTTTTTAGAAAAACCTTTGGTTTGAGTGGATCAATTTTAGGATCCCCGTTATTATCAATATCATACTCAATTTCATACAATCTAACTTCTGAAATCTTTCCGGAAATTTTATTTAAGAAAAAACTTACATTTTCATCCGGCATTGGGTGAATAGGTGAATGAATAGCTATTGTATGAGCAAGCACTTATAAAATTATTTTTAATTATCATTTTTTCTTGCCTCTACTTTTTTTCTCACCTCCGCCTATAGATTCTGAAATGCCTTCTTTAACTGCTTTCTTTATATATCTCTTTAACTCAGTTAAGATTTTTTTTAATGCACCTGATGGTTCAGGCACACCAGAACCAATAACAATTTTTTTAGGGCTAGTAGTTCTACGAAGAGCTCTAATTTCTGCTATATTAACAGTATCAGTACCACTATTATATTCTGTAACAGATACGTCATCATAATCAATATTACTTGAAGTACCTGTCATGCCTATACTAGCTTTTCCTCTTACCATAACATGAATACGGAATGAAGGATTAATTATATCTCCAACTTCTATTTTATTATTCTCCGCAGCACCCTGTGTAGCAGATAAGTTTGCAGCTACTAATTGTATTGGGTTAGATGCTAACAACTCAATCGGAGTTAAGGTTGTACTAGTATTAGTTATTTTAACAAAAATATCAAAATCTGTAGTATTTACAGCTGTAAATTCTGAAGCTGGTGAAAATCGTGTAGGATCAGAATAAAATCCTAAAAATATTTTATCTGGCATAACTCTAATTTAAAAGGTTAACAATAATATTCATCACATTAAATTAAATAATAATTTCTTTAAAACCAAATATATTCTACCGTTTTTAAAAAATAGTTTTCATTGAGTAAACGGCTCTTAAAATGAGTAAGCGGTTTTCAAATTAAATTTATGGCTTAGAGCTTCTTATTGCCTCTATAATACGGTTGGCAATATCTGTAATATCATTTTTAGGAAATTTGGTGATTATATTATTTGAATTTGTCAATACCTTACTTTTTAATGAACCATCCGGATAAAATTCAATATTTGTTTTTATGTCTTTATATTTAGATATCGGAAGTTTATGATATTGATACATACCGAATTGAGGTATATTTTCCTTAATTAAAATAATCTTTCCATTAACATCAATTTGCATCAATGTTGTTAACGGTTGACGGCCAATCACGCCTTCATATTTTGTTCTATCTAATTCAGTATTTTCAGGTGCATAATCATTTAATCGTATAAACGAAATCTTTATTTTACAACTATTAATAGTAGTATCTAAAGAATTTTTTATACTCTTCGGAATAAAAATATACTTAAATGTATCCGATTTGATACTAGCATCTTCAAAAGTATTCTCTCTTGAAACTATAGGACCATTTGAAGTACCTACCTTTAATATAGATGTTGCCACATTAATTCCGAAATTAATATTATCAGCAACATTTGACGTACTATTTAGTTCTATTTTATCTAATGTACCGTTATCATTTAAAGAAACTGTGTAATTATTATTATTTGCAACAATATTGCCGTTCTCAATACATAAATCAAATAAAGATGAGTAATCAGGAACGAAAAGTCTTCTAATATCAGTGATGTATTCTTTCTTTGTGGAATCATAATAACACACTATTTCAAAAATCTCTATGGGCAAATAATAATAAATATGATCTTTCCTATCTTTTTTAATACTATTATTATTTACAACAGTTGTTGTTACTTTAATTGCATTACAACTTTTAAATATAAAAATAGATGCGAAAACGATACTAATAATAAGAATTATTATCTTTAGATACTTATCCATAGTTTTGATTTTTTAATTATTAATCAAAACTAATATACAACTTTTACTCCTCACTCATATACGGATAGCTGTAATGCTTTGCCGGAACATAGTTTTCTTTTACGGTTCGTAAAGAAACCCAGCGTAACAAATTCCATTTACTGCCGGCTTTGTCATTGGTGCCTGATTTACGAGCACCGCCAAACGGCTGCTGACCGACCACCGCACCTGTACATTTATCGTTTACATAAAAATTACCTGCACTGTTGGTTAAGGCATGTTTCATTTTCTCTATCACATAAGTATCCTGGGCAATAACAGCACCTGTAAGTGCATATTCAGAAGTAGTATCTACCAAGTGCAGCATATTTTCAAACTCTTCATCTTCGTACACATAAATCGTCAATACAGGACCAAATATTTCTTCCACCATCGTTTCCGATTTAGGATCCTTGGTTAAAATAACCGTTGGTTCTATGAAATAGCCTTTTTTCTTGTCATGACCGCCGCCGTACATAATGATATTATCCGGGTTTGCTTTCGCCTGCTCAATATAACGCGTAATCCGTTTATAGGCATCTTCAGAAATCACTGCACCCATTATCACAGTAAAGTTTTCTACATTTCCTATCTTAAATGTTTTCAAAGCTTCATACATCTTTTCCCATGTTTTATCCCAAATAGATTTTGGAATATAAGCACGCGAACATGCAGAACATTTTTGTCCCTGATACTCGAAAGCACCACGCAATAATGCTGTTGCCAGCACATCTATATCTGCGCTTTTATGAGCCACAATAAAATCTTTACCACCCGTTTCGCCAACTATGCGCGGATAGCTTTTATATAAATGCAGGTTCTTCCCTATTGTTTCCCATATATAATTAAACACACCGGTAGAACCTGTAAAGTGTACCCCAGCAAAGTCTGGATGTTCTAAAATAATATTGGTAGTTTCTGCTGCATCCGCAAAAATCATATTGATAACACCATCAGGCAAGCCGGCTTCACGAAATATTTCCATGATAGTCCATGCGGAATAAATTTGTGTGGCAGACGGTTTCCAAACAACTACATTACCCATTAATGCCGGTGAAACAGAAAGATTTCCTGCAATAGCTGTAAAATTAAATGGTGTTATTGCATAAACAAACCCTTCCAGCGGACGATACTCAATGGTATTGCGAACAGCCGGTGCAGAAATGGGCTGGTCTTTATAAATTTCAGAAGCAAAGTGTACGTTAAAACGAAGAAAATCTGCCAACTCGCATGCTGCATCAATTTCTGCCTGATACACATTTTTAGATTGTCCGAGCATAGTTGCAGCGTTAATGGCTGCGCGATACGGACCGGAAATTAAATCGGCTGCTTTTAAGAAGATAGCTGCTCTGTCTTCCCAGTGTAAGTTTGCCCATTTATCTCTGGCTTTCAGGGCAGCATCAATTGCCTGATGTATGTGCTCTGTTTTTCCTTTATGATACTGTGCAATTTTATGTGATAATTCATGTGGCGGAAAAATATCAACCGTATCATTAGTGCGTACTTCCTTTCCGTTAATAAACATTGGAATATCATACACCATATCTTTGCGTCGGGAAAGCTCTGCTTTCAATGCTTTACGTTCATTACTTCCCGGCAGATATCCTAAAATAGGTTCGTTTTGCGGGGATGGAATCGGTGCAATTTTATTTGGCATAAAAACAATTTACAATTAACAATGTACGATGTACAATTTACATAGCAAAATTAAGTCTTTTTAGTTGAAAAAAGAGTTAGTTGTTAAGGCAAGTTTTTTTACTTTCTGAACGAAACCACACCTTTGTACTCTTTCTCAAAATCCTTGAGGTTTTGTGTGGATAGTACCGAAGAATAATTGAGCTGCTGATTAAAATAAGCATCTAACTCATCCAAGCAAGCATTGAGTTCAGGTCTTTCAAAATAAAGTCTTCCGGTTCTTCGTATAATAAAATCAGAAGTATTGTTGGTCAATTCGTTTTCCAGGCAATATTCTGCTTCTGCCAGCAGTAAATTATCTTTAAAATTAGTTTGTGCAGATGCTAAAATATACTGTGTATTGCTCCCATATTTCAACACCAAATCCAATACATCATCTAAATAATATTGCTTGAAATCTTCCTGCAAATCGCGGGCATAGTCTGCCGGATATTTATCCAGATTTCCTCCGCTCAATTTTATAAATTCTGTACTGCATTTCGGAAATTCTCTGCCTTCTTCCAGTTTCAATTGCTTGCAAACTACATTCACACTGCGTTCTGCCATTTTACGAAAGCCGGTAAGTTTGCCGCCTGCAATGGAAATCAGATTAGAATCAGAAATAAAGATTTCGTCTTTGCGTGATAAATCAGATGGTGATTTTCCATCTTCATGTATCAACGGACGCAATCCAGCCCACGTTGATTCAACATCTTCTGTTTTTAAATCCGCTGTTGGAAACATATAGTTGGCAGCATTCAGCGTATATTCTACATCTTCATTGGTGGCAAACGGAAAGTTAGTATCACCGGAATAAGTAGTATCCGTAGTGCCGATATACACTTTATTTCCACGTGGTATAGCAAAAATCATTCGTCCATCCTGCACATCAAAATATACTGCCTGTTTTATTGGTAGTTTTTCTTTTTTTATAACGATGTGTATGCCTTTTGTAAGATGTAATCTTTTTTTCTTAAGGGAATTATCTTTCTTGCGCAAATCGTCTACCCAGGGTCCGCAGGCATTAATGATTTTCTTCGCGTTTATTTTAAATTCATTTCCGGTAAATACATCTTTGCAAACAGCACCGTTAATAATATTTTTTTCAATTAGTTTAAAAGAAGAAAATTCTACATAATTTACACAGAGTGCTCCTTTTTCTACTGCAGTTTTCAATACTTCAATACACAAACGCGCATCATCACTTCTGTACTCTACATACATACCACCACCTTTCAAGATGGCAGCATTTAATAATGGTTCTGTCTCCAGTGTTTCTTCTTTCGACAACATATTTCTGCGTTCTTCTTTTTCCACGCCGGCTAATCTGTCATATACATATAACCCTAATGAAGTAGAATATTTACCAAGCGAACCACCTTCAACTATCGGAAGTAACATACGTTCAGGAATAACAATATGTGGTGCATTTTTGTATAGAATAGCGCGCTCTTGTCCTACTTCACGCACGATACCGAATTCCAGTTGTTTTAAGTAACGTAAACCTCCGTGTATTAATTTAGTGGAACGTGAACTGGTACCGGAAGCGAAATCCGATTTTTCAATCAGACAAACTTTTAATCCTCTTGTAATTGCATCTAATGCAATGCCTGCACCTGTAATACCGCCGCCAATCACTAATAAATCATAAGATTCGGATTGTAATTGTTCAATATAACGAGTGCGGTTACGAGCGGAGAATGGCATACTTTCTGTTTATAATAATTATCTAAAGATAAGAGAAAGAGCAACTTGGTTGTTTTTAAATATATCAATTTATTTAGAAATAATATTATCTTAAAGTGACAATTATTATGTTGAATAATAAACAGTGGAAAATCTAAAATGATGAAACCAACCTTACAAAAGATAAAAGAAACAGCAATAAACATTACTAATATTGAACGTACCAAACATTTTTATCATCATATCTTAGGGTTAGAAATTATTGCAGAAGATAAAGAAAGATTCATATTTTTTAGGGTAGGTACGGATTTATTATTGTGTTTTGACACCGATAAAACGCAAAATCAATTATCACCTCCACCACACGCTGCAAGAGGTATTCAACATTTTGCTTTTGAATGCAGCGCAGAAGATTATGAGCGATGGAAAAAATTAATCGTAGAAAACAATATTGAAATAGAAGATGAAATTACCTGGGAAACAGGTAAGAAATCTTTCTATTTTCGCGATCCAGATGGTCATTGTCTGGAAATTATTGAGCCGTTGATGTGGGGTTTCTAGAAATACTTCTCATTGAATCACAGACTCTTAAATATTGATATTCTTTATAAGATTCACGGCTGATTATAATTTGTAATTTAAATGGTTGACAAATATCAATTTTGTATTTAACTTTAATCAAATTTTAAACCGTTTTTACTAAAAACCCCAATAAAATCAGGACTATAGTTATATCATATTCAGTAGCTCACTATTAACGGGTATTTCTCAGTATTTCCAGATTTGTATTAGTGTTTTCTCATTATGAAATTATACTTGAACATATTCGACTCTATTTATAAAAGCTTTTCTAAAAACTTATTCATAATCCTATTCTTGTTAATGGAATCTTCTCATTTATATGGACAGGTTTTTAAGAGTGGATCGTTTATTATAAATATGGGTGTTACTCCGCAAACAAAAGCAAACGGACTCAAGCCATATGGATTGGTTTATGATCTTGTTACAAATTACAAGGTGCCGGTAATATGGTCTATTAATTCTTCCAAAACAAAAGACGGAACTGATTTTACCTATAACGGAGTAAATTTCAAAGGAGGTCCATTTATAATTCCATATGAATATCTATCACAAGCTGTTAAGACAAGAATTGCTCTCTGGCAGATGCAAGGTGTTCAAGGTACTTACACCACTTCAAATTTTTCGGCACCAATATATGATACTATTACAGCATCGCCCAAACTAATGATAGACATGGGTTCCGGCAAGAATAAGATTATAGAAGATTATTATGTAAATGCAGGTATTCCTTCTACTGCATATACTTTAGCACTTCCATCTGACCTTACCGTTTGTTATGATGTATGGACAAACCCGCATGATGACCCAACATGGGCAACGCACTCCAATTTGTATACGTTTGCTGTTTCTTATAAAGGTAATATCTGGTGTGAATGTCATGAAGTCAGCATGATGGAAGCTTGTAAAAATCCGGTATCCCCTTTTCAGCAGCTCAATTTCCTTACATCCAATGGCTTAAAGTGTTATAGCAATAATCAATGTACAGGAATTACAGAATCACACGCTAATGCTGATTTATCTGTAGTTACCTACAATTATCCTGCTGACCCCATTATGCAATTTATGGGTGTACTAACAAACGCCACGCAAAACGGATCTGAAGACTGGTATATTCCTTTATCTACTGGCGGATGGAACACTACGACAAAAAGGGCTGTAACCACCAATAATGGTAATGCTCCTCGTGAAGGTGTTTTATTGGCTTATGGTCCCGCTTATGGAAACACATCAAATGGAACGGTAATGTATGTTGGCGGGCATGATTTAGATAACAGCGGTACCTCTGAAGAAAAGGTAGCGGCCCAACGAAGTTATTTTAATTTTGTGCTCTATTCCACCATAAAGAAGAAACTAACATTTACTTCCAGCATACCAACCAATATTATACCCGGAAGCACGGTGCCGGTTTCAGCAACCGTTACACCCGGAACAGGAATACCTCCTTATACTTATCAATGGACAAGCAGGTTAGGCGGAACATTTGCCAATTCAACTGCTGCAAGTACTACCTATACTGCTCCACTTCTGCTTGTTGATACAAGTGATGTAATAACCATTACTGTCTCAGATGCGTGTGGCAGAGCTAATTTTAATGCTACATATGCCTATGAGTCATTCAATTTATTACCGGTCTCCCTTATAAATTATTCTGCAGAACTTGTTAACAATACCGTTGTAAATACCTGGAGTACTGCCTCAGAATTCAATAATGATTTTTTCACTATTGAAAAAAGCAAGGATGCTATATTCTTTGAAAAAACAGGAGAAATAGATGGTGCAGGTAATTCAAATACAATTCAAAAATATTCATTTACTGATTCCAATCCTTTCGAGGGAAAATCTTATTATCGTTTAGTACAAACAGACTTTGATAAAAGAGAAACGTATTCTAAAATTATTCCTGTAAATAACGATTCAGAGAAGAAAGCAACTGTGCAAATAATGCCTAATCCGTCAAATGGAATAACTGCAATCACATTTAATAATTTACAGAATAAAAATATCAATATTCAGGTCTATGACGTTTTAGGAAGGTCTGTAATCAGTAAGAATATTAAAACAGATGATAATATCACAAATCAGATGCGGTTGGATTTTACCAATGTTACTAAAGGAGAATACTTTCTTTTTTATTCTTATGACAATATATCAAAATTCCAGCGTTTCTCTATTTACTAAACTAACCAGTTTCTAAAATTCTGTCTTAAAGGCTTGCACAAAACTTTCCGGCAAATGACGAATCTTTCTTAGTTCATATTCATAATAAACACAGCCTGTTCTTAGCAAAGCTAATGTTTTGTCGTTATTTTTTATAAACTGAAAAATCAAATCGAAACTGCATTCGGTAATTGTGCTTACACCTGCATTACAGGTTATTTCATCACCTAAAAATCCTTCATTCTTGTAATGAATACTATGATTAGCAACGATGGTGCCATGCCCGTTTGTTTCGTCATTCAATTTTAAATCAAGATGGTCAAACATCTTTGAACGGATAACATTTGCATGTACCAGAATACGTTCATTGCCCATATGATTGGCTTCATTAATATCTTCTTGTTTGATTTTAAATTGAAAGCTATATAAGAACCTATCCGGTAAATGTATTTTGACTCGCTCCATGAAGTAAAATTTGGCGCAAGATAAAGGATTTATTGAACAGATTTCTTCTCTCGTGAAGGAAGGACACAGTTATTCAATTACTATCTTGGAAAAATAATTTCCTTTTTCCGTATTAAACTGTAGTTGGTACATACCTTTTGACAGATAGGAATAATCCAAAGCAATAGTATTATTGTTTCTGAATAATTTAGAATCTACAAGTTTACCACTTATATCATAAACAGTCAATGTGGCGTTCGTATAATTTTCAATAATCGTCAATGTAAACAAACCTGTTGAAGGATTTGGAAAAATTTCAGCCTTTAATACCTTATTCTGTTTAATTCCGGAAAGTGTACTCAAAGCACCGCAGTTAATTATTTTTGACTGCATAGTGTCTATCGCCGACAAATTTGTCGCAGCATTATTATAAAAAGTACTGATGGCATTGCAATCCCTTTTCAGCCAAAAATCCAGCCATGGTTTTAGTAGTAATAATACTTTATTCTGCTGATCAATTCTTGAAATGTATGTAGTGCCCAGGCATGCTAATGTTTCACCCAATTCACAAGGTGTTTTGTTTGCATCAGCAAACTGGCAATGAGAACCGTCTTTTATATTGGCAAAGAATTTATATTCGGATGCCAGATTCTGATACATCGTTTGACTGTTTCCCACAGGCGGAGCAACACAATCTTTTGAACCGGTAAATACCAAAGCGGGACGGGTACATGTTTTTCCGCTTCGGTAGCAACCATTCCATAAAGTGCAAATGTTTCCGCTCCGGAAAAATTAAAAAAAGTAGTAACATCAGAAACACCATTCATTACAAGAAAAGATGCACCACCACCCATTGAATGTCCACCAACTGCATTATATCCATTAGTTTTCTGATATAAAAAGGAAGAGGAAGAATCTCCGTAGTTTTTCAAAGCACGCGCAACAAATAATTCGTCTTTTCCAAAAGTTGCAAGATTGGGTATTCCTTCCTCAGTAGCAGGAAATCCAACCACATATCCGGAAGAAGCCAATGCCTGAGCCAGCTACTGATATGCTAAAGAAGACATTACAAAGCCATGTCCAAATGCAATAACCGGAAACTTTGTCCCATTATCAACAATTGGTGCATCCGTGCCGGCTACTGTTGCCGGATAGTAAACATTCGTTATAATGTTTCTGAAACGCGATGCATCTGTTATAGTAACTACTTTATAACCAACATTGTATTGAGAAAATACCAGTGTTGAAATCAGAAATAATGAAATGGTTAGTGTAAAATTTTTCATACTGAATTATTTTTTAATCAAACAAACGTTTGGTAAAAATACTATTTTATTTAATAGTATAATACAGTTTACAGAAAAATGTTTAAAAATTCATTCTGGCAAGGATTGGAATATCAAAAGAACAAAATTCACCTCTCAGGAATTTATAAAAAGCAGTAATAGCAATCATTCCTGCATTATCTGTACAATACTGAAAATCAGGTATATATGTATTCCACTTATACTTTTCACCATGAACTTTCAGTTGCTTTCTCAATTCAGAGTTTGCACTCACTCCACCTGCTATTGCAATCTCTCGGATTCCGGATTCATCTGCTGCTTTTTTGATTTTCTTCATTAGAATGGAAATGATTGTATGCTGAACGGAAGCACAAATATCATTCAGATTATCATTCACAAAATCGGTATTTGATTTTACTTCTTTTTGAATAAAGTACAGAATATTCGTCTTTAATCCGCTAAATGAGAAATCGAGTTTATCAATATTTGGTTCTGAAAATTTGTAGGCAAAGGGATTTCCTTGCTGCCCGTATTTATCAATCAAAGGGCCGCCCGGATATGGAAGATTTAAAATTTTTGCCGTTTTATCAAATGCCTCTCCTGCCGCATCATCTATAGTAGTACCGATTACTTCCATATCCAGATAATCTTTTACAAACACTATTTGGGTGTGCCCACCTGAAACAGTCAAACACAGAAACGGGAACGATGGTCTGGGTTCATCAATAAAATGAGCCAATACATGTGCCTGCATGTGATTCACATCAATGAGTGGAACATTTAATGCCTGTGCAAATGATTTGGCAAAAATACCTCCTACTAAAAGCGAACCCATCAAACCCGGCCCTCGTGTAAAAGCAACCGCAGTGATTTCATTTTTAGTAATTCCTGCTTTTTTGATGGCAGCATCCACCACCGGTATTATATTTTTAGTATGCTCTCTGCTTGCCAGTTCGGGTACAACGCCGCCATATTGCTCATGTACCTTTTGATTAGCTGTTATATTTGATAATACATGGCCGTTGATACAAACAGCAACAGACGTATCATCACAGGAAGATTCAATGGCTAATATGACTATTTCAGGCATAATTTTTGGGTAAATTCTTGTAATTTAGCAACTTTTAGATTCTCATTGAAAAAATTCTTCAAATATACACTCAGAACTGTTTTAGTTATTCTGCTATTACTGTTTATTTTATTCTTTTCTGCTTTTTATCTGATTCAGCAACCTAAAGTTCAAACTTATTTAGTACACAAAGTAAGTGAATATTTATCAAAACAATTAGGCAGTGAAGTCAAAGTAGATTCCGTTAGTATCGATTTTATCAGAACGCTTGAAATTTACAATGTTTATTTATCTACTCAAAAAAGCAAAACGGACACACTTTTATTTGCAAAAAAACTGGATGTTGATTTGATGTTAGGAAAAACACTTCTTGATCAAATCAGCAGCATTCAGGAAAAGAAAATATATATTGATAACGTAGCGCTGGATGGCGTAAAATTTAACGGATACCGCGCTAAAAATGACAGCTTCTATAATTTTCATTTTTTACTGGAACAGTTTGCTTCCAAAGACACGAAACCTAAAGAGAAAAAAGCAAGCAAACCAATTGTATTGCGCGTTAATAAAATATTACTCACCAACTCCAGTCTTATATTAGATGATCCGCATACAGATAAACGGATGGACATTCGATTTACGAAAGTATATGCAGATGTTCGTGAATTTAATATAAAACCGATGAAGATTGATGTGAGGAAACTAGAATTAGTCGATCCGTTCTACAAACTCACGGATTATAATGAAATTGATAAAGTCAAAGATCCCAATAAGCCGCCAAGCAAAGGATTTAATGTGCAAGGTTTGGGTAAGAAGTTAAACATTACGGTAGATGAACTGACATTAAAGAATGCAAATCATGCAATGGATTTTAAAAAGAAAAATCAGAAAGCTGGAACGTTTCTTATCAGCCAGATGAATATTCATGATGTCGATATCAATATTAAAAATTACCGGTGGGACTCTACAGGAATGCATGTAGGAATTAAAGATCTCACGGGAATATGTGATAATAATCTGAACATAAAAAAACTACAGGCGAATGCATTACTGGATAATGGCGGAATATATTTGGATGATGCGGATATAGAATACAACAGTTCAATTGTGAAAGGAAACTTATCCATTCAATTTACCGACGAATGGCGGTCTTTCAGTGATTTTGAGAATAAAGTTATTATGAAAGCGGATATAAAAGAGGCTTTTGTAAAATCAAAAGATGTGGCTGTATTTGCACCCACGGTTCAAAAGTTTATTCCTGAGAATGTTTATATGCGGGGATTTATCAAAGGAAAACTATCCAACCTAAGAGCAGAAAGTTTATATGTTACTGCCGGAAAAAACACGGTTATTGATGTTACCGGAAATATCAAAGGTCTGCCACATATTAATCAGACTCTATTTGATTTGAAAGTAAATCAGTTAAAAACAAACCCTGCAGATTTAAAGCAAATTCTGAATTATGTAAAAATTCCAGCACAAATAGACAATGCCGGAAATATAGTATTTAAAGGTACCTATTTCGGATTTATAAATGATTTTGTGGCAAAAGGTACACTAAAAACAGATCATTTAGGAGAAGTAATTACAGACTTGCGAATGAGTTTTCCTAAAGGCAAAGCACCTAATTATTCAGGTAAGGTAATTGCCAACGGTTTGAATCTTGCAGAACTCACCGGAAATAAAAAATTGCTTGGAACCGTTGACTTAGATATTAATGCAGATGGAAATGGGTTTAGCACAAAAGATTTAAACACCAGATTAACCGGTACTATTCGAAATTTTTATTTCAACGGATTTGTCTTTGATAAAATTAAAGTAGACGGATTGATTGAAAAAAAGAAATTTAAAGGAAAAGCTTTCTTTGATGATGATTGTTTTCTGGTTGATTTCAATGGTTCTGCTGATTTTAATGACAAAGTACCAAAGTTTGATTTTGTCACGAGTATAAAAAATGCCGACTTACATAAGTTGAATTTTACCAAAGACACCATGATGATTTCATTAGACGGAGAAGTTCATGGAAGCGGTGATAAAATAGATAACTTTACAGGCACGGGAAAATTCAGCAACATCATATTGCAAAATACCAAAGATATGTTGGCATTGTCAGATGTTGATATCAATTTAAAAAATGACGGGGTTATAAAAGACTATACCATTACTTCAGATCAGTTCAATGCCAATTTGAACGGAAATTTTGATCCACTGTCTATTGTCCCGTCGATGAAAGTGTTTTTAAGTAAATATTCGCAGTTAATAAAACCAACTGACAAAGATTATAAACTTGCCAAACCTCAACAAGTAGATGCGACTGTAAAATTGAAATCTGACTTTGGTTTGATAAAAGTTTTTGTTCCGCAGTTACAATATATCAGTGAACTCGATTTAAATACGACTATCAATACTAGTCAGAATGTATTAGAAATAAATGCAAAAATGGATTCTGCAAATTATGATGACATCGCATTTAATAATATTTACCTGGATGGTAATACAAATAATACTGATTTATTATTAAACGCGAATGTAAAAAATTTAAGAATAAAGAGCACTGATATAAAAGAAATAAAATTTGGATTAAACAGCTCCTTAGAACAACTTTTAACGAATCTGAGCATCTCCAGTGATACTTCCGACAACTCTGTTCGTATGTTGTCAATACTGGATTTTAAAGGCGACAGTATTATTGCTAAAATCATAGATTCAGAGTTAAAACTGAATAAGAAAATATGGCAGATACAAAAAGGAAATGAACTGATTATTGTAGATAGTATCTTTATTGCACAGAATTTTTCGTTGATACAAGGAGTGCAAAAAATAAATATACAAAACGGCAGAAACACCTTATCAGATGCAAAAATAAATATCGAAAATTTAAACCTGTCGGATGTCGGACAATTAATAGACTCTACCGGTATCATAAAAAATGGTACACTCTCAGGTACTGTCAACTTAAAAAATATGCTAACCAAATTACAAGCAAATGCTGATGTTACCATTAATGATTTACAAGTGCTGGATTATAAAGTAAAATATATTGGTTTGGATGGTATCTATGGGAGGAATGGAAAGAAAATAGTAGAAGCCGGCGGAACTATTGAAGACAAAGATTATCAGCTTTCATTTGATGGTATTTATGATATGCAGACTAAAGGAAAAGAAAAACTTGATGTAAATGCCGATATAGAAAAAGTAAATCTGAGTTTCCTTGAATCAATCTTAAAAAAAGAACTATTGGTTCCCCGTGCATTTGTAAAAGGACAGGTAAATATTTCCGGTAATTTGAAAAAACCAATATTAACAGGTACTGCGCAGGT
Source organism: Chitinophagales bacterium (assembly GCA_046329785.1). Classification (GTDB taxonomy): domain Bacteria; phylum Bacteroidota; class Bacteroidia; order Chitinophagales; family JADIYW01; genus JADJSS01. The sequence goes on from JAXLTZ010000004.1 coordinate 241,255, forward strand.
GATTGACACTGCTGAATTGAAATTAAGATTATTAGGTACCACTTTTAAATTAGCCAATGAAGAGATAAAGCTTACACAAAGAGGGTTTGATTTTGGGAATATTACCTTGTTTGATAATTACGGCAATACAGCATTACTTACAGGAAAATTACTTCATACAGGTTTTAAAGACTGGAAAGTGGAAAAAGCAAATTTAAGTGCGCCGACTGGCTATAACTTTATGAATACCACTTTTGATGACAATCAGGATTTTTATGGAAAAGTATTTGCAAAAGGAGATGTAGATATTGATGGTTATTTTAATGACCTTACGATTAATGTTAACCGTCTGGAAACTTTGAAAAATACAGTATTTAATTTACCTGTTTCTGATAAAGCATCAGACAAAGGTTATACGTTCATAAAATTTGTTGACCCGAAAGATACCATCAAAAAAATTGACTATAAATCAAAAATCAGCGGGTTAAATATCAATATGAATATTACCGCAACTAATGATGCAGAAATTGCAATTATTCTCGATCAGGCAGCAAATGATAAGATAGTCGGACGTGGCGAAGGTGATTTAAATTTTACGATGGACAAAAAAGGAGAATTGTCCATAAACGGTACATACAACTTAACGGAGGGAAAATATGATTTCAATTTTCAGGGCATTTTAAATAAAACATTTAAAATCGGTCCGGGCAGTAAAATTGTATTCAATGGTGACCCTTTAAAAGCAGAACTGGCAGTAAATGCATTGTATAATATTAAGTCGGCATCCGTACGTAATTTATTTGATTCAACAGATGCAAATGGAAAATTAATCCGAAACAGAACCTTTCCTATCGACTTAAATCTTTTAATTTCAGGAACCCTGGATAAAACAGCCATCGGATTTAAGATTCAGCCAACTTCTGTTGTACCGGATGCACTTGACAGGAAATTAGTTGAAATAAATTCTAATCAAAATGAAGTTAATAATCAGGCAGGTTTCTTACTGTTATTTAATTCCTTCTTTCCAACAGGTACAAGCGACCAAAAAGTAAGCGGTTATTCCAATACGGTAACACAATTAATTTCCGATCAGATTTCCAAAATTCTTTCACAAGGGTTAGGGAGTTTAATAAAAGGTGCATCTGTAGATGTTTTGTTAAGCGACCTGGAATCTAAAGAATCACGAAACTTTGGATTCAGTTATAAACAGGAAATCTTAGGTGGTAAATTAATTTTAACTATTGGAGGAAATGTAAATTTTGGAAACAGTTCAAGCAATATTAATTCAGTTACCGGACAACCGGCCAACAATGCAGCAATTGCGGGTGATTTCGTGCTGGAATACTTAGTTACCAATGATGGCAGAATTCGTTTAAAAACTTATGCTCGTACCGCAAACTATAATATTATTAATCAGGATAGAATCCAAACAGGTGGTGCTATTTCTTTTCAGAAAGACTTTGATAATTTTAAAGATTTATTTAAACGAAAACCAAAACCTGAAAAGGTAGTATTAGACCTTGCTCCGCCACAAGATACAACCATTAAATTTATACCTGTAAAAGATTAATATCTTCAACAGTAAAAAAGATTTCTGAAAACTATCAGAATTCATTTTTCAATTCGTAATCTATTTAATGTCTTATAATTCATATTATCAAAAAAAATCTGGCGATATTAGATTTTATTTATTAAATTTAAGATTGTAAAACCCTTTTAATAAACATTTAAACCCGATATCCATGAAAAGAATACTCTTTATTCTTGTTGTGTTTATTTCAACAGTAACCATATTTGGTAAAAATGAATTAAGCACCGATAACAACACGTTCGACAAAAAAGTAGAACAGTTATTTTTTAAAAAAGATGTTTCAAATGCTTCTGCAGCACTAATTGATTTACTGGCAGAAGAAAAGGAATTAAAATATACCAAACCTGAAGGTTATACTGCCTATTTTACACCGGATGGTCCGGTTGGTATTTATACTCATGTTTTTGACTTCAAACAGTCACCCGCTAATTCTATTGGTATTCAGCAAGGTTCAATTATCGTGCAAGTCTCAGCCGACGAGTCAGAAACAGTCAATGATATCACTTGGGAATTACAATACGATAATAAAACAGATGCAATGAATGCATTTGTCGACTTATACGAATATTTATGCGTACCGGGGGTAGTTCATTATGTTTATCATGGAAAAGAGATTATAGAATCTGCAGAACTAAGTAATAAGGCGTCCAAAAAATATCCGAATATCTCCTTTAAGCTAATCAACAACAAAGGAACAATAGATGGAAAATACAAAATACGATTATCGTTATCTTAGAAATAAAAAAGCGTCGGTGAGATTTAGAACCTCACCGACACTTTTTATCTATTTAGATTCTTTTGTCAGTTCGTGACCCATTTTATCTCTTTTGGTATCCAGGTATTTTTGGTTGAATTCATTTGGAATTGTTTGAATGGGAACATTCTCCACTATTTCCAGACCATAGCCTTTTAATGCAGCACGTTTCTTCGGATTATTCGTAATCAATTTCATTTTCGACACATTCAAATCACGCAGAATTTGTGCGCCAATACCAAAGTCTCGCTGATCTGCTTTAAATCCCAATGCCAGATTTGCATCCACTGTATCCATGCCTTCTTCTTGCAGTTTGTAGGCTTTCAACTTGTTTAAAAAGCCAATACCTCTGCCTTCCTGCATCATATATAAAATTACACCTTTACCTTCTTTTTCTACCATCTTCATGGCATTGTGCAACTGATCGCCGCAATCGCAGCGCAATGAACCTAAAATATCGCCAGTGATACAGGATGAATGTACACGCACCATTACCGGTTCATCTTTTTGCCACTCTCCTTTTATCAATGCAAAATGTTCTTCATTTGTAGATAATTGTTTGTATGCAATCAACCTGAATTCTCCATATTTTGTAGGCATTTTCACTTCTACCTGTCTTTCTATTAATCTGTCATGCTGCAACCTGTATTCCACCAGATCCTTGATAGAAATAATGGGCATTCCAAACTTTTTCGCAATCGGAAATAAGTCATTTAATCGCGCACATTCTCCGTCTTCTTTTAAAATTTCCACTAATAAACCGGCAGGCTCAAATCCAGCCAAACGGGCTAAATCTATCGCAGCTTCTGTGTGACCGGTACGACGCAATACACCCTCTTTTTTTGCTTTTAACGGGAAAATATGTCCCGGTTTTCCGAGCTCATCCGGTTTTGTGTTCTTATCAACTAATGCCTGTACGGTTTTAGCTCTGTCAGAAGCAGAAATACCGGTTGTACAACCATGTCCAATTAAATCTACTGAAACAGTAAAAGGTGTTTCATAATGTGATGAATTAGAATTAACCATTAAATCCAATTGTAATTCCACACATCTGTCCTCTACAAGCGGTGCACAAATCAACCCACGCCCGTGGGTAGCCATGAAGTTAATAATTTCAGGTGTTGCATTACGCGCAGCGGTAATAAAATCACCTTCATTTTCACGGTCTTCATCGTCCACCACGATGACGATTTTTCCATTACGTACAGCCTCAATAGCAGATTCAATCGTATCTAATTTGCTGTCAGTTTCTTGTAGTTGGTTGCCAGACATTTGTTTTTACTCCTTTACAAAATTTAATAAAACCGATTAATACGGCGATATTCATAATTATAAAATAGTGAAACCGCCTTAAAGGTTTAAATTCCTTACCAAAAGTAAACAAAAGTGCATCAATAATGGGTAAAAATAAGGTTACGATTAAGATAAACAATGTAAACTCAAGCAGTAAAACGTAATAAAGTATCAACAACAAAAATGGTGTCTTCCAGCGTAATACTTTATGTGAGAGAAAAATAAAGCCGATAGTTGAAAACGGATGCACAGTATACTTCTTAAATTTCCAGAGGTTCTGAAAATTGCCTGTAGCTATTCTGATTTTCCTGAAGAACTCCTGTTTCCAGTTGGTAATAATATCTTCGTAGCAAATGGCATTTATATTTAAAATGGCTTTGTAGTTTTGTGTAATGATTTGAAAACCTATATAAAAATCATCTACTAAAAAATTGACAGGAATAGTTGGAAATAAGTTTCTGCGAATCGCATAACAACCACCGGACGGCCCCGGAATAATTCCGTAAACCAAACTTTCATTTTGTTTGATTTCTGTTTCATAATTCCAGTAATCTTTTTCGTTGTTGTTGGTTATTTTTTTAGGTTGAATATTTGCGTCTACCAAACCAATCTGTTCGTCTTTAAAATATTTTACCAATTCAAAAATCGTATCCTTTGTAAATATTACATTTGCATCTGTGAGAATTAAGATGCTTTTTTCGTTCGTAATTTTATTATTGATAATATGATTCAGGACATTCGGTTTCCCTTGGCGTTCAGCAAATTCTATCAAGTGAATATTAGATAAAGGAAATTTAGTTTCAATAATTTTTTTTGTTGCATCCGTACAATTATCCAACCCAATAAAAATATGCAGTTTCTCTTTTGGATAGGTAGTTTCAAAAATACTATTCAGCTTCTCTTCTATTACTTTCTCTTCATTACAAACAGGAATAATGATATTAACATCAGGTAATTCATCCTGCAAATTATAAGACTGAAAATTTAAAGATTTACCAATTGCTTTTTTACGCAACTGCATTGGATAAAAGATGTATGCATACATCAGTAAGAACAAAGTGAATGTAAAAATAATATAAATCAATTGGTTTCTCTTTTTAAACGAACTTTTTGAAATATTACTTTTAATTTTTCAAACAAATTACCGTACCATTCACCTCTGAATACAGCTGAGTCATTATTCGCTTTGTAGGTTAAAAACAAGGCTATGGGCATTAGTACAATAGATGCCAACCACATACCTGCAAAAGGTGGAATCACCAAGCCTTTTGCTAATTTTTCTCCTGTAACATTCAATACATGAAATAATACAAAGTATAAAACTGCAATTAAAATGGGAACACCAAAGCCACCTTTTCGAACTATCGCGCCCATAGAGCATCCGACAAATAACAATACGAGACAGGCAAATGATAAACTGAATTTACGATACCACTCGCAGTAGTAATTCACATAATTAGTTTGCTTATAATCCAAATCACTCTGTGACATTTGCTCATAACTGACAAGGCTCCGAACATTACTTGTTGCAACCGACACACAATTTTGAGTAATATTTCGATTAAAAATATCATCTATAATTACATTCACCGGCGTTTTCACATTCTTTATTATAAGAGCGGAATCCGGTATCTTTTTTAATGCTGAAAAATAAACAGCGTTATTCACTCTGGTATCATCAATTCTTTTTTCAATATCTTTTCTGCAGGAATCTGCTTCATGCATAAGTTGCGACGCATTAAACATGATAAAATGGGATTTAAATAAATTCTGGTCTGTACGCGTCATTTTAAACTCCCGTAAATCAAAGATTTTACGCCATTGCTTAAATTCCATGATAGTTTGCTCTGATTTTTGCTCGCCGGCAGCTATCGTTCTTTTTTTTATATCCTGATATTGTTTCCCATTGTACAAAGTCAATATCAAATGCTCTCCTGTATTGCTTAGCGCAATATCACCTTTATCTGCCAGCACTACATTATCATTGCCTTTTCCCCCTGAATGATCATACACCATAATTCCATATAATGTTTTATTATCCGCATCCTTGTGGTGAATTTTAAGCGCAAAGCCTGAAATACCTCTGTAAAAAACTCCTTCCTTAATATCAAGCGCAGGTTTTTGTTTTCTGATATCAAATAATAATGAATAAAATTTCAGATGGACCTTTGGCAATACATTATTGGAAAAATAAAAAGCTCCGAAAGCAAGAAAAACAGTAAATACAATCAGGCTGCCCATAATTCTTATTAAAGACAAACCACCGGTTTTATATGCGGTCAGTTCATTATTTTCACCTAAAGTTCCAATTACCATAGTAGAAGCCAGCAAAATAGCCAATGGCAAAGCCATAGGCACTATGGTTAAAGTAAAGAGTCCGACTAACTTCATTAGTAAGCTTGTTTCCAAGCCTTTTCCGACAAAATCATCAATATATTTCCATAAAAATTGCATCATGAAAATAAAAGAAGTGAGTCCAAAAGTAATAATTAATGGCACAATGAAACTTCCGAGAACAACTTTATCGACGCGTTTGAGCATATTTAAAATACAAGAACGAAAATAGGAAATTTAAGTTAAGCTTTTAAAAAAAGAAAGTATTATTTGAATTCTGATTATTATAAACTATTTTCGTATAAATAAATACAACTAACAATGAAAAATTCAAAACAATTAATCTTTAGCAGTTTATTAATCGCTTCGTTTACAATTATTTCGTGTACTACAACCTGCCCCGATCCTGAACCTGCAACAGTAAATATTACTAATACAGTTTGGACAATGGAATACAATAATGGTTCATCCGGTAATAATGTGTATTATGCTGCACCTACCTTTATCAAAGATGGAGTAGCCACCTATCCAGCTTCACTACCACGTGTAGGTCATTATTTTACAATTTTTTCACTTCCTGTTCCTCCTGAAATTAATTTGAATTTGGATACTGACAGTGTTAAAATGGTTACGAATGTTAAAAACCCGACTGGTGATGGAACAGCATTTGAAATAGATCTTGGTCTTAGCAATGATTCAAAAGGAGCTTTCGCTTCATTTCAAAAAGGTGCCAGTGCTGCGTTTTGCTTTTTAGGTGCTGGTGCACAACAAGCAACGAATGTAACTGAACATTTAATCGATCCGACGAATTTTGCAGAGCTTTCATTAAGCATACAAAATAACACAGTTAATTCTTTCAGGAATGGAACACTTCTTAAAACTTTTGATTATACAGGCACTACCACAGCTGGCGGAAGATTAGATCATTTGGGTATTGCATTTCGAGGCAATGGAACGATTGATTGGATTAAACTTTACAAAGGAAGTAAACTTATAATGTCTGAAGATTTCAATACAGCTGGTAAAACAACTGCAGTTTGGACAATGCCTTAATGTTAAATTAATATTATTACATATAGGCTGCTGATTTTCAGCAGCTTTTTTTATTTTGATAACAGGTTATAAGGTTGACATTCAACCAAAAAATGATTAATTTTGCACTCTTTTTAAAATAATCCAACTATATAAAGTATGCGTCAGCTCAAGATTACCAAATCCATTACCAACCGTGAAAGCCAATCCTTAGAAAAATATTTACAAGAAATCGGAAAAGTTGACCTCTTAACACCGGAAGAAGAAGTAGATTTAGCACAACGTATCAGAGCCGGCGACCAAATTGCATTAGAGCGTTTGACAAAAGCAAATTTACGTTTCGTGGTTTCTGTGGCAAAACAATACCAAAATCAGGGATTGACATTAAGTGACTTAATCAATGAAGGTAATTTAGGATTAATAAAGGCTGCACAACGTTTTGATGAAACTCGTGGTTTTAAATTTATTTCTTACGCAGTTTGGTGGATACGTCAGTCTATTTTACAGGCATTGGCAGAACAATCCCGTATTGTTCGTTTGCCGCTTAATAAGGTTGGTTCATTGAATAAAATTAACAAGGCGTTTTCAAATCTAGAGCAGGAATTTGAACGTGAACCATCAGCAGATGAATTAGCGGAAATGCTTGAAATTACAAGAGAAGAAGTAGAAACAACTTTAAGTGTTGCTGCACGCCATGTATCGGTAGATGCTCCTTTTCAGGAAGGTGAGGAAAACTCTTTGCTGGATGTTTTGGAAAACAGTTCTGCTCCAAGAACAGATTTACAATTAGAATATCTGGAATCCCTCAGAAAAGAAATTGAACGTTCTTTATCAACATTAACAGACAGACAGAAAGACGTTATAAAATATTATTTTGGAATCGGTGTGGAACATCCGATGTCCTTAGAAGATATAGGTGAAAAATTCGGATTAACACGTGAACGCGTTCGTCAGATTAAAGACAAAGCAATTAACAAATTACGTGCTACATCAAGAAGCAAATTATTAAAAAATTACTTGGGAAACTAATATCGATACATTCAACAATTCTATAATTCACAAATTCAACAATTAAAAATGAGCAACTGGAATTCTAAAGAAAAAAGTGCCTTAGAACTCATCAATATCGCAGGAACACTTTGGTTAGACAAAAATGTAGAATTAGTTATTTTAAGAAGAAACATTGTAGATGCTCGCTACACCGAAGTATTGAACAATAAAGAATACACCAAAAAATATTTAGATCTTCCATTAACCATTGAAATACTGGTTGGACTGGCAAAAGCTATTTCAAAATTAGAAATAGCTCCTACGAGAATTGATTTAGCAACACTTGGAAAAGAATGGCTGGAAGAAGGTAATAGTGATTACGATGCATTTGTTGCGGAAAAATTAAAAGACTACGGTAAAGATAAAAGAGTTATAAAACCAATTGACGTGGTTTTATTCGGCTTTGGAAGAATTGGAAGATTAGCTGCACGCGAACTGATTCAACAACACGGTAATGGCGAGCAATTGCGATTACGGGCTATCGTTACACGCGGGAAAAATACAGACGAAGAAATTAAGAAACGCTCTTCATTGCTTCGTAAAGATTCTGTGCATGGGAAATTCCGTGGTGTTATCACAGAAGATTACTCCAAAAAATCATTAATCGCCAACGGCAATGAAATTCACATGATTGTTTCTGACAATCCAGCAGATATCGACTACACAGCTTATGGAATAAATGATGCCTTATTAATTGATAATTCGGGTATTTTCAGAGATGAAGAGAAATTAAGTACACATTTAAAAGCAAAAGGAATTTCAAAAGTATTACTAACTGCCCCAGGAAAAGGAAGTTTGCCTAATATCGTTTACGGAGTAAACCATCTTGATTTTAACCCGGATAACGGACAGATATTTACCGCTGCTTCCTGTACTACGAATGCTATTTCGCCTATCATAAAAGTTATTGGAGAGAAATTAGGCATTGAAAGCGGTCATATCGAAACGGTTCACTCTTACACGAATGATCAGAATTTACTGGATAATTATCACAAAAGCTACAGACGCGGACGTTCTGCGCCGTTGAATATGGTTATTACTGAAACTGGTGCGGCAAGTGCTATTACGAAAGTAATGCCAACTATGGCGGGCAAGTTTACGGGAAATGCTGTTCGTGTACCAACTCCTGATGTTTCTCTCGCAATTTTAAATTTAAATTTATCCAAAGAAGTAGCATCTATAGATGAAGTAAATAGCATTATCAGAAATGCAGCTACCTTTGGTGATTTAGTAGAACAAATAGATTATTCCACTTCTCAGGAATTGGTTTCGACAGACTGTGTAGGCAACTCACATGCCTCTATCTTAGATTCACATGCAACATTGATATCTCCTAACAAAAAATCTATTGTATTATATGTATGGTATGATAATGAATACGGTTATACACGTCAGGTAATAAGATTGGCTAAGTATTTAGGAAAAGTTCAACGGCTTACTTACTACTAACAGAGTGATTAGTGATTAGTGATTAGTGATTAGTGATTAGTAATTTGTAATCAGATTAAAGATGTCAACAATAAAAAGTTATAAAGACCTTATTGCATGGCAAAAAGGAATTGAGCTTGTAAGTGTCACATATCAGATTTTAGAAAAATTTCCTAAAGAAGAAAAGTTTGGACTGATTAGTCAAATTTCTCGTTCATCTACTTCTATACCAGCAAATATTGCTGAAGGTTGGGGTCGAGATAGTAACGCAAATTTTTGCAACTTTCTTAAAATTGCAAAAGGTTCACTATATGAATTAGAAACACATCTTATAGTCTCAAAAAATCTTAACTTTATATCTGAAAAAGAATTAGAATTAATTCAGATAAAAATTGATGAGATTGGCAGAATTATACAAGGATTAATAAAAAGCATGAAAAATACTAATAACTAATAACTATTTACAAATCACTATAAAAGATGTTTGAAAATTTACAGGATAAACTCGAAGGTGCGTTTAAGAACCTGAAAGGTCAGGGGAAACTGACAGAATTAAATATTGCAGCTACTGTAAAAGATATTCGTCGTGCATTGGTAGATGCTGACGTAAACTATAAGATAGCTAAAGAATTTACAGACACTATTAAAGACAAAGCGCTTGGTCAAAACGTGTTGACTGCAGTTTCGCCAGGTCAGTTAATGGTAAAAATTGTAAGTGATGAGTTGACCCAACTAATGGGTGGAACTGCCAGTGAAATCAATATCAAAGGCTCACTGGCAGTTATCTTGATTTCAGGCTTACAGGGTTCCGGGAAGACTACCTTTTCCGGAAAGTTAGCCAATCACGTAAAAACAAAACTCAACAAAACACCATTGTTAGTTGCTTGTGATGTATATCGTCCGGCTGCTGTTGACCAGTTAAAAGTATTAGGTGAACAAATAGGTGTAGAAGTTTATACAGAGGTTGAAAATAAAAATCCTGTTGAGATTGCTCAAAATGCCATTGCATATGCAAAACAAAAAGGTCAAAACGTAGTCATTGTCGATACTGCAGGACGTTTAGCGGTAGATGAAGAAATGATGAATGAAATTTACAATGTAAAACAAGCAATTCAACCGCAGGAAACTTTGTTTGTAGTAGATTCCATGACCGGACAGGATGCAGTAAACACAGCAAAAGCATTCAACGAAAGAATTAATTTTGATGGTGTGGTGTTAACCAAATTAGATGGTGATACGCGTGGTGGTGCTGCTTTATCCATAAAGTATACTGTAAACAAGCCTATTAAATTTGTTTCGCGTGGCGAAAAACTTATAGATACATTGGATATTTTTTATCCTGAACGTATGTCGCAGCGTATTTTGGGAATGGGAGATATTGTTTCCTTCGTAGAAAAAGCACAGGAACAATTTGACGAGAAAGAAGCGCAACGATTAAGCAAAAAGATAGCAAAAAACCAATTTGATTTTGAAGATTTCTTACAGCAAATCAATCAAATTCGTAAAATGGGAAACATCAAGGATTTATTAGGTATGATTCCGGGTGTTGGTAAAGCAGTAAAAGATATTGATATAGATGACAATGCTTTTAAAAAAATTGAAGCGATTATATTCTCTATGACCGTTGAAGAACGCAGAAACCCTGATTTACTGAACGGCAAACGCAGAGAGCGTCTGGCGAAAGGATCCGGAAATACGATACAAGAAGTCAATGCTTTCGTAAAACAATTTGACCAGATGAAAGTGATGATGAAACGTATGCAGGGAATGGGCATGGGAAAGAAATAATTCCATCTTGCCACTTAGTGCATAGCTAAAAATTTTCTGAATTTATATTACAGTGTTGAGTTTTTACTCAACATTTTTTATTTCAGAAGGAATTATTTCGCTTCTTTTATTGTTATTCATAGAAAACAAAATCTATGGAACAAACATTAACGTACAACAGAAAAGCATTAATCACTTCTTTTGAAAAAGCAACCAACATTACGCAATCTGTAAAAATTGATACGATTCTTGAAGCCAAGCAAATCATTAATCACCTTATTCACTTCCTGGAAATCAAAGATATTAATAGCATTGAAGATGCTTTTATTACACCTGATTTCAACAAAGACACGATAAAAATTCGCTTTACAGCTACAAATGATAAAGTCACCAATCAGGTATTCTTAGCCAGCATCAAAATATTCAATGATTATATTTTCTCGACGAATAAATAACGCTTAACACAAATATCATTTCTTATTTGGGTTTTACTTATTTATTTCTGTTAATTTAGAATTGCATATACGCTGTGTACTTTCTATTGCTTTGCGTCTTTGCGTGAAAATTAAAAAATGAATATAAAAATAAAAGCAGGAATTATTGGTGCGGCCGGTTACACCGGCGGCGAACTGGTTCGTATTTTGTTGCATCATCCAAAGACGGAAATTGCCTTCTGTTTCAGCAGAAGTCATAATGGTGAGAAGATATCTGCCATTCATTCTGATTTATTGGGTGATACTGATTTAATTTTCACTAATGAAATCAATAAAGATATCGATGTCTTGTTTTTATGTTTGCCACATGGTGAAGCAAAACCATTTTTAGAAAAAAACACATTCTCTCCTTCTGTAAAAATTATTGATTTAAGCAATGATTTCCGTTTAAAAGATAATGCTGATGATTTTATCTATGGCTTGCCAGAGTTGAATAAGCATAAAATAAAAGAAGCTGCTAATATTGCAAATCCCGGATGTTTTGCAACTGCCATTCAGCTATCATTATTACCATTGGCGCAACAAAATCTATTACAATCTGATATTCACATTTCAGGAATTACCGGCTCTACCGGTGCAGGCATTGCATTAAATGAAGCAACGCATTTCACATGGCGCAACAATAATACATCCGTATATAAAGCATTTACACATCAGCATTTGAGTGAAATAAAAGAATCCATTACTCAACTGCAAACTACGTTCAACCAAACAATCAACTTCATTCCGTACCGAGGTAATTTTACGCGTGGAATTATTACCACCACTTATATAGATTTTGATGGAAGTTTAGATGTTGCTAAAGCCATATTCACCAGGTTTTATGTGGATACAAAATTTGTTTTTATTGCTGATAAAAATATCGATTTAAAACAGGTTATAAATACTAATAAATGCTTGTTATACCTTGAAAAGCACGAAAGTAAATTAATGATTGTTTCCGTGATTGATAACTTAATAAAAGGTGCATCCGGACAAGCTGTACAAAATATGAACTTGATATTTGACTTTGATGAAGATGAAGGCCTGAAACTTAAACCAATCGCATATTAAAAAACTTATTACTTACTACTTATACCTTACGACTATTACATGAAACTATTCGACGTATATCCATTATTCAACATTAACTTAGTACGAGGCAAAGGTTGTTATGTATATGACGACAAAGATATCAAATACCTTGATTTTTATGGTGGTCATGCAGTAATTTCTATTGGTCATGCACATGAATATTATGTACAAAAACTACAAGAACAATTAAATCAAATCTCATTCTATTCAAACTCGGTACATTTAGAAATTCAACAACAATTAGCAAATAAATTAAGTCGGTTTTCCCAATATGACAATTACAATTTATTCTTAGTAAACAGCGGCGCAGAAGCGGTGGAAAATGCCTTAAAAGTTGCTTCCTTTCATAATAATAGAAAAAAAATAATTGCATTTAAAGGTGCATTTCATGGCAGAACCTCCGGTGCAGTTGCGGTAACAGATAATCCAAAAATTAAACCACCCGTCAATGATGACTCATACGTTATCTTTTTAGATTTCAATGATGAAGAAAGTTTACAGAAAGCATTCTCGGAAAATGAAATCTGTGCAGTTATTATCGAACCCATACAAGGTGTAAATGGAATTTATGAACCTGAGAATTCATTTCTGCAGTTAATTCAGCAATTATGCAATGAACATAATGCTCTTTTTATCGCTGATGAAATACAATGTGGTTTTGGCAGAAGTGGTAAGTTTTTTGCGCATCAGTTTGCAAATGTGCAACCTGATGTCATTACGATGGCAAAAGGAATGGGTAACGGTTTTCCGGTTGCAGGCATACTGGTTCATCCGAAAATACAAGCAAAATATGGCATGCTGGGTACGACTTTTGGCGGCGCACCACTTGCCTGCGCTGCAAGTTTAGCAGTTTTAGAAGTAATAGAAAATGAACAATTAGTCGAAAACGTAATTGAAGTTGGAAACTATTTATTTGAACAATGCAAGCAATTACCACGAGTAAAAGAAATTCGTGGAAGAGGCTTAATGATTGGAATTGAATTTAGTTTTCCCGTAAAAGAATTACGCGATAAGTTGGTATATGAACATCACATCTTTGTTGGAAATTCCAACCAGCCGAATACCATACGCTTGTTGCCAAGTTTAACAATTACTAAAAATGAAGTGGATATTTTAATTAATGCTCTAAAAGCTTGTTTATAAAATGAAAAATTTCCTAAACATACATGATGTAGAAAATGCAGAAGAATTGGCACAACAGGCAATTGCATTAAAAAAAAATCGGTTTGCATATAGGCATCTCGGTGAAAATAAAACCATGGTATTGCTTTTTTTAAACTCTTCCCTGCGTACCAGAATTTCCACACAAAAAGCTGCACAAAATTTAGGTATGAATACAATCATCCTAAACCTTGGGCAAGATAGCTGGCAAATGGAATACAAAGATGGTGCCGTAATGAATGGTGACAAAGCAGAACACATCAAAGAAGGTGCTGCAGTTATCGCTGAATATGCAGATATCATTGGTATTCGCGCCTTCCCTACTTTAACAGACAGAGAAAAAGATTATTCAGAATACGTACTAAGCAAATTTCTAGAAAATGTGAAAGTACCGGTAGTTAATATGGAAAGCGCGACAGTGCATCCCTTACAGTCTTTAACAGATTTAGTGACCATAAGGGAACATACAACAAAAACAAAACCGAAAGTTGTATTAAGCTGGGCACCACATATTAAACCATTACCGCAATGTGTTGCAAATTCATTTGCAGAATGGATGAATAAGAGCGATGTTGAATTTATCATTACACATCCGGAAGGGTATGAATTGAGTAAACAGTTTTCTGGCAATGCATCAATCATTTATAACCAGAATGAAGCTTTTGAAAATGCAGATTTCATTTATGCAAAAAACTGGAGTTCATATACAGAATACGGAAAAATTATCGGCGTACACAACGACTGGATGATTACTGATAAAAAGATGCAGTTAACAAACAATGCTAAATTTATGCATTGTCTGCCAACACGCAGGAATGTGGAAGTTGCCGATGATGTGCTGGATTCTGATTACTCATTAGTTATACAACAGGCAGCTAATCGTGAGTTTGCGGCACAGACGGTATTGAAAAATCTGCTTGAAATCCATTAAAATCCTGTTTTTTAACAAAAAAATAGCCTTAATAATCACTTATACTATTGACAGTTAATTAATTACATATTAATTTAATAGTCCGAAAACTGTGAATATGGGAAAATATCTACACATCTTGCTTTTATCAGGTGTAACAGTAGTACTGTCTTCCATTTCTTATGCTTCATCAAAACCAGTTGATATAATCAAAAAAGGAACAAAATTGGTGTATGATGTAAACTACTACGGCAATAATTATGAGATAACTATTGTTGTAAAGGATAATGTCAACAATTACAATTTTGAATGGTATATGAGTGCACCTGAAAATAAAAAGGGAACATTAAACCTGAGCAAAGAAGCTATTGAAAATGCTACCGGAATTTTCAGTTATTTTACAAATGGAGAAATAAATCTGGAAGATCAGTGTTGTATTGTACTCAGCAGAAAAATGTACGATGCATTTAAAGGGAACGGTTCAATGGAAATTTATACTGATAAAAAAAATAATGTATTATCTATTTTTGGAAATCCTTACAACCACACACAAAATTTCGGTTATAAAAATAATTTCTCCAATGAGTTTGATTGCAGGACTGTTAATAATGGTGCTGATTATCAAATCACCTATGTAAATGATCCAAATTTTCCGTTAATTGTAGAAATGAAACTGGACTGGACATTAAAACTCAAAAACATCTACAATTAGTATTCTTCTACCTGCAATATCTTTTGTAATTTTTTGTTATCATCTTTCTGCTTGTTTTCATTCACTATAAACCCGGGATGATTAAATTCTTTTTCAAGAGTCCAGCTATCATATCGTATATCTTTATTGTACACTGCAATTCCTTTCGTAGACTTATTTATTTCTTGCATCCAAAAAACAGGCCCTTCGTAATGTTTCCAACCATTATATTCTTCTCTTGAATAGAATACCTGCAACCACAACACTTCCCTCTTCACAGTCGAATGTTGCTGATTAAAATACACAACTTCTTTATACTTTAATTTCCTGGAAAACTGTGAATACATATCAGTAAAATAAACATTGTTACAATAATCATCAAAACATGTAGTACCTGATGTGTTTACCTGATAGTAATTAAATCGCTGCAAAAAGTCATCAAACAAACACTGATTCATTTCCCGTTTGGGATAGTATGCATTCCAGTCACCTTTACAATAACCTTTTAACAAATCAACGGGTACTGTTTTTAAATACAAATTTTTAGATAAATCTAAATTAATCGTGTACGTAAATGTATCAGTAACAAATAAATTTTGAGAGAACGATAGTTGTGCAAAAAGTATAGATATTACATAAAAAAATCTCTTCATAAATAATCTTAAATCGTAATTCTGAATTCTGAAATAGTTTATAAGCCTGTTAACTGCGCCAACTCTGCTTTTGTACCCGGCAATTTAGCAAATACTTTCATCGGAAAAACAACTTTTTTATTTTTAGATAATTTAGCATCAAATCCTGAAACAAATGATTTATCCAACACAGCAATTTTACCGTCCTGTGCAAATGTGAAGATGGTAAAATCTTCGTTTGGTAACAACTTAAAATCCGTTGCAAATTGATTAGGATAGTAACTTAATACAGCATTTCTGTCTTTATATACAACATAAATCTGAGAATTTAATTTTTGATTATATCCGTCTAACTTGAAATCTGCGATAATAGGGACTGTTTCTTCATTTAAAATTCTGTCACAATTATACATCTCCATTTTATCGACATTGATTGTTTTAAATGATTGAGAACGCAGTTCTTCAAACGACATGGTGTTGGAATTTGCTGTCTGAACGCGCCATAAGCCTCCGGTGTCATCTGAAATCTGATTACTTTCTAAATCATACCAAACATTATCGCCCCATAAATCTTCTTTTTTATCGGTAGATTTTTGGTTGGATTCTGACAACATTCCAAATGGCGTTGCTTTTTCCCAATTTTTAGTTTGCTTATTTAGTATAAATGTTTCTCCGCCTGTTATATCAAAATTACTGGCAAGTTGTACCTGTACTTTTTTATTTGGTGCAAAGGATAATAATTTTCCATTGCCATATGCCATCAATTCAAACATACCTCCGCTTTCTAAAACGTGATGCTTATCATTTTCAGAATAATTCATCGGAATATGATTCAAGACAATATCCAATTGATCCACAAATTCGCGATATTTCAGATTTACTTGTCCCTCGTACAATTTTCCATCCAGATAGAAAGTATAAGGCTGCACAAAAATACGCGATTGATGATGTTGAATGAGTTTACACTCTTTTGCATCAAATTTATATTCAGTAAAAGGTGTTTCAGGAATGATATTTTTACCAAATAAAAACTGGATTGTAACAAGCAGTACAAATAATAACAAGTTTCTCATAACTTTAAATTTTTCTGATAACGCATAATAATGATTTTTAGTATGTGTCAATCAGCATAATTTGAAATTTTCAGTACAAATCCATCAAATACTTGAGATAAATACAAATCATTGCCAACTACCAGTGCGGTAGATGAACCTGAGATGATGGAGCCATCATCGTAAAAAATGGCTTTTGCCGTTCCTGTCTTCTTATTAATGGAATAGGTTTTTGAAGGCGATAATGTTTCGGGAAAATAAGATAACAAGGCAAATTTTATTTCATCGGGATGAACCGCTATAATTAATTCATCTCCGTTTACCATAATATTATCCATTCCATTGATAGAAGATAATTTTGTACGATTTGTCAATAAACCTTCAGATTGTATATCATAAGTAAATAATGCATGATTTCTGGAAGTAGCCAGATACAACTTATTATTTTCGTTATACAGTCCATTTGGAAATCCAATACTACTGTCTACTTTTTTCCATGTATTATTTCCATCACAATAAACCACAGAACCTGCATTTGGATTCGTCAGTAATTCTAAAATATCAGATGAATTCCTGTCGTTAGAAAAATAAAAACTTCCATTTGGCAACACTGTTAAATCATTCGGAGAAATCAGCAAATTGTTTTTGTATTCTTTTACAAAATCTAAATTGGCAGCATTAATCCTAAACTGCAATACTGAGCTTGTATGCGCATCGTCTCTGTAGTGATTAATAACGTACAAATAATCAATGCTGCCTACTGTCTGCAAATCAAAACCGTGTGGATGAAATGGAATTGCCGGCAAATTTATTAATGGTAAAACCTTACATTCATTTGTTTCCATATCAATTTGTTGTATTTCACCATGCAAAGGCTGTCCTTCGCGGCGTTCATCACAGGAAACCAAAATTCTGTTGTTTATCTTATCAAACACAATGTCTTCCGGGCCGGGTGCTGATATAATCTTGGTATAGGTTTTGTTCAATGTTATTTTTTGGCAAGAAAAAATTGAACATAGTATAACACAGAAAAATAGTATCTTCTTAAACATACTTGTATTTTAGTATCACTTAAATATACAAATTGGAAACAATAGTTGTTATAAAAATCGGTGGAAATATTATAGACGATGATAATTCGTTTGCCGGTTTTTTAGCTGATTTTGCCAGTATCAAACAACCAAAAATTTTAATTCACGGCGGCGGAAAAATAGCCACACAACTCAGCAAAGATTTAAATATAGAACCAAAATTAATTGACGGAAGACGAATCACCGATGAAAAAACTATTGACATCGTAACTATGGTGTATGCAGGTTTAATTAATAAAAAAATTGTTGCACAGCTACAATCAAACAACTGTAATGCTGTTGGGTTAACCGGTGCGGATGCCAATATTATAGAAGCACATAAACGCATCCATCCTACTATTGATTACGGATTTGTCGGTGATATTGATAAAGTAAATACGGATTTTATTTTCAATTTATTTGCGAATAACTATACGCCTGTTATTGCACCTCTTACACACGATAAAAAAGGAAACTTACTGAACACGAATGCAGATACAATGGCTTCATCGATTGCCGTTGAATTATCAAAAGTTAAAAAAGTGTCGTTTTTTTATTGCTTTGAGAAGCAAGGATTACTGAAAGATATTAACAATACCGACAGCATTATACCCGAACTTACCATCTATGACACTGAACAACTCAAAGAAAAACAAATCATTACTGATGGCATGCTGCCTAAAATAAACAATATTATTCACGCACTGGAAAACGGTGTGGAAAAAGTTATATTGTGTCATGCAAAAGATGTACTTTCAATTGTAAATGAAAATGCTAAATTTGGAACAACGTTCACCAAAAACTAAGATGACCAACGTACAGGACGAAATACAAGTTCAGTTTATCGAGTTGCTTCAAAAACTGATTGGTGTGTCTTCTTTCAGCAAAGAAGAAGATAAAGCTGCTGATATTATTCGTAAATTTTTGAAATCAAAAAAAATTCCGTTTGAAACAAAACTGAATAACACATGGGCAAAAAACAAACACTATAATTTTTTAAAACCAAGTATTTTACTCAACTCACACATTGATACAGTTAAACCTGTTAGTGGTTGGAATAAAGATCCGTTTTCTGCTGAAGTGGAAGAAAATAAATTATACGGATTAGGAAGTAACGATGCAGGTGCCGCACTTATTTCTTTACTTGCAACATTCTTACATTTTTACGACAAAGAGGATTTAAAATACAATATTATTTTTGCTGCTACTTCTGAAGAAGAAATTTCAGGCAAAAACGGTATCGAACAAATAGAGGAAATAACTTCTGCCTGTGAGTTTGCGGTTGTTGGCGAACCTACCGAGATGAGAATGGCCATAGCAGAGAAAGGATTAATGGTATTAGATGGAGAAGTAAAAGGGAAAGCTGGCCATGCCGCAAGAAATGAAGGACTCAACGCCATTTATCTGGCGATGGTGGATGTACAATGGTTTCAGAATTATCAGTTCAAAAAAATAAATCCTATTCTTGGTCCTGTAAAAATGACGGTAAGTATGATTCATGCAGGTACACAGCACAACGTAGTACCTGATGTTTGTAAATACACGGTAGATGTTCGTACCATTCCGGAGTACAGCACCGATCAGATTTTAGAAATTATACGTGATAATGTAAAAGCGGACATAAAAGCGCGTTCTACACGTTTACAACCTTCACAGATTGATAAAGAACATCTGTTAGTGAAAGCCGCTGAAAAATTAAATATTGAAACATTTGGTTCTTCTACACTTTCAGACCAATCTTTATTAAAAATTCCAAGTGTAAAAATTGGTCCGGGAAAATCTGAGCGCTCACATACTGCCGATGAATTTATTTATTTACAGGAAATCGAAGACGGCTTGAAGATTTATAAGAAGTTGCTGGAGCAAGTATTGTAATTAGTTTGTATTCTTCTTTAGTAATTTTTTCTCTTCTCTTAATTTCTTAAACGGCTTAACCGGAACTGTAAGTGCAATTCCTGAACTCCAACTAAAAGCAGAAATAGTCTGACTACCAAATAATTCATTTACAGCATCTGAAATAATATTCATATGTGAGTTTCGGATTACTGTAAAATCACCTTCCAGCAAAAAAGTTAAGAAATTACAGACAGTAAAAGAAAAACCGGTTTCAACATACATTCCACCTCCTGAAATCCTGTATTTATTATTTCGTCTTATTACAGTGCCATTCGATGTCATTACTGTTGCATCCGTTCTCGGATAAGAGATACCCGGACCAATCATTCCGGTAACATCTATCCAATGTTTAGTATTTTTTGAACGCAACAAAGTATACGTGAATTCCGGGCCAATGGTACAAATATTATGTCCGTCTGTATTTTCATAATTAATTAAGAATGGAGCCTGGCCGTAATAGTTTGTATATACATCAGCACCAACCACCCCATTTATATGATTACTTTGTCCCTTTTCCATAAATTGCTTGTAATGAATAATCCTTCCTGCAATGCCAAAATTTGAGTTTTTAATTTTATATCCGAAAGCTATTACGTATGGTGGTGCTGCTGCTTTATTTCTCAATGTTCTGATAACGGCTGCATACACAAATCCATCATCATGACTCTTCAAATCAGTAATGGTCACATTAAAATCAGCCATACTCATATCTGATTGCTGAACACTACCGGACAAATGCAAATCACTTTTAAAATAATACGTTTGTGGAAATCGTACTCCGATATAAAAACGATGGTAATCCGGTTGCTTGCCTAAAAAGAAATTCTTTTTATCAGCTTTAATAGTATCCTGACCTATCAAAGATGAGTGTATGAAGATGAGTATCGGAATCAGTAAACACCTGAATAACATACCTGTAATTGAATTGCAACCCTCGCAGGTTTCTATTTAAAAAACTTACTCAAATCAACACCCATTTTACTCATCATTTCCTGTGCCTTTCCCTGGAAATCAGCTAAGTTTAATTTACTCATGATTTTTGCAAAATCGGGTTTACCACTTTCATCCATAAATTCGGTTTTAAAACGCTCAAATACTTCCGTCAATGAAAAGTCGCGAACATTTTGGGCAGTATCTTCTGCCAAACCAACTTTATTTACTAAATCATTCAATAAGTTTTCTCTTAAATTCTGTAAGGTTGGATTTGTTTTAATATCATTCAATCCATTGTTCATCAAATCACGCAACCCGCTCATGCCACCAGCCATTAAATCTTCTGAAAAGAATTTTTTGAAGTTTTCTAACAGCACATTCGTGCTTTGTGTAGTTTGGTCAGCACTTAATCCAAATTTTTCCTGTATCTGTTGCTGAATCTTTGCCTGAATGTCGTTATAAATATCCTGTAACATGATTTATTTTTTTGTAAAGATAAAAAGTTAAATTTAATTATAACACATAGACACATAGTTATTTATGCTGAATAAGTAAAAGACAAATCGTGTATTGCAATACAAAACGTGAATCATCAGAATCCATAGCACTCGCCAAAGGCGAGCTTATATTTCCTCCGGAAAAACCAAATATGAATACTACTAACCTAAATGTCTTTATTAAAAAATATCTATATGCCTATGTGTTTATAAATTATTGTTTATATTAATTTATACAAATAATCTGTACCTTTCCACTTACAACTTATTACTTACCACTTACGACTCAAACGTATGAAACTACAAATTTGCGGCGCAGCACAAACTGTAACCGGAAGCTGCCATTTACTTACACTAGAAGATAACTATAAAATACTGCTGGATTGCGGTCTCTATCAGGGGAATGAAGATACTCTCGAAGACTTTAATCATCAGTGGTTCTTCAACCCTGCTGACATCGATGTGCTTATCCTTTCACATGCACATATTGACCATTGCGGCAGAATTCCCAAACTCGTAAACGATGGGTTTAAAGGAAAAATATATTGTACTTCTGCCACCAGAGATTTGGCAGCAATCATGTTGCTCGACAGCGCACATATTCAGGAAACAGACACAGAATATGAATCTAGAAAATTTAGGAAAACAATAAAGCCGTTGTACACTCAGATAGATGCAAAAAACTGCCTGAAATATTTCAGATGTGTGGAATACGATAACTGGTTTTCTGTCAATGAAAATATTAAAGTCCTATTTTCTGATGCAGGTCACATTTTAGGTGCGGCATCTGTAACTTTAAAAATAAATGAGAACAACAAAGAAACCATGTTTGGTTTTTCCGGAGATATAGGCAGATACAATCGTCCGATATTGAAAGATCCTGCTCCAATGCCTGAATTAGATTATTTCATTTGTGAATCAACCTATGGTGGAAAAACACATGAAGAAACTCCGGAAAGCGATGAACACTTTCTGAAAATTATTTATGAAACATGTATTGCAAAAGGTGGTAAATTAATTATACCTGCCTTCAGCGTCGGCCGTACACAGGAATTATTATACAGATTAGATAAACTATATACGGAAGGAAAATTAAAAAATATTCCTGTTTACGTAGATAGTCCTTTAGCCATGAATGCCACAGAAATCTTCCTCATTCACCCTGAGTGTTTTGATGAAGAAATTTATGAATACATGCGAAAAGATGAAAATCCGTTTGGATGGAATAATATGCATTATGTAAAAGATGCCAATCAGTCTAAAAAGCTAAATGTTTCAGACGAAGCATGTATTATTATTGCTGCTTCGGGTATGGCAAATGCCGGCCGTGTAAAGCATCATTTGTTTCATCAACTATCTAATCCTAATAATACCGTATTAATTGTTGGATACTGTGCACAGGGAACACTTGGCCAGCAGCTCGTTGACAAACCAGAAACTGTGAATATATTTCATCAGGAGATAAAAGTTCGTGCCTCAATTGAAGTAATGAGCAGTATGAGTGCTCATGCCGACCAGCCAGAACTATTGCAGTTTATCTCTAATCAGGATGTAAATAAGCTGAAAAAAATATTTCTCGTGCACGGTGAACCCACAAAACAGGAAGCTTATAAATCAGCATTACTTTCAAAACAATACAAATCTGTTGAAATACCAAGTTTAGGTGAAGTCTTTGAGCTGTAATAAATGTTCTGCAGTTGAAATAAAAACTATTTCTTATTTTTATCTATTATAAAACAACATTATGGCAAATCAGGAACAATTTGTTCAGACTATTCAGCAAGGGTATACATTTAGCGGAGGGTCCATTTTGGTGGGTGGTGCTATGTTAGATGCTAAATCAGTACCCAATACTCCAATAAAAATACCCTTAAAAACATTAAACAGACATGGATTAATTGCAGGGGCAACCGGAACCGGTAAAACAAAAACTATACAAACACTTTCTGAAAAACTATCTGAAAATGGTGTTTCCGTTCTGATGATGGATATAAAAGGAGATTTTTCAGGAGTGGCAGAACCGGGTGTACTTAATCAAAAAATTACAGACAGAGTCACAGCCATCGGCAACACCTGGAACCCTAAAGGATATCCGGTAGAACTAATGTCCATATCTACACAGGACGGCGTCCGTTTACGTGCAACTGTAACGGAGTTTGGTCCAGTTTTAATTTCAAAAATCTTGGATTTAAATGACACACAGGAAGGTGTGGTTGCTATGGTATTCAAATTCTGCGACGACCAGAATTTAGCATTGGTAGATTTACCTGATTTTAAAAAAGTATTACAGTTTTTAACCAATGAAGGAAAAGATATCTTTGAAAAAGAATACGGAGCCGTCTCTCCTGCTACGGTCGGTACTATCTTACGAAAAGTGGTAGAGTTGGAACAACAAGGTGCTGATTTATTTTTTGGTGAAACTTCATTTAACGTAAATGATTTATTACGCAAAGATGAAAATGGTTACGGTTATATCAATATCGTTCGTTTAACAGATATTCAGGATAAACCTAAGTTATTTTCGACATTCATGCTGAGTTTACTGGCAGAAGTATATGCAAAATTCCCGGAACGCGGAGATGTGGACCAGCCTGAATTAATTATCTTCTTAGATGAAGCACATTTGATTTTTGACAATGCAACAAAAGCACTAAAAGATCAGCTTGAATCTATTATAAAGTTAATTCGCTCTAAAGGCGTAGGTATATTTTTCTGTACACAAAATCCGAATGATATTCCCGAAAGTATTTTAGCACAGTTAGGGTTGAAAGTTCAACATGCTTTACGTGCTTTTACCGCAAAAGACAGACAAGCAATTAAATTAGTAGCTGAAAACTATCCTATTACTGATTTTTACAAAGTAGAAGATTTGATTACGCAATTAGGTATTGGTGAAGCTTTTGTGACTGCATTAAATGAAAAAGGAATTCCAACACCTTTAGTGCATGCATTAATGACGCCGCCACAATCGCGCATGGATATTTTAAATGAAAGTGAAATGCAGACACTGATTCGCGCATCTAAATTATACAATAAATATAAAGAAACCGTTGATCCGGAGAGTGCTTTTGAAATACTGAGTGCAAAGATGGAACAACTACAGCAACAAGAGGCTGAAGCAGCACAGGCAAAGGAAGAAGCTAAACAAGCTAAAACAACCACGCGTTCTGGTAAAGCTGAAAAATCAACTTTAGATAAAGTATTAAGCAACACTGTAACACGGCAAATTGCAAGAACAGCAACCACAACTTTAACCCGGGGTTTATTAGGTGCATTAAAAGGAATGTTTAAATAGTATGATTAGTAATTAGATCATAAGTCTAATCAAAAAATCAAAATAATGGCAGAAATAAAGCTCAGCAAAATATCAACCCGTGCACCAAAAGGTGTAGACAAAGACTCAACAAAGGCAAAAACAAAAATGCTGATTGATGAAATAAAAGTCTTGCAGGATATTTTAATTGCATCACAGAAAAAAAGTATACTGATAATTTTACAAGGTATGGACGCCAGTGGAAAAGACGGGGTTACCAAAAATGTATTTAGTTGTTTAAATCCGATTGGAATAAAAGTACATAGTTTTAAAAAGCCAACTGATGAAGAGTTTGCTCATGATTTCTTATGGAGGGTTCACCATGTAGCACCTGCTAAAGGTGAGATAATGATTTTCAATCGTTCTCACTACGAAGATGTGCTGATTCAGCGGGTTCATAAATGGATAGACGAAAAAACAGTATCACAGCGTTTTGACGCAATAAATAATTTTGAAAAATTACTTACACAAAACGGTACTGTAATTCTTAAATTTTATATGCATGTTTCACAGGAAGCACAGCTTGAACGACTGGAAGAACGCAAAATAAATCCTGAGAAGATGTGGAAACATAAAGACCAGGACTGGGAGGAAAGAAAGCTCTGGAAAGAATATATTAATGCTTATGAAGATGTTTTCAAAAATTGCAGCAAGGCTGTATCATGGCACATCATTCCAACAGACCACAACTGGTATAAAGAATTTATTATTGCTCAGAAAGTACGTGATGCACTTAAAGATTTAAAACTGGAATATCCGAAATTAGTAACTGCTGTAAAAAAATAATGTTGAAAAAACTCTGGCAAAAAGGTGAATTAAACGAAAATAAGCTCGCAAACAAGGTAGAGCAATTTACTGTTGGCAACGACAGAGATTTGGATTTACTACTCGCAAAATATGACGTTATTGGCAGTATTGCGCACATAAAAATGTTGCATAAAGTAAAGTTATTAGAGTCGGAAGAAGTCAATGCTGCTGAATCAGATTTAAAAAAAATCTTAAAAGAAATTGAATCAGGACTTTTTTCATTAAGTAAAGAAAGTGAAGACATTCATTCTGAAATTGAATTCAGGCTGACAAAAACAAATAATGCGGCAGGTAAAAAAATACATATCGGCAGAAGCAGAAATGATCAGGTTTTATTGGATATTAAATTATTTTCGAGAGAAAAAATTGAACAAGTCGTACATCAAACTAAAAAAACGTTTGACCTGCTTTTAGATTTATCTGATAAACACAAGGAAAAATTATTGCCGGGTTATACTCATCTGCAATTGGCTATGCCAAGCAGCTTTGGATTATGGTTTGCTGCTTATGCCGAAAGTTTAGTGGATGATATAGAGTGTCTGTATGCAGCATTTAAAATGGCCAACAAAAATCCGTTAGGTTCAGGTGCCGGCTATGGAAGTTCCTTTCCATTAAACAGAAAACTAACTACCGAATTACTAGGCTTTGATGATTTGAATTATAATGTGGTGTATGCACAAATGAATCGTGGAAAAATGGAAAAGGTTGTTACACAAGCTTTAGCAAACATTGCTTCTACTCTTTCCAAATTCTGTATGGATGCTACACTTTATTTAAATCAAAACTTTGGTTTCATATCATTTCCTGATGCGCTGACAACAGGTTCATCTATCATGCCGCATAAAAAAAATCCGGATGTATTTGAATTAATTCGGGCTAAATGTAATAAGCTTCAAAGTTTGCCAAATCAAATTCAATCTATTACAAATAACTTGCCTTCCGGTTATCACCGGGATTTACAAATTATCAAAGAAGATTATTTACTATCATTTGATATGCTTTTAGATTGTCTGGAAATGACACAACTGATGCTGGAAAAAATTACAGTAAAAGACAATATTTTAGAAGACGACAAGTACAAATATTTATTTACTGTGGATAGTATTAATGAATTATATAAAAATAACGAATCTACATTCAGAGATGCTTATGTAGAAATTGGCAAACAAGTGGAAGATGGTACATACCGGAAACCTGAAAAATTAGAACATACGCTCGAGGGCAGTATGGGTAATTTATGCAATAAAAAAATCTCATCAAACATGGAAAAAACCATAGAGCAATTTCCATTTAAAAAGATAAATTCAGCATTAGCCGAGCTGCTTGCATAAAAAATTGGCAAACTTTTTGCGATATGTCGTCAAAACATCTTATTTTTAGTCAAAATAATCAAAAAAACATGAAGAAAGTAACAAGCATTTTATTTTTTGCCACCTTATTTTTGGCAAATGTATCGTTTGCGCAGAATGTAACGGAAACCATTCCCAAAGTTATGGCAGCCATGGGTAACGCCAAAACTATGACTTATCATTTTTATGCGCAAGAGCGTATGCATGATGGCAAATACAGTAAAAGTGATGTAGAGTTTAAAGTAATCGCATCTCCTTTAAAAATTTACGCATCTGCTCATTTACCACAGTCTGCTCAGCTAATATATGAAGGTGCTGTGTCTAAAGATGTAAGAGTGAAAAAAGGATTAAAATTAACGTTAAGTCCAACCAACAGTTTATTGATGAAAGGCGTTCATAACCCAATTACAAGAGCAGGTTTTGCACAAATCAAAAAGATTTTAGAAACAAGCATGGCACAACGCAAAGGAGAAGATTTAACTTCTTATGTAAAAATTCTGGGAACTGTAAATTATGACGGCAAAGATTGCTGGAAAATAGAAATAAACGATGCTGATTACAAAATAGTAGATTATACAGTAGCTGCGGGCGAGACTTCAGTTTGGGCAATTGGTAAAAAACTGGCAATTTCAGAGTATAAGATTAAAGAATTAAATGACATTGGCGATGATGTAAAACCTGGTCAGAAATTAAAGATTCCATCTTCTTATGCAAAGAAAACAACTTTATACATTGATAAATCCACTTATTTGCCAATCTATCATAAGATGGAGGATGAAAAAGGAATTTATGAGATTTATGAATTCAAAGAATTGAAACTGGGCGTTAATCTAACGGATGCTGATTTTGAGTTTAAATAATTTATATCTTCAAAGAATAAAATAAAAAGAGTCCGGCGCATGCCGGACTCTTTTTATTTTATTTTAATACCTGTAAAATATCCGGCAAATGCCAATGCCAATCCGGCCACATTGGATATTAAAATATAAAATAAGGATGTACCGATTAATCCTTCATTTATCAACTTAACGTTTTCCAGTGCAAAGGAGGAGAAAGTGGTAAAACCACCTAAAAATCCAATAAATACCAGAAATTTGAGTCGTTCATCCACTTCACCGTTTAAAGAAAAGAAACCAAACAGAAAACCAATACACAAAGAGCCAATTAAGTTCACAGAAAGAGTACCTGAGGGAAATGAGGAAGAATTTTTGGAGGTAATAAAATCGACTAATACAAACCGAATTAAACTACCTGCAGCTCCACCCAATAATATATATACATACTTCATCATTATTATATACAAATTAACAAAGATTTACACAAATATTTATGACTGAATCACTATTTTCGGAACGAATTTTGTAAAATCTCTCGAAACATATTTTATGAAGAAAATCTGTACGTTACTCACTTTTTGTTTTTTTTCATTTATCACCTTTGCAGAAGGTGCCAATTATAATATTAATATCACAATAAAAGGCATGGAAAACCAGATTGGCATTCTGGCATTTTATTACGGTGATAAACGTTTTGTAAAAGATACACTGGTTTTTAACGCCAAAGGCATTGCTACCATAAAAGGTAAAAAAGACATTCCTGCCGGAGTCTATCTTATCGCATTTCCATCCATGAAATATGCTGCTTTTGATATAATATTAAAAGAGACTGAATTCAGTATTACCACAGATACTGCTAATTTTATTAAAAATGCCGTTGTAAAGAACTCAGTTGAAAACAAACAAATGTTTGATGATATGAAATTCATGTTGCCATTAGGCCTTGAAAATGATTCTTTGCAAAAAAAATTAAAACTTACTCAAAAAGGAGAAACTGAGTACAAAGTTATAACAGATAGAATTGATGCCATCTCAAAGAAAATGGCTGCACACCGAAAAGAAATGATAAAAAAATATCCGGGAACATTTTATTCTAAACTGGTTTCCTTAATGCTCGATATTGAAGTTCCGGATGGGAAACGCAATCCCAATGGTAGTTTAATAGACACATTCCATAATTTCCATTATATACAGCAGCATTATTTTGACAATATTGATTTTTCGGATTCCGGTTTAATACGAAGCCCTATCTTTCAAGGTAAGATTTTAAAATATATGGATGCATATACTTTCCCGCATCCTGATTCCATTATAAAAGTGGTTGATTTCATTATCAAGAAATCAAGTATCAATAAAGAAATGTTTCAGTATTGTACTAATGAATTATTTCTGAAATATGCTAAGAGCGAAATTATGGGACAGGATGCCATATATGTACATATTGCCGATAACTATTACCTAAATGGGTTGGCTTGGTGGCCGACAGAAGCCAGTATAAAAGAATTGCGTGACAGAGTCGAAGCTATCAGACCAACATTGATTGGAAACATTGCACCAAATTTTATTGTACAGGATTCTCTGAAAAAATCAGTAAGGTTCCATGATTTTATTCCGAAAAACAAATACACATTACTTGTTTTCTGGAATTCAGATTGCGGACATTGTCAACATGAAATACCGGCTTTGAAAAAATTGTATGCAGATTCTCTAAAAACATTAGGCGTTGGTGTATTTGCTGTTTCAACAGAACAGACTGACAGTTCATTCAAAGCATTTGCTGCCAAGAATTGTTCACCTGAATGGTTTGTTGGTGCAGACATGTATGGAGTAAGCGCATTCCGAAAAGAATATGATGTGATTTCCACACCAAAAGTTTTCTTAATTACACCTGATTATAAAATCATTGCGAAAAATATTCCGACAGATAAAATAGTTGACTTTATCCGATTTGAAGATGGATTAGTTGCACGAAAAAAAGATGAGCAAAAAGAATAGTGTTTAATGTATTATAAAAAAAGGAAAGCCATCACAAATTAAGATGGCTTTTTCTATAAAACTAATATGTCCAGAACACAAGTGATGCCAGAAAGCTACCTGTAATTTGCAAAAACAAATTATCAAAACCACCCGGTGAAATTGCCTCGACAACTGTACAGATTACGGCCGTCACTAAAACTATAAGATAAGTAGCTGGAAAAATATTTTGTGAGAAATACAGTACTAAAAAATAAATCAAATAAGTGCTTACAAATACAGCCAGGCTACCCTCTAAACTCCTGTGCGCTGTTTTATTTTTATCAAAACTAAAAACACGATACTGATGCTTTCCAAACCTCGTACCTATGGGTTCCGCAATGGCATCTGCAATTCCTGTAATGAGATATCCAAATACAGCAAATTTTCCAAATAATAGATTAGACAAAACCCCTCCTGTAAATGTAGCCAGATAAGAATAGACTATATATTTTGTTCGGTGTGGTGCATCATTTTCCCGCGCCAATGCTTCAAAATAAATATTACCATTCCCTTTCGCACATGCATATATTAAAACAATCGTAACCGACCATCCTAAAATAAAAACTCCCTGCAGTGCAAAATACTTTTGATAAAAAAAGGCTGAGATAAAAATAAAGAGATGAAATAGTTTTCGTGTGTAACCTGTTTCCCAGTTTAAATTCTTCTTACAAAATGCTGCAATGTGTAATGCCAAAAAACTCCATAAAATGGATATCGGAAATAACCAACTGATTAGAGTAAGGGGTGGAAAATTATCCGTAAAGAAATGAATAATACTCATTCTAATTCTTTGTAAAATCTTTTAGACGCAAATACATAGCCATTGTTTTCATAAAACCGGTGCGCATCTGATCTGCGAATATTACTGGTCAACTCAATTCTCAAATAATTAATTGTCCTGCAAAATTCTTCGATATATTTCAAAAACTCAGAACCTATATTTTTATTTCTGAATGTTGAATCAACGCAAAAAGAAGTCAGACGTGCTCTTGGGTTGATTTCATGTATAAAGTGTGTAAAATGAAGTTCCGCAAAAGCAACCACTGTATTATTGTGTTTAGCAACAAAGATGCGATAATTTTTATCTGCTATATTTCTGTTAAGATTGTTTAACAAGGTTTCTTTTGAAATAAAATGTTCCAATTGATGCACCAATGAAAGCAACGCATCAGCATCCTCCAATGTTGCATCTGAAAATGTTATATTTTGCATTGTTCACACATTCTCACTTTATTCATACTTCTAATCAAAATCAGCGGCCCCAAACTCTTTTATACCTGTAAGTTTTAAACTAATTTCCCATAGTCTTCTTGAGTTTTCTGAGCTAATCGCCTCCATAGATGGAAATGTTGGATTTTTATGATACCAGTAAAGCCCTGTCTTCCCCTGTACTTCCGGAGATGTTGCCAGATAAATGGAAGTCTCCGCTCCCTTTTCAGGTGTGGTAAGTACAAATCCAAAATTATTCATCAAAAATTTGAGCAGTGGATTTCCTGTTCTGCCGAAATTAGAATTGATATTTCCGGGATGCAGACAGTTTGAAGTAATATTGGTATTCTTTTTTAACTGATAGGCCAATTCCTTGTTGAATAAAATATTCATCAGTTTTGTATGACCGTATTGTATCCACGAATTAAAGAATTTTTCTGCCTGCAAATCATTCCAGCGCATATTGGTGAAACGGTGAGCCAAAGATGCAACATTTACCACGCGCGCACTTTCAGATGCTTTCAGCAAATCCAACAAATAGTGTGTAATTAAAAAGTAACCGAGATGATTCGTGGCAAACATCATTTCAAAACCATCTTCACTTACTTCACGCTCACCTAAAATTGCACCGGCATTATTAATTAGTACATCAATATGATTATACTTCATTCGGAAGGACTTTGCAAATTTCTTTATCGACGCATGTGAACTGAAATCACAGGTAAATAAATCGCAGTTATTCAAACCTGTGAGTGCATTGATATCTTCCTGTACTGCCTTTGCTTTTTGTTCATTCCGGCAAACCAACACAACCTGTGCTCCCATTTTTGCAATTTCAGTAGCAGTAACTCTGCCAATTCCTGAATTACCACCGGTTATAACAACTATTTTATTTTTCATGTATACGTTTTTGTTTTGCTATCTCATGTTCTATTTTTAATTTGACATCACTCCAGTATGCAGTAAAGTCTGGATTATTTGAATACTTTTCGGGTGAAATAAAAATAGTTTTCTTAGGCTGTCTTATTTTAAGTTTTACATACACTCTATAATTCTCCGTTTCGTCAAACACTATTTCGTTAATATCTTCATACCTTATTGTAATGGAGGTCTCGTTGTATAGAAATGAATTATTTTTAAATTGAAAATAGATGCCGTTTGAATCATACTCAACCTCCGCACTAACCATTACTAACTTTCTAACTATAAAAATACCGGATAGTACAATGACAACGCTTCCAACAATAGAATAAATACTGATAATAGCTTCATTTATCTGTGCCATTTGCAAAAGATACATCACCATTATAAATATTGCCGCCAGAATCAGTGGAATTACTAATATTCCGATTAGTTGTTTGAATAATTCCGAGTATTTAACAGTACTTCTCATTACTATGTGAAAATACAAAATCCTTTTTCAAATCTATTTTATTAAAATGAAAAATGCAGCACAAAGGCTGCATTGTTCAATATTTCTGAAATTTTACTCAATCTTCAATGTCGATATTTTTCTTTTCTCATCTATGCCACCAATATTATATATCTTATTTTGTTTTAAATTTATATGATAACTGCTTAAACGTTCTGTCATATATTTTGAATGAATTGTAAAGTACCAAGGATTGCTTGTATATAAATCACATCCGAATTCGTCTGAATTGAAAATAATTTTCTTTTTTTCAAAGTTATCACCATAAATAAATGAGATGCAATACAAACCACCTTTTTCCCAATTTTTATATTCAGCCATTGGTGCATTAATAGGCAATTCAGCATTTTTTTTATTTTCATTCATTAATATATACAAATCATTTTCTTTTACAAACTCTATTGAATACATAAACTGAGCTCCTTTTTGCAAATTTCCACCTTGATGTTGTTTCTCAATCTTTTTTTTCCAA
Organism: Chitinophagales bacterium; assembly: GCA_046329785.1. GTDB lineage: Bacteria > Bacteroidota > Bacteroidia > Chitinophagales > JADIYW01 > JADJSS01. The sequence goes on from JAXLTZ010000004.1 coordinate 274,327, forward strand.
ATGAGTTTATCACTATTATCAAAATTATAAATGTACATATTATCCGAAAATGAAAATCCATTAGTGTTATTATTTTCAGAAATTACGTAATAGCCTCCATTTTCTTTAAATTTAATAGAAGTTACAAAGCTTTTTTGTTTTAAATCATTTTCCCAAAAATTGGACGTCAATACTTTATTCGTTTTGGGATCAATTCGAATTAAATAATGTCCATCATAATTATAGAAAATTTGCGCAGAAGCACTTCTGTCAGTAGTGTAACAACCAAGCAAATAAATTACACCATTTCTTGAAGTTAAAAGATTATCGTAAATATAATTATCTTCTACATTTTTATCATTTAGTATTTGTTTTAAAGAACTTGTCAAAACAGAATATTGGTAAATCAAATAATTATATCTTTGATTTTCATTTTTTTTGGCAATTCCGTACAAATTAGTATTTGACATTTCTTGATATCCTAAAGCTATTCCAAAATAAATACTACCGTCTAAATAAATTATTTCTTTTATTGTATTATCATAGTTATCTATTCCATTAAACTCTATTGATTTTTGAAATAGTGTTTTTCCTGTTTGGTCTACATTAACACAGTAAGTAATTATATTATTATGTTTCTTTCCATATTTTTTATATTGACCAAAAATAAATAATAAGCTAGTTGAATCTGCTGAAATAACAGACCCTACTTTTTTTGCAAACTCATCATTAGTAGAATATATTTCTTTAGAGTATTGAATCAATTTTAAATCATACCCTACAACTCCAATTGAATATTTTTCATTATTATTCTCTATAACTGTTCTGCTAACAATTAAAATGTTTTCTTTCAACGTATAAAAAGACAAAGTCGTTTCTTCATCTTTATTTTTGCTATCAGATTTCATATCATCTAACATAAACCGAGAAATGAAATTCATATCTTTATCATATTTAGCTATAGAAGAAACACCATTTTTTTCCTTTCCTTTTTCATACTCTGTAAAATATGTAAAACTTTCATTGCCATAAATTATCACTTGTGGAATATAAATACCATCTGTTTTTACATCTACACAAGAGGCTGGTATTATATTTTGTGCAAATAATTGATTACAAATACTGATACAGAAAATCAATATTAAAAAGATTATTTTTTTCATATTTGTATTTTATAGCACAAAATAGTCATATTTCTCATTTATTAAAATAAAATAAAATAGACAGTTCTGCAGAACTGTCTATTTTATTTGTCAATCGTTAATTGTTAATTGTTAATCGATTATGCTGCTTCTATATCGCTAAACATACCAATAAATTTAAGCATTGCACCTAAATTACTGATTTTGATTTTTCCCATCATTACCGCCATTTGTCTGTTTACGCGTCCTTCTTCCGCATCTTCAAAATCTGTTGCCAAAGCTGAAATTACACAATCAGGTTCACCGCTTAATCCTTCAGTTACGGTGCAAACACCTTCTGCTACATTAACTGTAAACTCACCGCCGGTTTCGCCTTCCAACTGGAAATGAAATATGCCGCTTTGGCCTGCTGCTTCCTCAGCCTTTAATCTGCTTGGTAATGCTAATACAATTTCTCTTGCTGTCATTTTATTTGTTTTTTAGTGATTAATACATTTTGATAAACAAATGTAAAAAAGTATTTTTATTTAAACAACTATTTACCAAACGTTCGTTTGTTATATTTTTTATTTTACTGATAATCAATAAAATAAAATTGATTAACATAAATTTTACATAACATTTTTACCAAACGCTCGTTCAAATAGAGATTTTTTTTGTAAACTTGTTTGTTATAAAACGACATTGCGAGCGTAACGAAGTGAAGCGTGGCAATCTGTCTCAATAATAAGATAAATTCAGACATAATGAGCGTCATAAAATCAAAAGTAAACACCAACTCAGCCGCCTACAAAGAAAATTATCAAAAGATGTTGGCTAAAATAGAAGAGTTGAATAAACACCTGAAACAATCTTTGTTTCAGGGTGAAGAGAAACATTTGGCAAAAGCAAAAGCACAGGGAAAATTTTTAGCACGTGAACGCATCGAATTATTACTCGACCAAGACTCTCCTTTTTTAGAATTATTACCATTGGCAGGACTTGGCGTAAAAGGTGGCTTTGGCACCGGTGGTACCATGGTTTCCGGTATCGGTTTTGTTTCGGGTAAAATGTGTTTAATTACCGCAAATGTTGGTACCAACAAAGGCGGTGCCATTGATATTGCAACACTAAAAAAAGCATTGCGCATCAATGAAATCGGAAATGAAAATAATTTACCATCCATCAATTTAGTGGAAAGTGCAGGTGCTAATCTACCTGACCAGGCGCAGGTGTTTAATTTAGGTGGCAATAATTTTAAAGAAATCACACGACGTTCAAAAAAAGGATTGCCAACTATATCTATTGTATTTGGTAACTCAACCGCAGGTGGTGCATATATTCCGGGAATGAGCGATTATGTTATTATGGTGAAAAACAAAGCAAAAGTTTTTTTAGCCGGTCCACCATTAGTAAAAATGGCAACAAATGAAGTGGTAGATGACGAAACTCTTGGTGGTGCGGAAATGCACTCCAAAATTTCAGGCGTTTCCGACTACTTAGCACAAGATGAATTGGATGGAATCCGCATTGCTCGCGAGTTGATGGCGAATTTAAATTTAAAATCTGAAATCACAAATCTGAAATCTGAAATCTACAAAGAACCACTATACAACATCGACGAACTACTCGGTATTGTTTCAGTAGACACAAAAGTACCATTTGATTGCCGTGAAGTCATTGCACGTTTGGTAGATGGTTCAGAGTTTCACGAATTTAAAAAAGAATACGGGACAACATTAGTTTGCGGATTTGCAAAAATACACGGTTATCCAATTGCAATAATAGGTAACAATGGTGTTTTATTTAATGACTCTTCCAATAAAGGAGCGCACTTTATTCAGTTGTGCAATATGAACCACACTCCTATTTTATTTTTGCAAAATATCACTGGTTTTATGGTCGGTAAAGATTATGAGCAAAATGGTATGATTAAAGATGGCGCAAAAATGATTAATGCGGTTTCCAATTCCGAAGTGCCTATGTTTACGCTGATGATGGGCGCATCTTATGGTGCAGGCAATTACGCCATGTGTGGACGCGCTTACAATCCACGCTTTTTATTTTCGTATCCAAACAGCATGATTGCTGTAATGGGTTCGGAACAATTGGCCGGTGTGATGCAGATGGTAAGCCGAGAAGCAGCCATAAAATCCGGACAACAATTTGATGAAGCACAGGCAGCACAGATGAAAGAATTTATGAAAGCGGAAATCGAAAAACAAAGTAATGCATTTTTTGCCACCGGACAACTTTGGGACGATGGCATCATCGACCCAAGAGATACCCGTCATGTATTTGGATTAATCTTAGCATTAACGTATATGAATGAAGTAAAAGGCACAAATGCCTGGGGCGTGTATAGAATGTAATTGGATTTATGATTTAAGAATTCAGATTTAAGATTTGATGAACTCTATAGAATTAAGAAATAGAACAAAAAAATTTGCAGTAGATACAATAAAATTTACTGAAAGCATAAAACCAACTTATGCAAATATAATTATCATTAAACAAGTAATTAGAGCAGCAACATCTGTAGGTGCAAATTACCGTTCAGCTTTACGCGGAAAATCAAGTCCTGATTTTTTAAATAAAATAAATATTGTACAAGAAGAAGCTGATGAATGCATTTATTGGTTTGAATTACTCGAAGAAACAAATACAAATCTCAAAGGGTTAATTGAATTAATAAAAGAATCTAGTGAATTAACTGCAATATTTTCAGCCATTTTAAAAACTATAAAATCTAAGAATACAAATAAAAAATAAATCTAAAATCATAAATCTGAAATCTGAAATAATTATGTCTCAAACTTCAAATATCACCAAACTACTAGTAGCTAACCGTGGTGAAATAGCTGTCCGAATTTTTAAAACCTGCAAAGAAATGGGCATCGCTACCGTAGCTGTTTTTTCAGATGCGGATGAAAATGCGCTATTTGTAAAATTGGCAGATGAGGCTGTTCGTATTGGTGGCAAGCAACCTGCGGAATCGTACTTACTAATCGACAAAATTATTGATGCTGCAAAGAAGACAGGTGCCAATGCCATTCATCCCGGTTATGGTTTCTTATCAGAGAAAGAGCATTTCGCGCAACGTTGCATTGATGAGAATATCATTTGGGTCGGACCGCATCCAAAAGCCATTGAAGTAATGGGTTCCAAAATCGGTGCAAAGAAAATTATGCAGTCGCATAATGTGCCAACAATTCCCGGTTATCAGGGCGATGACCAAAGCGAAGCGACCATAAAAGCAAAAGCCATTGAGATTGGCTTTCCTGTTTTGCTAAAAGCAAGTGCAGGCGGTGGCGGAAAAGGTATGCGTATCGTGCGACAGGAATCTGAACTGGACAAAGCCATCAATGAAGCGAAATCAGAAGCCTTATCAGGATTTGGTGATGACACACTTTTAATAGAAAAATATTTCGACACGTCACGACACGTAGAATTCCAAATTTTTGGTGATAAACATGGAAATGCGTTGCACTTATTCGAACGTGAATGCAGTATTCAACGTCGTTACCAGAAAGTAGTGGAAGAAAGTCCGTCTCCTTTTATAACAGAAGAAACACGTAAAAAAATGGGCGACGCTGCAGTAGCTGCATGTAAAGCCATTGAATATGACAATGCCGGAACCGTAGAGTTTATAGTGGCTCCTGACCAGTCTTTTTATTTTTTAGAAGTAAACACGCGTTTACAAGTTGAACATCCGATTACGGAAGAAGTGACCGGTCTCGATTTAGTGCGTTTGCAAATTGAAGTGGCACAAGGCAATCCGATTCCTTTCAAGCAAGAATATATTTCGCAAAACGGACACGCTATAGAAGTGCGTTTTTATGCGGAAGATCCTGCAAATAATTTCTTACCGGTTTCCGGAAAAATTCTGGATTGGATTCCGTCTAAGTCTGAAGGTTTACGTTATGATACAGGTATTGAAACCGGTAGCGAGATTTCTACATTTTATGATCCAATGATTGCAAAAGTAATTGCAAAAGGAAAAAACAGGAATGAAGCCATAGCACGCCTGCGCAAAGGTTTGCAGGAAACGGTGTGTACAGGCTTCACCACCAACAAAAACTTTCTGATTGCAATTTTAGAAAATGAAGATTTCCAAAAAGGTGATTTTGACACGCACTTCTTAGACAAAAAATTCAAGTACGAAGGCGAGAAATACGCACAGGAAACTTTGGATATTTTAACCTGTGCACTAATTCATTTTCGCTTTTTAGAAAGAGAAAATAAACGCACGCTAGCTCAAGGTGTTCCGGCCGGCTGGCGCAATAATGCATATCAGGCACAGCAGGAAAAATATTCATATCAAGGTTTTGAGTTTCCAATAGCCTATAATATTAAAGGCAATGCACTGGAAATTTCATTTGCTGATAAACATTTCACCTCCCAAATTGAGTACCGTTATTCCGAGCATAGCGAGGAATCTCATCATGCTTGGTACACATTTGAAATCAACGGCATCCGTCGAAACTTCCATATTTCCCAAAACGGTCACCAATACTTTGTACAATCTCCGCAACTCGGACAGATTGTATTGAATACAGTGGAGCGTTTTCCATCTCCGAATGAAGAAACGGTGAAAGGCGGCTACATTGCACCGATGCCGGGTGATATCACTGTAGTATTGGTAAAACCGGGTGATGTAGTAAAATCCGGGGATGCTTTATTAAAGATGATTTCGATGAAAATGGAAAGCACTATCGAAGCCCACAGCGACGGCGAAGTAGAAGAAGTATATGTAACGGAAAAACAGTTTGTAGAAGCGGGAACTTTGTTGTTGAAAATGAAAGAATAATAAATATCAAATGGAAAAATGTCATTCCCTCGACAAGAAGGAATCTCAAAAAGAATGAAGATAAACAGTAAATCACCACATGTCTATATAATTTCCAACAATTTTGGAAACGTAATTTACATTGGAGTTACTTCTGACTTATGGTACCGGATTCTACAGCATAAACAAGGCGATGGTTCTGTTTTTACAAAGAAATACAAGGTTAATAAGTTGATATATTTTGAAGAATTGACAGATATGATAGATGCGATTGAAAGAGAAAAACAATTAAAGAAATGGAATAGAAAATGGAAAGATGAATTAATTGATACAATGAATAAAGAAAGAATTGATTTAGCAAAAGAATGGTATTCAGAAAGGGATATTCTTGATTATTTAGAAACTAAAAGACATTATGCTATAAAACAATGAGATTCCCGTTTGCACGGGAATGACTGGTTCCACCAAATGAAAAATAAGTCATTCCCTCGGAAGAGGGAATCTCATAAAATAAAATAAAATAAATTAAATTAAATTAAACTATGATATACACACAACAAGACATCAGTAATTTCTCCGAGCAATCGTTCGCGTATCTGATTGTGGAAGAAAAAGACCACGTACTCAGCATCACGCTTAATCGTCCTGACAAGCGCAATGCCTTTCACATGCCATTGGCGAATGAACTGGCTTATGCTCTCGCCTATGCACATTACAATAATGCTATCTGGGTGGTTGTATTAAAAGCAAACGGTCCAACCTTTTGTGCCGGTGCCGATTTAAAAGCATTTGCCGGTGCTGATACAACGGAAAAACCATCTACGATTCCAATGCCGAAAGATATGGTAAAACTGGGTGATGAATTCAACGGCCTGCACAAGCCTTGCATTGCGCAAGTACACGCAGATGTATATGCAGGTGGCTTTTTAATGATTGGCGGCGCCACACATGTTGTTGCAGTAGAAGAAGCAAAATTTGGCTTACCGGAAGTTAAACGCGGCATCTTTCCTTTTCAGGTGATGGCAACCTTGGAACCCTTAATGTCAGCACGACAATTACTGGATTTATGTTTGCGCGCAAAAACACTTTCTGCACAGGAAGCCAAAGAAATTGGTTTAGTTTCAGAAGTTGTTACAAGTGAAAACTTAGAAACTACAGTACAAAATTTAGTAAACGACATTAAAGAACAATCGCCAACTGCTATTCGTTTAGGATTAAAAGCATTCCATGAAATAAAATCGCTGAAAGCAGATGAAAAACACAAATACTTACACGCCATGCTGATGCAATGTTTAAGCAGCAAAGACGCCGCCGAAGGATTAGCAGCATTCAAAGAAAAACGAAAAGCAAACTGGATAGGCCAATAAACAAATCAAAATAATTATTAATAAACACTAAAATCAGTCAATATGTCAAATAAAAAACTAATACTAAGTGCAGCGCTCACAGGAGCTGCTACCAACCGTTCACATTGTCCTGCAATACCATACACACCAAAAGAACTTGGAGAGGAAGCCAAACGCGCAGTAGATGCAGGTGCAAGCATAGTACATATTCACGCACGCGAGGACGACGGCAGACCAAGCTGGCGCACAGAAGTATTTGAAGAAATAAAAGCGGAAGTTCGTAAACACTCTTCCGATGTAATCATTAATTTCTCCACAGGTGCTATCGGTCTTTCGGTACAGGAAAGAATTAAACATTTACCTGTTACCAAACCGGATATGGCAGCGTTTAATATGGGTAGCATGAACTACGCCATTTATTCAAAAAAACAAAAACAATTTTATTGGAATGCCATATTTGAAAATTCGTTTGATATGATGATTAAAGTGGTGAAAACGATGAACGAAAATAATATCTGTCCTGAAATGGAATGCTTCGACACAGGACATATTCACAACGCAGTGCCATTGCGCGATATGGGTTTAATTCCTGACAATGCTTGTTATAGCTTAGTTATGGGTGTGCTTGGTGGCATACCTGCAACTGTCGATAACTTAATACATCAAATAAAACAAGTACCTCAAGGTTCGTTCTGGCAAGTAATTGCCATTAGTAGAATGCAATGGCAATTGGCAGCAACAGCTTGTACAATGGGTGGAAATTTCCGCGTTGGATTGGAAGATAATTTTTATTTACCAAACGGCGAGATGGCAAAATCAAATGGCGAGTGTGTAGAAGCAGGTGTAAAATTAGCACGTATGTTAGACAGAGAAATTGCAACTATTTCTGAAACGAGAGAATTACTAAATATAAAAACGATTAATTAGCTAATTGACTAATTACGAAACCAACATGACAAATTTAGAATCATATTATCTTACCGAAGAACATCAACTCTTCCGTAAAACATTACGCGATTTTTTGGATAAAGAAGTCGTACCATTTGTTGACCAATGGGAAATAGAGCAGCGTGTTCCAAAAGAAATATTTCTGAAGTTTGGAGAAATGGGTTTCTTTGGTTTAACGCAAGAAGAAAAATACGGAGGCTCCAATTTAGATTTTTGGTATGATGTAATTTTTATTGAAGAAATATCAAAATCTAATTCCGGAGGCTTTGGTGCCAGTATTTCAGCGCATCCGTATTTATCCATGTCGCATTTAAAACATGAAGCAAGCGATACACTCAAAGCAAAATATTTACCTAAAGCAATTTCCGGTGAATGGCATGGCGCACTCGCTATTACTGAACCACATGCGGGTTCTGATGTTGCCGGTATTAAAACTACTGCAGTCAGAGAAGGTGATGAATATGTGATAAATGGTTCAAAATGTTTTATCACCAATGGTGTTTCTGCAGATTATATTATAGTTGCCTGCAAAACTGCTTCTACAGGCTCTTCCGGTATTTCCATGATTTTAGTTGATGGAAACATTACAGGTTTATCAAAAAACAATTTACATAAACTGGGCTGGAAAGCCAGTGATACTGCTGAATTAGCCTTTGATAATGTTCGTGTTCCGGTCAGTAATTTATTAGGCGAAGAAAACAAGGGCTTCTATTATATTATGCAGCGTTTTGAACTGGAAAGGCTGACATTAGCACTTGGCGCTATTTCTTCTTCCGAATGGGCAATCGCATATACTTTACAGTACATGAATGAACGCAAAGCCTTTGGAAGAACGATTAATAAGTTTCAGGTGCTGCGGCATCGCATGGCACAACTTTCAGCAGAACTGGAAAGCGTTAAAACATTTACATACCACGTTTGTAAAATGCATGCTGATAAAAATTATTGTGTTAAAGAAGCATCGATGGCAAAACTACTCGCTACTGAATTATCTGATAAAGTGGCGTATCAGTGCTTACAAATGTTTGGTGGTTATGGCTACATGGAAGAATATAAAATAGCACGTTTTTTCAGAGATTCACGTTTAGGAACTATTGGTGGCGGTTCCTCTGAAATCATGTGTGAAATTATTGCAAAAATGGTTATTGATGATATATCGTATGGTAATCAGACAGCGGCCGGAAGTCAGCAGACAAAAGATTTAACTATTGATGATTTATTTGCCACTTTAACAACAAGATTAAAAACAGAAAAAGCAAAAGATATCAGTTTAAACGTTTTATTTGAATTTGAAAGTGAGCTGAATTTTTCCGTACAAATTTCTAATGGAAATATCTCTGTGACTAAAGAAAAAAATCTTACGACTTACGACTTAATACTTACGACTCAGACTCAAACCTATATCGGTGTGGAAATGGGAAAACTCAATCCACAGGAAGCATTTATGTCTGGTAAAATTCAAGTAAGTGATTTAGGAAAAATGATGCAGTTCGGAACACTGTTTCGAAAATTAAATAATGAAACAATAAAATAATTTAATAATGGAGAAAAAGGATAATCCAATATTAAAACTAACTTTTGAATTTTCAGTTCAAGTGGTATTGTATTGTGAAATATTAGAAGAAAAAAGAAAATATGTAATTTCAAATCAACTTCTAAAATCCGGAACTTCCATTGGAGCAAATTGTAGAGAAGCACAAAATGCAGAAAGCAAGGCTGACTTCATTCACAAAATAAAAATTGCGTTAAAGGAATTAGAAGAAGCAGAGTACTGGTTGGACATTTGCAAAGTAATGGAATCTTACCCAAACTGTGATCATCTGATAATCCAACTATCAGCAATCAGAAAAATATTAACAAAAATATTAGCCACCTCAAAAATCAATCAAAAGAAATAATTATTTAATTATTGAATTACTAAATTATTTAATTAAAAAATATCATGAGTACAGCACTATCTTATTACTTCAATGAAGAACATGAATCTTTCAGAAGAACCATTCGACAATTTTTAGAAGCAGAAGCCATTCCAAACATCGACCAATGGGAAGCCGATGGCAAAATCCCGCGCGAATTCTGGAAGAAATTCGGCGAAATGGGTTACTTCGGCCTTTGCTATCCTGAAGAGTATGGCGGCAGCAATCTCGACTTCTTTTATAATGTTGTAATGCTGGAAGAAATCTCCAAAATATTTTCCGGCGGTTTTGCAATTACGGCAGCTGTACAGGTTTTTATGAGCACACCGTACATCTTGCATCACGGAAGTGATTATTTAAAAGAAGAATTTTTGAAACCGGCTATCGCAGGCGACAAAATCGGATGTATTGGCATTACAGAACCGGGCGCCGGCAGCGATGCAGCCAACATTCAGATGCGTGCAAAAAAAGAAGGCGATTATTATATTTTAAACGGTTCTAAAACATTTATTACGAATGGTATCTATGGACATTTTGTAATTCTTGTTTGCAAAACAAATCCGGATGCAGGTGCAGCGGGTGTGAGTTTACTGGTAGTAGATTTGAACAGCGAAGGCATTCAAAAAAATAAATTAAAAAAACTCGGCTGGTACTCTTCTGATACTGCTGAATTACATTTCGACAATGTCAAAGTACCTGCTAAAAATCTCTTAGGAGAAGAAGGCAAAGGGTTTTATTATTTGATGGGTGGCCTTCAATTAGAACGCTTAGCAGGCTCTATCATGGGTTATGCCGGTTGCGAAGCCATCCTCCAATACGGCTTAGAATACATGAGTCAACGCAGTGCATTTGGCAGAACTATCAATAAATTTCAGGTATTGCGTCATCGCGTAGCGCAAATGGCAGCAGAAATTGAATCTGTAAAATTCTTTGTGTTACATACATGCAGAATGAATGCCGATGGTAAATATGCAGTAAAGGAAAGTTCTATGTCAAAATTATTGGCAACCGAATTAGCCGATAAATGCACCTATCAGGTTTTACAATTTTTAGGTGGTTATGGTTATATGGAAGAATACAAAGCAGCACGTGCTTTCCGCGATGCCCGTATTGGTACTATAGGCGGCGGTTCATCAGAAATTATGCGCGAAATAATTGCAAAGATGGTTATTGATGAAACAAATTATGAAAGAGCTGAGTCGAAGAATACTGTTGAACGTCCTAAATTAGAAACCGTAGCTGATATTTTTGCCACATTACCATCAAGGTTTAAAAAAGAAAAAGCAAGTGGTAAAAATCTAACTGTTGGATTTAAGTTTGATTCTTCTAATTACTTAGTAAAAATTAATGATGGCAATTTAGCAATTGAAAATGCGGAAGAAAGTGGACTGAATACTGTGGACTGTTTGGTTGAAACAGATGATGAAACGTATATCAATATAGAAACAGGCAAGCTCAATCCACAAGAAGCATTTATGACCGGAAAAATAAAAGTATCAGATTTGATGCAAATGATGGCCTTTGGCGGTTTGTTTAAAAAGTTATAAAATTGTGAAAATTACTTATAATCCAATTAGAAAGCCTTCAATTAACACTTGAAGGCTTTCTTTTATCATTTTTTGGATTTAAATTTGCATTTGGAAACATATGCGAAACATATTACTTTTTATTACCGGAACATTTTTCCTTCTCGCAACCGCAACTTCACCCAAAAACAGTAATATTGGTGGAATTGGCGGGCAAGCTGTATTTGATTCTACCGCACAACGATTTAAAATAAAATCGCTTGAAATCAATCATTACATAAATGCTCAATCTTTACAACCCGGAGATTTAATTCTTGAAATTGATAAAGTTCCTATTCATAAAATGAACTACAGCGATGTACTGAGTTTGGTTCAGGGCACTGTGGGAACACCAATGAGTATAAAAGTTTTACGATACAATGCTATCGAAAAATATTTTGAACTAAAGAGAATACGCGTTACATTGGACATGAATCCAACGTGGTGGTCAGTTCCTGACTATCGCTACTTCAGCTTTTTAGAAGGAATAAACTATACTATCTCTCAGTTAAAACTAAACGGTAAAAACTCTATTGACACCATAAAAATCCCGAATGTAAGCGATAAAGTATATTGCAATTTTAGTATTCGTGGTGCTTACGAGTCCACTTATTCGCGCAATGCAAAAGGACGTTATTCATGGAATTGTGGTTTTGTAAAAACCGATGATAAGGCAAAAGCAGATGGCATGTATAACTACTTAGTAATTCAACTGAGAAATTACAGCTTAAAAAATGCTAAGTTGATTAAAACGGAAACATTGCAACCTGATGCTAAAACATATTCCATCAAAACCAATGAGGTATCAGATATTTCCTTGTTAAACCTGAATATGGATGTACGCTTAAAGAAAGAGTTTGACAAAGCTGAAAACAAAGATTTGTGGAAAGTAGAGGTAGAAGTCAGAATTTAAGTACTATCTTTTCTAAATAATCTTTACTCCGTGTACCTGCATTAAACAGCAAATCCAGCACACTTAAATCCTTTATAAAATCAAATCTATCATTAAATACCTGCGGATAGACCGGAAATTCAATTACACTTTCTGTACTTGGTAAAATAAAACTCCGGAAATCTGTTCCATCAAAATCTTCTTTTTTAATATACTTTTCTGTGTAGGTGAAATTAATATCTGCTTTTAAAATTGCTGCTATCGTTTTTAATAACTCAGTATTATATTCAATTAAGAACTCAAATTTGTTATCATAAAATTTTCTGAAATTATCTTCATAAAACTCAAAAAAAGGAGAACGACGGTAACAGGAAGTAAGGCTATGCCAGTGTAAATTCTGCCAGTCCTGATTATACGAAATCCTGACATCTTGCATAGCAGCATGCTGATGTTTACCACTTTCTAAGGGAATACTCAGGCGCAACAAACCATTTGCACCTAAAATATGCGCGCGATTCCGAAAACTACGTTTTACAAAATGCTCTTGTTTATCAATCAAAATTGTATCTGCGTCCAACAATAATTTCCAGTAGCTGCAACTTCCAATATATTGCGATTCAATCAAAATGGATTTCATCTTACAAAGATATTATGATTTACAGGTTTTTTATAAAAAATAACTTACTAATCACTAATCACTCTTTACTATTCACTATTTTCACATCATGCAATGGCTGTTTACCAAACTTGGCTTATTTTACGCAAAACTTCTCTCCTATTTGCCATTAAAAATTTTATTCACTTTATCCGATATTATTTATTTTATTTTTAATCGTATTTATGGGTATAGAAAAACCGTTATCGATTTAAACCTGATAAATGCTTTTCCACATAAGCGAAGTGAAGAATTATGGTTTATCAGAAGCAACTTTTACAGACACCTGGCAGATTTCTTTGCTGAAACAATAAAAAGCATTACCATTTCAAAAACAGCATTAAAAGAGCGCATACAACTACATCACGAAAGTTATGCATTGCTCAAAAAATATGAAACCACAGGTCAGCATATTTTTGTAGTGCTTGGGCATTATGGGAACTGGGAATGGGCATCACTCCTTGCCGGACTGGAAACAAAACTACCTTCGTATGCATTGTATGCACCGCCAAGCAATAAAACTTTTGAAAAGTTTTTATTAAAAAACCGTTCCCGGTTCGGTTGCCAGTTAGTGGCAATGAATCAGATAAAATCTTTGTATGTAAATTTACAAAAGCAAGCATCTTTAGTTGCCTTTCTTGCAGATCAGACACCGGTAGATACAGACAATGCATACTGGACAAAGTTTATGAGCCTGGATACACCTTTTTTTAAAGGGTTTGATACATTGGCACAAAGAACAAACGCTATTGTCTTATATGTATCTATAAAAAAGATAAATCGTGGTTACTATGAATTAAGTCTTGAAACCATTACTGAAAATGCAAAAAACGAACCGGAAAATTTTATTGTAGAAAAATACATTCGTTTGTTGGAAAATGATATTCATAACAAACCTGAATACTGGCTTTGGAGTCACCGCAGATGGAAACGGGCAGGATTAAGTTATTAGTAATAAGTAGCAAGTCATAAGTAATAAGTATATTTGTTTAATAGAGTATGAATCAACCAAAAGTTGCAGTCGTCATTTTAAATTACAACGGAAAAAGTTGGCTGGAACAATTTTTACCAAATGTTATTCAACACACTACCTATTCAAATGCAGAAATAGTAATAATAGATAATGCATCTACTGATAACTCAATTGATTTCTTACAAGAGTATTTTCCTAAGTTAACGTTGGTTATTAATAAAAACAATACCGGTTATGCCGGTGGTTATAATGAAGGCTTAAAAAGTATCGATAGTGAGTATTATGTACTGTTGAATTCTGATGTGGAAGTAACTGAAAACTGGTTAGAAAATACAATGAACTTTATGCTAAAAGATGAATTAATGGTTGCCTGTCAGCCAAAAATTTTATCCTACCATGAAAGAAATAAATTCGAATATGCAGGCGCAGCAGGTGGCTTTATTGATAAATATGGTTATCCGTTTTGCAGAGGAAGGATTTTTGATACTTGCGAAGAAGACAATGGACAGTACAATCAAAGCGGTGAGATATTTTGGGCAAGTGGAGCATGCTTTTTTATTAAAGCGGATATTTTTCATAAAGTTGGTGGCTTTGATGCTGATTTTTTTGCGCATATGGAAGAAATTGATTTATGTTGGCGTTTAAAAAAT